>JAFNAV010000059.1 GCA_017860345.1 Bacteroidota bacterium | reverse complement strand
GCCGGTTGAATTGATAATTTTCAAAAAGGCTTTAGCCGTTTGATTACTAACATCCGAAACTTCCTGCACAGCCACCACGTCAAACTGCCTGACAATCGTAGCCAGCGTATCAGTTATGTCTTTTTTAGCCAACTTACTCTGCCCCAGATTTTGAATATTAAACGTGGCTATTCTGAATTGGTGGTTTTGAGCAGTAAGCCAAACAAAAGTGGTAAAAAGAATTATTACCGGAAATAAAATTCGCTTCATATCGCTTTGACGTTTTTTTGATAAAACCATACAATGCCGGCTGCCGTAAGTACTCCGCTTACTATACCAAGCCAAAGTGTATCGCCCGAACCGATGGTATCAAAACCGGGCAACGACACGCCATTGAAAATGAGATAGTAGAACAAGACCGAAACCACATTGTTGACAAAATGAGCTATGACCGGCAACCACAAACTACCACTCCACAACACCAGATACCCAAAAAAAACACCAAACAACATCCGGGGTACAAAGCCGTAAAACTGCATATGGATAGCACTGAATATTATTGCTGTTATCCAGATAGATAGCACATATTTATTTTTACCCGAAAGAAGCTTTAAAACAGCTCCGCGAAAGAAAAACTCCTCGCTCAACGCAGGAATTATTGCCACAAGTAACACATTGAATAATAAGGCGCCGATTCCTTTCACCTGCAAAATACGCTCGGTAAGCTCGTTTATCTGATCTTCGGAGGCACGCATTTTGGCTTCGATAGCCGATAAAAAAGATGGCAACTCCATTTGCTGATTGAGCCACGACAGCAGGTTGATAAACGGAACAGCCACAATCATAATGACAGTAACCAAAAGAATTTTCCGTCCATCGGGAAATACATCGAGGTGCAGATAAGCTGCCGGTTTATTGCTCCACAGATAAGCCATTATCAAAGGCGGCAACAAAAGTATCCCCACCGACTGAATAAGCTGTATCATTTTAACGTTTTCAATACTGCTTATATCATTGGCAAAAAAAACCATTACTATAGCCGAACTTATAATAAGCATCAAAAAAACAACCATGATAAACTGAATTATTTTGATGAGTGTAGAGCTATTACTGAAAATTCCTTTTATCATATAAGATGCTGATTATTTATATTTTATACAAATTTAAAAACACGAAAAAAAGCCGGATTATTGCGTACTATCAGGCACTGCCGGCGCTTGCCCATTAAATGCTTTCACAAAATTAGGAAAGATTTTTTATACCATCAAAAAAGGCATAAAAAAAACTTCTGTCATCAGTTTTTGTACCGACGACAGAAGTTTTTTACCGTATATTATTAAAAATATTTTTTTAAGCTTTCGGTCTTGCTTCTTTCACTACCATGGTGCGACCATCAAATTCAGCGCCGTTCAATTCTTCGATTGCTTTTGTAGCAGCTGTATCGTCAGACATTTCAACAAATCCAAATCCTTTGGATTTTCCTGTTTCACGATCTTTGATGATTTTGCATGAGTCAACTTTACCATACTCTTCCATGACTCCCTGAAGGTCGTTTTCGCGAACTTTGTAACTTAAGTTACCTACATAAATGTTCATAAAAATAAAAATAAAAAAATTGATTAATTGTTTGATTCAAGATCAGCATAATCAAACGGAGGGTTAAGTAAATTCAGTCCTTGAAGAAAGAGATATGAAATAACCACGCGAAAGAAATACAGCATCTTAACGTTTACAAAGAAAAACATTTATTTTTGATTCTGCAACAAAAAATGCAAAATTATTTGAAATATGTTTAAATTTTCTGCAAAAGTAACAACAAAAAATACATTTTGTTGAAAAAAAGGTCGTTTTCGACCACCAAACCTGCTTTATAACATATTTTCAAGCACTTACCTCCTACCCACACAGATTACAAATCAGTTTCGGGTTTGTCCGTTGCCTTTCACAATCCACTTGTAGGAGCATAATTCGGGCAGTGCCATGGGGCCACGGGCATGTAGTTTCTGGGTGCTGATTCCAATCTCTGCACCAAAACCAAACTGGGCTCCATCGGTAAAAGCGGTAGATACATTGGTGTATACGCAAGCAGCATCTACCATTTTATCGAACAAACTGATATTGGCAGCATGCTCACTAACAATGCACTCGCTATGTCTGGAACTATAACGGGCAATGTGATTAAGGGCTTCGTCGATAGACGCAACCGTTTTTACTGCCATTTTGTAATCCTGAAACTCAGTGCCAAAACTTTCGTCGGTAGCTTTTAGCAGTAAGTGCGCCGGGTACTTTCCGGCCAGAAAAGTGTAAGCCTTGATATCGGCATATATAATCACGTTTTTCGATGCCAGATTCTCACACAGCCGGGGTAAGTCGGCCAGTCGTTTTTCATGAACAATAAGGCAATCAAGTGCGTTGCAAACACTCACACGGCGGGTTTTGGCATTGAAAACGATAGCCTGTCCCTTGCCCAGATCTCCGTACTCATCAAAATATGTATGGCAAATACCGGCTCCGGTTTCTATCACGGGTATACGCGAGTTATCTCTTACGTACTCTATCAGTCCCTTGCCTCCGCGCGGAATAATCACATCAACATATCCTACGGCATTCATCAGGTCGGCGGTTGCTTCTCTGCCGGCGGGCAGTAAGGTCACAATATCCGGATTAAGCCCAAAGCGACGCAACACACCGCGTATCACCGCAACAATGGCCGTATTGGAGTGATGTGCATCCGTGCCGCCTTTGAGCACACATGCATTGCCCGACTTAAAACAGAGCGAGAAAACATCAAAGCTCACATTGGGGCGGGCTTCGTAAATAATGCCTACAACACCAAATGGCACTGTCACCTTGGTAAGTGTCATCCCATTGGGACGCTCAACGGTAGTCAGCACACGTCCCTGAGGCGATGGTAAGGATGCCACATTACGGATATCGGCAGCAATACTCTCAATTCGCTCAGCCGACAGAAGCAACCTGTCGTACATCGGATTAGCTTTATCCATAGCGGCCAAATCCAAGGCGTTCCCGGCCAGTATTGCAGCGCTATGCAACACAGCCTCATCGGCCAATGCCAATAACACCTCATTAATTGTATCCGTCGAAATCAGATTCAGACTTCGCGATGCTGCCAGAGCAGTTTGTTTCCAGTTGTCAGAAGCTATTGTTGTCATATTTTATAAATCGTCTATCAGTTTGTCAATAAATTCGGCACAGGCGTAGGTATATTCGTCGCCAAGTTCATCCACATAATTATCCAGAAAACTACTGAACGAGAACTTGTTATTTGGCACCGATTTATTGAATTGGTATGTAAACGTTTCGTACGAAGTTTGTTTATCGCCACTTATTATTTTGTAATTTACCTTCAGTGCCTGATTTTCTAAATACATACGGTCGTCGTAAGCATAACTGTAGCCAACAAAAAAGAATGCCGCCATGCCTTTTTTTGAGTAATTAATTACGTTGGGTACCTGGTCGAGCGATAACTCAATCCGTTTATCACCCATAAAATTTCCCAGACCCGATTCTTTAGCCTTTTTGGTTATCGTTTCGATAAATAATTTTTCAAAATAAAGGCTTGATATTTCGCAGCGATACCCATACGACCACGACCAGAATATAAGCGCAGGAATAATATAACCCTTTTCCTTACTGGCTATTGCAAACGCATCCTGCTGAGGCAGATTATCTGTTTTAAGCACAATATAGTCGGGGAGCTCCGGGTTTCTCATAATTACCCGACTTACATTTTCGGTACATACTTTAGCTATCTGCTTAGTGGTAGAGCAAGCCGCGAATAAGAATACCGACAACAAAGCCAGCGACAGATATCTGAAAATTGAGCGATTCATTTTGTCAGTTATTTATTATTTTCATTTTTAGTACATGACAAAAATTCTATTTTGCCTATAATTAATGGATGTGAATAGAAACGCGGATATAGCGGATAAAACAGAGTTTCGCTGTAAACTCAAAAGTTTTCCTAATACGGATTACATGACAGATTTTAGACTTCACAAGTGAAGTCGGCTGATTTTCAGCGGTGAACACTAATCCGCCATTTACGTAGTAAATAAATCAGGATTAAAATCCGTTTTATTACTACAATAAATCAGTGTACATCTGTTAAATCCGTTATATCCGCGTTTCCATTCTTTTTTTGTCATGTACTTAGATTTTCATTAACACTTATCATTCCAAATACATATAATCATAATGAATAAGCGGTTTCTGATTCTTACGCCCCAGCAGTTCTGCGGCTTTTTTACTATCGTACTGAGCTTTGCCTACGCCCAGCACATTGCCTTCGGGGTCAATAATTTTCACTATATCATCTTTCTCAAATTCACCCATTATTTTAGTTGCACCCACAGGCAACAAGCTCACTACGGTATCGCCGGCAAGCACTTTGGCAGCATTTTCATTGACGTGAATTTCGCCTTTAGCAAAGCCTTCGCTGTGCGCAATCCATTTTTTTACACTCGAAACCTCGTCGCCTACAGCAGCAAAACGCGTACAAACCACATCGTCGTTTTTATCGAGCAGGCGCAGTAAGATGTTTTCGGCTTTACCATTGGCAATATAAACATCCACCCCTTCGTCGGCAATTTTACGGGCTATCGACGTTTTGGTCTCCATACCTCCCCTGCCAAATGTAGATTTACTGGTCTGGATAAAGTCCGAAATATCCTGTCCCTTGCGTACCTCACGAATGACTGACGAGGCCGGATTGGACGGCGACCCGTTGAAAATCCCATCAATATTGCTGAGAATAATCAGCGCTTCCATATCCATCATCGAAGCAATAAGTCCTGACAGTTCATCATTATCGGTAAACATAAGTTCCGAAACCGATACCGTGTCGTTTTCGTTTACAATCGGGATAACATGATTATCAAGCATCACGCGCATGCAGTTTCGCTGATTGAGATAGTGACGGCGGCTTGCAAAATTTTCTTTCATTGTAAGCACCTGACCTACGGTAATGCCATGGTCGCGAAACAAATCCCAGTAATGGTTGATGAGCTTAGCCTGCCCTACAGCCGAAAATAGCTGCCTCTGATCCACTACATCCATTTTTCGGCTTATGCCCATGATACTGCGCCCCGAAGCCACTGCTCCCGAAGAAATGAGAACCACCTCAACGCCTTTTTTGTGTAGCCAGGCTATTTGATCCACCAGTGCCGACATACGGGTAACATCGAGTGTACCATCGCCACGGGTTAGTACATTGCTGCCTATTTTTACTGCTATTTTCCTGAAACGGAACGACATTTTTTATTGTTTATGATTAGATAATTTTTGAATCGGAGCTATTCTACAAACAAAGAAAACGATGGTCTTCTTTCTTGTTTACTCACTATAAACCACATTCAGTAAGGTAGTACCTACAGCATAAAGTGTGTTTTTATCAATATTGTCCATATTATCGTTTACAGTATGCCAGTAGTCACCAAAACCATGTCCCGAATTACTGTTGTAATGAATAATATCGATAGATGGTATCTGCAATAGCTTGTTAACATATACATGATCATCGGTTACACCACCCCCTTGTTCGTTTACAAAATAATTGCCGAAACCAAGCTTCTGAGCCACCGACCACACCTTCTCCACAATATTGGGAGCGTAATACATAGATATTTGCTCTTTATAAAAGGTTGCCCCGGGTGCACCAACCATATCGAGCAATATGCCGTAACGCGCCTGATAACCCGGTACGTGCGGACTCGCACACCAGTATTGAGTACCCAGGCACCAGGAGTCTTCCGTATTTCCGGGTACGCCTTCGGGGGCGCCATAGTCTTCAGCATCGAAAAATATGATATCAACTCCAACATCTGGTTTTCGTGCATTGAATTGTCTGGCCATTTCCAGCAACACTCCTACTCCGCTCGCGCCATCATTGGCACCAAGTACAGGCTTTTTATGGTTGGCCGGATCGGCATCCTGGTCGCACCACGGCCGCGAATCCCAGTGAGCAAACAGCAAAACACGACGCTGTGCATCAGGATTATACACACCTATGATATTTACTGCATCTAATTTTGTACCATCAAAGGCTTTGAGCGTGGCGCGTTGCTCGGTTACCGCAGCGCCAAAAGCCCTGAGCTTGTCGGCCAGGTATACCGCGCACTTTTTATGCTCCGCTGTATTGGGAACCCTCGGCCCAAAATCGACCTGCGCTTTAACATACGCATAAGCCGAATCAGAATTAAAAGCGGGAACCTGTACTGGTTTAGTTTCGGCCTGTACAGTGGCAGGAGCCTTACGACAAGCTCCGGAAACTGAAACTATAAATAATAAAATGAATAATTTTTTCATATTTAATCAAATGACGAACAAAGATATAAATAATTACGTTTGCCGGAAATGATTTTAGAATATCATTCAAGTTTTTATGATAACGAATTTTTCAAAAACACAAACCTATCCAGACTTTTTTACCGGACGCATTAGCAACACATAGTTTTTGGATAAAAAAAATTGCTTATCCGCATGTCAGATAATATACATATTCGTTTTAAAACTTTTGTGTACCTGCTACTAAGGTAAAAATCGATTAAACCACAATAGTCACAATAGAAAGAAAATAAAATTCAAAGACATACTTAAACTATGTATAAAAAGCAAGAGAATTCGTTTTTCAGGCCGGCTTATGGCTTTAATAATGCTTTTTTTCTTATTTTATAACTTTACATAAATGCTTGCAGATGTAAATAAAAAACTTATTTTTGCAAAAAGAATGTTTAAAGATAAGCGCAGGCAGAGAGCTAAACAGAAAAAAGAAATAAAAAACCTGAAATTTATCATTTTTTTAGATTTAGGGAACAATAAATTTATTTTATTGGTCTACAATAAATTAAACAGTTTTTTTACAATTTTATGTTATATCAAAATGTCTGCTGTTTCAAAAAATAGGTTGTAAAACATATTTTTATATTTTGATACGTCAGATTTTCGCTGTTTCTTTGCCAACGTTAACTAAACAACACAATCTTTTTTATACCTTAAAAAACTAATACCTATTGAAAAGCGGGACTTTGTGAAAAGTCCCGCTTTTTTTATACATACTTACATATTCGCAAAAAATTGCACATTTTTACTTTCATGTGCAGTTTAAAATTGCCACTTCGATAAAAACTACTAAATTTGTGCGGTTTTTAGACGCTGAAAAAGAGCATCGGACTCCTGAAATAGGGCAAGATAAAACGAAGCCTGTGTTTTGTGAAAAATCATTATAAAATATATATTTATTAACCCTTAAATGATACAAATCAATGAGTTTTAAAATCGTAGTTCTTGCCAAACAGGTGCCGGACACGCGCAACGTAGGCAAAGACGCCATGAAAGCCGATGGTACGGTTAACAGAGCGGCGTTGCCTGCTATCTACAACCCTGAAGACCTTAACGCGCTGGAACAGGCGCTCAGGCTAAAGGCTAAAATCGAAGGCGCTTCGGTACACGTACTTACCATGGGTCCTGCCCGCGCTGCCGAAATTATCCGCGAAAGCATGTATCGCGGTGCCGATGGCGGATTCCTGCTTAGTGGCCGCGAATTTGCAGGGTCGGACACCTTAGCCACTTCGTATGCGCTTGCTTGCGCTATCCGTAAAATAGGGCCGGTGGATATTATCCTGTGCGGCCGTCAGGCCATCGATGGCGACACCGCTCAGGTAGGCCCGCAGGTAGCCGAAAAACTCGGACTGCCACAAATTACCTATGCCGAAGAAATTGTCGACATTCAGGGCAAAAACATTACCGTAAAACGACGCCTCGACCGGGGTGTGGAAGTGGTAAAGGCTTCTTTGCCTATCGTTGTTACCGTAAACGGAACAGCTGCTGCATGCAGACCCCGCCACGCCAAACTTACGCTCAAGTACAAACGGGCTGCCACGCCCAGCGAACTGCAGGAAGCCGGAGCGGACTATACCGACTTGTACGACTCGCACCCTTACCTGAAAATAAACGAATGGGGAGTAAGCGATATCGACCACGATATTAACTGGTTGGGACTTTCGGGCTCGCCTACCAAGGTAAAACAAATAGAGAGCGTAGTATTTACCGCTAAAGAAAGCAAACGCCTTACTGCCGCCGATGGCGAAATTGAAGAGCTGATTAAGGACTTGATTGCTAACCACACCATTGGGTAAATATGCCAAAAGAGCAATATGCCAGCGTGCCAATTAAGAATGAGCACAACTTTCGCGGGCATATTGGCACATAAGCATATTAGCACATTAAAAAATTAAATTCATGAACAACATCATTGTATATCTCGAAATAGAAGACGGCATCGTAGGCGATGTTAGTCTGGAACTGCTCACCAAGGGACGCACCCTGGCCGATCAGTTAAAATGCAAACTCGAAGCGGTGGCTGCCGGTTACCAGCTCGACAGTATCGGTGCACAGGTTTTACCTTATGGCGTAGATACACTTTACTTAGCCGACGACAAACGGCTGGCGCCTTATACCACTCTCCCTCACACGTCTTTATTAGTCAACCTGTTTAAAGAAGAAAAACCGCAGATAGCCCTTATGGGTGCTACTCCGGTAGGTCGCGACCTGGGGCCCAGGGTATCGTCGGCACTGTTCAGCGGACTTACGGCCGACTGTACATCGCTCGAAATAGGTACTTACGAAGATAAAAAAGCGGGTAAAACCTACGAAAATCTGTTGTACCAGATTCGTCCGGCCTTTGGCGGAAATATCGTGGCTACCATCGTAAACCCCGACTGCCGTCCGCAGATGGCTACCGTACGCGAGGGAGTGATGAAAAAAGAAATTCGTGACCCTAAATACAAAGGACAAATAAAAGCCCTGGATGTGGCTAAATATGTACAGGACACTGACTTTGTAATGGAGGTTATCGAACGCCATATGGAAAAATCCAAAATCAACCTGAAAGGTTCGCCAATTATTGTAGCGGGCGGATACGGCATGGGAAGCGCTGATAACTTCAAGATGCTTTACGACCTGGCAGGCGTGCTGGGTGGCGAGGTAGGCGCATCGCGCGCTGCTGTGGATGCCGGACTGTGCGAACATGAGCGCCAGATTGGACAAACCGGTGTTACTGTGCGCCCCAAACTGTACATTGCGTGCGGTATATCAGGGCAAATTCAGCACATAGCAGGTATGCAGGAAAGCTCCATGATTATTGCCGTGAACAACGACCCGGATGCGCCCATCAATGCGATTGCCGACTACGTAATCACCGGATCGGTGGAAGAAGTAATCCCAAAGATGATTCAGTATTATAAAAAAAACAGTAAGTAAAGAAGCCCCTCTAAATCTCCCCAAAGGGGAGACCTGGAATGCTCGTTTTTTTAGTGTAACCATTTAAAAAGTGCTTCTGAATTCCCCCTTTGGGGGACTAAGGGGGCTAAAGATTATTATGAACTACTACAACAACAATCCGGCGCTGAAATTTCAGTTATCGCATCCGCTGATGCAGAAAATTGTTACGCTCAAGGAGCAAAACTTCGCCGACAAGGATAAATATGACTACGCATCGCGCGATTTTGAAGATGCTATTGACAACTATGAGCGTGTGCTCGAAATTATTGGCGAAATTTGTGGCGATATTATTGCCCCAAATGCCGAAAGCGTTGACCACGAAGGCCCACGCGTAGAAAATAACCGTGTAATTTATGCTCGCGGTACGCAGGAAAACCACGAAGCGCTGGCTCAGGCCGGACTTTACGGCATGGCGCTGCCCCGCCAGTATGGTGGTCTGAACTTTTCGATGATTCCTTATGTAATGGGTGGCGAAATGGTGTCGCGCGCCGATGCCGGATTTGCCAATATATGGGGATTGCAGGACTGCGCCGAAACGATTGCCGAATTTGCCGATGACGACATCAAGGCGGAGTTTCTGCCCCGCGTATGTCAGGGACAAACCTGCTCGATGGACCTTACCGAACCTGATGCAGGGTCGGACCTGCAGGCCGTAATGCTGAAGGCTACGTACAACGAGAAAGACGGTATCTGGTATCTTAATGGCGTGAAACGATTTATTACCAACGGCGATGCACAGATTAAATTAGTGCTTGCCCGCTCGGAAGAAGGCACCAGCGATGGTCGCGGACTATCGTACTTTGTGGCCGACAACAAGCACGACCATACGGTAAAAGTGCGCCGCATCGAAAATAAACTGGGTATCAAGGGTTCGCCAACCTGCGAACTGGTATTTACCAATACGCCTGCCAAGTTGGTTGGCGCCCGCCGCATGGGACTTATCAAATATGTGATGTCGCTGATGAATGGCGCCCGTTTGGGCGTTGGAGCTCAGTCGGTAGGTGTATCGCAGGCTGCTTACGACGAAGCCATTGCATATGCCCGCGAACGTCAGCAGTTTGGCAAAGCTATTATTGAGTTCCCCGCTGTGGCCGAAATGGTATCGGTAATTAAAGCCAAATTGGATGCCACACGCGCCCTGCTTTATGAAACTACACGCTTTGTAGATATTTATAAAGCTTACGAAGCCATCGAAGCAACACGCAAACTTACTCCCGAAGAAAAAGCGGATTATAAAGATTTCCAGAAACTGGCCGACGCATTTACGCCTGTTCTGAAAATGTTTTCCAGCGAATATGCCAACCAAAATGCCTATGACTGTATTCAGGTTCACGGTGGTTCGGGATTTATGAAAGATTATGCTTGCGAACGCATCTACCGCGACGCCCGTATTCTGACCATTTACGAAGGCACCTCGCAGCTGCAAACCGTGGCCGCCATCCGCCACGTGCTTACGGGTAGCTATCTCAAGCAAATACATTATTACGAAACTTTGCCTATCAATCCTGAATTTGACTCTATACGCAAGCGCTTAGCCACCATGACTAACCTGCTGGAGCATTCGGTTACCCGCGTAAACGAAGCCAAAAGTCAGGAATATATCGACTTCCATGCCCGCCGTTTGGTGGAGATGGCCGGACACATCATCATGTCGTACCTGCTGATTATTGATGCCACACGCGACAAGGAAGACCTGTTCCGCAAATCGGCCTTTATCTACAGCAAATACGCCGAAGTAGAAGTGCGCAAACATGCCACTTTTATCAAATCGTTCGACGTAGAAAGCGTAGACGTGTATAAGGTGCAGTAGTGAAACCAAAAACAGCATCGGCTGAAAATCAAAACCTGACAGACCCCCATATCTGTCAGGTTTTTTTTATGACCGCAGCTCCCGTTTTACCCCCATATAGACAGCCCTGCCTCAGTAGCGTACTATCGGGAAATACCAACAAACACTACCTCACAGGTACTTACAACTCTGAATGATGTCGTATTGACATGGTCTTTTAATCGCACTTTGTAGAATTGAAATTTGTTTCTTTTTTTAGACGCGTCATGACACGTCTCTACTTTTGTAGAATAATATATTGGATTTATAAAAAACGGAGATACTTCTTGATTAAGGTATCTCCGTTAGTGTTTGTTGCAGAAATGGGTGTTGTTACTTCAACCCCAGCTTCTTGAGAATTTCTTTGGGAATGGCGTCTTTGTGAACAAGGATATCGATGGTTTTGTATTTCACAAAAGATTCGCTGGCGTACCATATTCCTTTGTATTTGGTGTCGGTGCCCCAGGAGTTTTTCACCATGTAGTACTTGGTGCCGTTCTGGTCTTTGGCTGTGCCGTAAATAAGCATACCGTGGTCGTCGGTGGTTTGTTGGCTATCGAATGCGGCCTGACGGTTTTCGGCAGTTACTTTCATTTCGGCTTGCGGACCGGTTAACTTATATATTTTTTCTTCCATCTCTTTTTGCGAGATATTCAGCCACCGTGCCTGATCGCTTCCGGGAAGATTTTCTTTTTTCGTTTCTGGATTTACAGCTATTCCATTGCGCGTGAAACCTTTTTCGCTTACGTCCGAAGCCCAGGCTACGGTGTATCCTTTGTCGATAGCATTATCAAACACCTGCATCAGTTCGTCCAGCGGAAGGTTGTACGACTCGTCGTTGCGCCAGTTATCGGGCACCTCTACGGCAAACCGGGTGTAATACGGATGGTGCGTGAATGAGGTTAACGAAATGTAATCGTCGTAGTTCAGTCCAAGCGACTGTGCATAACTTACGGGCGTATATTTCTTCCCATCTACAGTAAACTCTGTAGGCAGCTTACCCAGATAAGCATCCATAATTCCTGCAAAACCGGCTTTCCAGGCTGTAGATATTTTCTTGTTTGGGTTAGTAGTAATTACTTTAACGTAAGCCGCCAGCAAATTGTCAAGCTCAGCATGCTTGTGTTTTTCTTCGCCATAGCTCAATCCCGGCATAGCCGATTCGGGCACAATTCCATAATTTTTAAGCACATAAGTTACATCGTAAAATGCACCGCCTCCGCCAAAGTTAGCATTACCGTACATGCGTACATACTTATCGGCTTTGTCGGTGTACGAGTGGTGAACTACAAACATTTCGGACAAATCCACTTCGGGCTTACCCATACGAAGTAATTCGGCTTCGAAAAATCCTAAACCCGAAAAACTCCAGCAGGTACCGGAACTGGCCTGGTTCTTAACCGGAGTTATTTTATTCTGCTTTACAACTGTAAAACGGAAAGTGTCCACTTTGGCTGTATCAGCCTTGGGTTTGTCCTGAGCCGATACCACGGCTGTAACAGACAACATAAATGCAAATAGTAGAATCTTTTTCATCCCAAAAAAAATTAAAAAGACACACGAAGAATTTTTAGCTCAACGTGTGTCCGAAAGTGATTAAATTGATTTATAAATGTGTTTCGACATAAAAATTTACTTCACCGGAATGTTAGCCAATGTAGCAAGCAGAAAATCCCAGAATAATTTAACTGTGGCGATATTTACTTTCTCGTCGGGTGAGTGCGGATAACGAATTGTAGGTCCGAACGAAATCATATCCATGTGCGGATAATGCGTTCCCAAAATACCGCATTCGAGTCCGGCATGAATAATCATCACTTTAGGCGTTTTGCCATAATTATCTTCATACACTTTGGTCATCTCTTTCAGAATAGGCGATTGCAAATCAGGTTTCCAACCCGGATAACCTCCCGAAAATTCAACTTTAGCACCCGCCAACGCAAAAGCACTCTCGATAACCGAGGCCAACTCTTCTTTGCGCGATTCCACCGAACTGCGTATCAGCGACTTTAACTCCACCTTGCTGCCATCTGATTTTACGATAGCCAGGTTATTAGAGGTTTCAACCACCGAAGGCAATTCCGGGATTACCCTGAAAACGCCATTGAAACAAGCTGTAATTCCGTTGATCAGGTCATCCTGAATTTCTTCAGGCAGCAGTCCGTCCGGCGCATCAACCTGCTCTACAGTCAAACTTATTTTATCTTCCACCCCTTTAAATTCTTCGATAAACTGCGCTTCATACTCCTGCACCAGTTCCACCAAATCCTCCACGCCATCGGCCGGTACCGTAATTACGGCAAAGGCTTCGCGGGGTATTGCGTTGCGCAAACTACCACCGTCGATACTGGCCAACCGGGCTTCACACTCAGCCACAGCCTCTTTCAGAAAACGGAAAATTAACTTGTTAGCATTAGCCCGTTGCAAGTGAATATCTACTCCCGAATGGCCTCCTTTGAGCCCCGTAAGCGACACTTTAAGCGCCACATCACCATCGGGCACTTCTACCTGTTTGTATGCAAAAGTAATGTTGGCATCCAGTCCGCCAGCACATCCCACATACAACTCGCCCTCATCTTCAGAGTCCATATTAATCAGGATATCACCTTTCAGAAAGCCCGGTTGCAGACCAAAAGCCCCAAACATACCCGTTTCTTCATCCACAGTAATAAACATTTCGATAGCCGGATGTGGAATATCCTTCGACTCCAGAATGGCCATAGCAGCAGCCAGCCCGATGCCGTTATCTGCACCCAGCGTAGTATCTTTGGCTGTTACCCAATCACCATCTACATATGCCTGTATCGGATCAGTTTCAAAGTTATGAGACACCCCACTGTTTTTCTGAGGCACCATATCCATATGAGCCTGCAAAACTACCGCTTTACGGTTTTCCATGCCCGGAGTAGCCGGTTTACGCACCAGCACATTACCTATTTCGTCGCGGAGCGTTTCAAGCCCAAGCGATTTACCAAAATTTTCGAGAAAAGTACCTACAGGTTCTTTTTTGCCCGATGGACGAGGCACCTGCGTTAAGCTGTAGAAATGCTGCCAAAGTGATTTTGGCTCCAGATTTCGGATATCTTTTGATTCCATAACGTATATATTTATTTGAATAATTATTCTGTTTTGCGACAGTTACAAATATCCGTAATTTTTTTCGATTATCAATAAATAAACCTGTTTTTTAATATTAAAAAAGGTATCGAAAAAAAATCCTGAATCTGGTTTTCGCTCTGTATTTAGTCTGCAAAATCCATAATATCTTTTACAAACTATACCCGAATATGGTGTTTTGATTACAAAAAAAACGACAACTTCCACCGCAAACACCCGTTAAAACAAAGAAATTGGAATAGTGAAATTTATTTTGTAGCTTTGAACTGATTTTCCGACAGAGGGTTGAAGCACAAAAACCTGCCGTCCTGACCGATAGTACAAAATTACGCTGATACACAGTTGTTTTCATTGGATAGTTAATTTGGAAACGACAATATTGATAATAATAACGAAACAAATAAAACCTTTAATCAGTATGTTTAAAATTCGTTCTTTTTTTGTTTTAATAATTGTGGCTCTTTTGTTTTGCAGCAATTTGAATGCGCAGGAACGCGGTATAGCTGTGGGAGTGGAAGGCGGCGTTATTTGGGGCGGCCTTCAGGTAATGCCTCAGAATGATTCTTTCAGAGCTTCCATTTCGCAACAAAACCTGGGTGTATCGGTATTATACTCGTTCGGTCAATATTTTGCTTTCCGCAGTGGCGTGTTTTTCCTTAACGAAAAAGGCAATTATATGTGGGATATTGTAAACGATGAAAACAATAGCATCAAAAGGAACTATGCTGCTTATGAAGAAAAGAGCATCAATCTGCCACTGATTTTCAGAATTAGTTTTGGTAAACGGTTACGCTTCTTTCTCGAAGATGGTATTGTACCTGGGTATGCTTATCGGTCGGTACTCGAAACAGAAAGCGTGGTATATGACAGCAACGGAATGGAAAGCTCCCCGGAAAATTTTTTGCGCCTGGACTCGCCGTGTTTCCGAACTTTAATAAGTCTGAGATTAGGTATAAACTTTGCTATAGGGCACAGAATAATGCTTGAAGCCGGAGCCGGAGCACTTATGACAACCAAACGTGCAGACACGATGCGCGAACCGGATTTTAAAAGTGGGAAAACATCGTTACCTCTATATATGAGCATCTATTACAGACTATAAGTATAATTTACTGTTTGTTACTCCCCGGCATTAGCGAAGCGATGATATTATAAATTTGTTTCAATTGCATCAAACTCTTGTTTATACCTCCAAAGCGTTGTATTTTTGGCTTCGGTTTTATTATTGTTGATTATTTTTTATGAAAAAGATTATACTTGGCTTCGCACTGCTTGTAATACTGCAAAACACTTGCGGACAAACCAAAGTGATAGCACACAGGGGTTATTGGGACTGCAACGGATCAGCTAAAAACTCGCTCGTAGCGCTACACAAAGCTCATGAGCAAAGAGTTTACGGCTCTGAATTTGACGTGTGGCTCACAGCCGACGGGGTGGCGGTAATAAATCATGACGACACGATACAAAGCCGTGTGATAGAAACGGCCACCTACGAACAAATAAGAGACGCCCGACTGATTAATGGCGAAATACTGCCAACTCTGGAACAATTTCTGATACATGGCAAAGCTTGTATGCCCACCCAACTGATAGTGGAAATAAAACCACACAAAACTGCCGAAAATGAAAAAAGAGCCGTAAGCACTGTTGTGAATTTGATTAAGCAGCACGGACTGGAAGCACGCGTGGAGTATATTTCGTTCAGTATGAATATTTGCAGGGAACTACTGCTGGCCGACTCTTTGGCCAAAGTGGCTTATCTGGCCGGCGATGTACCACCTGCCGAATTGAAAAAAGCCGGACTTACCGGGTTAGATTATCACCATCAGGTATTAAAAGATCATCCTGACTGGATAGTGCAAGCTCGTAAACTGGGGCTCACCACCAATGTATGGACGGTAAACAAAGCCGAAGACATGGAGTTCTTCGTTGGTGCCGGAGTGGATTATATCACTACAGATAAACCCCTGCTGATGATGAAGATTTTGAAAAACAAAAAAGTAAAAAAGTGAATCGCCGCTCAACAATTATGCTAAATTAAACCAGAAATAAAACTTTACGCTATACTGTTTTATATACATCTGTTCCTGTTTTTTCAGGCACAAAACAAAATACAGAAAAATTTCTTTAATTACCCTCTCTTTTCTAATGTTATTCAAAATATAATTGGTAATTTTGCACTCGTTTTCAGGGCTAAAGCAGAGCGTCGTGTTAACAGTACCACGGTATCTCCTACCTCCTGATTCCTATTTGTTTGTAAAATAGCAATTTATCAACATTATTATAGCAAAAAAAATTTCAGAAACATTATGTCAAGGTATAAATTTGTAACTGCCGAAGAGGCTGCAAGTTATGTAAACAACGGCGACATTGTAGGCTTCAGCGGCTTTACACCTGCCGGATGTCCCAAGGAAGTTCCTACGGCCATAGCTAAACGTGCCGAAGCTTTTCACGCCGATGGTAAAGAATTTAAAATCGGAATGTATACCGGAGCTTCTACCGGCGATTCGCTCGATGGAGCGCTGGCTCGTGCCAATGCCATCCTGTTCCGCACACCGTACCAGTCTAACAAAGACTTACGTAGCGCGCTGAACGGTGAACGTGCACCATATTTCGACATGCACCTTTCCTCGCTGGCTCCACACCTGCGTTTTGGCTTTATGCCCAAACCCAAGTTTGCCATTATCGAAGTTTGCGACATCACCGAAGATGGAAAACTGATTCCTACTACCGGGGTGGGTATCTCTCCTACCATTGCTAATCTGGCCGATCATATTATCGTTGAGTTCAACCACAATCATCCCAAAGAACTTTTCGGATTTCATGATATTTTTGAACCCAAAGACCCTCCTTACCGTGCTCCGTTAACGCTGATGAAACCATCTGATCGCATGGGAGTGCCTTACATTCAGGTTGACCCGGAAAAGATTCTTTGCGTAGTTGAAACATGGCGCAACGATGAAGTTGGCGGCTTTACTCCTACCGACGAAGTAACCGACAAAATCGGCCAGAACGTAGCCAACTTCCTGGCAGGCGAAATTAAATCAGGTCGTATTCCCAAAGAATTCCTGCCTATTCAATCGGGCGTAGGAAACATTGCCAATGCAGTAATGGCTTCGCTGGGTACTAACCCTGACATACCTAATTTTGAGATGTACACCGAAGTAATTCAGGACTCAGTAATCGGACTGCTTAAAAACGGTAAAATAAAATTTGCCAGTGGTTGCTCGCTTACTATTACCACCCCTATCCTGAAAGAAATTTATGCCGACCTTGAGTTTTTCCGCGATAAGCTGGTGCTTCGCCCTCAGGAAATGTCCAACAGTCCGGAACTTGCCCGTCGTCTGGGTTTAATCACAATCAACACAGCTCTGGAAGCCGATATTTTCGGTAATGTAAACAGTACGCACGTGCTTGGTTCAAAAATGATGAATGGTATTGGTGGTTCGGCCGACTTTACCCGCAGTGCTTATATTTCTATATTCACCACTCCATCTACTGCCAAAAATGGCAATATCAGCTCTATCGTACCCATGGTAACACATGTAGACCAAAATGAGCACTCGGTAAACATCATTATTACCGAACATGGAGTTGCCGACTTGCGCGGAAAATCGCCCATACAGCGTGCCGAAGAAATTATCGAAAACTGTGTGGCGCCGGAATACAAACAGATGCTAACTGACTATCTTAGCCTGTCGGGTCCATCGCACACCCCAACCAATTTACACGCCTGCTTTGGCATGCACCACCAGTTTATGAAAACCGGAAGTATGCTTGGCACCGACTGGGAAGTGTACAACGAAGACTAAATAAGCAAACTTTATAAAAAAAAGTCGGGTTGTTGAAATAATTCAACAACCCGACTTTTTTTGTTGTGAAAAGAATGAAGGACTATGAATATGCCGATTTATCGGTAGCCGCTACGACACAAAGCCGCAAAAGTGAATATCTTCGTGTCATAGCGAATTGGCGTTCAAAACTTTGCTTACAAATTGAAATATAACTATTTTTCAAATCTACTTTTGAGACAGCCCCATTTCAATTCTGGCTTTGTTGCGGAGGCCCGACTCGAACGAACGTCCGACGGCTGTCGGATATGAGCCCAACGAGATTACCTTTATTTAAGTATTTCTT
>JAFNAV010000058.1 GCA_017860345.1 Bacteroidota bacterium | reverse complement strand
ATTATCTCTTCAGGTGGTTATAGCATTGGGATTCCAGCTCTTGCCATTCCGATCCGCCAGCTGGCGGATAAGCCCAATCACGTCGATGGTACTGCGTAAGAGTGGGAGAGTAGAACTTGTCCGACTACTGGCGGATAGCCGCCGTTTTTTAAGAAGTCCTTATTACAGCAATGTAGTAAGGGCTTTTTTTGTGTCGTTTCCGAAGGAAAAGCGATATAATTAACAATTAACAATTAACAATTAATAATTAATAATTAACAATGAATAATTATCAATTATTCATTATCTCTTCGATGGTACTGCGTAACAGTGGGAGCGTAGAACTTGTCCGACTACTGGCGGATAGCCGCCGTTTTTTAAGAAGTCCTTATTACAGCAATGTAGTAAGGGCTTTTTTTATTGTCGTTCCGAAGGCGATGCCGGGTGGTTTTTTTGGACACATAGTCAACATAGTTTTTCTTTTTTACTCTAAAACCAAGAACACATAGTTGTAAATGTTTTCAAACATTTACTTAGGGTGGGAGGGTTTTTTTCGTGTCTTTGAGGCTTTGTGTTTAACACTACAAAGAAATCGGGGCGATGCCCCTCGAAAGAAAATGATAAGTGATGAATGATAAATAACAATTGATAATGAATAATTGACAATGAATAATCGAGCCAAGAGCCAAGACTTTTGACTTAAGACTTTTCGTTGTTTTGCTACGCGATTTAATGAACGGACTTCGTCGCCCGAACAACGATCCCTTGTCAACTCGAACAATGGTGCTTTGCTCGCTCGGACAACGATGCTTTGTCCGCCCGAACAACGGTTCGTTGTCTGTTGTCGGTTGTCTACAGCACCGTTATAAAACAGCTCAATGGCATGGCTCTGGGATGTTTTTGTGTTAACTGTGTTTCTACACCATAAACCCGCAGGTGAGACAATAGTCTTCAACGACCTTATTGTTGGCAAAGCCATTACGGATTTTGATAGAGCGGGGAGTGTTGAGTATTTGGTTAAGGTCGTTTTCAAATATATTTCCAAGTTTCAGATGACTGTCGGCATCGATACAGCAAGGTACTACGGTGCCGTCGGACAGAATGGCTATATGGTCGCGAAGTGCATAGCAGGTCTTTGTTTTCAGGCTGCGTATATGCTCGCCGTCGGGCCATTGGAAACGGGGTGCAAACTGCATAAACAGATGTTCACCGAGCTTATGTTTTACTTCACCGTTGGGCGAATAGTCTGTGTTAAACGGGAGCTGATACAGTTCCGATATTTTTGCAAGGCAGTAGCGGTTGAAATCATTCTTGTTTTCGGCCCCACTATTCCATAGCCGCAGGTTGATGTATGTTTGGGCTGCATCGGCCGCAATATAGCTAAATACGCTATTCATATAGGCATCCCATTCGCTGACAGGAACGTTCTCTTCGGCATCGTGCAGCGATATATTTATCTGGCGGATTTTGTGCTTGAGCAGCAGATCTTTTTTTTTATCTAAAAGAGCGCCGTTGGTAGTAATGTTTATATTGAATTTAAGATCTTCGGCAACAGACAGTATCTCATCCAAAGCGGGATGCAGCAGTGGTTCGCCAAGTACATGGAGGTAGATATACGAAGTATGCAATCGGATTTTTTGTGCAATTATTTTAAACTCGTCGGGCGACATAAATTTTGATGCACGCGATGTACTAAAACAAAAGCTGCAACTGAAATTGCAACGATTGGTTATTTCGATATATATTTTTTTGAACTTAAAGTTCATTTTATGTAATGTGTTGGTTTGTAGAAATGATTTGCACAAGTAATTCTTATTTTCAGTCTCTTCTATGTAAGATTTAAGCAGGAGCGTTTGATAAGAAAATAATGATATCGACTTATTGACCTCAAAGTTAGTCAAAAAGTTTGTTATTTATGAGCTGCGTATGGGGCGAATAAGCTGCATGAACTGCTCAGAGATGTTTGTTTTTTTAATAAAGACTAACGTGGCTGTTTTAAGGTAAACATATTGTATAAATTTTCAATATTTCTTGCCACTTTATAAAAAAAGACGTTTCTTTGCGACACCAAATTAATGTACTAACATGAGATGATTTTTTTTGTTACAAAATGATTATTTGTTCATAACCATTACGTTACAATTGCGTCAATTATAACCTCAATAGAAAGATCAGATATGTTTCTTTCACTGGAGCAATTATTATCAAAAGAACAATAGTTAGTTATGCAGGAGATTTTAAAATTTTAAATATGAATATGTTTTATAAACGGTTGAGTATTGGAGCGATGATTCCATGGATGTTTACTTTAACTATTGTTTTTTTATTTTTTTTCAATATAAGTTTTGATGCTGTTTGCTTTAAAGCAGATAATACGATATACTATAAGATATTTCTTGTGGTTGTAGCATCTTTGCCTTTGATGTATTTGTTTGACTTCGCTTATTTCCGGGAGCAATTAGTGCGTAAGAAGCTGTTAATTCTGAGTTTGGTTTCATTGCTTATTACCCTCAACTTCGTGTCGCATACAAGTTTTTTGTTTTCAATTGTTTTTGGAGTGGTGGTATTAATCAATTTTTTGTATGATAAAAAGATTTATCGACCGCAAGTCTTTCACTGGCTGTTGCTTATTTACTTTGCAGTTAATGCGTTAAGCTTGTTATGGACTAAAAACTTAAATGAAGGACTCAAATTGTTGGGTAATATTTCGCCATTGGTTTATATTCCATTGTTTTTTTGCTTTTTTAAGCTGAATGAGTCTGATTTCAAGCTGATTATGCTGATGATGTTCAGGTTGGCATTGTTTTACGCTTTCTACTCTGTTGTCAGTTGGATAGTTACCTGTAATGCTTGCCATTATGCTGTTTTTCCGTGGTATATTTCTGCCGAATCTACGAATGGGTTTGATCCCGTTTACGCATTTGCTTTTGGATGGACAAATCATGCTCATCCTACTTACAACGGCTTTATCATGCTATTGGGGTTAGCTATAGGGTGGTATTATATTCTTAAAAGAGAAGTGGCAAATAAGGCTATTTTTACGGAGCTTATTTTTCTGATTATTACTACCTTTTTAATAGCTGTTTTTACTGATTCGCGTTATATGCAGCTCGTTTGGCTGATTGTTAATGTGTCAGGTTTTTTATATAATATACGCAATAAGAAAAAACTACTGGTAGTAAGTTTGTTTGTTTTTGCAGTTACAGCGGCTTTAGGAGTTTACTTCTTTCATACGAAGATTAACGCCTTTTTTAATGATCCTATCAGGCATTCATTGTATCAGGCTGCCTTTCAGTCGATACATGATAATACATATCGTGGCACTGGTTTAGGAGGTATGACACAGTATATCAATGAAGACAATCCTTTTTTTTGGCGACATGTTAAGGGTACACCATTTACGCTTAAGCATCCTCACAATCAGGTAGTAGGAGATTTGATGCAGGCGGGTATCTTAGGACTGATTTCCATTTTATCCATAATTGTTTATTTGTTTTACCTGAGTTACCGGAAACGTAACTGGCTTTTATTCATTGCATTTCTACTGTTTTTTTGTTTAATGAATATTGAATCACCACTGGTTTTGGTACGAGGGATATTTACGTTCGCATTGGTTTTTTGCCTGATGGTTGCCAAACCAGATGTGAAAACTGTAAATAACAGGAAGGAGATTTAATTCTACGCAAAAAGAGAACTTGACAGCTTCCCGATAGCTATCGGGGTGGCAACATATGTTCCGTTTGCGTGAAATATCTATATTTTATACCGGGCCATTGAATAATTATCGTATAAATTATTTTAAAAATCTGCTGATATCCATTCATAGATACATATAAAATAATATTTTTGTGGTCTAAATAGCAAATATAATAACATGCACTACAAATAATTATGAACTCAAAATCATCGAAACACGAGCAAATAGTAGTAAGTCTTACTTCATTCCCTGCGGCCATCTGGTATGCCACTCAGGCAGTGAAATCAATTTTAAAGAGTACTGTAATGCCCGATAAAATTGTACTTTATCTGACTTATTCGCAATTTGCTGAGACTGGAATTCCTGAGGAGCTTCAAAACATAGCTGATAGCAACCCTGTTTTTGAAATCAGAAATTACGACGACGATATTCGTTCATATCGTAAATTAGTACCGGCGCTGATTGATTTTCCTGATGCTGTTATTATTACCATTGACGACGATGTGTGGTACGATAAAAATATGTTGCGTAAATTACTGTATTTACACAAACAAATTCCTGATGCAATATTTGCTCATCGCGCCAAACGGATAATATTAGGTGCTCCATATCGCAAATGGAAAAAATACAGATGGTATAGCTTTATATTCAAACGGATTCATTCCGGATTTAAAAATATCCAAACGGGTGTGGGAGGTGTATTATACCCGCCGCATTCGTTAAAAATGGATATGATTAAACCTGAGCTTTTTAAAAAATTAGCTCCAACTACTGACGATATTTGGTTTTGGGCAGCTGCAGTGGCAAACGGGACAAAGATTATACCTGTGCCTTTTGGCTACAACAAACCCAAAGGGCTTAAGAAACCTAAGGAGCTGTCGTTGAAAACAGTCAATTTTAAGTCGAAGACCGATCTGAACAAAACTGCGTTAGAAACGATACTAGAAGAATACCCCATAATCAAACAAAATTTAGTACATGAAGATTGACAAGGAAAAAATAATTATAGATTTAGTTTATCTTTGGGTTGATGGCAGTGACCCTGTGTGGTTGGCAAAACGAAATGCGTTTATCGGGGATGCTGAAACAACCTCGTCGGCCAATTGCGAGGGACGTTATATCAATAACGATGAACTGAAATTCAGTCTTCGTTCTGTCGAAAAATATGCTTCGTGGATTAATAAAATCTATATTATTACTGATAATCAAACGCCTGATTGGATTGATTGGACTAACCCCAAAATAAAACGGGTTGATCATAAGGATATTATGCCCGAAGAAATATTGCCCTGCTATAATTCGGGTGTTATAGAATTGTTTCTGTATAAAATTGAGGGGCTTTCCGAACATTTTATATATGCTAACGACGATATGCTAATCAATCGTTCGGTTTCGCCTGACACTTTTTTTACCGACGAAGGTTTTCCTGTTGTGCGTCTTACCCGTAAGCGTTTCAGAAGATTACGATGGTTTTGGAGGGAGGAAATTCGTAAAAAACCTTTACACAATTATAGTAAAAGTATTAAAACGGCATCAGAACTTGTAAAGCAGAAATATGGAATCTACTACAGTGGCATGCCGCATCACAATATTGACGCTTACTTAAAAAGTGATTGTCGACGGATGGCTGAAAAGGTTTTTAAAACTGAATTTGAGGCTATGCACTACAATCGTTTGCGTAGTCCTGAAGACATAGAGCGCATCGTTTTTTCGTACGTAGCATTAGCCGAGAAGCGTGGGGTTTTACATTATTGTTCAAAAAAAGAATCTCTTTATATCCATATTCATAAAGACAGACATTATAAAAATCTGGGAAAATACAATCCGATATTTTTTTGTATGAACGACTCGCAATATGCGCAGGATAGCGATAGAAGAAAGTCTACTCTGTTTTTGAATAAGCTTTTCCCGGAAAAATCTCAATTCGAAAAGTAGTTTTTAATTCTCATTGATGTAGCTGAACCTGAATTACTCAGCGCGTATTAAATCTCAAATTTCGATTTTTCAGGTAGAATACTCTCAAAAGCATTCCTGATATTTTGCATAACCTGTTCGTAATTTCGGATATGGACATTGTCGTTGAGGCAAATCAATGAGTAGCTTTGCTCATAAATGGCTTTAATCGCTTGTTTGGGCTTTATCATAAGCGGGAACATTTTCGTATCCTGATAGGTGTTGTATGGTTCAAAATTTCCTTTACATATTTGCCATGTGCGAAAGAGTTCCGGAGTTAAATCGTTTAAGGCCCTGAATCGGTTAACAGATGTTGCCGTTAGTTCTTCGCCGGCTACAGCCCAAACTTCGTCGAAAGTGCTTTTTAAATAAGGCTGAGCATTGTGCGGAGTACGTAAGGTTATGAATTTATTGTATGGTTTCAGAATATAATTCCAACGTGCCTTGCTTCCGTATGTTTTGTCGAACCACTTATCCTGAAATTTGGACATAACCTCCTTTTTGTCGAAATTTTGGTTTACGATTCTGATGTTGTTTTGGATGCGTTTATACCATTGCGACCAACCCGGATTGTAAAGAAAGGCTGCAATATCGCGGGGTAAACCATTTTTGAAAAAGCGTTCCTGACCGATGGTATTTATAATGTAAAAATCATCATTGAAATACACAAAATGCTCAGCTAAATCAGGTATTTTATGTAAGTAGCGCTCAATTACAACAGAGTTGTAGCTTGGCAAAAATTCATGCGGTATGTAATCTTCGTGATTGACCAGATTGATTTTAGGATTTGTTTCATCGAGCCATTCAGGTTTTTGCCCGCAGGTTACGAAATGAACTTTGCGAACCCAGGGTGCAAATTTTTCAACGCCTCTAAACCAATATTTTAGGAATCCGTAGTCGCGAAATCTTGCTTCGGAAACTCCGTTCTTGCTATTGTCTTTTTTACCCGAATACGTGGCAAAAACCTTTTGCCATTTGGGGTCGTTCATATCTACCCAGGTAACAACAAAATCTATATCCATTACAAAAAAAATGTGTGTGTTTGATGTTTTATACAGGGGATAATGCATCCTCCCCATAACGATGAGGTTTGGTTTTTGTGAGTTATTTATACACCCTAACCCAGTCTACCTCTAAGTATCCGACCGAGGCTTTAGCCTTTTCAGGAATGAAAGAATTAAAAACCAAATACATTTCTTCAGCAGGGATATTGCTTGCCGTACGGTATATTTCCACATCGTTCAGCAGCCACACAAGCTCCTTCTGAGTCCATTTGAAAGTATATATATAAAAGTTCGAGGGGTTGATACCTTTGATTTTAGTGCCATCAATAATGTTTTTACCGGCATTACCTACAGTTATATGCTTGCCATCGAAGTGGAAAATGTTCACGTGGGGCAGTTTGCCTTCGGCTCCCAGCCAGAATGCGTGATGAATATTGCCGGTACAACGCAGTTTCGCCCTGAATATTCCTCCTTTTTGTCGGAATTCGTTGGCAGTTTGTACAACATCCGAGGTGTATTCAAATTCTTTTTCCACAAAACCTTTCTGTACATCCCAGGCCGCTGCTTTTATGCTTTCTTTACGTGTGGTTAGTTTTAAAATACCATTTTCGACGGATACGTTTTTACCGGAATTGTTGGCTTGTTTTTCGTTTGTAAACGAATGGTTGCCAATGAGTTTTGCGCTTTTGTAATGAAATCCGAAATCCCATCTGGACTTGTCTAATGTATTCCAGCTAAACTCTTCCTGAAAAGTGGGTTTCAACGCTTTGTAAGCCTCAAATCGTTCTGGTTTTTCGTTGGTATAGAAAACGATGTCAGGGTTTTTCGATAGTTCGTAGAAGCGTTGCTCCTTGACGTATTCCGGCGTGGTTTTCCAACGATGCGGGTTGGCCCAGAATTCGTTTTTTCTTTTAAATTCCGAATTGGAAATCAGCTTTTTCAACTCATGATATTCTTTTATAATATACGAATCGTGAAAGCGGGTATAGTTCTTATATGCCTTTGAATGCTCAAATTCCTTGAGGGCGCGGAGTTTATCCGAAGCTTTTACTAAGTTTTTGTCGCCCAGGTTTTCAAATTCAGGCGATGCTTTGAATGCAATATACCTATCCAGTTCCACTGATTTCAGGGTGCTGAAGTAAAGTTTTATACCGGCAGAATTTTCGAGTTTATTAAATTTTTTTATGTCACGGTATTCCTCTGTATCTTTATATTTTCTGTTTTGAAGGGTCTTTTTTTTGCTAATAAACTCAGCCGATTTCACTTCGTGGAAGAGTTTTTTGTATTCGGCCAGTTCCACCGATTTTTCTACCTCCGCATATCGTTGCATGGCCTGTACAAGCTCAATTTCTTCCTGTTCGAGCTTCGCAGTAGAAGTTATTCCACCGAAAAAATTTTTCCAAAACAGATTCATATATTTTCGATTTTTTATTTTGAACTAAAATTAGATAACGCAGCTATACATTCGTCGATATCGTTTACCCATACAGGCGCATAATTTTCAACCGGGATAAACTTTTTATCTTTCATTTTTAACGACAGTTGTATCAAATCGTTGTAAAAGCCTTCCTGATTCACAATGATTACAGGCTTTTTGTGCTCGCCTACCACGCCCGATGCTATTACGTCGAACAGTTCGTCGAGCGTGCCATAGCTTCCCGGTAATATCACAAACACATCGGCCACATTTTTCATGATGGCTTTACGTTCGTTCATGCTGTCTACTACTATCAGCTCGGTGCAAACAGTGCTTTGTCTCCTCATGGCTATCACAGCCTGCGGAATTACTCCGGTAATTTTGCCCTTGTTGCAGGCAGCACCTTCTGAGACTGACGTCATCAAACCACCTGTGGCACCCCCAAACACAAGCGTATGACCATTCTGAGCTATCCATGCTCCCAGTTGATAAGCAGGTGCTTTATAGCTTTCGGCTATTTGATTGCTTGAGGAACAGTATACGGCTATGTTCATGAAATGTGGCTATAAAATTAATCATACAATCAGGTCTTTACAGGGTTTGAGTCCGGCTCTTTGCCCGGAATTAAAAAAATTCCGTAAGGCAAAAAAGCAGAGTCAAAAAAAAACGTTTGTTTCACCTTCCTGATTTGTAAAACAATTATTTGTTTTTACGCATCAATATTGGCGTAGGTTGCATTCTCTTCGATAAACTGACGCCGCGGAGCCACATCGTCGCCCATCAGCATGGAGAAAATATGGTCGGCAGAAGCCGCATTTTCTATGGTAACCTGACGCAGCGTACGGTTTTCAGGGTTCATGGTGGTGTCCCAAAGCTGTATCTCGTTCATTTCACCCAAACCTTTGTAGCGTTGTGTGTGGATAGAACCCTCGTTGCCAGCTCCGTATTTTTCAATAAACGCCTGTCGTTGCTGGTCGTTCCAGCAATATTCTTCAATTTTTCCTTTTTTGCACAGGTAGAGCGGTGGCGTAGCAATGTAAAGATATCCCTGCTCAATAAGCTCTTTCATGTGTCTGAAAAAGAAGGTCATAATCAATGTGGCGATATGGCTACCGTCTACGTCGGCATCGGTCATGATTATTATTTTATGATAACGTAATTTCGCTATGTTTAGTGCCTTGCTGTCATCTTCTGTTCCAATAGTTACGCCCAATGCAGTGTAAATATTGCGAATTTCTTCGCTTTCAAGTACCTTGTGATGCATGGCTTTTTCTACGTTCAGGATTTTTCCGCGTAATGGCAGTATGGCCTGAAACTGGCGGCTTCGTCCTTGTTTGGCCGTTCCGCCTGCCGAGTCTCCTTCGACTAAGAATAATTCGCATTTTTCAGGGTCTTTGTCGGCACAGTCGGCTAATTTGCCGGGCAGTCCACCACCCGACAGGGGCGATTTGCGCTGTACCATTTCGCGTGCTTTACGCGCGGCATGACGTGCTGTGGCTGCCAGTATCACTTTTTCCACAATGGTTTTGGCCGCTTTGGGGTTTTCTTCCAGATAGTTACCCAATGCTTCACCTATGGCCATATCTACCGAACCCATTACTTCATTGTTGCCCAGTTTGGTTTTAGTTTGTCCTTCAAATTGCGGCTCGGCTACTTTGATTGATATCACGGCCGTAAGTCCTTCGCGGAAGTCATCCCCACTGATTTCTATTTTCAGTTTTTCGAGCATCTTACTGTCTTCGGCATATTTTTTCAGCGTACGGGTAAGTCCTCTGCGAAATCCTGCCAAGTGGGTTCCTCCCTCTATCGTATTGATATTGTTTACGTAAGAATGTATGTTTTCGTTGTACGATGTGTTGTAAGTCATCGCTATTTCTACCGGAATACCATTTTTTTCGGTGTTGATATGAATCACGCTGTCGATTAGTTTTTCGCGTGCTTCGTCGATATATTCTACAAATTCTTTCAGCCCTTCTTCCGAATGAAAAACTTCCGATTTGAAAGTGCCATCTTCGAGCGGGCTACGCTTGTCGGTGAGAGTAAGCGTGATTCCTGCATTCAGGAAAGCCAGTTCGCGTAAGCGATTGGCCAGAATATCGTATTTGTAAACCGATTCAATAAAAATGCTGCTGTCGGGCAAAAAGGTCACCAAAGTTCCGTTTGAAGTAGAAGAACCTATTTCTTTAACCGGGAATTTAGGAATACCACATTCATATTCCTGCATGTATAGTTTTCCGTTTCGGGATACCTCTACATGCAACAAAGTGGAGAGTGCGTTTACGCAGGAAACACCCACACCATGTAACCCTCCGGAAACTTTATAGCTGTCTTTATCAAATTTACCACCGGCATGCAATACGGTCATTACCACTTCCAGAGCCGATTTTCCTTCTTTTTCGTGAAAGTCAACCGGAATACCGCGGCCATTATCCACCACAGTAATTGAGTTGTTTTCGTTGATAGTAACGTTTATTGTGTCGCAATGACCAGCCAGCGCTTCGTCGATAGAGTTGTCGACCACCTCGTAAACCAAATGGTGTAATCCTTTGATGCCTATGTCCCCAATGTACATTGCGGGGCGTTTACGTACAGCTTCCAACCCTTCTAGTACCTGAATGCTGCTTGCACCATATTCGGTGCCACCATTTACTTTTTCTTCTTCGCTCATTTTATCTTAAAATATAAAAAAATCAAATGTTTATAAAAATAGCTTGAACCGGCTCTTGCAAGTAATTTTAAGAATTTATTACCTGTTCAAAAAACATACAAATATACAATAAAAAAATGAGACTACGGGTATCTGTTTGAGTTAAATTTATCAGTTGTGTTTTATGATAAAAAAAGCGAACCGGCGCATGATATTGTGCCGGTTCGCATTATTTGCTAATTACTCTTGTGTGGTGAGTTGTATGGTTATTTTGATATTTTTTTTGCCCATTGAATTGCTTGCGTTGTCCATGTTTTCGCTCATGTCAGGGCGCTGTCCCATGTCGCCACCGGGCCCTCCACCCATGCCACCTCCGGGTCCTCCTCCCATACCGCCATCGGGTCCGCCACCCATGCCACCGCCTGGTCCGCCTCCCATGCCTCCACCCATACCACCGCCGGGAGCTCCGGATTGGTTTCCGCCTCCTGAACTTTTAGATAAGGCATTGATTGTAAGTTGTACCTGAATGCTTTTTTTTACAATATCTTCGAGCAGATATCCATCTCCGAATAATTCCCGTAACGGAATTATCATTTCAAAAGCCGACTCGCTCGTTTCCCGGTTGCTTTTTGCAAATGTGATAACGTTTTTGTTCAGGTCTTCGGAAACGGCTATGCCTTTGTTGAATAAAAATCCTTTTGTGTAGGCGGTGTCTTTGGGCATAAGCTCTCTGCGCATGGTAAGTTGAGGCATTTGCTGAGCCTGATTTCCGTCAGGTCGGACGGGCCGGTTTTGGATTTGGTTGGCAGCTTGCATACCATTGGTCATGTCAAAATCCTGACCGTTGGGAGGAGTTGGCATTCCGGCAAATCCTTCTTTCTTTTTCAATTCAAAACTTGCGGCAACCTTAGGCTTTCCGCTTACCGTCAGTTTCAGTTTTAGTCCGGCTTGCTCTATTTGCTTCAGAAGGTTTTTTTCGTCCGACTTGAATACAAAATACAGGTTGTCGGCATCGTTGCGGAGTTCATATTTAATTTCCGCCTCCGAGTCATAAAACCTGAGATTAGTGGTCCAGTCGTTGGGATTGCCGTCAATTTGAAGCCGGGTGGGTTGCCAGTTCACTTCGCTTACCTGAGCATAAGAGCAGGATAGAAAACATGCTGCAACGGAGCATGTAAGTAAAATTTTGTTTTTCATAAAAAACTACATTATTATTAAAAAATGGATAATTGTTTTGATACCATTATTTTTCTTAAGTAGCTTTTCCGTGTGTTTTTTTATTTCAGCTTGTTATTTAATCAATAATCGTTTTTGTAGTTCTTACATGCTGATACGCTTTGCATTGCTGTTGCATATAAACTCAAAAGCAGGTAGTTTGTGCTTTATTTTCAGCATTTTGCCAAATAAATGGAATAATTGATTAATTTTGTAGCAAATGTAATTCTGTTTTTCGGTTAAACTTACCACCGCGAAAGATTTTTAGATTTATTTATCCAAATTGGTCTTTGTTTTATTTTTCTAAACAAATTTATCACGCCCATGAGACAGCTCCCTCCTCAATCTAATCCCTCGTTCGGCTTTGCCGATAGTCCGTTTGGTGAATGCTGCATAGTTTTTTCAAGCGATGGTATATGCGCCTTACTTTTTCCGGGTAGCAGGGATGTGGCTTTTTACGATATGGAGCAGCGTTTCCCCGAAACCGATTTTAAACAGGACGATACGCGTGCAATGCACTTGGCGCATGGGATATTCGTAAAGCATGAAATTCCGCGTCTGAATCCGATTGGAACCGAATTTCAGCAGGCCGTATGGAGTGCTTTAGAGAAAATTCCTGTAGGTGAAACCACTACCTATGCCAAAATTGCCGAAGATATAAAACGCCCAAAAGCGGTTCGTGCAGTAGGTACTGCCATTGGTGCCAACCCTATTGCTTTCCTCATTCCCTGCCACAGGGTTATTCGGAGCGATGGCGGGTTAGGGGGTTATCATTGGGGACTTGAAATTAAAACCCAAATGCTGGAGTGGGAGTTGAAGTTAGGAAAATGAGTTATTGGAGGTTGTTATTTATAATAGATAAAATACATTGTAATGCATAGTTGTAAATTTATTTGAGATTTATTGGGCTTACAATCCCGATTGCTATCGGGTTTTAATCCAGATAAAACTCTAATGCAATGCTGTTTCACTGTCAATGAAATAATTAGCAATATTGGGTAGCAGGCTCTTCGTTCAGTACGTAGAGCTTGCTATTTTTGTTTTTATGATAAAAAATGCCCGATGCAGCTTCATTTTTAAATTATATCTAAGTACTTTTGTGTAAAGATTATTCTCAGGAAATATGAAAAGAACTTGCTTTGCATTGGTAGTTCTGGCGATTAGCACTATGGTTGTATCGCAGAATGCGCTCAAAAAGTTTACCGACAATCCTTTGTTGCAAAATGCCAATATCAGTCTTTTGGTAAAAGACCTGAAAACCGGGGCAACGCTGTATGAATTGCGCTCAAAAAATACGGCAACTACCGCCTCTACCATGAAGGTAATAACCACAGCCACTGCGCTGGAGTTGCTGGGACCTGATTTCCGTTTCGAAACCAGACTTGAAGTGGATGGCGAAATAGCAAAAGACAGTACTTTAAGGGGCAATCTTTATATACGCGGTGGTGGTGATCCAACGCTGGGTTCGGATAAAATTGGTGATAAAGATTTTTTGAACCAATGGATTGTTGCGCTACATAAAGCGGGCATCAAGAATATTGCCGGAAAGATTATAGCCGATCCGGGTATTTTTGAAAAGCAGGTAATTAATCCCAAATGGACATGGGAAGACATGGGCAACTATTACGCTCCCGGTATTCATGGTATTTCGTATATGGATAATACCTATCGGGCTTATTTCAATTCGGGTAAGGTGGGTACGGTAGCTCAGATAACCAGGATAGATCCTGAAATTAAAGGTCACAAAATAGAGTCGTTTGTAAAAAGTGCCAATATCAGCTTTGATAATGCCTATTTCTACGGAGCTCCATTCTCTAACGACCGTATTGTGACAGGGCAAATACCGGCCAACAAAACCGACTTTGTAGTGAAGGGCGATATACCGGATCCGGCTCTCTTGTTGGCTAATCACTTACGTGAACGGCTTATTGCAAGCGGTGGCTCAGTGACCGGACAGGCCGAAGTTCAGTACAATCCCGAATGTAAAAAGTTTGTTGTATACACGCATTATTCACCTCCGCTAAGCGAAATAATTACCGAAACTAATGTTAAGAGCAATAATCACTACGCCGAATATCTGTTTAAATATATTGGGAGTCGAAGCGTGGTACCTTCAACCGTTGATGCTTCTATCAGTAGCATACGTGCTTTCTGGCAAGCTAAAGGCCTGCCGGTTGATCAGCTTTTTCAATACGATGGCTCAGGCCTGTCGCCCGTCAATGCTGTGTCGGCCGGATTTTTTGTAGAGCTGCTCACTTATATGAAAAACAAGAGTCGTTATTCCGGTGTTTTTTACAACAGTTTGCCAGTGTCGGGCGTAAGTGGTACGCTCAAATCTATTCTTGAAAAAACAGCATTGCAAGGAAAAGTTCACGCCAAAAGTGGTACTATCGAAAGCGTAAAATCCTATACTGGTTATATCGAAGCCCCTAAAGGAACTTTAGTTTTTGCAATATTGGTAAATAATGCTTACGGTACATCCAAAGAGGTGGTAAAAAAGATGGAGAGTTTTATGCTTGACATAGCCAGGTAAAACCAACAAAACCGATATGTATATCAAGGAAACGCATTCTACGAATGCTCTTTTACGCGAAATTTTAAGGAGGGAGAATCTTCCCGAGGGTTTTGTGGTTCGTACCGATTTCCAGACAGCCGGCAAAGGTCAGGTAGGAAACTCGTGGGAATCTGAGGCCGGGAAGAATCTGCTTTTCAGCATGGTGCTTTTTCCCTGGCACATTGATATTACTGAGCAGTTTATTGTTTCGCAGATGATAAGCTTGGCTATAGTGAAAGCGTTGAGCCGGTTTTCAACGGGCTTTACCATTAAATGGCCCAACGACATCTACTACGGTGATAAAAAGATAGCGGGAATACTGATAGAAAATTCATTGCAAAACGGGAAAATTAAATCGATGGTGATAGGAGTAGGGCTTAATGTTAATCAAAAAACGTTTATAAGCAATGCCCCCAATCCAGTGTCGTTACGTCAGGTAACCAAAAAGCATCATTCCCGCAAGCCGATATTGGAAGATATATGCAAAAACATGTCGGTGCTGTATCATTCCTCCGATTTTGAAAAGATACGCCGGGAGTATATGTCAGTGCTTTATCGCAACGATGGTTTTTATCCATTCAGAGCCGAAGGCGAGGTTTTTGACGCACGAATATCAGACATTGCTACCGATGGAAGAATGCACCTTGAATTGCGGAATGGTGAGTTGCGTGAATTTTATTTTAAGGAGGTGGAGTATCTTGTTGGTTAGTCTTTTACCTCCTCGAAATCAACATATTCCCCTTCGCTTTTCTCAAACACCTTGTTTTTTTGTTTTTGGTAGGCGTTTTCGTACGACGAGTGATTGGATCCGGTTTGATAAGCCGTACGCCGCCTGCCAATACCAAATATTGTACTGAATATATTGCGTATGAATCCCAGTATGGAAAATACAATTACAAGTCCCAGTACCAGAACAAAAATGATAAAAAAGAAAAATAAACTCATAATGCTTGAAAACCCCTTTGCGGGTTGAATTATTTATACTGCAATAATAACAAAATAAAGAGTGTTTATGTCTGTTCTTTAAGTATAATTAAGAGAAAAAGATAGTTTTTGAGATTAAAAACGGATTTCTGAGGCTATGCAACTTGCCGGGTTGTTAAATCAGACTGATGTTCCCCAAAAATATCTGGAAATATTCAGCCCTCACTAATATACTGCCTGAGCCACCCTTTTTACACTTTGAGTAGCCATCAAGCTATAAAAGTGTATGCTTGGTACCCCGTTAGCAATCAGATCTCTGGCTTGCATTGTACACCATTCCACACCTACTTCGGTAGCTTCGGCGTCGGTTTTGGCCTTACGGAGTCCGGCCGCAAAATCTTCGGGGATGTCAGTTTTAAATATTTGGGGAAGCACGGTAAGTTGGTTCATAAAAGTAACAGGTTTCAGTCCCGGAATGATGGGCACATTGATACCGGCAGCTTTACATTTGCCTACAAACTCATAATATTTTTTATTGTCGAAAAACATCTGAGTTACCAGATATTCAGCACCTGCATCCACTTTCATTTTGGCATAGTAAAGTTCCGACTCCATATTGGGAGCTTCCTCGTGTTTCTCGGGATAGCAGGCCATACCGTACGAAAAAGGGGTGACCAGAGATTTCATTTTGGATCCGTCGAGAAATTCGCCGGTGTTGAATTTATTGACCTGAGCCTGAAGCTCAGTGGCATGGGCATGTCCCGTAGCTGCAAATTGTTTTTCGTGCTTAGCTTTATCGCCACGCAGTAGAAGCAAATCGGTAATCCCCAAAAACTGCAGATCAATCAGCGCATATTCGGTTTCTTCTTTTGTAAATCCACTACAAATAATATGTGGTACTACGGGTATTTTATACTTATTTTGAATGGCGGCAGCAATAGCCACAGTTCCGGGGCGATGGCGTTCGGCCACACGTTCAAAAAGCCCGTTGCCCGTTTCTTTAAATACCAATTCGCTGCGATGAGTAGTGATGTTGATGTATTTTGGGTCAAACTCCCGAAGGGCATCAATAGTTCGGTATACACCATCAATTCCGTTACCCTTGAGCGGTGGAAGCAATTCAAAAGAAAAAGCAGTTGATTGAGCAGATTTAATTTTTTCTACAACACTCATTTTTATAAATCGTTACATGATTTTTTTTATAAACAGGAAACAAATAAACAGATTTTGAGGTAAAAATCTATTACGTTGTTCATTTAGCGCGTGCAAAAATACGAAATTATTTTCAACTGTTTGTAATTGTTTTTTAGTTGTCGCATGAAACGCTCATGGCGTATCCCGAAAGCCTTCGGGATATACTACTTGTTGAATCGTCCTGTTTGCGCTTGTTTCGTTTGCAGGGTTAAGGTAAAAATAACCAAACACCTTTCCGCGTTTGTGGCGTGTAAGATGCCTGGTGAGTTTATGTATCTTCCTCGATGGAGAATTTTACCCGCTCCAGAATACCTTTATTTTTAACGATATTTTTGTAGTCCCATTGAATCACTCTTGATTTTAAAAGCCAGCGTTCCAAATCATCAAGGTCTAACTGTTCGGGCGAAGTATATTCGATGCTGGCAGCTTTGAAACAACCTTGGGTGTTTGTGCCACATTCTGCTATTGGCTTCGGGCAGCACCCGACTAATGGTGCTGCTAAGGCAACTACAAATTTCCTGAACCGAAATGTCTAAAGATTGGTTGTAGGTTTGAATGTCGTTATTCATAGTTAGTTTTATAAAATTACATTATTTCTTCAAGTATTTTTCCAGAAAACTATCCTGTTCCCAAAGCAGGTGCAGGATGTTTTCGCGGGCTACATAGCTATGTTGTTCTTTGGGTAGTATTACCATACGCGCCGGAGCGCCAAGGCCTTTAAGTGCCTGAAAGTATCTTTCGGTTTGCAGGGTAAATGTACCCGGGTTGTTATCAGCCTCGCCATGTACAAGCAGTATGGGAGTTTTCATCATGTCGGCATGCATAAAAGGCGACATAGCGTTATACACATCCGCCGATTCCCAGTAGTTCCGTTGTTCGCTTTGGAAGCCAAAAGGAGTAAGCGTACGGTTGTAAGCACCACTACGGGCTATGCCACAGGCAAACAAGTTGGAGTGAGTCAGCAGGTTAGCGGTCATAAAGGCTCCGTAAGAGTGTCCTCCTACGGCCACTTTCCTGCGGTTGATGTATCCCAGCGAATCTACTGCATCGATAGCGGCTTTGGCATTAGCCACTAATTGTTCTACAAAAGTATCATTTGGCTCAGTTTTGCCTTCACCTACGATAGGGAAAGCAGCGTCGTCGAGCACGGCATATCCACGTGTTACCCAATACACAAATGATCCGTAATACGGGAACGTAAACTCGTTCGGGTTTGCTGCGCTTTGTCCGGCGCTGTTTTTATCTTTATACTCGGCAGGGTATGCCCAGATAAGCAGAGGGAGTTTTTCGGTTTTGGTTTTGCGATCGTAGCCTGCCGGCAAATACAGAGTTCCCGAAAGTTCCACACCATCAGCACGTTTGTATTTTATCAGCTCTTTGTACACATGGGCAATGCTTTCAAACGGATTTTGAAAATGTGTAATCTGAATAGGCGCTATGCGTTTTTTCAGATTGCGGATAAAGTAATTAGGGTACTCGTTTTTCGACTGTAAGCGTACCAGTACCTCGCCTTTGGTTACATCAGTAATGTCCAGGATTTCCTCCATTTTATCTGTGTAGCCCGATTGGTATAGCCGTTTGGTTTTAAGGGTTTTTACGTTCAACTCATCAATAAAAGGAAACTGTCCTTTAGGTGTAAAACCATCACCTACAAGGAAAATCCGGTCGCCGTCGATGGTAAGTGCGTAACGTCCATACTGGTTTTTGCGGGTTTCAAAATTGCCCGGATCTGAATAGATGTCCTGATAGTTTCTGTCGGAGACGAGTTTTAGCCCTTGCGACAAAGCCGATGGGTTGAAAAGGCTGGTTTTTACACGGCGTGTATCGTACCATTCTTCCATCAGTACGGCTATGGAGGCATTACCCCAAACAATTCCCGAGAAGCGCAGTTCTGTTTTCGTTAATAGTTCCGGAGTCTTGTCAAAAGGAGCTTTCCAGGTATACACAGCATCGCGAAACGGCACTTCGTTTTTAGGATCGCCTTTGTCGAGCGCTTCGGCATAGAACAGGGTGGCCGGTTCATCGGCTCTCCAGTTGAGCGAACGTTTGCCTGTGCGAACAGCCATAAATCCTTTGGGCATCACCTCAGTAAGAGGCACGTCATTGACGGTTTTTACTGCATTGCCGCTTAAATCGTACACTACTGTTTGTTGTGGAAAACGGTTGAGCGGAACAATGTACGAAAATGGTTTACGAATGGTGGTTATAAGCAGATAGTTGCCGTCGGGCGAAAAATTTTCACCGGCATAAATATCCGCAGTTTTAAATAATGTTTTTTTACCCGACAATTCAACTTTGTAAAGTTCGGCAGTAGTAAGAGTAACAAAGTTGGCCTCATCGGTAGGATTTTTCAACATATCCTGATAAGTTCTGTTTTGTGCTTTTTCGCCATCGCTCACCGAAATAGTAGGACCTTCGGGCAAAGCTTTTTTGGGGTCGATAAGAGCCGGGCGTTGCGCTGGCAGTAGTCTGATAAGGATGCTTTTGCTATCGCGAAACCAGTTGATAGGGTTGCCCAAATTAGCGTTAACCACAGCATCGGTTAACCTGGTGGCCTGCGCCGTGGCAAACTCCATAACCCAGAGTTCTACGCCTTTATCGGTAGTATTGGTAAAAGCCACTTTTGTTTCGTCGGGCGACCAGCTCAGGTATGTAATACGAGGATTATCCGGAAGTCCTTTCACCTGAACGGGCTCATTATCTTTCACTTTTCGTATTTTCAGATTGTTGAGATAGCTGGCCGATGAGCTGATGTTGGTTACAGGGTTTACGCGTAAGCCGGCCAAACTTATTTCGGTCTGGTTCAGGTCATCAAGGGTTTTGTAAGTGTTGCGGTAAGTAAGCAACATATATTCGTTGTGCGAATCGATAGTTACGGCTGGTGGCCGCTGGTAGTCGGCAAGTTTCAGAATGCTTTCGGGAGGAAGCTGGTATTTCAGATTCTCCTGAGCATTAGCGGCGGATATTCCCATTATAATTGTCAATAAAATAAATTGAAGTTTTCTCATTGCAAATGAATTTTCTTATGTTTGGCAAATTTAAATCATTATTTAATTAAAAACAAAAACCATCGCATAAAAATACAATGGTTTTTCATCTATATTGTTTATTTGACGATATTTAATTGTTTGAGTTGGCATTGTATTGGTTGATTTTCCTGAAATAATATTCAACAAACAGGTTTGGCTCTGTCCGGGTGCGGAAAATTGGTTCACTTTCATCAAATTGTACCGCGGTGCCGTCGACCAAAAGTCCCGGAGCGCCATCCTCCTCCACAGGCGCATAAACCGAGTCGTTTTCTGTACGTTTGCGATGTATCCAGTCGAACATGATACTTGGTTCGTACGAAAAATGCTTTACGTAATCTACGTTTTCAACACCAACACCATTGTGCCACTGATCAGCCCGTTTTATAGCCGATGTTTTTATTTTCTTCTTGTTATTGTATTCTCCGCCTATAAGCGTCATAGGCAGGTTAACGTCAACTTTCCATATTTTCACTTCTTTTTCGGGCAGCAGGTTAACCAAGTCGAGCAGAACCATCCCGAAAGCTGAGCATCCTGAGCCTTCGTTTTTGTATCCGGGCCAGAAAGCGCCACCATAGAAATCGCAGGGAGCATTTTTGTTATTCATTTTTTTTGAATACTCGTCAATAAAAGTGAGCATCCGTTTTACTGCATTATCGCTAATGCGATAGCGGATAAATGCCAGTTTGTTTCTTTTTCGGTACACGTTGAGCTTATGAGTTAGTTCCTCATTTGTTTCAAGTCGGCCCTGCAAGGGAGCGCCCATAATGGCCAAACCTACTTTTTGTTTGAAAAGCAGATCTAATTTTTCCTGCGTACTTGCCGAGGCCTGAGCAATCAGTAGCGGCGATTTTAGCAGCGGCGATTTTATGCCTACAGCAATATGTCCAAGCAGATAGTTATCTTTGACGCTTATCGTTTTAAAATAACAACTTTTAGCCGACTTAAAAAGTGCGGAGGGGCTTTGCCAATCGAGTGGATACAGGCTTGGCATCACGTAGATTGTAAATTCGTTTTTGTTATCAGAAGCCTGCCCGGTTTCCTGCGATGATATGTGAAAACTTATTATAAACAAAAAAAGCGCAGTAAGCAGGCTTTTTTGTGGCGTAAAATGTTTGGTATTAAACTTCATCGAATATAATCTTTTCTGTTGTATGCAAAATTAATCAAAAAATAACATGAAAAGCATTTTTTATTAAATTTCGATAATAAAACATTAAAATTTTCATCAAATGGCTGATAATGGTGCAAAGTGAAAGTAAAAACAAGCTATGTTGTTGAAAAGCTGAAAGATTGTCAGTGTGGTGTTCTGTGTTTTTTTGAATCTTTACCTGATAATACATTTTTTGCAGGTAAATCCTTTGCCGGCAATGACATATTGTGAAAAAAGGCATAAAATTTGACAGATTAAAAAACGTTCGCCGGGTTAACATATTCGTATTTGCATTTTTTTATAAGTTGCATTTCTGTAAATTACAACTGTATCGAATATGGGTTAATTATCTCTTTCAAAGTATTTGATAAAAAAACAACTATGGAATGATATTTTTGTTCCGAAAATTGTTTTAGTAAAAATAGGTTGTCGGCACAGTTTTTTTAAGGTGTTGTCAGGATAATGATATATGATTTTTTTTAAAGTAGAAATTTAAACGAAGAAGTAATGCAAACAGGTGGTAAAATATGTGTTTATAGTTGTCTGAAACTGACCTTAATGGTTGTTCTGATTTTTTGCTTATCGGGAGTCTATGCTCAAAAGGTAGGACTTGTATTGAGCGGTGGCGGGGCCCGTGGTTTTACGCATATTGGTGTAATTAAAGCCATGGAGGACAATAATATTCCCATCGACTACATTACAGGGACTTCGATGGGCGCTATTGTGGGTGCGTTTTACTCGATGGGCTACACGCCCGACGAAATGGTAACGCTTTTTAAATCCAACGATTTTAAGTTGTGGTCTACCGGCGATATTGACCCCAAATACGTATATTATTATCGGAATGCCGACCCTAAGCCTGCTTTTGCCGATTTGTATTTTAATTTAAAAAAACTGGACTCGATAGCCTATAAGCCTACTTTTTTGCCTACCAATATTGTGTCGCCGCGTCAGATGAATTATGCTTTTGTAGAGCTGTTTAGTCAGGCCAATGCTTTAGCAAAGGGCGATTTTTCAAAATTGTTTGTACCATTTCGGTGTGTGGCATCAGATATTTACAGGAAAGAGGCTGTGGTTTTGCGAAAAGGGAATCTGGGTGATGCTGTAAGGGCTTCGATGACATTCCCGTTTATGTTTAAGCCCATTATGATAAATAATCAATTGCTTTTTGATGGAGGTATTTTTAATAATTTCCCGGTAGATGTAATGCGTAGCGACTTTGCGCCGGAGTTTATTTTGGGTAGCGTTGTGTCCAATAATCCATCAAAACCAGCCGAAAATGATATTGTAAAGCAGATTGAAAACATGATTGTTGGTAAATCGGACTATACGCTTAACCCGGGCGAAGGCATTTTGCTCGATTTTAAACTGGATAATGTAAATACCTTCGATTTTACCAAAGTTGATGAATTGGTGCAGTTGGGGTATAATGAGGTAATAGCCCGCTTACCCGAAATCAGAGCCAGGGTGAAACGGGAGGTAAGCAAGGAACAGGTGCAGAGCAATCGGCATGATTTTAAGGCCAGACTGCCGGAACTGAAGTATAAAAATATTTACATTGCAGGGATAGATACGCTACAAAAAAAATACATTGAAAATACGTTTCATACCAATGGTCAGGTTTTTGATAACGAAGAGTTTAAAAAAGGATATTTCAAACTGATATCCGATGATAAGATTGCGGAAGTAATACCCAGAGCTGTATTTAACGATTCTACAAATTTGTTTGACCTGCGTATGCGTGTGAAAACCAAAGATCAGTTGAAGCTATCGGTTGGGGGGAATATTTCGTCCTATGCCTCTAATCAGGCATACTTTGGACTTATGTATCAGAATCTGAAGGATTATGCTCAAACGGCTTATATTGATGCTCAGTTTGGCCGTATTTACAACGGATTGGGGGTTGGTACGCGGGTAGATATTCCCACGCGGCACAGTTGGTATATGAAACTGGCATTTCTGCTGCACCGTTTTGATTTTTACGAGGGTAATAAAGTGTTTTATGATGATGACCGTACGTCGTACTTCAATCAGTTTGAGGTGTATAGTAAACTCAATGTTGGGTTCTCGTTAACCATGAAGGGTCGTATGGAATTTGGGTTGGGTTATGGCGTACTAACCGACCGCTATAGCCAAAACCAAAATGAGAGCCTCGACGAAAGTATTTATAATATTGGGAGTGTTTTTACAAAAGTTGAGACCTATACATTAAACAATGTGATGTATCCGGTAAAAGGCTACCATTTTCTGGGAATGGTACAAATGGCAGGCGGTAAAGAGGCTTTCAAGTCGGCCGGAAGCTCGCAGAATAATATTGTAGAGAATAAGAGTATGTGGGTACAGTTCAGGTTAAAGGCCGATAGATATTATCCGCTTTCGCGGCATTTTATATTGGGAACCTTGTCCGAAATATCTTATACATCGCGTAGTATGCTGAATAACTACACATCCACCATGTTACAAGCTCCTGCATTTAGTCCCACGCCGCATAGCAAGGTGAGTTTTAATCCCTACTTCAGAGCCAATCAGTTCCTGGCGCTTGGCCTGAAGCCAATTTATAAACTCAACGATCAGTTTCACTGGCGCAATGAGGTATATTTGTTTATGCCTTACAAAACCATTGAAAAACAAACCGATGGTACAGCTGCCTATTCGCAACCTTTTAATAATGCCCGGTTGTTGATAGAGTCTTCCTTTGTGTTTGACATGAAATTTGCATCAGCCGGTTTGTTTGTGAATCATTATACTGCGGGTTCAAGTCAGTGGAACTTTGGGTTGAATATTGGCTTCTTATTGTTCAATAATAAGTTTTTGGAATAAATTATTTCTTTATTAAAACGAGAATCCCAATTTGCCAAGTCCTGTTTGTATTTGCTGATTCTGCATAAAAAGATTCCACAATAATTGAGTACGATAGTTTTCAATCATTATTACAATAGGCCCCTGGTCTATAGCCAGGTATGAGGTTGCAAACCAGCGCTGCTTCAGATTGAACGCGTCTTTAAAACCATAGTCGCCCCAAAGTTTATTGCCCAGTACATAGTAAAAAAACCGGAGAGCTTTCATGCTTTCGGTAGGGGTGTACGGGAACGACGACAGAGCGGCAGTAGGGGCAATGGTTCCGCCGTCGTTGTTTGGCGAGGAGGCTGTATAGCCGTTTGGAATATCGCTGGCGGTAAGTCCCCAGCAGTCGGCACTATAACCAAAGTTGCCGTTAGGATTGTCCACGCAGTAACTGTAATTGATACGCGCATGTGCCCGGTTTTGAGTCATATAGCTGGCATGCGGGTCGGTCAGGTTGCGCGGGTCAAGTCCCAGAAAAGAATAATGGGTAAAGAAAAGCGGCCCTCCGCGGTTTTCGCCCAACGGGAGCGTGATGTTGTAAAAAATATTCCCGTTTTTGATAGCTCCGTTTCGTGCCCAGCCTTCGTCATATACGCTTTTGGCAATGGGGTAAGTGGGCGACGAAGCTGCCAGTACGTAAACGATTAAACCTTCGTTCCAGCCGGTTACGGGCATGTTCATATCCCAACCATAATCGGGCGACCAGTGCCAGTAAAGCTTTTGCTGTCCGTTGCGCTGAAACCATGTCCATTCCACCTGTTCCCATATTTTCTGAATAGTGTCGCACATAGCTTTTTCGGCGCTGTTTCCGGTTTTAAAATATTGTTGCACCGTGAGCAACCCTTGAATAAGAAAAGCAGTTTCTACCAAATCGGCTCCATTATCTTTGGTGCTAAAGGGCTGAACTTTTCCGGTAGTACCGTTGAGCCAGTGCGAAAAAGCTCCGTGAAAGCGATCGGCTTTTGTGTTCAGAAAATTAACAATAGTGTTGAGCCTTTCAAATCCTGATTGCCGGCTAATAAAGCCCCGTTCGATAGCTACCGGAATGGTCATGATACCAAAACCCGAGCCGCCAGAGGTTACTGTTTCGCCCGAACCATAACGTTCGCGGGCTAAACCCGAAACAGGATGAGCATGTTCCCAGAAGTACCCGAATGTTTTTTTCTGCACAAGTGTAAGCAGGCTGTCGTCGGTAATGGTGGGGAATTTAGCTGTCGAGTCGAGCCCGGTGATGTATTTCGACGAAAAACCGGTACGCACTTTTCCGCCTAAATAGTATCCGGTATCAATTTTAAGTGTATACTCAGTAAGTTCCTGAAGTAAACCCGCGGAGGTGAGTATTATGGTCTTATTATTTTGTCCCTGAGACACACTAAAGTCTGACCCTGTGCTGTTTCCAAGGCTTACTTTTTGTTTCAGAAATTTTGAGACGTCAATGGAGTCGTCGAAAGTAATGCTAACTACCGGTGCAGTACGCGGATTGACATTGTATAAAGGCGTATTTTCAGACAAAAGTATCCGGTTGATTTGCACACTGCTTATTTTCAGTATCCTGACTTCGGGACTCTGTACGGAAGGCTCGTCTACCTTGCAGGATGCGAGTAGTAACACCGAAAACCAAATAAGCAGGAGTAGTTTTTTCAAAATATTATAAAATAAGAGTTAGTTGTAATCATAAAAATCTTGCTGATTTCGCTCTGAATGACAGTCAGGATTTTCTTAAATAAAAATACCAGTCCTGATTTATCATTCAGAGCGAAGCAAGAATCTGAAGATTTTTATAATCGGATAAAGCAGTTATTTATTCCAAACAATTTTTGAAGTTTTGACGTCGGAAGAGTTACCTCCGATTTTAATTTCAAATTCGCCGGCTTCCCAATCGTAATTTAAATCGTAGTTATAGAACTTTAAGTCTTCGGGAGTGATGTCGAAGGTTACGGTTTTAGTTTCGCCGGCTTTCAACATTACTTTACGGAAGGCTTTCAGCTCTTTCACCGGCCGGGTTATGCTTCCTACCACATCGCGGATATAAAGCTGAACCACTTCTGCACCATCATATTTACCCGTGTTGGTAAGGCTAATGCTTGCAGTAAGTGTTTGATTACCCTGTAGTTTTGTTGCACTTAAAGCAATGTCGCCATAGCTGAATGTGGTGTAGCTTAGTCCGTAGCCAAAAGGATAAAGTGGCGAGTTAGGCGAATCCATATAAACGGATCTGAATTTTTCGTATTTATCTACCGCAGTTACCGGTCTGCCGGTGTTCTTGTGGTTGTAATAGAGAGGCACTTGTCCTACATTGCGGGGAAACGACATGGGTAGCTTACCCGACGGATTTACCTGACCGAACAAAACATCTGATATGGCATATCCGGCTTCGCTTCCCGGAAACCAAACGTTAAGGATGGCGTCGGCAGTTTCCTGCTCATCGTTAAGCACCAGCGGGCGTCCGGTGAAAAGCACCACCACAATGGGCTTTCCTGTCTTTTTGAGCGCCATCAACAAATCTTTCTGAGCCTGAGGAATCTCAATGTTGGTTCTGGAGCTGCACTCGCCGCTCATTTCGGCAGTTTCGCCTATGGCAGCCACTATTACATCAGCTTTTTGGGCAATCTGTAGGGCTTCGTTTAATATCTGTTCTTTGGGACGATTGTCGCGATAGGTGTTTTTGTTAAACATGGCTGCGCGTACCTCCTGTTCGGCATCGTAGTCAATATTACTGCCTTTGGCATATACAAAATTAACCTTATCTCCTAAAGTTTCCTTCAATCCTCTGAGCAGACTTACCGATAGGGCATGTTTGGCTGCAACGCTCCAGGTACCGGGCATATTTTCCGGGTTATCGGCCAAAGGACCTATTACGGCTACTGTTCCACTTTTTTTCAAAGGCAATAATTCGTTATTGTTTTTCAACAACACCATAGACTGGCTGGATATATTGCGGGCAATAGCGCGGTTTTGCTGGTTGAAAATATCAGTTTTAGATCTGTTGACGTCGCAATATTTGTATGGGTCGGCAAATAATCCCAGACGATATTTAGCTTCCAGTATACGTCGTACAGCCACATTAATATCTTCGATAGAAACCCGGCCTTCATCCAATGATTTTTTCAGGGTTGTAAGAAAACCTTCGCCAACCATATCCATATCGATACCAGCCTTTAAAGCGCGTGCCGATACTTCCTGAAGGTCACCTATGCCATGATCTATCATTTCGTTGATTCCGGTAAAGTCTGTTACCACAAAACCTCCGAAACCCCATTGATTACGGAGTACTTCAGTTTGCAACCATCTGTTGGCGGTAGCAGGTATACCGTCCACCTCGTTGAATGATGCCATCACACTACCCACGCCTGCATCTACGGCAGCTTTATAGGGAGGGAAATACTCGTTATACATTCTGAGCCTGCTCATGTCCACGGTATTGTAATCGCGTCCGGCCTCGGGAGCGCCATACAGGGCATAGTGTTTTACGCAGGCCATCATGGTGTTTTTATCGGCTAAGCTGTAGCCCTGATATCCATGTACCATGGCTTTGGCTATTTGCGAGCCAAGATAAGCATCTTCGCCCGAACCTTCGGCTACTCTGCCCCAACGCGGATCGCGCGAAATATCTACCATAGGCGAGAAAGTCCAGCAAATTCCGTCGGCAGTAGCTTCCAGTGCCGCTATGCGTGCCGATTGCTCAATCAGGCTCATATCCCACGACGATGCAAGTCCCAGTGGAATAGGGAAATTGGTTTCGTATCCATGAATAACGTCCATGCCAAATATCATTGGGATTTTAAGCCGGCTTTTTTCAACTGCAACTTTCTGAATGTCCCGGATTTTCTCAACACCTTTGATATTGAATAGTCCACCCACTTTGCCTTCTTCAACTTTTTTACCAATATCTGAATTTGTGGCCTGACCGGTAACAAAATCGCCCGACGAAGGCAGATTAAGCTGTCCCAGTTTTTCATCCAGCGTCATTTGCGACATTAAGTTGCTGATAAACTGATCCATTTGAGGGTCAGCTTTAAAATAATGCTCTCTGCCTGGAAACGGAATTTGTTTCACTTCCTGAGTTTCAACCACAGTTTTGGTTTTTTTCTTTGTTTTCTGTGCCTCGGTGTTTGTCAGAATTAAACAGCTCAGGGCTAATAAAATGATTTTTGTTTTCACTTGATCGATATATTAAATTATTTTCAGATATTGGCTTACATATTTTATAAAACAAGAAAGCAAGGGAGTTTTTTTTGTGATACTCCCGCTGCTTTCCTGTTCAGGTAAATCAAATTACAACTTTTTCGAGAACAATGCTGTAACCTCAGCTGCGCTCAAAGCAGTATTGTACATACGGAACTGATCCAGGCCTCCTTTCCATGACGACCTGAGCCAATCGTTGGATACATCGCCTGCGCTGCCTTGTGGTCCACAGCCAAGGCGGAATCCGGCAACTTTAGAGTCGATGAGTTTGATGGCACCATGTGTACCCCATGTTTTAGTGCCAATTACGGTTGCATCTTTATAAAATGTAAGGCCGGATGTGGCTTGGTCGTAAGAAAAAACGCAATGATGCCACTGGTTGTCCAGCAGTCCGGCTATGGCATTAGCACCTTCCCAGGTAAGCCATGTATCAGCGGTACTTGCTTTACCGTTAGCGCTTAGTCCGTCGGCTATCACCATTTTTACCGCGCAAGCCGTATTTGATCCTTCAAACATCAGCATCATGTTGCTACCCGACCAATGATAATCGGCAGCAGCTACAAAGCTAAAAATATACTCCGGCCCGTTAGTAAGAGCATTGTTTTTGGTTTGTCCGTCGTGCTTATACCAGAACGAAACAGAGAAACTACCTGCAGTTGTTACAAAATCATTGGGTTTTGCATACGAAATAAATTGTCCGGCAACGCCTTGTATTCCTTTGCCGTTTATTCCGTCCATGGCAGTAGTGCCATTGGCTGTGGCAAAATTTGCACGTATGCTGTCAACAGCGTTCATCAAGGGGTTATCGGTAGTGCCATCAAATGCCACATAGAACTTTAAGGGACCTCCGGCGGGGTTTGAATCCTTGGGATAATCTCCAAGTTCAGGACGATCCAAATCCTGACAACTATTAAATGTCAATAGCGCAACAATCAGAGTTGTTGCTAATATAATTAATTTTTTCATATATATTTTTTTAATTTTCATTGAATCTGTTTAAAAATGAAACTTATACGCTGAGAGGAATTAATTCCAGTCAGGATTTTGAGTCAGTTTTCCCTGAGCTTTATCAATAATGCTCTGAGGTATTGGGTAGTACTTACATTTGTCGGTATATCCGGCCGGACCAAGTACAGTAATGGCGTCGTCCCAGCGTACCAAATCAAAGAATCGTTCGTACTCCATAGCAAATTCAGCTCTTCTCTCTCTTTTTATGGCTGTGCGTAGCTCGCTTTGAACGGTAGTGGTTACAGCAGGTAATACGTTAGCCGTACCTCTTGCACGCGCCCTTATCATTTCTAAATACTTAAGAGCTTTGGTTGTGTTGGCTTCTCCGCCAATTTCGTTAGCAGCTTCGGCAGCCATCAGTAATACATCTGCGTAGCGCAACAGTCTTATATTTAACCAGTTGGCGTATTTTATGCCGGTGGCGGCTCTGCGTGCAGGGTTTGAATATACTTTTCTGTTCCAGTAAGGCTGTATGTTGCCCAGCGTGGCAGGTACAGTCAGGCCGTATCCGTCCGATCCGCCTGAATACAGAATGGTGGTTGTTTTTCGGGGGTCGCCGGCTTCGTACGAATCCACCAAATCCTGACTTGGTACGTTCCATCCCCAGCCTAAATCCCAGTCGCCACTACCTCGTATGCCTTGTGCTCCATTGCAATTGTTGTTGTAAGATACAGAACCATTTGAACTTACGTACATCTGAACTTCCAATATGGATTCGCTTGAGTTTTCGCCTTCTTCTTTAAAAAAGTTATCGTACGAAGCCAATAAGCTATAATTGCCCGAACTAATTACCTCTTCGGCTTTGGCCAAAGCGCCGCCCCAATCCTTACGGTATAGTTTTGTTTTGGCCCAGAGGGTGTTGGCTGCTCCTTTGGTAGCGCGTCCCAGATAAGTGCTTATCCATGTTGATGGTAAATAAGCTACCGCGTCAGTTAAATCTTTATCAATAAAAGTATAAAGGTCGGCAACGGTAGATTTTTCGATATTGGCATTACCAATACTATAAATTTTGAAATCGATTTTTGGTACTTCGCCAAACGTTCTTACTAAGTCAAAATAAGCATAAGCTCTGAAAAATTTAGCTTCAGCCAGATTAATCATATCGCCCTCTGTGTTAAGTTTCAGAGAGTCAATGTCATGCAATATATCGTTGCAAGCATAAATCAGCTTATAGTGAGCATTCCAGTAATCGAGTAGCAACCATCCGTCTGATTTGTTGTATTTAAAATAATCGGCCATTTGTTCGTACGATGCTCCGTCGGTAGCGGTACTGCCTTTGATGGCATCGTCGCTACGCATAACGTGCATAAATACCATGGGTAGTCCGGACATTCCTTCGTCGCGAAGCGTACCATATAAGCCAAACACTTTTCCTTCCACGCCTCCTACGGTCAAATCGCCTTCGGTGGCTATCGATAATGGTTTTCTGTCCAAAAAATCAGAGCAACTTACCCCTATCAGCACAAGTGGTAAAATGAATATGAATAATTTAATTTTTTTCATGATTTTATCTGTATTAAATTTAAATTAAAATGAGAGATTAAATCCAACGGTAGTGATAGCCGGTATCGGATAACTTCCATTGTCGACACCAAATTGAATAGCCGAACCACCGGCTTCGGGCGTAAATCCTGAGTTGTTCTTCAAGGTAAACAGGTTTTGTCCACTGATATAAAAACGCAAGGATTGAATGCCTGTTTTAGATAAAGCATTGCGATTTACATTATATCCTATCTGCAAATTACGAAGTCTGAAATAGCTTCCGTCTTCAATCATATAGGAAGAAGGCTGGTTGTTTATGGCGTCGTTGCCTACTTTGGGCTCCCAGTTGGAGGTGCCTGCACCATGCCAGCGTTTTAAGCGTTCGGTCCGATAATTAAATACGGCATAAGTTGAACCATTTCCCCAGTTGCGCCATACTTCGTTGCCATACACTCCCTGAAAATCGGCAGTCAAATCAAAGTTTTTGTAATTTGCTGAAAATGAAAGGCTATAAGTGAAATCCGGAGAAGGGTTACCTATTTTAGTACGGTCTGCAGTGGTAATCTTATTGTCGTTATTTAAATCTTTAAATTTCAAATCGCCCGGTCCGTAGTCGCCCAGTGTATTTATAGGGCTGGCCAATTTATCGGCATACGATTGGTATACTCCCTCTACTACATAGCCGTAGAAATAAGCAATTGCATCACCTTCTTCAGTCCAGGAATTTCCACTTATGTATCTGTAACCTTTTGTCCATACTTTTAGAACTTTATTCTTCATGGTTGTAATATTACCCCCAACCGAAAAATTCAGATCCCGTGATATAGTCTGGTTCCAGTTAGCCTGAACTTCAATTCCCGAGCTTCTGATAACTCCTGAGTTCATATAAAAGTTATTGGCGCCATCATTAACCATGGTCAGTAAGTTATTGGTTCTTTTTTCATAATAGTTAGCATCCAGATGTAGTTTGTTTTTAAACAAATCCATTTCTACTCCACCTTCATAAGCATCAATGGTTTCCCATTGTAGGTTAGGATTATTCTTGTATGCCAGTTGGTAAGCAGGAACTATGTTTTCTCCAAATACGGCCGAAGATCCAGCTTCGTAATTGGGATAATACGGATAATGAACGCCTGTATATTGGTTACCTAATTGCCCTACTGATGCTTTGATTTTCAGGTTGTCAAAGATGCTCTGATTCTGCATAAACGACTCCTGTGTTAGATACCAGGCTCCACCTAATGCCCAAAAATTCTGATAACGATGACTTGGCGAGATTTCAGAAGAACCGTCGCGGCGGAATGAGGCATTCAGGTTGTACTTACCTTTGAAGTTGTATAAAGCCCTGAATAAGAATGATACGGTAGATCGGTCCCATTCAGAATCCTTATCGGTCACTACAATACGGGACGATGGATCGCCATAAGGATAAACATCCAGATACCACCATCTTTTGTCATTCGGTATTTCATCGCCACCAGCATATTGCGAAACCTGACCTTTAATTTGGCTGTAATCTTCATAATAGGTTGTAAAACCACCCAGCAATGTAAGTCCGTGGTCGCCAAACTGATTTTTATATGTCAATAAATAATCCTGTTGATACTTGGAGTAAGCATTCCGGTACTGGCTAACCATCGATTTGGTGTTCCATTCTACCACAGCATCTGTTTCGGCATTGTATACTTTGTACTTCGGGGTATAGGTAGTGCCGTTATTAAATCCTAAATCGGCAAAATAATTTACTTTGAATGTGAAATTTTTCAGGAAATTATATTCCAGAAATAAATTTCCCAAAACCCGGTGTTCCTTGTTTAATTGGGTATACTTATTACCTTTTACAAACATCAGCGGGTTGCCAATTTGTGGGCCGCCAATCTGGTCGGGTAGTTTGTTGTATACATTGTTTTCGGTGTTAAAGGCCTCAACAATAGGGGTTGCATTCAATGCCGAAGTAAACGAGTGTAGTTGCGGCATATTCGCTTTAGACCCACTCAGGCTGATACCTAATTTTAAATCCTTGCTAAGCTTTATCTCATTGTTGATGGATGCGGTAATCTTATCGTAATTTTCGTATTTGATAAGTCCTTGTTCATTCATATAACCCAAGCCCATGTAGAATTTGTTTTTTTCAGATCCACCCGATATGCCGATACTGTTGTTGTTAATGATAGCATTCTTTTTCGAGATAAGATTCACCCAGTTGGTATTACCCTGAAAAAGATCGTAATCGGGATAGGCCACAAAACCCTGATTGGCGCGTTGTTCGTCGTACAAGGTAATAAACCCGCTGCGGTCGGTCATTTCGGGAGTACCCACAATATTTTTGATACCCAGAGATGAACTAACATTGACCGTGAGTTTTTCGGAATTTCCTCTTTTAGTAGTAACGATAATTACGCCATTGGCACCTCTTACCCCGAAAATAGCCAGCGAAGAGGGATCTTTCAATACTTCCATGGATTCAATGTCCGATGGGTTTACAAAACTGATATTGTCGTTAAAAATTCCATCGACAATATAAAGCGGTTTAGTTTGGCCGAGGCTAACCGTACCACGGATACGAATATCTGGGTCAACACCGGGTTGTCCGCTGTTCACCACGCTCAGTCCGGTAACTTTACCCTGAAGCGAAGAAATAGGGTTCGAATTAGGCTTACCAGCCAATTCTTTGGATGATACTTTCACGATTGATCCGGTAAGGTCTCTTTTGTTGGCAGTACCATAGCCAATAACAACAACTTCGTTAAGTGTTTTATTGTCTTCTACCAGTTGTATTCGCATTGCTGATGGCGTTGCTTTTACCTCCTGCGATATATAACCTACATACGAAATCTCCAAAACAGAATTGGCTGGTACAGAAATACTGAATTCTCCGTCAATGTTGGTAATGCTACCATTCGACATGTTTTTCTGAACAACGCTTGCGCCTATTAATGGCTCCCCGGTTTTACTATCTACAATCACTCCACGCACATGAATGTTTTGTGCTAAAAGTGAACCGACACCCATCAGGGTGAACAGCAAAAGTAAAATACTTTTTTTTCTCATGACATTAAATTTAATTGGTTAGTTAATTTATTTGTTCGATTTAAATCCTAATTTTTGTAACCCTGCGTGTATTTCAGGGTTGTTCATAAACAGTTTCCAGAGTAGTCCCGAGCGGTAATTTTCGATCATTACCAAAATAGGCCCCTGGTCTATTGCCAGATAGCTCCTGACTACCTGTTGTCCGTCTGCCATGCCGGGATTGTAGGCATCGTAAAACCCGTATTGCCCAAAGGTTTTATTACCCAGATTGTAATAGAGGTTCTTAAGTACCTGCATCGATTCGGCGGGTGTATACACAATGGATGAAATGGCGGCGGTTGGCGATACGGTACCGTTCTCGTCGTTAGTACCCGGATGATGGGATGTGTATCCTACCAATGGATCGTCGGACGAGGTAAAACCCCAAAGATTTTCGCCAAACCCGGAATGTTTTTTAGGGTTGTCTATAGCATAAGCCCTGTGTATAAGAGTGTGGGCTTTGTTCCTTTCAAAATAATTGGTGTGTTCGTCGGTCAGGCCTTGCGGGTTGAGCCCCAGAAATGAGTAGTGTGTGAAAAATAATGGACCACCCAGCTCCATGCCCAAGTCCAGTTTGAAACCATAATAGCTTTTACCGTTCAAATAGTATGTTGAGTTTTTGTAACAATTCTCGTATACCTTGCGGTCGATAGGGTAGGTGGGCGACGATGCAGCCAGAATATAGGTAATCAGCGTTTCGTCGAAACCTTTAATGCGGTGATTCATTTTCCAGCCATAGTTTTTCGACCAGTGCCAGTACAACGCATCTTGTCCCTGCGTATACCAACTCCATTCTATGGTTTCCCAAAGTTGAGTAATGCGGTTTGACAGCAAACGTTCATCCACGCTTCCATGTCTGAAGTATTCGCGGGCAGTAAGTAGTCCTTGTATCAGAAAGGCTGTTTCTACCAAATCACCGCCGTCGTCGTATTGACTGAAACTGAACGATTTGCCCGTGTTGGCATCGTACCAGTGCGACCATGCTCCATGAAAACGTTCAGTATTTTCAAGAAAGGTTACAATTTTTCGGATGGTAGTAAAGGCATTTTCACGGGTGATTATTTGTCTTTCGGCGCCTGCAATGAGCCCCATAATACCAAATCCGGTGCCACCGGTAGTTACAATATCGCCATTGACGTCGTTGCTCCGTTCGCGCGCCATACCGGTAGTTGGTTCGGCAAAATCGTAGAAATAGCGTAGTGTATAAGCTTGCACCATATCCAGCAAAGCTTCATCAGTTTCGGGCAGAAGAGTTACGCTTACTTCGGCTTTTTCTGCATCTTTAGCTTTATTGTTCAGTCCTTTGGGTAGTATCCGGTAGGTGAGTATCTGTCCGGCCTGCTTTTGCCTGCCGCAAAAATCCAGATAATAACTGTAATTAGTTTCCCCTACTTTTACAAACTTTTTGCCACTGTCTGTAGAGCGATATATCTCGTAGTCAAAACCGGGAGTGTTTTTCCATGTCAGCTCTACATGGGCAGGATATGCTTTTGCTTTCAGCTCTTTAGGCAGAATATAGTTGGCTGGCGAAGCATGCAAACTTATTGTTGCCATAGTGCCGAGGATGATTATAAAAAGTTTTTGAGCAATTTTCATGGTTATTTATTATCTATAAATTGATTTTTTTTACTAATACCTTCCTGAAGTTAAGCGTGTTTGTTTTATTGTTTCAAACACAATGACTTTACCCAATACAAAACAATACGCAATAATTCTCCCGGGATATTCCGGGAGAATTTCTTTGCGTATCAATACGAGAGTTGCAACTAAACAGCAACCTAATACCTGAAACTAATCTGAATTTAATATATGAATCGAGTGAAAAAAACGTGACTTTTTTAGATGGTAAAATACTTACAGCCTGCAGTATAATACACTTAGCGTGTACAAGGGCGATTACCCGGTTGCACAGATAAGTGATTTATTTGCGATTAAATTTAGTGAAGCAAATATAGTATGGCTTTTCAGGTGTTCGAAAACGTTTTGCCCCAATAAGAGTACTACAAAAAAAATGAAGGTGTTTTTTACCCCTTTTTTACCCCTACAATTTTGTATAAATCAAAATTAATAGGTTTATATTCAGATAAATAATTAATATATTTTTTTTGAAAATAATTGGCTTTCCAAGGTTAAAAACCTTTGAAAATTGGGTTGGGTAATTGAATAGTAATCTTTTTTCGGGTTTTGAGATGGATTAAGATACGTGCAATTCTGACATAAGGATACGTAATCGGGTGTTTTTCGAGGTATTTTGGTGCCAGAGTTTGGGTAAAACGAAATGTGTTTTACTTAAACTCTATCATAAATTCAGTAAGGCTTTTGGTGGAAGGTAAGCCAATTTTTTTACGGATACGATATCTTCCAACTTCAACGCCTTTCAGCGATATATTCATCAGATGAGCAATATCCTTGCTTGATAGGTTCAGGCGCAGGTAAGCGCAGAATCGTAAATCGTTGGAGGTAAGCTCAGGATAACGGGCATGTAAATTACGGAAGAAGTTTTCGTGTATGCGGTCGAAGTTTGCCTGAAACACAGCCCAGTCGTCTTCCGACGAAAGATTTTCATCAATCATGCGTATCAGTTTGTCATAATACTTATTCGGATACTGCGATCCTAAAATATTTTTCTGCGCCACAATTTCCTCCTTGATTTTTACCAGAATTTCATTCTTTTTAATAATAGTCATGGTGGAGCCGGCCAACTCTTTACTTTTGAGAGTCAGTTCCGACTCCAGCTTATCTTTTTCAAGCGCAATAATTTGCTGTTCACGTTTTTCAATTTCCTTGCGTCGTATTTCGTCCTGTTCGCGATGTATTTTCTCTTTTTTTACGGCAAATAAATGTTTTATATACAAATATATGCTGTATATCAACGCAATAAATAAAACAAGGTATATTATTTTGGCAATAGTACTCAGATAAAAAGGAGGATTTACCTCGAATGCGTAACTTAACTCACCAAGTTTGTATCCGCTTTTTGTCAGCACTTCGGCTTTCAGGGTATAATATCCGTAGGGGAGATATCCAAATGTTTTACGGGGCGAAATTGTCGGGTCGCTCCATACTTTATCCAGCCCTTCAAGTTTATAGCGGTAATACAGATTGCCCGTTTGCGCAAAGTCAGGATAAAAAACCGTAAATACCAGGCTGTTGCGTCTATAGGGCGTTTGTGGCTTTAGCTGGTCGTTGAGCGGTAGCGATATGGCATCTTTTGATTCGGCGTCATGCGTTTGTACCGATTTAAGTTGTAGCTTAGTTTTGCCCGATTCAATTTTTTGTTTTTCGATATGGTACAAAGCCAGACCATTTTCAAGTGTAAACAGGCATTCGTTTTCCGACACCGGAATTATATTCTGATAATCATCCACCGTTTGATTCAGAAAAAGTGAGTACTGAACAATGTCAATAAATTTCACTCCGGTGGGTTGCACTTCAACTAATGCAGCTTCACTATCGCGTATAAACCAGTACATATTGGCTTTGAAATGACAGATGCGATATGCCTGTGCAAAACTGCCAAGAGCTTTATTCAGGTCGTGGTATACGATAATCTTTTTCCCAATATCATCAAAAGTATAAAACCTGGTATGATCGGTAAATACAATGCGGTTGTTTACCGGAAAAACATTGATGTTGAACTCATTTTTATTATCCAGCGAGTTATAGCTTTGTAAGTTCTCGATGGTGCGCAAATCTGGTTTTAGCCTGATTGCATAGAGCCCCTGATGCAGGTGCGAAGCCCAGATGGTACCTGTGTAGTCAATCTGGAGGTACCTTATCGGATTGATAAATCCGCTGACAGTATGGCTGAATGTCCATTTCCCATTTTTTTTCAGGTATATGCAAAGTTCGGTATATGTACTCTGAACCAACACCTCCTGACCGTGAATAGTGCCTTTGCAAAACGCAAAACCACCTCTTACGGGCGATACAATTGCGGCTTTTCCTTGTTTAAGTTCAAAAGTTTCTTCGTTATTACCACAGAAAAACTGACCATCCACTGCTGTCGTATTCCACACTTGCCCTTTGATTGAAGGCATAAGTTTTACATCCGATATGCTTTTTTCATTTTTATTGAAGATGGCAGTATACAGTCCCTGATTAGTGCCGATATACAAATAAGGGGCATCGTAACTTACGCTGTAGATGGCTCCCACGGCCGGGCTGAACGAATGAATGTAACGAATGGATGAGTTGAGTTGAATAAGCGTTATGCCTTTGTCCATACACAACCAAAGGTTATTGTCTTTATCGCAAAACATGCCTAATACTGTATTGTTTTGCAATACATTAGAGGTGTTGAGCGTCCATAGTTTTTTACCTTCGTGGCTAATAGCGCTTACCCCATTCAGTATGCTGCCGAGCAGTATTATTCCGTCTTTCGATATTACAGCCCGGTTAATGTCGGCTCTTTTTAATTCTTCGTCGGCATTGGTTACAAAGCGGCTAATCTCTTTCCCGTTGAAAAGAAAAAGTCCATCGGACTTGGTGACGAGTAGGGCTGTGTTTTTATCATATTGCAGAATACTTATCACCGGACTTTTTAGCAGTGAATTATTCAGGCCTGATACAGAAAGCTTGCCAGGCTCCACCCTGCTGAATCCGGTTTGTTCGGTGTGCGTATATATCTGGTTGCCAAAGCGATTGAAAAACAGGAAGGTGTACGGACACCGGTAACCTTTTGCTGTTTGCCCATTATATACAAAATAGGATGTGAACGACTGAAATATCACACTATTGCCCAGTTCAAGGATATTCCATATTTCGTCGTTCTGCATTTTGTAACTTTGCAGTTTACCCGACACCGATGTATATTTATATTCGCCGGAAGTGTCTTTTTCAAAAAAACCAAACTCTTCAAACGACCCCACATAAATCCGGTTGTGGCGGTCGATCATCAGTGAGCGGGCTATTTTATTCTGAGGTAATTTAATCAGGTTCCACTGCGATCCGTCAAATTCGAGCAAGCCGTTGTTGTTGCCAAAATACATCATGCCATCCGAGGTTTGACCTACCGCCCAGTTTTGGTTGGCGGCATTGTAGTCGTTTTTTACAAACTGCTTGGCTATCGGTGTGAACTCGTAACTTAAGGCCGGACGGCTTATAAGGCACGTAAGTATTAGAAGGCAGCAACGGATTATTCGACTCATATAATGAAATCCTGATACGTAATTGTATTTCGATATACAAATTAATAAAAGTTATTCCATATATCAAAGCAGTTGTATGTAAATATTTAGCCAGGCCACAAGTAGAGTGGATATTTACAATAAGAGTCAGCTAACTGCTAAGGTGTTATTCACCGGCCGGTGTTCTTTGATAAGACCTGAGCAGTTAGTTGAGCGTTGTTAGTTTTCTTTGAAATACTCCAGCAGAATATCATCAAAATGATAAAAACCTATCTGCTTGTCCTTGATGTTTTCGGCAACGAATAGCACTCCATTTCCAAATGCTTCGCGCGAGACCGACTCATGAATCAGTCGCACCGTTTGATAAGGAAATCCAAATATAATTTCGTGCTTACCTACTATTCCACCTGCCCTAACCGAGTTGATGTCCGATTTTTCAAGGTCAAGTGCTTCCGCTATTTTGATAGCTGTGCCCGAAACGCCTTTTTTCCCTTTAAAATGCTCTTCAATAATTTCGATATCAACCCAGGGAGCAATTTTCTTTAGAAATTTGGCTGCAAATAACAGGTAGTTTACACCAAGTGTGATATTAGGACTCCAGAACACCAGCGTAGATGCAGATAGTTTCTTGAGGAATTGCTGTTCTTCTTCCGAATAATGCGAAATGGCAGAGATTATTTTAACTCCTCTGGCTGCCGCCGCCTCTCCATAATGATATATGGCCTCGCTGGCCGAAAAGTCGATAATGAAATCAACCGGATGCTCGTTGATAAGCGAGGCAGCCGTAATGGCCGATTCTGAATATATAGTGCCGGACACCTGTTGGGGATCGACGCCCAAAAACTCGGAGATACTCCGGTGTTCCAATAAGGGTCGCTTTCTGAGGACCCACTCTAAGCTAAAATCCGGATGCTGCAAAATGACGTTTGCCACAGCTTTACCGGTTTTACCAAAGCCAATTAAACCTACTTTCATTGTAATAAATATTGATATTGATTAAAATAATAATTTGAAGAAAATCCCGTCGGTTAGCTCCTGTACATGGATTGCATTTTGTGGGTTTTCTGCTTTTGGGTGCTTATGCTGTGTTTCCACTAAGCACATGAGTTAATCAATGGAATTGATTTGCGTACCTTCTGAATAATGAAAAACGGGGGCAAATAAGAAGTGCTCCTCTCAAATATACAAAGAATTGCTATAAATCCCGATAATAAATTACATTTTTTATAGCTTATTAGTTTTATTGAAACAGCATTTATTACATACTTAATATAAAAAAGAGAGCTTCGCACCGAATAAACCGGGCGAAGCTCTCTTGCTTTTATAAAACTTAACTTCGAATTACTTCTTTCCTTCAGCAGCAGCTTTGGCTTCCGCTTTTTTAAGTTTGCGTTTAAACATTTCGTAGTTGATAGGTGATGCCACAAATACCGATGAGTAAGTACCGATAGTGATACCAAATAACATGGCGAAAATGAAGCCACGTATAATTTCACCGCCAAAGATGAAAATAGCAATCAACACGATAATGGTACTGAACGAGGTGCTGAATGTACGGCTCAAAGTAGCATTAATAGCGTCGTTCATCACAGAAAGTCTGTCGCGTTTCGGATACAGTCCTACGTTTTCGCGGATACGGTCAAAGATAATTACGGTGTCGTTTACCGAGTAACCTACCACAGTAAGAATGGCCGCAATGAACGATTGGTCAATTTCCATGGAGAAAGGCATCACTTTGTACAGCAACGAGAACATACCGATGGTAATCAAAGCATCGTGTGCCAAAGCTACTGTAGCACCTACAGCGTAACCAACCTCGCGGAAACGAACAAAGATATACAAACCGATAGCAATGAGTGAGAAGAATACAGCCCAGATAGCGGCGGTTTTAATATCGTCGGCTATGGTAGGACCTACCTTTTGGGAACTTTTAATGTAATTTCCTACAAATTGTTCTTTGGTAACCGATGACTTTAATAAAGGTTTTAAACCATTGTACAGTCTGCCTTCAATTTCATCATCTATAGTTTCAGAGTTGTCGTCAATTTTAAATTTAGTTGAGATACGAACCTGATTGTCAGAGCCAATTGTAATTACCTGTACTCCAGTACCATCGAACGAGCTTGAAAGCAGTTCACGTACATTGTCAGTTTTTACAGGTTCGTCAAATGCTACTACATAGTTTCTACCACCACTAAAGTCAACACCAAGGTTCAGTTTCAAAGTCGCAAATGAAATTAAACTTATAACAATCAGCGTTCCTGAGATGATATATGCGTATTTACGATTACCAATAAAGTTGAAATGTACATTCTGCAACCAGTTCTTTGTCAGGTTAGTAGTGAACGGCAGTTCTTTAGCTTTTTCGCGGTTAGCATAAGCTTCGAGCATCAAACGGGTAAGGAATACTGCGGTGATGAATGAAGTAACGATACCGATGATTAAAGTGTTGGCAAAACCCTTGATAGGTCCTGTACCAAATACTGCCAGTACTATACCGGTAATAAGTGTTGTAACCTGACCATCGACGATAGCCGATATTGCATTTTTAAACCCGTCTTCGATGGCTCGTTTCATGGTTTTGCCGGCACGCATTTCTTCGCGGATACGTTCGTAAATAATTACGTTACCATCCACAGCCATACCAAGCGTAAGTACGATACCTGCAATACCGGGGAGCGTAAGTACAGCCGAGAAAGAGGCCAGAATACCAACAAGGAAAAATACGTTGACAAATAAAGTTATATCGGCAATAAGTCCGGGCACTTTACCGTAGTAAAATACCATGTACACCAGCACAAGGAGGAAAGCAATGGCAAACGATGCCAAACCACTGTTAATAGCTTCCTGACCCAGCGACGGACCAACTATATCTTCCTGTACAATGCGTGCAGGTGCCGGCATTTTACCTGATTTAAGCGTGTTGGCTAAGTCTTTTGCTTCTTCTACGGTAAAGTTACCTGTAATTTGTGAGTTACCTCCTGTAATTTCGGTATTAACCGTAGGGAAAGAATATATATAACCATCCAGAGCAATGGCAATTGATCTGTTGAGGTTTTCTTTGGTCATGCGAGCCCATGTTTTTGAGCCTTCTGCATTCATACTCATGCTTACATTGGCATAAGCCGATGTTTGGCTAAAGTCTGCTTTTGCATCTGTAATTACATCGCCCGACAGAGGAGCGCGTTTATCGCGGTTGGTATATTTGATGGCAATAAGCTGGAAAAACTCTTTAGTCATTCCTTTTTGTTCCATCGGTTTTACAGTCCAGCGCAGTCCCAAATCCGAAGGTAAAGTTTCTTTTACCTGTTTCATGTTTAGGTAAGCGTTAATCTGAGCAGTGTCTTTGCTGTGAGCAATACCTATGATACAGCCATTTGCAAATCGGGTATCGAGTATGGCAAACAACGGGTTATTTTTGATTGCTTCTTCGCGTAGTTTTACAGAGTCCACTTCTGTGGCCGATTTTTTGTTCAGAGCAGCTTTCAAACTATCAACTGTCGATGCCGCTTTGGCAGCCGGTTTGGCCTGAGCGCCGGTAGCCGGAGTAGCTTGCGCTACAGCAGTAGTATCGGTTGCTGGCTTTGTGTTGTTTTTGATAGTAGCAAGCACTGCGTTAGCCTGTTGCAGGTATGAGCTGATTTCCTGTACATTATAAGTTGGCCAAAATTCAAGGTTAGCAGATCCCTGAAGCAGTTTACGAACACGTTCTGGTTCTTTGATACCCGGAAGTTCAATCAGGATACGTCCAGTATTATTATTGTCGCGTTGAATATTAGGCTGTACCACACCAAAACGGTCGATACGTGTGCGTAATACGTTGAAAGAGTTAGAGATGGCTCCATCTATTTCTTCCTTAAGTACTTTTACTACCTGTTCGTTCGAACTATTGAGAGATATTTTATCCTTTAATTCAAAAGTACTGAATATACTGGCTAATTTTGCGTTCGGATCCAGTTCTTTGTAGGCCGACACAAACAGGTCAATGTATTGTTTCTGACTGTTTGTTTTCTGACGTTCAGAAGCCAGGCGCAAAGCCTCGGTGAAATTCGGAGTAGTGTTGTATCCGGATAGCGAACGGATGATGTCAGGAACAGAAACCTCCAGGGTAACGTTCATACCACCTTTAAGGTCGAGCCCTAAATTTATTTCCTTTTCGCGGCATTCTTTCAGTGTGTAACCTAACCATACCTTTTCATTCGATATCGAATCCAGATACTGGTATTCCTTCATTTTGTCCCCTGCTGCGTGTTCTTTAGCTTTTTGATTATAGGTACTGGTTACAACAGTAAAGGACAGGTAAAACAAACACACCAAAGTGAGTGCAATTGCAAAAATCCTGATAAGTCCTTTGTTTTGCATGGAAAATTTTATTTAAAGATAAAACAATTATTTAGTTCAATTTTTCAAACGAGGTGCAAATATAGCATTTTTTTTATTATAAACATAAAAATGAAAGAAACAGACTTTCAAATACTAAGAAAAAAATCATCGGGCTATTTAACTTCATGAGATGGTTCACTCTAAAATTGCTTTTTGATATTGTTTTAGGTTTATTTTTTTGTTTTTGCGGGTCTTTTTTCGTCAGTAAATGAGTGTGTTGTGCATGCTGTGCGCTTTTTGACAGAAAAAAACACGATATTAATTTGCAGTATAGAAAAAAAGCAGTACTTTTGCACCACAAATAACGCGGAGTGGAGCAGTGGTAGCTCGTTGGGCTCATAACCCAAAGGTCGTTCGTTCGAGTCGGGCCTCCGCAACAAAGCCAAGATTGAAATCCGAAATGTGTAGACGTTTCGGATTTTTTTGTAATAAAACTGAATGACTATGTAGGGCCAATGTAAATATTTATGTTTACGTTTTTAAAAGAAAATTACCCAAAATTTATGATTGTAAAGGATAAAATGCTATCTCCGTTTACGTCTTGCTTTGCTACGTTTGAAGTTCATTAATTCGCCCAGTTTCCACTTAACGCAACGATTTACCACTATTCATTATC
>JAFNAV010000057.1 GCA_017860345.1 Bacteroidota bacterium | reverse complement strand
TTAAGTTATTAAGTTATTAAGTTATTAAGTTATTAAGTTATTAAGTTATTAAGTTATTAAGTTATTAAGTTATTAAGTTATTAAGTTATTAAGTTATTAAGTTATTGGGTTATTCAATTATTCAATTATTCAGTTAGTTGTAGTTTTGGGAGGGGAACTGTTACCGCCTGCATTTACTCCAGTTTTCTCACTACTCGCTTCTCGCTCCTCGCTTCTCTTATCAAAAGCTATAGGCGTAACTTGCTGTAGCTGTAAAATAGTTGGCCGATGATATTTCGTTTCCTGTTTTATTTTGCCATACGATATTCATATTCAGATTGTGTTTTTTTGCCACTACGGTAGATGCTCCTGCGCGTATATTAAGCACATTCACTTTTTTGTCGGTAACTGTGGTTGAGTTATAAGCCAGACCGCAAGTGGTATTCAGTGCTTTCTTGAAAAGAGCTTTGGATATATTGATGGTGGGTCCCCACGTATAGTTGGTAGTGAGAGCTGCATAACTGTAGTTTATGGCAACCGACGAGGATAAGGTGAAACTCTTCCCGGGCAATGATAATGAGTGTGATAGAGTTCCGTTTATTATTCGGGTGGCATCGCCATTGCGGATTATGTCGCCTGTTTTTTTGGCTGTTTCCATAAACGTGCAATTGGCAGTAAGTGTTTGCGCCATTTCTTTTGACTGTGCCAGTATATAGTTGATATTCAGATTGGCATTTTGGGATAATTGTGTGAAACTGAGTGTATCCAGATTTTGATAAGGGGTCAGCTGATTGACTGTTTCGAAACCGTTGCGGACATAGGTGTATGCCTGCATATTGGAATAAGTCAGGTTCATGGTGGCTTTAGGCCCCGGTTTTACATTGAGATTGCAGGCGGCAACCAACCTTCGTACATTGTTTTGTTTGGCGTTTTCCAAATCGTCGCGCTGAAGGCCTGCATTGGCCGACAGGTTTGCTTTACCTTTCCACAGGCTTTGTGTGATATTGAGGGTCATGTTTTCAAAATCGTTGGTAAAAAAATATCCTCCCGGAGTTTGATAACCGGGATCAACTCTTTCGTAATTTATACCAATGCCCGATTGCCCGAAGGAATAAATAATGCCTGCCTTCACAGCCTGATAGGCGCGGGTAGAACCGTTTGAGGTAAGGACTAAGATTTTTCCCGGTGTGTTGAAAGCTGCTGAAGTATCGGCGCTAAGGCTTATATCGCGGGTGAGTATGCTGGCGCTGTACTCTACATTGAGTACTAATGCTTTGATGAGCGGATATGCTCCTTCCAGAGTAAAAGCAGTACCTTCCATTGGTTTAATAGCCAGGTTGGATTCTTTTTCGGGTAGTGGTATGGAGGTTTTGTTGTCGCGGGCATGAAACACAGATAAAGCAGCTTTTTTACCTCCGTCGGTATACACGGTTTTAGCACCCCAGCCAAAACGCCGGTACGAGGGCAGAACGGAGTGGAGCGTATCTTCTTTAACTGCTTTCAGAAATCGCCCGGCCAAAGCCTGTGCCTGCCATTTACCTTTGTTGTATTCAATGCCACCACCTGTGTATTGCACACCATTGAGCGTATAGGGCGTCAATGTGGAGGAAATATCGCCGATATGAGCCGTCCATGCTTTGTATTTGGGATGGAGAGCCAGCCTGTTGAATTTCAACGATGGATTGGTGTAACTTACTTTTTTATTGCTGTAATTGAAGTTAAAGGGTAAGGCAATTCCCAGCACGGTAAGGTTGATATTGCCCGATAATATCCACGATAAAGGCTGATCGTTGCTTACACCATCGCCCTGATTTTGGGTATAAACGGTGTTGAATGAGGCGCCTCCGTTAACCTTGACGGGGTTTTTGACTTTTTCTAAAAGTGAACCTTTCAGGTTACCTAAGTCAGGTGAGCTGGTGTAGGTTTGCGCCTGCACCTGAATACATAGTGCGAACAGAGCCAGTATGTAATGCCAATAGCTTATTTGGAGATAATTTTTCATATGTTTAAAAGACCCTCCAACCTCCCCGAAAGGGAGGCTTCCCGACTGATTGAGAGGATGTCGGATTTATTAATAATTCCTTTTTTGTGTGCAAGTAAGCTTACTCATGGGTGTTTAATGCGATTATAATTGATTTTTTTGTGTATAATAATAAACAGTCAGGTTTATTGTTGTTTCATAATTTTCACATCGCAAACGATATAGCTTTGCAAACCGGCTGATGTGTACTCTTTTACTTTGATGGCTCCCCGTCGGCCATCGGCCGTGCTGAACAGCACTATGCGGGGAAGCCGGGAGGAGTCAAATTCACCTGACTCATCATTTGCCGAAAGCGAAATAAAACTGAGTTGCCTACCCTCGGTTATATCATCGAACTCAGCAGGTGATAACCCGTTGCAGTTACAATTTTCCTGTTTGTTGAGCGTACGCGTACTGACGGCTCCGGGAATAGCGGCGAAGGTATAATCCTGTACCTGATGGGGCGATACAAAGCGGTTACGCGTAAAAGAGCTGTTGAGCCCGAAAAACGCAAAATCAACCCGACTGCCGTTCGTGGCATTTATTTCGTTGCTCCTGAGCACCCGTCCATCTATAGCCGAAAAATAACATCCGATGCTGTTTTGAGCAGTGTTAATTCCCAGCCTGACATCTGTAAATGTATATAGATTTTTGTCGGGCAACAGGGTGATTGTTTGCGATGTGCTGGTTGTTTTTTTATCATTCGATGCTTTAAGTGTGATGGTGTAAACGCCCGGAGAGTTATATACTACCGTAGGTTGTGGGGTAGTGGCCGCCGGGGGCGTACCTCCGCTCAAACTCCATTCGTAATGAGTAGCGCTAATACATTTATTTTGCAAAACAGCTGTAAATGGTACCTGCATATCATTATCGGCGCTCTCCCAACTTATCTCAAAGTTATTAACTAAATCAGGTAAAACCGTTATGGTGGTATCTTTGGTGTAAAATTCGCGCCCGTTACCGGCTTTTAAACGTATCAGATGCGGGCCGGGGCTTTTGAAAACTACATGGCCCGGCTGCTCACCACTGTATGTTTCAGGTATTCCCTGCTCAAAAGTCCATTCCCAGGTGGTAGCCCCCATTGTTTTGTTTTCAATATGTACTGTAACTTCAGGATACCATGATTGCAGGTTGTTTACCTTAAACAGGGGAATTATTACCGGATCGATAACCAACCGGAAAGAACAGGTATCTTTACCGCCGTACGAGTTGGTTGCTTCTAATCTGATGGTGTAACTTCCGGGCTTGGTGTAGCTGAGCGTGCCGGGTGCTTTGGTGGATGCTGAAGCAGGCTCGGCACCCTCAAAAGTCCAGCGGTAAGTATCGGCACCGGTAGTGAGATTTTCAATTTTCACACTAACCGGAACCGAATAATCATCGTTTATCACAGTTACTCCAAAGTCAGCATCTACGATTAAAGCCTGTTCTTTATAACAGCTGTTGAAAATCAGTACGCAAGCAGCCAATATCATGGCTAAAAAAAAACCGGAAGATGTTTTTAAAAAATTCATATTGTTGGTTATGGGTTACAAGTATAGTAAACTTCTCAAACTCCTCATTTACATAATAATCACTTTTACCGAAACGCTACCTTTTGGTGTTTCGAGCAGAAGCAGGTATACGCCAGCCGGCAGTGATAAATTGACGGGCACGGTGTATGTGTCGCTCCCTGACAGGTTCTGTGTATTTACTACCCGGTTATTGCCTATACTGATTAGCTTCAGTATGGCCGGAGCTACTTCTTTGAGTGTGATATGTGCTGCAAAGTTGCCACGATTGGGATTAGGCGATACGCCAAAGGCCAATATAAACGGCGATAGCTGAGTTCCACTGTCATTGAATTCTGAACGTTGCGTTACTATCAGTTTCTTGGATTGTTCGGCAAAACAGTTGCCTCTGAAAGTAATGAGTTTAATCACATAAACTCCTGTATCAGCTACTGCAAATTCGGCATAAGCTTCGTTTTTAGCTTTTATTGCGGACGATTCCGGCAATATCCACCTGATACTATCGGGGGTAGGGTAGGTGGTATTCACCACTACTATAGGCTCGTCGGTAAACGCCTGCGTGGGCATTGCAAAATTATTTTCGATAACCACATCCGACGATTTCAGATAGAACGACGAGGTATTACTACAACCACGGCTATCGGTTATTGTGGCGGTATATCGTCCGGTTTTGCTTAATGTAACTTTGGGCTTATCGGAGCTGAAACCATTATCGGAAGTCCATTCATAACTGATATTATCTTGTCCGGACAGGCTTATATCATAATCAATGCTTTGTCCGTTACACAAAAAGCGGTCGCCGCCAACGTTTAGCGCAGGCAACTCAGGATTTTTCAGATTTTCTGTTTTAGAAATAGAGCAACCTGAGGCATCGGTTACCACTACACTGTATGTGCCCGGGCAAAGTTCCGAAGCTATTTGGCTGGTCGATGCTGAGCCGGTCCAGCGATAGCTGTATGGCGCACGTCCACCGGTGACTATCGCTTTGAGCGAACCATTACAGTCGTTGTGACACAGAGGATCCTGTTTTTCAAATGTCAGTGTCATGCCGTCCGGTTGTATGATGTTTACTTGCTGGCGTATTTCGCAGCCGTGTTTGTCCTGAACTATAAGCATATAAATGCCGGTTTCCAGATTGTTGATGGATGGTGTATTGGCTGAATTGCTCCACTCATAGCGGTAAGGTGGTGTTCCTCCTGCAACTAAAGCGGTGGCTGTTCCATCCGGAATGCCCGAACATGATATATTGGTTTGATTGATAGATAGCTGTAAAACATCTGGCTGAGTAATTACGCGTACGGTGTCTTCAGTCAGATTAATTCCATTGGCATCGGTTATGTTCAGGGCGTATCGTCCGGCGCTAAGGTCGGTAATGATGCTGTCGGTTTTATCTGCCATTGGCACAAAGCTGCCCGAAGTACTCTCTTTTTTCCATTGATAGGTATAAGGCAGCGCTGTTTTATGCTTTATTCCTCCGGTAGCATAAGCTATCAGTGAGCCGCTTATATCGCCATTGCAGCGGATTGAATCGCGCACCTCCAATCTTACCTTAAGTGGTGCCGGCTGTACTACTGTAAAAGTATCAGTTGTCACACAACCGTCAGCATCAGGGTCGGTGGGGTGGTTGGCGTCTGTTACTTTGAGTATATACCGGCCATCGGTTATCGCCGCCAGCCTTACTAAATACCCGTCGCTGTTCACAGTAGCCGATGTATTGCTGGTAATTTCGCTGCCATCCAATCGGAACCAGCCGAAACTGTAACTGCCATCAGCATGGGGTGTACCACCGCTTATCAGGGCTTCAACCAATCCATCAGAATATCCGTAGGCCAATGGATTTATTTCTTTCTGTTTTGTAATGGATAAAGCTTTATCGGGTTGACTGATGATAACTGTTCTAACGTCTGGCGCTTCTGTGTCTGCTACTCTGGCGTTACAGCCTTTAGTGTCTTTTAGCTCTATGGTATAGCTGCCCGAGCTCAAATTTGCGTAACTTACCATATCGTCGGCCGGCCATGCTGTCCAGTCTGCACCCGGAGTGTCTCCCGCACTGAAACGATACAGAAATTTACCTGTACCTCCGGTGGCGCTAAACTTAATCCATCCGTTATTACCGTCGTAGCAAGCCACATCTTGTTTTAAAACGGTAAGTCGTACCGGAGCAGGCTCTTCGAGTGTAAAGACAGAATCAACCTGCAGGCTAATGCCGTTGGCATCGGTTATATTGAGCGCATATCGTCCGGTGCTAAGGTTTCGGGCTACGCTATCGGTTTGTGCAGGCAGAATATCAAAACCGCCAGCCTCATTTTGTTTTTTCCAAAAGTAACTGTAAGGGTTTTTATCAGATATTACTACTCCTCCCCGGGCATGTGCAGTGAGGCTGCCATTGATGTCGCCATGGCAGGTAATTGTGTCGGTTATTTCGATGTCAACAGTCAGAGGTAGCGGTTGTTTTAGTTCAAATGTATCGGCTACCATACAATAGTGGGTAGTGGCATCATCGGCATATCGGGCATCGGTTATGGTCAGAATATACTTTCCTTCGGCAACGTCATTTAGTGCAACCTTGTAACCGGAGGCGCTTACTTCGCCCGTAGCTGTTCCGCTTACAGCCGAGCCATCGTGCTTAGTCCATACAAAATTGTAGGTACCGTCCGGTTTAGGTGTGCCTCCGGAAATCAGTGTTTCAATCCGGCCATCTGTGTTACCCGATGCCAGTGGGTTGCTAAGCTTTGTAGTGGTAATTTTCAGCTTTTCTTCAGGTTGACTGATGGTGAAAGTATATACAGCAGCTGGTGTGTTTCCCGAAGTGGTAGCCTGACAAAGATTTTTATCTCTTACTTGTAATGTGTATGTATCCGGTTTCAGATTATTTATTGTCAGGTTGTCGGACATACTTTCCCAGTTGGCTGCAGGCTGCAATTCAGGTTGCAACAGGTACTCATAACCGCCAGACCCACCAACTACGCTGAAAGTCAGTGTTCCGTTCTCAGCTCCATGACAAATAATATCTGTTTTGGTAGGGCTGAATTGCAGTAAAGCTGGCTGTTGGATTATGATAACAGAATCCTGCGCCAGACTAATACCATTAGCATCAATGATATTGAGTGCATATCGTCCGGCAGCCATGTTGGTTATAATGCTGTCGGTTGTTTCCGGGATTATTTCCGGTATGCCGCTACCATTTTCTTTTTTCCAAACGTATTGGTAAGGCAAATCATCGTTGATGGCTACTCCACCACGGGCATGAGACACCACGGTAGCAGTATTCTCTCCGAAGCAACTTACAGAATCTGTTACCTGAAGGGTAACTCTGAGTGGCTGCGGTTGCTCTAATGTAAAAGTGTCGGTATAAAAACACCCTTCTGCATCCGGGTCGGTAGCCTGGAGGGCATCTTTTACCGTGAGTATGTATTTACCGTCTACAGCTCCGGTAAGGGCTATCCTGTATCCTTCGGTAGTTTTGCGGGTAGTAGTGCTTCCCTGCAAGGCTGTTTCATCGTTTCTTGTCCAGTTGAAATCATAACTGCCATCGGCTTTTGGTGTACCGCCGCTTACTTCCACTTCTATCGTACCATCGGCATATCCGTAGGCTTTAGGATGGGTCAGGTTTACCAAATCGACAGTTACGGCAGATGTCGGTTCGGTTATTGTTATCAACCGTTTTTCGATACCTCCACCCAGCGGTAGTTTGGCATAGCATATATTGGTATCGCGTACCTGCAGGTAATACTTACCGGCAACCAAAGATTCGATTGTATGTGTATCGTTTTGTGAAAAAGGTAGCCACGTCTCGTCCTGATTTTCGTCGGTTGTAATGCAATATTCATACTTACCCACACCTCCCGAGGCTGCGAGGGTAATAGTACCGTTGTTGCTGCCAAAACATGAGGCATCGGCTTTGGAACTGGTAAACTGTACGCTGTCGGGGGCTGTAACGGTAAATGATTTGATAGTCATACTTGAATTGATGGTGGTGGTAACGCCCTGAGCATTGGTATAAGGCATCGATGTAAAGTATTTTAAATCATAAGTTCCCGGTGACAGGTTGTGAGGAAAAGTAAAGCTGTTGTCAGTTCCAAAATCTTTTTCTGATACGGGATCACCATCAATTAAAGGCGAATTTTCCGATTGTATATTATAGTGGAGTACTTCGTTGGACTGCAAAGCCCGGTCGAATACAACAGACAGCTTGCCATCGTTGGTGTCTGTACATCGGGGAGAAGATACCATTGATGAAGCAATATGAGGTGGTGAAGGCTTGATGGTAAGTACTGCCGCGTCAGACTTATAGCTACCATCGCATAGACTTAGTCTAAAATAAAAAGTTTTATTTATATAATCGTTAATATTCAGTCCATTCTCTGAAAAAAAACTTTTAGGGTTGAAATTTTGTGTTAAAGGTTCATGTATTTCTTCATATACGTTTGTATTGTTGTTTCTCAAACGATACCATAAATTCCCGTCTACGCTGAATTCGAACCAGGAAGATGGATAGTCGAGGAATTCACAATCAACATTGATGTCATTTTCTACATCGATAGTATTTTCATCATCGGTGTTTGTATTAATTGTAAATGCTTTTGTAAGAATTGGAGTGCAACTGAAAACTGGATTATAATTATTATCATTATCATTATTTTCTGCCTTAAAGTCCCCACATTCAGATGGATAAGATATAGGATTATAAAGTAAAGTTTCAGATGGATAAAATTTTGTAATTACTATCATTATAAGTCTTCCATAATAACTAGGAACTTCAAAATATCCATTACCATAAAAAATACAATCATTGTCAGTTTGAGAGGGTGGTGTAACAAGGAAATCTGTTTTTGTAACTAGTAGTCTACCTTCAAATTGAAAGATAATTTGAGTGTAAGCATCTATCGGTAAGTTGTCGTACCTTATCCGATAACCAGCTTGAACTCTCTGTTGTTGCGAGTATGTTAGCGAGCATACTGACAACATTAATAATATCAATGTATTCCTGAAGTTAATATTCAGGCGGTGAAGTTTTATTTTTTTCATATAATTATTGTTTTAGTTTATGGTGCTTAGTTTGGTGATATTTATTATGTAAACATATTAAGTTATATATTTTAAATGTGATAAATGTTATGTGGTTTTTCACTCTCCCACCACCGTCTCTTTCCAGCCTACTGTTTGTCCATCGGTCAGGTTAGCGCGCAGGGCGTATTTGTAGATGGTGTCGGTGGCTGGCATGGTGTCTTCGGTTTTGTTTTCCGGTGTGTTAACTGTTTTCCAGAGGGTGTAAGGCTTCCCATCTACCGAGCGGTACAGGGTGTAACTGCTTACTTTTTCTCCTTTCACTTGCCATGTCAGGCTTATTTTGCCTAAATCGCGTTGCACTCTGGCGCTGAACTTAGTAATGGTAACCGGCGTAGTGTTTCGTGCAGTAACGCTTAGCGAAACCGACATGCCCGACTCATTCCCGCTTTTATCCACAGCCCGAAGGGCATAAGTCGCTTTTGAGCCATCGTTCAGGTTTTCGTCGCGGTAAGTGGTGTCGGTTGCAGCCAGCGTTTTGATTATTTCCCAGCCTCCATTGCCAACCGGTTTACGCAAAAGCTGAATTTTTTCTACATCATCCGAAAATCCGTTCACCCACCTGAGCGTAATCGAGCCGTTATTATCGGCTTTGTATCCGGTAAATACTGGCGCTACCGGTGGTATTTTGTCTGGTTTTACAGCTTCTGCAAATGTGGAGGGAGCCGACTGATTCATGCGTTTATCCAATGCTATCACCGCATAGTATATCTTATTGTTGAGCGACGATAGCGATATTTTTTCTGTGTAGGTATTCCCGGTGATGGGAGTTGCATTAATTATTGAAGCTTCTTCTTGTAAATTGTTTTTATACAGAATGTAATACCCAAGCAGATCTGATTCTTTGTTGGCAGCCCAGGTTACAGTAACTGTGCCTGTTGAGTCGACCTGAGCCAATAATCCTGTCGGGACAGCGGGTGGCACACTGTCTGCGGCTTGTACCAGCCGGGGGAATGAGGTTCGTTTTCCTCCGTAAATATCTATGGCAGTTATTGCAAAATAGTTACTTGGCAGCAGTGCGCTAAAAGTGGCTTGTCGGCTTTTGCCATCAATATTGGCCTGTACGGTTTGGTAATGCCCTTCGTCGGGATTACTACTTAGTTCCAGCGCAAAATGATCTAACGTAGCTTTGCCTTCTTCAGGATAGTTCCAGGTTATTATTACGGTGGAGTCGTTCGGCATCTCGGTGTCGGTGATAACGGGTATCCATGGTACGGTTTTCTGTCCGCGACCACTTACGGTTTCCGATGGGGGCCCGGTTTCACCAAAACAGTTGATGCCTCTCACCCGATAGTATACAATTTGGTCGTTGTCGGGCAACGAATCTGAGTAAAACATGCTCCCGGTTAGTTCGTTTTCCTTTTCACCCACAGTGGCGGTGGGTAAATCAGATACTTTCGAGAAATGTGTTCCGTCGGTAGAGCGTTCCACGAAATAGGAACTATACTCATCTTTGAGTAGCGAGTTATTCCAACTAAGCATCACGGTTTTATCGCCATATCTGGCTGTTAGCTCCCGGGGTACAGGTAATGGATAATAATTATCTTTACCGATATAAACCAATGCGGTATCGGTATATTTTCCTGAAGCGTTTAGTTTGGCATAAATCCGGTAAAGGTACTTTTCGCCGGGCATGGCGGTAGTGTCGGTAAGTCCCCAGCCGGCCACGCAGGCTATTCTGAAATCCCGATCGGCAGCCATCAGCGAGAAGGTATACCTTTGCATCAGTTCATCGTTTTGTGCAATAACCTGAGCCAGCTTATCGTTACCGGCCTGAGCCGAGAATGTTTCGCCATAAAGTCCCTGAGCTATAATAGCAGCATTGTCGTTATTTTCTATCACTTGTTTCCATGCGCTCAGAGGAAGCGGTTTTATTGGTGGTGAACTAAGTAGCTTGTGCGATGGAGTTGATAGAAGCTTCCCATTCTGCATAATTGTATAACGCTCAATAATATAGCCGTATTTATTGGCAATTTGCCAGGTGCGAGGGTCTGACACAGCCCATCTGAGCGAAATACGACTTCCGGTACTGTCGATACGTGCTACGGCATACATCAGATTTTTATTCTGATTATTAGCTCCATAACTGTGTGGTTGTACAATCAGCCATGCAAGTAAGGTTAGGGTACACAATAGCCATAGCCTGTGTGATGAAACAGATGCAAACATAATTTTTATAATTAAAGTTTATAGCCGGTTACCGCTCAAAAAATGAGGATAACCTGCCATCTCTTGTTGATTCAGTTGCGTGCCGATAGCCAGTGCGGGTAATTTGAAAAAAGCAGGATTGATTATCTGTTTTTTAAGCCAATTTGAAGAACTGATAAGATTGGACATTTAAACTTTTTTCGGATTACCTCTGGTTGCAGCTATGCCTATACCAATAATGTTTCTTTAATGCACTGTTATAATTACTATCTTTTAAAAAAACAGTAAAACAGTACAAATAAAAAATCAATAGATCAGATATTTTCCTTCCAAAAAAAGATTAAAACAGATATGTGAAAAAGGATTTTTTTTGATAAAATCCATTTTAGAAAAGGAGAAGATGTATATAAATTGATTAAAGTATACTATTTCCCCTGAATATATTTTTAAGCAAGAATCAGTATTTGAATAAAAATACAAAATACAGTATTCTTGATTTTATAAAAAGAATATCACGCCAAAAATAGAATAATAATTTTAAATATAAAATATTTCAGGATGTTTTTTTAAACTAAACATTGGGTTGATATTAAATGTATACATGATACTACGGGTTGCTTGTTTTTTATACTTTCATTTTTGTAAATGGCACTATATTGTTTTCGGATATTTTTTCGATAAAGTCTTTCTTCGTATATTTGTATTTGAAAACAAAAACCGGAACTTCTGATAACAAACTAAAATAGCTGCACTTTTTTCTGCGCTTTTTTAAATCTTTAAATAGAACTAAGGCGTTGCATATTAAGATGAATATATTGCATCTATGAAGTGCCGTAATTACCAGAATTACCAGAATTACCAGAATTACCAGAATTACCAGAATTACCAGAATTACCAGAATTACCTTTGTATAACACTAAAGTATTAATAGTAAATTTTTTACATGTCTGACGATAAAAAAGTTATTTTTTCGATGGTGGGTGTGAGCAAAACGTTCCCGCCCCAAAAAAAAGTATTGAGTAATATCTATTTGTCATTTTTTTATGGCGCTAAAATTGGTATTATTGGGTTAAATGGTTCTGGTAAGTCTACTTTACTGAAGATTATTGCCGGAATTGAAAAGTCTTACGACGGCGAGGTGGTATTTTCGCCCGGATATTCTGTGGGCTATCTGGAGCAGGATCCTCAACTCGACCCGACTAAAACAGTGAAAGAAATTGTACAGGAAGGTGTTCAGGATGTGATGGATTTGCTTCAGGAATTTGATCAGATTAATGAGCAATTTGCCGACCCGGATGCTGATTTCGATAAATTGATAGCCAGACAGGGTGAATTGCAGGATAAATTAGATCATATGGAGGCCTGGAACATCGACAATAAACTGGAACGGGCTATGGATGCGCTTCGTTGTCCGCCGGAAGATTGGTTGGTTAAAAACCTGTCGGGTGGTGAGAGACGCCGCGTGGCGCTTTGTCGGTTGCTGTTGCAACAGCCTGATATTCTTCTGCTTGATGAGCCAACCAATCACTTGGATGCTGAGTCGGTTGAGTGGCTTGAACATCACCTGCAGCAGTATGCCGGTACGGTGATTGCCATTACGCACGACCGCTATTTTCTGGATAATGTTTCGGGATGGATATTGGAGCTCGACCGTGGTGAAGGCATTCCCTGGAAAGGAAATTATAGCTCATGGCTCGACCAAAAAACCAAGCGTATGGCTCAGGAAGAGAAGCAGGCCAGCAAGCGCAGAAAAACGCTCGAGCGTGAGTTGGAGTGGGTGCGCATGGCTCCTAAAGCGCGTCATGCCAAAGGTAAGGCTCGTTTGGAAGCTTATGATAAGCTGATTAATGAAGATCAGCGCGAAAAGGAAGAAAAACTGGAGCTGTTTATACCCAACGGACCCCGTTTAGGCAATAAAGTGGTTGAGGCTATCGGCGTATCCAAAGCCTTTGGCGAAAAACTATTGTTTGATAGTCTGAATTTTATGCTTCCGCCCAATGGTATTGTGGGTATTATCGGACCTAACGGAGCCGGAAAAACTACTTTGTTTCGCATGATGATGGGTTTGGAAACGGCCGATAACGGTACTTTTGAAGTAGGCGAAACAGTAAAAATTGGTTACGTGGATCAAAGCCATACCGACATTGACCCGAATAAGACTGTATATCAGGTTATTTCAGGTGGTACGGAGTTTATACGCGTAGGCGGTAAGGAGATTAACGCACGGGCTTATCTGTCGCGCTTCAATTTTGCCGGCGGCGATCAGGAAAAACTATGCGGTGTACTTTCGGGTGGTGAGCGCAATCGCCTTCATTTGGCTCTTACGCTAAAGTCAGAAGCTAATGTGCTATTGCTCGACGAACCTACCAATGATATTGACGTAAATACCCTGCGTGCTTTGGAAGAAGGGCTCGAAGCTTTTGCCGGATGTGCTGTAGTTATCTCGCACGACCGCTGGTTCCTCGATCGTATTTGTACGCATATCATTGCGTTTGAGGGCAATTCCGAAGTGTTTGTGTTTGAGGGCTCGTACTCTGAGTACGAAGAAAACAAAAAACTACGTCTGGGCGATGAAGCGCCTAAGCGTATCCGTTATAAAAAGCTCATGGCCTGATAACCTTGATAAGCAGGTAGCAACAAAATATATCAACACAAAAAAACCTGAAAGATTTTGCGTCTTTCAGGTTTTTTTTTGTGAATTAATTTATTAGTTGTCAGAAAATTATCTGATAATGAATTTCTGCGACAAATTGTTGCTGCGTACAATATACAAACCTTTTGACAGATCCGAAATATCCACTTTGCTGTTTTCAACAACAGCTGATTTTACTTTACTACCAAGAGCAGAGTAGATTTCAACAGCCGACTGATTATCTACGTTGGTTATTACAAGATCTTTTCCCGACACATAAGCAAAAATACTATTGGCTGATGGATTGGTTGTGTTAGTAGTAGTGAACAATGCAGCCCAAGATTTTGAAACTTTTAATCCATCTAATTTAAGTGTAGGTGCATTTGAAGCACTTCCCTGTCTTAAATTAACGGTTTTAAAACCAGCGGTAGGAACAGCTGTTGTCCCTGTTAAGTTGCTAATCCAATCAGTTGAAGGTTCAGTACTATTCATTGTTGGATTAACAATGAGGAAGGATTCTCCTGTCGCAGCATTCACTTTAATTACAAGTAAATAAGTGGTATTTAAATCATATGTAGTAGAGCTATATGTCGGAGCTGCTGCAGAACCACCAGAAGTGTTCTGAATCCCTAAAGTAACTTTATCATCTACTAACTTAGCAAGCACTCTACCGAAAAAGGAACTGCCAGTTGGAGCATCTCCAATATGAAGAAAATAGTCTCCGGTTGCTTGCACTGCAGAAAAATTTACAAGACATGAAACATAAATAAAACCACTTGTGATCGCATCAAAAGATTTATTTAAATCTTCGCCTGTAGTTGTCAATGATACTTCAGCGCCCACACCTGAACCTGGATAACCTGAATAGGTTATGGAAGAAGCTGTAACTAAAATGGGATTGACAATGCTAGGAGTTGATCCAGTTCCCACCCAGCCATTAGACTTAAGCTCAGAACCAACAGTGTAACTAAAGTCATCCGTAATAACTATTTGTGCATTAGCATATAATACACAAACTAATAAAGATAATAAAAGAGTAATTTTCCTCATGTTAAATAATTTAATAGTGAATAATAGTGAATTACGATAACCACAAAGATAATGTATATTTAAAACAAAACAAGACATTTTTTGTTTAAAAATATCCTTGTAATAGAAAAATAACATTTAATAGGGTGTCTTGCTATTATTTTGTATAGATGTTGTATATATAAAGTAACATTTTAACATCATAAATAAACAAAAAAAAGGAAATAAGTGATATTTTGCAAAAAATGATTAACTTTGCATTACTTTTAATTTTGTAATGAATGGCGAAAAAGTTGAACGCTGAGTACATTTTCGAAGCAAGCTGGGAAGTTTGCAACATGGTGGGAGGTATCTATACAGTCTTGTCTACAAGGGCTGCTACTCTTACCGGAGTTTATAAAGAAAAGCTCATTTTTATAGGCCCGGATATATGGGCTGATAAGTATAATCCTTACTTTGAAGAAGATAATAGTTTACTTGACGGATGGGACAAATTTCACCTGAAAGCTTATGGTTTTACCATCAGAGTGGGAAGATGGCTTGTCCCCGGAAAGCCGATTGCTGTATTGGTGGATTTCTATCCGCTAATGGAACGCAAAAACGAAATATATGGTCAGGTGTGGGAGCAGGTGGGTGTTAACTCAATGGCTGCTTATGGCGATTATGATGAGTCGTCGATGTTTGGATATGCTTCGGGTATAGTGGTGGAGAGTTATTATCGCTATTGCGGATTGAAACCAAATAATCTGATTGTAGCTCATTTTAATGAATGGATGACCACTTTCGGAGCTTTTTATGTGAAAGAGCATCTGCCTATGGTGGCTACGGTGTTTACCACGCATGCTACTTCTATAGGTCGCTCCATTGCGGGCAATCATAAGCCTTTGTACGACTACCTGAATGAGTATAATGGCGACCAAATGGCTTACGAACTGAATATGGTGTCGAAGCATTCTACCGAAAAAACTGCGGCTCACGTAGTGGATTGCTTTACCACGGTTAGCGATATCACAGCTACCGAATGTGAACAGCTACTCGATAAAAAACCTGATGTGATAACCCCTAATGGTTTTGAAAATGACTTTGTACCCAAGGGTGCCAAATTTATTGCCGGACGTAAATCAGCCCGCAAATCGTTGCGTCGGGTGGCCGAAACATTGTTTGGGTATAAGCTGGATGATAATGCGCTGTATGTGGCTACTGCCGGTAGGTACGAGTATAAAAATAAGGGTATTGACACCTTTATTGAATCCATGAAATATCTATATGATATTGACGGAATGAATCGTCAGATTGTAGCATTCATCATGGTGCCTGCCTGGATTAAAGGTCATCGGGAGGATTTGGCTCATAGCCTGAGTGCCTCCGTGCCGCTCGACTCGTTCAACAGAATTACTACGCACGAACTGAATGACTATTACAACGATAACGTAATGGGTGCTTTGCATTGGTTTCATATTCATAATCAGTACGACGAAAAGGTGAAAGTGATTTTTGTGCCTTCGTACCTGAATGGAGCCGACGGAATTTTCAATAAAACATATTACGAGTTACTGATAGGGATGGATCTGACGGTTTTCCCATCGTATTACGAGCCCTGGGGATATACTCCTCTGGAGAGCGTGGCATTTTCTGTACCTACCATTACCACCGATTTATCGGGATTTGGCCGATGGGTGGCTGATAAGCCGCAGGGAATTGAAACCGGAACAGGTGTTATTCATCGTTCCGATTATAATGCTTACGAAGTGGCGCGCAGCATTGCCGGGATGATTCATCGCTTCTCGGTTATGACTGACGATGAAGTAACAGAGGTACGTAAAAAAGCTGCGGCAATAGCTGAAAAAGCGTTGTGGAAACATTTTATTACGCATTATTACGAAGCATATGATCTTGCTTTGAAAGCAAAAGATAAGAGATATAAAGCTATGCCTGTATAGAGGGTGTTTGTTGCAAACGTTTGAAATCTATTCAAAACGCTTTTGTGCGTCAAATACAGCATATTTAAAAGCATATTGCTATTTTTGTACAATGAAATTGATAAAACCTGAATAAATAGAGTATTAGTATTCAATTAAAGTATAAGTTTATGAGAATTAAGGTTAACAACGTAAATGAACCGAACTGGAAGCAAATGGTGGTAAAATCTAATTTGCCCGAAAGTTTGAGAAAATTAGAAGAAATTGCTCAGAACCTCTGGTGGGTTTGGAATAGCGAAGCTAAAAACCTGTTTCGCAAAATAGATGCTGAAGCATGGGTCGAAGCTCACTCAAATCCAATACAGCTCCTCAATATTTTAAGTTATGAAAAACTTATTGCACTTGGCAATGATGCTGAGTTTATAAAAAAACTGGATCGTATTTATGCCGATTTCAGGGCATATATGGATGTGCCGTTTAATACAGCCAAACCTTCGGTGGCTTATTTTAGCATGGAGTACGGACTCACTGAGGTGCTTAAAATTTACTCGGGTGGTTTAGGAGTACTTGCCGGCGATTACCTGAAGGAAGCCAGCGACTGTGCCATCGATATGACGGCTATTGGCTTTTTGTATCGTTATGGCTACTTTACTCAAACTCTGTCGATGGACGGACAGCAAGTACCTGTTTACGAATCGCAGAATTTCAACACACTGCCAATTAAGCAGGTAAAAGATGAGAATGATCAACCGGTAGTGATTGAGGTGCCTTATCCGGGCAGGCTTATATATGCTTATCTCTGGAAGGTTTCGGTAGGCCGCATATCTTTATATTTGCTGGATACTGATAACGATATGAATAGTGAGTTCGATCGTCCGATTACTCACCAGCTTTATGGTGGCGATTGGGAAAATCGTTTGAAACAAGAGATTCTGTTGGGTATAGGTGGTATACTCACTTTGAAAAAATTAGGTATTGAAAAACAGGTATATCACTGCAACGAAGGCCATGCTGCACTTATCAACGTACAGCGTTTATACGATTATGTTAACGAGAAAGGGCTCGATTTTAATCAGGCTATTGAAGTGGTTCGTGCATCGTCGTTGTATACAGTGCATACGCCGGTACCGGCAGGGCACGATAGCTTTGCCGAAGATTTGTTTGGAAAATACATGAGCGAATATCCTGCCAAATTAGGTATAAGCTGGGATGAGTTTATCGGTATTGGTCGCGAGCACCCTGAGGATAAAACAGAGAAGTTTAGCATGAGCGCTTTTGCCTGCAATACTTGTCAGGAAGTAAATGGTGTGAGCTGGTTACACGGTAAAGTTTCGCAGGAAATGTTTAGCCCTATCTGGAAAGGTTATTTCCCTGAAGAACTGCATGTTAATTATGTGACTAACGGTGTACACCTGCCTACCTGGACGGCTTCGGAATGGAAAGCTGTTTACGAAAAGTACTTTACCAAGGACTTCTATGCCGACCAGTCGAATATGAAAATATGGCAAAAGGTGTACGATATTCCGGATCAGGAGATTTGGGAAACCCGTATGCACATGAAAAAACGTTTAGTGGACTTTATTAAAGTGCAATTCAGCGAAAACTGGCTTAAAAATCAGGGCGACCCATCGCGCATTGTGTCTATTCTTGAATCTATTAACCCTAACGCGCTGATTATAGGTTTCGGACGTCGTTTTGCAACATACAAACGTGCTCATTTGCTTTTTACCGATCTTGAACGTCTCGAAAAAATTGTGAACAATCCGCATTGTCCGGTTCAGTTCCTGTTTACAGGTAAGGCGCATCCTGCCGACGGAGGAGGTCAGGGTTTGATTAAACGCATTATCGAAATATCGCGTATGCCGCAGTTCTTAGGTAAAATTATTTTCCTCGAAAACTACGATATGCGCTTAGCAAAACGACTTATATCCGGAGTAGATATTTGGTTGAATACGCCTACGCGTCCGCTCGAAGCTTCGGGCACATCCGGCGAAAAAGCCCAGATGAACGGTGTGCTTAATTTCTCGGTACTTGACGGATGGTGGCTCGAAGGTTACGTAAAAGGTGCCGGATGGGCATTGACAGAAAAGCGTACTTACGAAAACAA
>JAFNAV010000026.1 GCA_017860345.1 Bacteroidota bacterium | reverse complement strand
ATATCGGAACTTAAGGATGCCAAACTGATTGTGGTGGAGGGAACATTGTACCCCTTGTTGACGCGTCTCAAAAACGGAGAATTGCTGGATTACCGTTGGGAAGAATCGACACAGGGACCTCCACGTAAATACTACGAAATGACTACTAAAGGCGAAGCCTTTTTACAAGAACTGGAATTGGCCTGGGATGAAATAAATCAGGTAGTAACCAAAATCAAAGAATCGGCTTAAGCCTTATTATTAAAAAAAGTATTTCATTCAATTTTTATTAAATCACATTTAAATGAAGAAAACATTAACTGTCAATTTGAATAACATCGTTTTTCATATCGACGACGATGCTTATGAAATGCTTCAAACGTATCTGGCCGACGTGTCACGTCACCTGTCGGACGACGAACGCAATGAAGTGATGAATGACATTGAAGCCCGGATAGCCGAGCTTTTCAGTGAGCGCTTGCAAAAGAACAAAAACGTTGTAAACCTGACCGATGTTGAAGAAATAATAAACATACTCGGCAAACCAAGTCAGTATGCCAATGATGAAGAATCAGACTCTGACTCAACAGAAGCTTCCAAAACAGGAAAAAAACGAGCACGCCGTTTTTATCGCGATTCGGAAAATGCAGTACTTGGCGGGGTAGCTGCCGGGGTAGCTGCTTATTTTAGCTGGGATGTAACCTGGGTTCGTATTGCTTTTGTTATACTGGCTCTTATCAGTGCCGGCAATGTTATTCCGGTGTATCTGTTGGTATGGATTATAGCGCCTAAAGCTGTTACCGTATCGCAACGCCTCGAAATGCAGGGCGAAGATGTTACGATTGAGAATATCAAAAGTGAAATCAACAATGTAAAAAACTATGTTGAAAGTGAAAAATTTAAACAATCGGCCTCAAACTTCGGCGATAAATTTGTAGAGATCGTACGCGCTGTTTTCAAAGCGCTTTTCGGTTTTCTGGGAGCTGTGCTTGGCTTTGCCGGTATGATTATCGTAGGCGTACTGATTATTGCTCTTATGTTCCTGATTTTCGATCCCGCGGTATTCCATGATTTTTCTCCGCATATAGCTACTGATTGGTCGTTGATAACTCCTGACAAAATCATATTGCTGATCGTGTCGCTGCTACTGGTTATAGGATGCCCCATATTTATGCTTGTTTACTGGGCAATCCGGGCAATATCCGGCAGAAGGGAGTTTTCCAAAACAACCTCGTGGGTGGTACTTATATTATGGTTGGCCGGTCTGTTTATGTTTTACAGTGTGGGAGCCCGCACTATTATTCACTGGAACAAGACTGATGGCCGCAACTGGACCTTCAACTGGACACATAGCGACTCGCCTATAATTGACGAAGTTCGCTACAGTGAGCCTTTTCATGGTATCGACATTTCGGGCAATATCGAACTTGTATTTACGCAGGACTCGGTAAGAAAAGTATCTGTTTCGGCACCAGGTGATTTAATGCCTTACATCAAATCGGAGGTTAAAGATGGGATATTAAAGGTATATACCGATAAAGCATTTTTTAATAACGATATAAAGCTATACGTATCCAACGATTCGATATTTAGCTTCGAGGCCAGTGGCGCTTCGCAAATAAGCAGCACAAGTCAGATTAAAACATCACGTCTTGAACTTGATTTGAGCGGTGCCAGTCAGGCTCGCCTCAACCTTAATGTAGGTGGACTTTTTGAAGCCGATCTGTCAGGAGCTTCCTACGCTAATATCGACGGTACGGCCAATAATATTGAAACTGATGTAAACGGAGCCAGCAAAATAGAGGCCGATGAACTGATAACCCGTTATGCTGTAGTAGAATCGAGCGGAGCCAGCCACGCCAGGGTGTATGCCACTGAGAGTATTGATGCCCGTGCATCAGGAGCCGGACAAATTGAATGCAAGGGAAAGCCCAAAAACGTACGAAAAAGTGAGAATTTTGGGTCGAATGTAGTGATAGAATAAGTATAAATGATAAACATAAAAAATCAGCCGGAGGTAAGTTATTTACTGTCCGGCTGATTTTTTTTACATTCATGGTATTTCCCGGTTATTATTCTACCGAGTCGGTTGCGGCGGTTTGTATGGAGTCAGCCTCCACTGTATCCGCAGCTATTGTATCTACACGTTCGGTTATAATTCCATTCTCCTTGTACTCGTCCACCTTGTTTTTGAGAGTAACATTGGCCACAATCATAAATATGACAAAAATTATAAATGCACCTAATAATAATTTATTGCTTGTTTTCATCTTTTCAATTTTTATTTATTAACGACTCAAAATTAATTGTTTGATCCCCGACACTACTACCGAACCGGTGTAATAAAGCAGACTTTTATGCTGATAAGTTTCTTCGTTGATATCAGACTGTTGCCAGTTCATGACCACACCGGTGCGATTCACCACCTTCGACATTTCGATATTGTTAGCAATTCCCACGGCTACAATGGCAACCACAGCTATTGCTTTTAGTGTTTTATTTTTCGGTTTCATACGATAATAGTTGTTGTTGTTTTTAAAGGTCGCTTGTAACTTGCATGATACATGCCTGCTTTATGCAAGTATTTGACTCTCTTTTTTTAAAGCCTCCGGTGTAAGTTGCAGTAACTGCATGCTACACTTACACCGGAAGTTTCAGATTAGTTATTGATTGGTAAGATAACTGTCGTACTCAACCTTCACTTCATCAAACGACATCCCGAGTAAACCTATATTCTTGAAAAATACAGGTAGATCCTGTTCCACAAATTGCTTACGCTTGTAATTGAGAATCTTGCTGCGGGCATCTTCCGATACAAAGTAACCCACCCCGCGCTTGTTGAATATAATATCCAACGACTGAAGAAAGTCAAACGTACGCATCACTGTGTTGGGGTTCACCTGCAACGCTACCCCAAGCTCCCTGACCGACAGAATGCGGTCGCCTTCTTTCCAGCGCCCCAGCAATATCTGTTCGCCAATATAATCGCCAATTTGCAGGTATATGGCTTGTGTTTCTTTAAATTCCATAAGATTAAACTTGTTTTTCGGTTAGGCGGAAATAACTTACAATCCATAAAAACGGTGCCGTGCTGTATTTCAGTACTTCTCCAAAGTATTTAACACCGGGGAAAAGCGTTTCCGAATCGCTCAGATCAAAATTCACATTATGAAATTCAAAATTGGTAGTACCAAATATAATCTTAACAAACAACACCTCCGCTAAAACAGCAACAAACATCAATGCAATCAATACAAGAATTGTTTTACCCACTGCATTGCGTTTAAAGTAAACCGAACCCAGTATAAATATGGCCTGAACAGTAATAAACCCAACAAGCATATTTAAAGTTTCGGTAGTACCGAGGTTGAACAGGCCGTAGTAAACAGTATTGTCGTAGCCTAAAATCAGATTGCCCAGGTAAGTACCTATTGGGTTTCCGATAGCATAAGTAACCAAAATAGCTGCAAGAAAATAAAAAGTTGAGAGAATGATAGCTGTCAGTAATTTCTCGAAATGAGTAGCAGGCAGAAGCAGGTAGTGCATTCCGGTAGGCGTATAAGTGAAAGCGCGGAACGAGCGTGCGGCAAATATAAAGCCGGCAATGAAGATATACAGCGCCTCCATGGATGTTTCGTGCAAGAACATAAATACAACCGTAGATATAGCCCAAAATGTCAGTTCACGTTGTGCGTTTTCGATAAAAAATCGTTGTAGAAGTAATCCCAGACGATTAATGCTAAATTTTGTATTCATTTTATTATATATTGGCTTTATCGGTTATTAAAATATTTTTTTTATCTCAGTAGTGTTATTCAATACTGCGTTGAAGAGCAACTCTATATCCACTTTGGTATCTTCGTCGCCTTCGTTTCGGCAAACCTGGTACAACCCGCGTAAGGTATCTTCGCTGTAAAGCACATGCTCACTCTTATCGTTGCGGTCGGCCACGCGGAAAAGCAGTTTCTGACCAATCGTCTCAAGCGTTTGGTTAAACACAATTTCATGTTTTTCCATGATGATGATATTGTCAATCAGGCTATCAAGGTCGTGTACCTGATGTGTAGAAATAATCAGGCAGCGCGAGTCGTCGATGGCCGATGCCACCATACGTCTGAACTGACCTTTAGACGGAATATCCAATCCGTTGGTAGGCTCATCCATAAGCAACAATTTAGTGTTGGTAGCCAGCCCGAAAGCTATCATTACTTTTTTCTTTTGTCCGTGCGACAGTTTGTTGATTTTGGCATGCTTGTTTTCAACGTCGAACTCTTTAAGATAAGCATCAAATTGTTCCGAATTAAAATCAGGATAAAACGGAGCATACACTTTTTCGTAATTTGCTATGCTGAGCGTAAGCTGCGGTAATTCTTCAGGCAAAAAGAAAATTTGCTGAAGCATTTCAGGATAACGTTTTCCGGGCACAAAACCCATTACATCGAGTGAACCCGCCTGCGGGAAAACAAGGCCTGAAATCAATTTCAGTAAAGTACTTTTACCTTCACCGTTTTTTCCGAGTAAGCCATGAATACGTCCGGCTTCCAGTTGCAAACTTAAATTTGACAGAAGTTTAGTTCGTTTGCCGTAACTAAAATCTACTTGATTAATGTCAATCATCTTATTCGTTGTTTTAAATTTATAATCAATTAGTGTATTAGTGAAATAGTACACCGCAAAAGTATTTCAATATTTTGAATTGACAAGTGTTTTAGAGTTAAAAAACGTTAATGCACACACAATATTTAAAACTATGCAGGTTATCAGCTATTTATAATTCTCACGGTTTAGCACAACCAATATTCTTGACCTGCAAAAAGGTAAAAATTGCTTACCTTTGCATCACAAAGAATCATATTTTATTACCACAATGCATACTACAGAAGAAAAACTTGCAGAATTTGAGAGGCTTTTGGGCATAATGACCGAATTGCGCCAAAAATGCCCGTGGGACAGAGAACAAACTTTTGAAAGTCTGCGCTCAAATACCATTGAAGAAGTATACGAACTTACCGACGCCATTATCGACGGCGATAAACAATCAATCAAAAAAGAACTTGGCGATATGTTGCTGCATATAGTTTTTTATGCGCAAATGGGTAGCGAAACTTCCGACTTCGACATATACGATGTATGTAAAGGCTTGAACGAAAAGTTGATATACCGTCACCCGCATGTATTTGGCGAAACTGTGGCCAACAACGCTAAAGTGGTGGAGCAGAACTGGGAACAGCTCAAGTTGAAAGAAAAAGGAGGTAGTAAAACTGTGCTCTCGGGCGTACCTGCATCGTTGCCGGCACTGATTAAGGCTCATCGCATTCAGGACAAAGCCCGTAGTGTAGGCTTCGACTGGGAAGTACGCGAGCAGGTTTGGGGGAAAGTGCAGGAAGAAATGGACGAGCTCAAAACTGAAATAAAGCTGATGGATAAAGATAAAATGGAAGGTGAGTTTGGCGATTTGCTTTTCAGTATAGTAAATGCCGGTCGTCTTTATGGTATCGACCCTGAAAATGCACTGGAGCGTACCAATCGCAAATTTATTCGCCGTTTTAATTACCTGGAATCAAAAACTATTTCGCAGGGACACGACCTGAAACAGATGTCGTTGGCCGAGATGGATCTTATCTGGGATGAAGCTAAGCAAGCCGAAAAGGAAAGATAACAACTCAAGAGCGGCAAACGGGACTCGAACCCGCGACCCTCCCGACAGGTCGGGATGCCATACCAACTGAGCTACTGCCGCATTACTAAATTATTTGTTACGCAAAAGTAAAAGATATTTCACAAAAAAACAACCGGTTGAAGAAGTTTTTTAGCTTTTCTACCGGTTGTTTTTTTATAATAAACCAAAAAAATGTAATATTTCATTATCAACTTTTTCCTGTATATATCAGGATAAAGCACTTACGCGCAGGCAGCTGCCGTATTATTTTACAATACCGGCAAAACCCATAAAAGCCATGGCCAACAGTCCGGCTGTAAGCAGCGATATAGGAGTTCCCTGCATACCTTTAGGCAGTTTTGCCATACTAAGTTGCTCGCGAATACCTGCAAAAAGTACTAAAGCCAGTCCAAAACCAATGGCCGTAGAAATGGCAAACACTACGCTTTCGAGCATGTTCATATCCTTCTGAATAACCAGAATAGCCACCCCGAGTATAGCACAATTGGTGGTAATAAGTGGCAGAAACACCCCTAAGGCCTGATAAAGAGCAGGCGAAACTTTTTTGAGGATAATTTCGACCAACTGCACCAATGCAGCAATAATCAGGATAAACGTTATCGTTTGTAAGAACCCGATATTGAAAGGTTCGAGTACAGCTTTTTGAATGATATAGGTAAATATTGTGGCTATGGTCATCACAAAAGCAACAGCTCCGCTCATACCAAGAGCAGTTTCTATTTTTTTGGATACCCCGAGAAAGGGACAAATTCCCAAGAACTGCGCCAACACAATATTGTTTACAAACACGGCGCTTATGAAAATCAGGATATAAGTCATATGATTATATTTTTAAATACTGTTTTTTTTATCTGTTGATACCTTATGCTTTTTTCAACTTATTCATTATAGCAATGAGAAATCCCAAAGCTATAAACGCACCGGGCGCAAGCACAAAAAGCAACATTCCATATTTATCGGGATATAGCGTAAATCCGAACACTTTACCTGTACCAAGTATTTCGCGTACTGTTCCCAGCATGGTTAACGCCATGGAAAAGCCGAGACCCATACCAAGTCCATCGAGGGCTGAGCGGAAAACATTGTTTTTGGCGGCAAATGCTTCGGCACGGCCAAGCACTATACAGTTTACCACAATAAGTGGTATAAACAGCCCGAGACTTTCGTACAATGCCGGAACATAAGCTTGCATCGACATCTCTACAACCGTTACAAAGGTGGCGATAACCACCACATAAGCGGGGATACGAACATTATCGGGGATAATATTTTTAAGCAACGAAATCACTACATTCGAGCCCAAAAGCACGAAAGTGGTAGCCAAACCCATACTTAATCCATTAATGGCCGACGAGGTAGTAGCCAACGTAGGACACATTCCCAGAATAAGTACAAAAGTGGGATTTTCTTTAAATAAACCGTTCAGAAGAACCTTCAGGTTCGAATCTTTACTCATATCTTAAGTCCTTTATGAAAATTAATTATTTTTTTGATGTTGCACCCGTAGTTGCGTCATTGCTTTCCTGCTCGGCATAAGCTTTATAAGCATTATTGATGGTCGCTAAAAAAGCCCTTGAACTAATGGTGGCAGCAGTAATGGCATCAACCTCTCCACCATCCTTGCTTACGGTCAGATTGTTTTTGGCCGGGTTTTTACCTTTGATACTTTGATTACCTTTATCGGTTTTGAACCATTCTACCATTTTGGTACCTAATCCGGGAGTTTCTTTTTGCTCAAGTACCGAGTAGTTTACTACATTACCCTCTTTATCAAAGCCTACCATCACCAGTATTCTGCCGCTAAAACCGTTGTTGGACGAGGACTCAACAGCTGCGCCCACAAAACCATTGTTTTTGTCGTAAGCCTTGTGTACTACAAGCTGTTCGCCGTTTACTTCCACCTGCACCGGCTCGGCCAAATGATCGAAAGCAGATGGTAACACTTCTTTTATAGCATTTTGCTGCTTAGCTACTTTGGAAGCTGCAATAGGTTCTTTGGTAACCGAATATACCGAAGCGAGCGTTATGGCGGCAAATAATGAAATACCGGCCAGTACCAGTACCATGTTTTTAAATGTTGATTCTAACTGTGCCATTATATGTGGTTAATTAGTTGTTTTATTGAATGTTTTGTTATCAGTAATAAAAAAAATGATAACTATTTTGCCTTTTCGCCGAACCGACGTGGTTTTATGTAGGTATTGATGAGCGGAGTAAATCCATTCATAATCAGGATAGCAAACGACACTCCCTCGGGGTATGCACCAAAATTACGGATAATAACCGTTATCAGACCAATTCCCACACCATATACAAGCATTCCGCGGGGGTTCATAGGAGATGTCACATAATCTGTAGCCATAAATACAGCCCCAAGCAATAATCCTCCGGTAAACAGGTGTACTACAGGCGAGGCATAGGCCTCAGGGTTAGCCAGATGAAGTATACCGGCAAACACAAACACCGTAGCCAGAATGCTTACAGGAATATGCCATGTAATAATTTTGCGGATAAGCAGATATGCCAGACCAATAAGTATGGCAACAGCCGATATTTCGCCAAGCGAGCCTCCCATATTACCAAAAAACATATCCATGGTAGAAGGTAATTCGCCACTATGACTTTTAAGTATAGCCAGCGGAGTAGCAGCCGTTTCGGCATCGAGATAAGTGGTGGCAAACGGTACAGGACGCGGCCATGTAGTCATTTCCACAGGAAAAGATATAAGCATAAACACGCGGCCTACCAAAGCCGGATTAAAAGGGTTGTTCCCTAATCCGCCAAAGCTCATTTTACCAATACCGATAGCAACTAACGAGCCGGCTATCACCATCCATACGGGAATGTTCGAAGGCAGGTTCAACGCCAGCAAAAGCCCGGTCAGCGCAGCCGAACCATCCATAATTGAACTTTCGGATTTGAGCAGATATTTTTGTATCAGAAACTCGAACAATACGCAGGCGAGCACCGCAGTAACCGTAACCACAAGCGCTCCCAGTCCGAAGAAATATAAACCGGCCAGCAAAGCCGGAATGAGCGCTATGATAACGCCTGTCATGTTTTTCGAAACCGAATCACCCCCATGTATATGCGGAGCAGGTGATATTATAAGTTTGTCCATGATTGTAATTTACAATGATTTATGATGATGTCTTTATTTTTTACAATAAGGGAATGGGGCTGCACATTATTTGGCAGCTCTGTTGCGGATAATTCCGCCCACAGTACTTTTACCATAACGTATATAATCCAGCAGCGGACGGTTGGACGGGCAGGTATAACTACAGCTACCACATTCAATACAATCCATCGTACGGTTGGTTTCCATTTCGGGCCACATATTACGTTCGCTCTGGTTCATTAGCAGAAAGGGCTCCAATCCCATCGGACAAACAGTAACACACTTGGCACAGCGAATGCAGTTCTGGATTGGTTTACGTACCGACTCCTCGTCTTTGATAAACAGTACTCCCGAACTACCTTTGGCCATGGGCACATTCAAATTCATCAGCGAGCGACCCATCATAGGGCCACCACCAACAATTTTACCGGTACCGGCAGGTACACCACCAGCCATATCTACCACATGCGACAGATATATACCCAGACGCACCAGGTAATTTCCGGGGTTAGGAGCATCTTTACCAGTGATGGTCATTACTCTTTCCACCATAGGTTTATTTTTCTGTACTGCTTCGTAGATGGCGTAAGTAGTAGCTACGTTCTGAACCACAGCACCTACTTCGATAGGGATACGGCCACTTGGAACCTGACGACGAATAACTGCATCTATCAATTGTTTTTCGCCACCTTGCGGATATTGAACTTTGAGTGCCTGAACTTCCACACCGGGGTAGTTGGCAGCCAGTTTGCTCAGGTGAGCTACAGCATCTTTCTTGTTGTTTTCAACGCCAATCACTGCTTTAGTTACCCCAAGAGCTTTCATAATGATGGTTATTCCCACCAATATTTCATCCCCTTTTTCGAGCATAAGCTGGTGGTCGCAAGTGAGGTAGGGCTCACACTCAACGGCATTGATTATCAGAATGTCGGCTTTTTTGCCCGGAGGCGGTGAGAGTTTTACGTGAGCAGGGAAAGTAGCTCCACCCAGCCCAACAATACCGGCATCTTTTATTTTAGCTAAAATTTCCTCTTTAGTCAGATTGCAATCCCGCTTTAGTTCAGTGCTTCGGTCGATGGTTTCTTCCCACTCATCGCCCTCTACATCGATAAATACGGCAGGACGTTTGTAACCCGAAGCGTCGAGTTGTACGTCAATTTTATTAACCTTGCCCGAAACAGAAGAATGAACATTGGCCGAAATAAAACCATTGGCTTTACCTATCAGTTGCCCCACTTTTACCAGGTCGCCCTTTTTTACCACGGCTTCGCTGGGCGAACCGATATAGTGCGACAATGGGATAACTACCTGCTTGGGTAATTCGGCAATCTGTATTTTTTTTCCTGCTGAAAATTTATTTTCTTGCGGATGAATACCGCCTAATCTGAAAGTTTTCATGATATTATACTTTCAACTAACCCTTATCCGGGTTACTTATCGTTTGTTTTAAAATTTACTCAAAAAAAACTTATAATCACCCTTTATGCTTCGGCCGCCACCTCTTCAGTTTTCACTTTTCGAGGAGGAAAGTTAAGCTCTACAATGGCGTTGGTAGGGCAAACCTCTACGCACTTACGGCACAGTTTACATTTATCATCGTGTATAAATGCCAGATTGTTGGTGATGGTAATGGCTTCGTGCGGACAGGTTTTTTCGCATTTAGAGCAACCTATACAACCTACGTCGCAAGCCTTGCGGGTAATATGACCTTTATCTTCGTTGCGGCAGCTAACATATATTCTGCGCGACTTAGGACCTTTTTTGCGAAGTTCGATAAGCAGTTTCGGACAGGCTTTTACGCAAGCACCACACGATGTACATTTATCTTCGTCAACTTCGGGGAGTTTAGTAATCGGATTAACGTGAATGGCGTCAAACTCGCAAGATACTTCGCAGTCGCCCAAACCAAGGCATCCCCACGAGCAACCCGTTTCACCGCTATACAGATTATGGGCAATAAAACAATGCTTTACGCCATCGTATTCGTTCATACGCGGACGGTGATCGCACGTACCGCCACAACGAACAACGGCTACCGTAGGAGCTGCGGCAACAGCAGTTTTGCCGAGTATATCGGCTACTTTAGCCATAGTCTCGTTTCCGCCCACAGGACACAGCAGTCCATCAAGCGTATCAGCCTTTACGCAGGCATCAGCAAAACCACGACATCCCGGGTATCCGCAACCGCCACAATTGGCAGCAGGCAAAGCAGCCTCTACCTGATCAATGCGGGGATCTTCGTATACATGAAATTTTTTAGCTACAAAATACAGAATAACAGCCGACACAGCGCCTACTATTCCCAAAGTCAGTAACGATAAAAGAATTAAATTCATTGCTTTGAAATTGTGAGTAATTCAATCAGTTCGTGTTTTCTTTTTCTATAAAAAAAAGAAATTTATTTTTTATTTTTTTGTCAAATCTTGAGAGGATAATATAGTACGGAACAAGGATGGAAAGCGACAGTGTTCCCGACAAAACTTCGTTACTTGTGTACGTACGAAGCACAAACAAACTGATAAGAATAAGCATAAACGGCATTACAAAAGCCAATAACACAGCCAACAGACCCATCGAACTTTTCCCGGTTAAAACAACCCTTTCGCCTACACCAAAACCCTGATGAGTATTAGGCACTTCAATAATCTTTTCATCAACATCAGAAACCGAACATGCGCTTTTGGCATGACAATCGCTACAAGCCGATTTTTGGATGATTGAGACCTGAATTGTCTTATCATCAATGCCTGTGATTATTCCTGTATGTTCGATTTTTTGGCTCATTTTGTAATGTCCACATTGCAATTTGGACACAAAAGTACATAATAATTTGATATTAGCTCTATTTTACCGGGTATAAATATTGCCAATAAAGGTAGGGTAATTAGTATGTAATTGATATATAGATTTATAAAGATACAAAAAAAATGCAAACAGGCTGATTTTTAATGTTTTTTTGCACAATAAAAAATAAACTGAGCAAAAAAAAGAGGTTAGTAAACTGTAAGTTTCCACCCTCTTTAAATCTTTTAAAATTAGCCGGTTGGTTATTGGCCGGTTTTCTTGGCAGTGTCTTTTTTAAGTTCGGCCGGTTTTTGTTGTAAAAGCGGTATTTCATTGATATTCCAGCTCTCCTCAAATTCCCAGTTAGCCTTCAACGTAAGTTTCTTAGGATAATAATATACCTCCTCAGGACTACGCCTGCTTATCAGTTCGCCGGTATCCCATACGCCGTTTCGGTTCCTGTCGATAAACGCCCTCACAAAATAATCGCCCGGACGCAGATATTCAAACAAAGTCCCTTTTTGCACGGCCGGTTTGGTGGCCAGCACATTATCTTTTGTATCCAGCACCTGCAACACCATTAAAGAATCATATTGAGCAAGTAGCATTTTTATGGCGGCATATTCGTCCAGCGATTTTATTTTAAATTCGGCCTTAAATTTATCGCTTTCATTATTATATATATCTCTGTAAGCAGTAGAATCTATGGCAATTTCGTACGTCTTTTCAGGCTCCCATTTATAATTCAGAGCGTACACCATTTTAGTAGAGTCGGTTTGTTGCCAGCTGACCGGTAGCGCCTTGAGCGTAGAGTCAATCTTCTGATACAAATGAATTTTGGAAACATCTGCAGCTTTGAGTGGCGACTCGAACCTGAAAACTATAGGTGAAAACACATCAAACGACCCGCTTATATTCGTATTAAACTTGTAGAATGGAGCTTTCAGGTCAGGCACTTTGTCTCCTTTTTTGGTTTTACCACCCACATTTACCTTACGCATAAATACATTCAGGGTGTCGGTTTGCGGAACAAGCCTGAAAACAGAGTCCGTTTTCAGATAAGTCATACTCATCTGCAAGGTATCTTTATTGTACACATCCGACTCTGTTATCCAGTAAGTAAGCGTATCCATCGTGTTGTTTTTCTGGAGCATATACTTGTCATCCCAGTTAAAATTCAATGGTTTTATAACCGGAAGCTCGGCTAAAGGTGCGTTAAAGAACAAGGTAAAAGCCTGAGGTTGTTTTCTTTCCTGTTTCAGGAAATATTGTCTTTTCTTAGCTTCTTTAAAGTATTTAAGCAAAATATTATCCGGCAAAAATCTGGTGCCCATATAAGTCCTTATGCTATCCACCGTTACAGAGTCTTTCCAGATAGTATCGCGCATTTCCTCGCGCCTGAACGTGGGCGTAACAAGCGAATCGAGAAAAGCAACGCCTTCGCCCTGCTGATAAAAATAATCACGGCTGGTATCATCTAAAGCAAATACCTTGTATTGCCCGGATTTTACATTGTCGATAATAAACCGGCCGGACTCGTCGGTTTTCCCAATTCGCAAAAATGGTTTTTGCAAAAACGCCGAATCTTTTTCAGTAGCCTGATAAATGCCCACCAAAACTCCTGCCATGGGGTTCAGATTTTCAGCATCGATCAATGTGCCGGAAATTTGCAGGGTATCTATCTCATTCCCTGTAGAAAACGAAAACCGGTAATTTTTCAGAGGGTTCTTTTCGTTCAAATCTACAATGGCATTTCCAAAATTGATGGTATAGGTAGTGCTGTCAATCAGATTATCTTCAAATGACACTGTCAGCACGCGGGCATTTCCCTTAACTATGGGTTGGCTTTTTTGCGGAGGAGATATTAGTACATTATCATTTACTTTTTCCACCGAGATATTCTCGTCGAAAAAAATCTGCACTTGTTTTTTATTAAAATTAAGCGCTCCATTGACTGGTGTCGATTTCAGCACTTTGGGTGGTGTTACATCTTTAGCGCCTCCGGTAGGTCCCTGCGCTTTATTGGCACAGGAATAAACCAGAAACGAGATACCTGCAATGGTAAGAAATATTGATATTTTATTTAGATAATTCATTTTAAAAATTTAAACAAAACTTTGTTAGTTCTATACAATATCTTTAGTCAGCACTTTATGTCCGATACGGCACCGTAAGCATTTCTTTTCGTCGCAATACTTTTTCTTAAGCTGCAAAAGCGCCTGTGTATCAAACGCAGAAGTTGATTTTACACCTAATGCCTCCCAGCCTTTCACCACAGAGTTTTGCTCTGCAGGGATATGTTCCAGTATATACACCGCTTTATCTTTCAGCAGTTGAACGTTTTTACTATCGGCATAACAAAACAGAAACGGTACAACCGTATTCACAATAATGCTATTCACCGAACTACGCCCAAGCTGTTTTGGTTTTTCGGGACTCGAATGCCCAAACAAATAATGCGTTTTCCAGTATGCCGACGGTTCAACTACAAACAATCGTCGGAGGTAATCAGGTTCAGGGTTTTCGATTATCTTTGAAAACAACTTAACCGAGCTGTGAATAAGCGCAGCAAACTGAGCAATGCGCACATGAGGAAAATTATCAGGCCTAAGCCTGAGCAGTTTCCATTGAGCAGCATCCATGGGTATCAGAGCATATTTCTCTTTCAGAAACTGATATTCTTTACTCAAAGCAAGCATATACTCGTCAGCAGCGTCGTGGTGCAATAATCCGGCCTGACCGAAAAGCAGGCTTTCGATTTGAAACAAATCGTTTTTGTGCCGGGCAAGCACGCTTATCTGAAGCGAACGGGCAAGCCGCTCGAAAGCCTGACTATTTGTTCCAAAACCAAAACTTCGGGCTAAAACAACGTAAAAAGATTCTTCCCAATGGTGCATATTTTCGGCCAGCAGGCTTTGTATACTTTCCATTTTCTGACTGAGGCGCTCGGTTAATAAGGCCGTTTTCCAGTTTTGAATAAATATGGCCGGCACTCCGGCAATTTTATCGGCGCATGGCACCCATTTTTGGTCCTTAATAAGCTGAGAGTAAAGCTCATCTATTCGTTCAGGATATTTCAATTCAAGCTGAGGGATTTTCTGTCCGTTGAACCGGAATACCTCAGCGTCGGCATTTTTCACAACATGCAAAATAATATTATCGTACGCTTTGTCGTTATCGTGACCGTGCCTGTACCAATCACCCGCATTATAATGTATCTCAATATTTCCGGCCCACAATGTGCCATTAATTCTTATTTGAGCATTAAAAAAATCAGGCCCGGCATCCGTATTTGGTTTCCCTGGGTTAATGATTTCCAACGATTCTCCATCGGTAGTTTTAAGCTCTATAGCTGCAAAAAGTTTTTGCTGCCACACATAATGTAAAACAGACTCTTTCATAAACAGGTTTTAGGTAAAAAAAAAACGAATCAAATCATAGCAGTCCGAAGGTATAACCGTTTGAAATCCAAAACTCGATAGCTTCGGGCAAAACACTCAATACATGATTTCGGGCTTTTACCGAATCGTGAAAAACCACGATAGAGCCCTTTCTCAAATTCCGGGTTACATTTTTCAGCACCTGTTCGCGGGATAGCCGGGCGTTGTAATCATGTGTAATCACATCCCACATGATAATCCGGTAGTCTTGTTTCAGCGCTTTAATCTGCGCCCGGGTAATGCGCCCATGCGGAGGTCTGAAAAGATTGCTCCGGATATACTCCGCAGCTTTACGCACATTGCTTACATATTCATCGGTAGAATATTTAAATCCTGCCAAATGATTAAATGTATGGTTACCGGTTTGATGTCCCCGGTTTATAAGTTCCTGATAAAGCTCAGGATATTTACGAACATTATCGCCAACATTAAAAAAAGTAGCTTTCCATCCATATCGATCCAGTATATCCAACACCAGCGGAGTAACCTCGGGTACAGGGCCATCGTCGAAAGTAAGATAAATCACTTTCGACGATGTTTTTTTGCGCCATACTGTACCGGCAAAAAACGGACGCATGAAAGCAGGAAACTGCGCGTTCATTTACAAATCGGCACTTTGGGTATATCTTGAAAATATCGGAGAATATTTCTTGAGAATTTTCTCCTGTTTTTCCTGATCGCAGATTCTTAACACCTGATTCAGCACAGCCATATAATGACTGATACGGCTTGAGGATGTATTGCGCTGCGAACGGGGCAAATTAAAATACCAGTTGAGATATTCCACCGCATCTTTAGCCACCGCATCCATAATGGCATCGCCTTTCTGCGACTGACCAAGTTTGTAGTAATACTGAGCCAGAATTGTTGACACATAATCATGGCGAACGGCGCTTCCCGGAATCATTTCGTTACAGTAATCGAGAGCTTTCAATGTTTTGGCAGAATCTCCTTCGGCATAAAGCGCCTCTACAAGCTGCGTAAACATCATCCTGTGTGTACGGCACATTCTGAGGGTATTTTCATCCAGATATACTTTGGCATCTTTGATGTTACCGTATTTGAACTTATTCATCATGTTGTCGTACATTTCGGCAGTATTAACTCCCGAGCCGGCACCTTTAACTCCAACCGGTAGTATTTGATACGCCAAACCTGTAAGTTTGAAGTGATCGCTCAATCCCATATAATAATCATCGCCAACAGTTACTGCAAAATAAATCGGACGATTCCAGTTATTCGACCTCAGCAATTCGAGTACCATGGCCTCGCTTTTAGTTATGCGGCGATTAAGTTGCACATTAATTCTCGGTATAATTTCGGAAGCTTCCTGCGGAGTAAGCGTACCCGACTTAACAACCTGTGCAGCATCAACAGGGATAAAGAGTTTCTTGGATGGAATAAATGACTCACCATTCATCTTGGTTTGCTCGTCGGACGACAAAAGAAAATCGTACGCCGCATTAATATCAAGAGAATCCTTAATCATATCTTCAACCCAGATTACTTCGTTTTTGCCGCTGATGTAATCCTTCGGATGCCATGTGATGGGTAATGGTTTGGATTCGTAAGCGCCACGCTTCATCTGGTCGATATACCAGTCGGTTTGCAGGTAGCTGAGGTTACAAACGCGTACATCGGTGCGTTGCCCTTCTACCTCCTGATTGTACCAAAGCGGGAAAGTATCGTTATCACCATTGGTAAAAATAATGGCATTAGGCTTAAGCGATTTAAGGTAGTTTTGACCGAAATCACGTGCAGTAAACCGGTTGCTACGGTCGTGGTCGTCCCAGTTTTCCGAAGCCATAAGTACCGGCACACCCAGAGCAAGTAAACTCACGGCCACCGCAGCTATGTTTTTGGGCACAAATTTATCAATAGCACGGATAATACCGAGCACACCCAGTCCTATCCAGATACTGAAAGCATAGAAAGAACCCGCATAGGCATAGTCGCGCTCACGTGGTTGATAAGGAGTTTGATTCAGATAAACCACAATGGCAAGTCCGGTAAGAATAAACAGCAGCAGAGTAACCCAGAAGCTGTGCTTGCCTTCTTTGCCGCCATAAATCTGAAATACAATACCGAATATACCCAATATAAGCGGCAGCAGATAATACTTGTTGTGCCCTTTGTTTTCTTTCAGTTCGGTAGGGAGCGTTTGTTGGTCGCCCACCATGTATTTATCTATTAAATTAAAACCGGTTATCCAGTTACCATGTTCAATTTCACCGTTGCCCTGCATATCATTCTGCCTACCGCTAAAGTTCCACATAAAATAGCGCCAGTACATAAAACCTACCTGATAATCGATAAAGAATTTTATATTTTCGCCAAAAGTTGGCTTAATATCCGTTTTTTGTTGTCCGCAATATTCATATGTTATAGGCGTACCTTTTATTTTGGCCCATATTTTATATGCTTCGATATGCGACGGTGTTGTGCTGTACATACGCGGGAAAAGCATATCAAAGCGTTCATCCATCACATAGTCCATTTTGTAGCCTGTTTTTACATACTCATCTTTGTCGGTGGGCGATGTTTTAGGTTTTGGAGCATACTGCGCCTCTCCTTTTTTCTCTACAGGCACACACATATTTCCTTCAACATTGAGCTTAACCGGTGCATTGTAAACCGAGCCGTACAACAACGGACGGTCGCCATATTGTTCGCGATTGAGGTAGTATTTCAGGGCAAATACATTGTCCGGCGAGTTCTGATCCATAGGTGGATTGGCAGCCGAGCGAATAACAATTACCGTATAGGATGAATATCCGATCAGGATTACTGTAATCATGGTAAGAGCCGTATTGAGCCAGCGAGCGCTTATTTTGCTGCGCCGATAATAGAAGAATACGGCTAACCCGGCTATTACGATTATTCCGAGAACTACGTGAGACCCAAAAAACGGTATACCTACCAGCACTACTGCCAATATAAAAGATACCGCCATTCGGATAAAATTACTATCCTTGTACGACTCGTATATACCCCAGGCCAAAGCAGCAATGGTAAGCAATATATAGATGTATAAACCGGAGTTGAACGGCATTCCAAACTTATTTACGAACAACAGTTCGAACCAGCTGGCAACCTCAACAAATCCGGGAATAATACCATAAAGCACAACGCCCAGAATAACGGCCGAAGCCAACATAGCCAAAATAACGCCCTTAACCGAAGGTGTGTATTTACGGAAATAATAAACTAATACAATAGCCGGAATAGCAAGCAGGTTGAGTAAGTGTACCCCGATAGAAAGTCCCATCAGATACGCAATAAGGATCAACCATCTGTCCGAGCCTTCATTGTCGGCCACATCGTCCCATTTAAGTATAGCCCAGAATACCACAGCTGTAAATAACGATGACGAAGCATATACTTCGCCTTCGACAGCCGAGAACCAGAAAGTATCAGAAAATGTATACGCCAAAGCACCTACAAGGCCCGAACCTATAATAGCAATGATATTAGCCAGCGAATAATCTTCTTCTTTGCGCACTATAACTTTGCGGGCTAAATGCGTGATAGACCAGAACAGAAACAAAATAGTGAAAGCACTTGCCAAAGCCGACAAAGTATTAATCATTACCGGCACCTGACCGGGATCAGAAGCAAACAGAGAAAAGAATCTACCGGCAAGCATAAAGAATGGAGCCCCTGGCGGGTGTCCTACATCGAGTTTGTAAGCAGTAGAGATAAATTCTCCGCAATCCCAAAAACTTGCAGTAGGCTCAATTGTAAGCAGATACGTTGCCGCTGCCACAGCAAAAGCAACCCAACCGAAAATGGTGTTCAGTAATTTGTATTGTTTCATGTAGTGATGAATAATGTTTTTGTTATTAGCCTCAACAATATCATTGTTTTAAAGGCATCAAAGATACAAAGAAATTTTTTTATAGAACAGATGTAAATCTCTTTTTGGTTAATTTTAAATATATGAGAGAATTTTCAATGTTTTTATCTCAAAAAATTACACCCTGACACAAAGTTATAAATTGTAATATAAAAAATTTATTTCCCGCCTAAAAAGAAGTTTACCCCACCTTTTAAGTTCAGGTTCAAAGCAAACAATCAACATCTATAAACAGCAGGTTTTTAGATGTTTCCTTGCGGAAGTACAATGCTATTGTATGATAAAAAAAATTGGTTACATTTGTTCTGAAAATCGTAAGTCACACGCGCCCGGAAGCTCCGGAGAGCTATTATTGGCAGTCGGTTTTAAGCATGAAAGTTCACGCTTTAATATAAATTTATTTTTTTGAAATGAAACCCGCATCCCGATAGCTATCGGGATACGAGTTCCATGCGACAACTAACAAAAAAATTAAAAAGAACGCATGAAAGCCATAGCCTCATTTGCCGAGCTTACCGCACATCTGCAAACTGTTCACACCCGCAAAAAGCTGGCTGTGGCCAATGCTGTGGATGCGCATACACTCGACGCTGTGTGTATGGCTGCCACTGCCGGCATTGTCGAAGCCTTTCTGATTGGCGACGTGGCCTCCATAGAGTCGCCTCATATGTTTGAGCATAATCCATCGCCATTTATACATATTATTGACGAACCCGATGTGCAACTTGCCACGCTCAAGGCTGTGAGTATGGTTCATAACGGCGAAGCTGATATTTTAATGAAAGGGCTTGTAAACACCGATGTACTGCTAAGGGCTATTCTGGATAAAGAAAAAGGATTGCTCAAACCGGGCAATGTACTTTCGTTTGCCGCTGCCCTCGAAATACCTGACTATCATAAACTCTTGTTTTTTACCGACCCCGCAGTAATCCCATCGCCCAACCTGATGCAACGCAAAGCTATGATTCGCTATTCCATCGAAACGGCTTATAAATTTGGAATTACCAAACCCAAAATTGCCCTGATACATGCTACCGAAAAGGCAAATCCTAAAATACAATACATGCAGGATTATCTTGACCTTATGGATTCGTGGCGAAATGGTGAGTTTGGAGATGTGATTATGGACGGACCTTTGGATATTTTTCTGGCTTTAGATAAAGAGCGCGGCAGTATCAAAAACGTAAAAACACCCGTACTTGGCGATGCTGACATTCTTGTGTTTCCTGACTTTGCAAGTGCCAACCCGTTTTATAAAGGCTTAATGATTTTTGCGGGCGCTGAAATGGGCGGCTTACTTCAGGGCACCGACAAGCCCGTAGTGCTTACCTCACGAAGCGAAAGCGTGCAATCCAAGTTTTACAGCATAGCTATGGCCTGTATTTTGGTCTGATTTTCAACGCAATTTAATCTCTCTGTTGAAGCAGACGTTCTATTGTTTGAGCAATACGTTCCACCTTTGTATCGTCGTTTTTAACCGCATAAATCCAGTCTCTTACTTTCTTTTGCTCATTTTGCGACAGCTTATTAAACCGCTCTAAAGCCAGCGGTTCGTCTTGCAGGCATGCAAAAAAATCATCGGCCTCCACAGCAGGCAACTCCAGCGAATACAAAACCACGTGAACCCAATCGCCCACCTGTTTGCCAATCACCTTGCGAATATCACCCTTTACCGGCAAGAACATTCCGCCGTTACCCATAGGCATTATGTGATAATTATCTATTTCGTAATCATCAATTGAGCCTTTCACCTTTATCATGCCAAACCAGGCCCTTTTATCCTGTTTTATCTCAGGAATACTCACATAAGTCCACCCACCCTTGCCGGGCATCTTTTGCAACTGGTAAACATGATCAACGAGGAGGTCTGGTTCTTTCATACTTTTTTGCAGATAATAATATCACAAAAATAAACTATTTTTTCTTATATGGAAAACACAGCGAGATTTGTAGCTCCGCAAACCATCATATTACTTAAGCCTGAGGCTTTGTCAAACGTATTACAATGATTATTAAACCAATGCACGAATCTTATCATTTGCACTAATTAACCTTAAATTTAGATACAATTAAAATATATTTTGTATTTTTGGATGTTTTAACCATAATCAACAAACGAAGACCGGAGCAATTAAACCATTATTTTTAAATAAATTATGAATATAAATCATTCATCATAAAAATAAATAATCACAATGAAAAAAATTAAAGTTTTGTTTTTGTCAGTATTTCTGACCTCAGTTGTTTGCGCACAGGAAAGCGTAACGTTAAGTCTGACCAATCCGGTACAGATATGGCCTGTAGTAGAGGCTGCTCTGCAAGAATCAGGTGTGGGTATCAGCAGTTTTAATGCTTCTGCGGGCTTGCTTCAAACAAGCTCTTTTGAATATGTGGTTCTGATGGTTAAAAACAGAGCCAAATATAAAATCACACTAAGCGGTTCGGTAATCGCAATTGAACTAACTGACAGAGAATACTCATCGCAATCGGGCTGGGTTTCCAATCCGCTTCCGGCATCCAAATCGATTAAAGAGAAGTACATTTCAGCACTTTTAAAAAAAATTGAGGCCATCAGCCAACAGCCCTCATTGACTGAACTTGCTATTAAAAACTCAAAACTTTTTCCGGTGTTTAAAGGCTCCGATTCTCAAAACGGACTTACCATGACCATTACTTCAACCCGGGTGATAGGTAATAAAATTATGGTATCCGGACAGTTCGTTGCAAGTAACAATATGGAAATACGTAGCATGAATGAAATTAACCTTATTTCCAAAGCCGGTACGCAGTTTAAAACCGATGACGGATCGTTTGCCGGAAAAGAAACTGGTTATCTATCTCAAATTTCGCAGAGCATGGAAGCCGACATTCCTGTGTCGTACGATGCTTTATTTGATGTTAATGGAGAAAAAATTCCGACTATAAAAAAATTCTCTGTAAAAATGTACAGACCGGACAACACTTCATTTGCATTTTACGACATACCGGTGCCAATGGAAACAGACCCAAACCTGAACGAGTCGACTATTGAAATATACAAAAACGTATATTTAACTTTCAAAAAACAGGAAGACACGGGAGGACATCTGAAAATTTACTTTTTAATAGAAAATAAATCAGGTAAAAACCGAAAAATTGAAATTCAGGATGTTAGTCTTATAGACTCGAATGGATCCAAAGCTGATGATTGCAAGGTATTTATTGCCGGCGAAGAAACTGCTTATAATAACGTGGAAGCTGAACCAGAAGTTCCTCTGGCAGGAATTTTTGATTTCACCGGCAATATCCCCTTTAACACAGTAAAAGTACTGAAGTTCAAAACCCGGTGGACTGCCGATTTCTCTGTTAAGAAAATTGTATTTCAACCCTAAACAAACTTACTGACAATATCATAATCTACCAGAAATCCGGTTGGGCTCCATGCCCGACCGGATTTTCTTTATTTATTCTGCAAATAATCAACTATAAAAGCGGCTGCATGCCGGGCTGTTCCGGGCTCTCCTAACTCCCTTTTAACAAGTTCATAATCGGCAAATATAGCTGCTCTGTACTGTGGATTATGCAGCAGTTTTTGGGTTTCGGCAGCTACCATATCGGGGGTGAACAAGTGAGCTATCAATTCGCGCACACTCTCGCGTCCCGAAATCAGATTCACCAACGAGACATATTCAACTTTCAGAAAAATCTTTTTCAGCAAATAAACCAACCGCCCCGGCTGTGCGTAGTACACAACCACCTGCGGAGTGCCAATCAGAGCAGTTTCGAGAGTGGCGGTGCCCGAATTTACAATAGCGGCCTGCGCATGATATACCAATTGATAGGTTTTTCCAAAAATTACGGGTACGGTATCGCCACCACCCAAGCTACTGTAAAACTCTTTTTCAACACCCGGGGCACCGGCTACTACAGACTGATAATCGGGGAAGCGCCTGGCTGCCTGAAGCATTACGGGCAGGCACTTGGCTATTTCGTGCCTCCGGCTCCCGGCCAAAAGCGCAATCAATGGCCTGCCGTCCAAATCGTTAGCCTGCAAAAACGAGGCTGTAGTTTCAGTTTTATCCAGCAAATCACTGACCGAATCGACAGTAGGATTACCCACATACTGAACCACGTACTGGTGTTTACGGTAAAACTCAGTCTCGAAAGGAAAAATAGTCAGCACCTTATCCGTATATTTTTTTATTGACTTAATGCGGTATTCTTTCCAAGCCCATATTTTAGGCGCAATGTAGTATATAACAGGCAGATGCAATTTTTCTTTTACAAATTTCGCTATTCGTAAATTAAAACTCGGATAGTCAATCAGAATAACCACATCGGGTTTAAAATCGAGAAGAGCCGACTTGCAATCGCGGATATTTTTAAGTACCTTATCTAAATTTCTGACAACACTTACAAAACCCATAAAAGCCATCTCGCGATAATGCCTTACCAGCAATCCACCCTCGGCAAGCATCAGGTCGCCGCCAAGAAAGCAGAACTCCGCAGCCGAATCCTGTTGCTTTAATTCCCGCATCAAATTCGAAGCATGTAAATCGCCCGAAGCTTCGCCGACTATCAGAAAGTATTTCATAAAAAACTGGAGTAACAATTTTGATTTACAAATTTAGTATTTTCCTAAAGAAAACAGGCTGCATTAACAAAAAAGCCAATATTTATTATTGAACTCGTCTTAACGTTAGTCTCACACATTAGTTAGACATAGTTTTTTTATGAAAAATCAAAGACTTTAAGCCACAATAGCTGATTTTTAAGGTTTATGTCATTAACTTTGCATCGTTATACCGGTTTTTAATTACGAAACGAGCATTTAAACCAAAAACGATATTCGGCACAAATTTCATCTGACTACTAACGCAACAAGGATAAACAGATGAAACGAGTATGAATACGAGTATTCACCAAAGACAGTGAAAATTTGACATGCGAGTTCCATACGACCTTTAAAAAAACAATTATTTACGTATGAAAGCTTTTATAATAAATGCCCGAAAAAACCGTTTACAAATCAAAAGCATTCCTTTTAATTTTTTATGAAAAATAGTACTTTAGCTACTTTAATAATTTTCTTGTTATTTTCGCCACTGCTTGTAAAAGCTCAGGATTTGTACGAAGGCGACCAACGTTTTATCCATTTCGGGTTTTCCTTAGGGATGGCCACAGCCGATTTTGGTATCAGAGAGAGTACAGTAGAGCTCAACAATAAAACCTATCTGGTTGATGTATCTACGCTGAAACAGGGGTTTGCTGTAGGTATTATCGGCGACATGGCCATGTGGCGTTATTTAAATCTGAGATTTACCCCAACTTTATATTTTATTGAAAGAGAATTATCATACAAACCGGTAGGTGGTACCGAAGGCGATATATTGCGAACAACTACCTCATCCATTCCGGTAAGTATACCGTTGTATATAAAATATTCAGCCGAAAGATATAAGTCGGTACGCCCTTATCTATTGGCCGGAGGTAATTTTTGTATAGACATGGCCAAGGATAATGAACGCCCGGTGATGCTAAATTCAATGGATGTATATGCCGAGGTAGGTATTGGTTGCGATATTTATTTTTCGTTTTTCAAGTTGTCGCCCGAACTGAAATTAGCCATAGGAGGCACAAATGTTTTCAAACCGCTCGACAGAAGAGATGCCGACAGCCTGAGCGAAGCTGAAAAATTGTATTCAATCGCGCTATCAAAACTGACATCGCGACTGCTTACAATTACATTTAATTTTGAATAAATGGTCAGAGACTTTCAATTTCCTGAATGATTTTATCGACGTATGCTTTCCAGTCGGCAAACAATTTACGGTAATAATCTTTCACTAATTTAGGATTATCTTTGCCGCTTGGACGGTTAGCACGCAAGCAAAACTCAACGCTATTGGCGGCAATCTGACCAACAATATTTTCGGTTTTATCAACGTCAGCTTTTCCGCCAACGAGCAATTGGAAATATAACTCGGTAATCAGTTCCGACGATACGTACTGAATTGTTTTTTTTAGTTTTCTACGACTGGCCATATAAAATATTTTTTTTGAGATAATTAATTGACAAATATATATTTTTATAACGGAATTACCACTGCAATGCAGAGGTAAAAAATATATAGCTCTATTTTTTTGTATTTTTGAGATTATAAAAAAGTTCTGATGCACTTATCGAAGCATATCATAATATCCTTTTTTTGTATCCTGATGGTTACCGGGTTTACCGCTTGCAACGATGAGTTGTTTACCAGCAATCCGGACAAAACTCTTGCGTTTTCTACCGACACGCTCACATTCGACACCGTATTTACCACCATTGGCAGCACTACAGAAAAGTTTCTGATATACAATCATCACAACAGAGCCCTGAATATCTCTTCCATCAGGTTGGCCGGAGGTGCGTCATCTGTTTTCAGGCTCAATGTAGACGGTAGCCGCAATGCCAACAACAGCTTTTCTAACATCGAAATAAGCGCCCACGACAGTTTATATGTTTTTGTAGAAGTTACCATTGATCCCCGCAACTCCGATTCGCCGGTACTTGTACAGGATTCGGTCATTTTTACCACCAACGGCAATAAGCAACAAGTAAAACTGGAAGCTTACGGGCAGGATATGGTTCTGTTTAAAAACAAACTAATTCTGAACGACAGCGTTCTCAGCGCTTCAAAACCCTATCTGATTCAGGGCTATCTGGCCATCGACTCAGCCAAAACACTTACAATACCTGCCGGATGCAAACTTTATTTTCATAACAATGCCAACTTGCTTGTGTATGGAAATCTGAATGTTAACGGTAGCTTTGAAAAACCTGTAGAAATGCGGGGCGACAGGCTGGACAAAGTAAAATTCATGAACCCGGTACTTTATAATTACGTAGCCGGACAGTGGGGTGGCGTATATCTGCTGTGGAATAAAGGGCAGCACACCTTGCAGCATCTGAATATCACCAGTGGCTACGTAGGTTTGTATGTTCCTAATACTGACATTGACGAACTGCCCGAGCTAAACCTGAGCTACTGCCGGTTGCACAACTTTGTATACTACGGTATAGTAGCCCAAAACTGTAATCTGTATGTGGACAACACCGAAATTTCAAACACCGGTAGCGCCACGGTATATCTTAGCGGAGGACAGCACCATTTTACACACACTACCATAGCTAATTTTTACGATTCCAATCCCTTTGAACCAAGTTCCCGCGATAAGAACCCGGCAGTATTCATCATGAATCTCTACAAAACGGCACCCATGAGCACAACTTTCAACAACTGTGTTATAGCAGGAGGGATTGAAAATGAGCTCAGCATTGCAAGCCGGAATTTACCTGAATATCATGGTGCTTATGCTAATACTTATATCCGACGAAGCGAAAAATACGACCTTAGTCAGTTTACTGATGTAAGATGGTCGGCTAAAACAGACACCGTATTCAAGCATCCATCGTACAACTACAAAGAAAATAAATACTTCAATTTCACCCCCGATTCGGTTTCGCCTTTGCGCGGACTGGCCAACAAAACAATTGCCACCCAATTTCCGTTAGATTTGAATGGAAATAACCGGCTTGCAGATAATGCTCCCGACGCCGGAGCTTACGAATGGATTCCTGCAAAATAGCAAAACCCAACTAAAACCCTTATTATCAACGCATAAAAATATTTTCAAACAAGACATTCAGGAATTTCAAAATATCTAAATATCTTGTTTATAAATAACAAATATGCAGGTATCAACCTATGACTTCTGCTCTGTAAAGAAGCGCTTGTTATATTTTGATGCTGTAAAGCAGATAAAAATTATTTATCTGATATGAATTTTATAAGCAATTAATGCTATTTTTGTGAACCTTAAATAACAAAAAAAAGAAAATATATATTTTTAATTTAATACTTATGAGTAACACCAAAAGAGTCTATACCTTCGGCAACGGTCAGGCCGAAGGAAAAGCAGACATGAAGAATTTGCTTGGAGGAAAAGGAGCAAATCTTGCAGAAATGAACCTGATCGGAGTACCAGTACCACCCGGATTTACAATTACCACCGACGTTTGTAACGAATATTACGAAGTAGGTAAAAACGAGGTGGTGGCACTTCTTAAACCCGAAGTAGAAAAAGCATTAGCCGGAGTAGAAGTGCTGATGAATTCAAAATTTGGCGACGTAGCCAACCCTTTATTAGTTTCGGTTCGGTCGGGAGCACGGGCTTCCATGCCGGGAATGATGGACACCATCCTCAACCTTGGATTGAACGACGCCGTAGTAGAGGGACTTACCAAAAAGACTGGAAACCCGCGTTTCGTATGGGACTCTTACCGCCGCTTTGTACAAATGTACGGCGATGTGGTTTTGGGCATGAAACCGGTAAACAAAAACGATATTGATCCTTTCGAAGAAATTATCGAGCATGTAAAAGAAGCCAAAGGCGTAAAGCTCGACACTGAACTCACCGTAGACGACCTCAAAGAACTTGTAGCAAAATTCAAAGCTGCTGTAAAAAAACAAACAGGACATGATTTTCCCGAATCGGCTTACGAGCAACTTTGGGGAGCCATTTGCGCTGTATTCGATTCATGGATGAACGACCGCGCCATACTTTACCGCAAAATGGAAGGCATACCTGCCGAATGGGGTACCGCCGTTAACGTTCAGGCCATGGTTTTTGGTAACATGGGTACAACATCGGCTACGGGCGTATGTTTCAGTCGTGATGCTGCTACCGGCGAAGATATTTTTGTAGGTGAATATCTGATTAACGCACAGGGCGAAGATGTGGTAGCTGGTATCCGCACACCGCAGCAAATCACCAAAGAAGGTTCGCAACGCTGGGCTGTACTGGCCGGCGTATCCGAAGCCGACCGCGTAGCGAACTATCCGTCGATGGAAGAATCGATGCCCGAAATATACAAACAATTGGATGCACTTCAAACCAAACTTGAAAATCACTATAAAGATATGCAGGATATGGAATTTACCGTACAGGAAGGTAAACTCTGGTTTCTGCAAACCCGTAACGGCAAACGTACAGGTGCCGCCATGGTGAAAATTGCCATGGATATGTATCGCCAGAAAATGATTGATGAAAAAGCCGCCGTACTACGCGTCGATCCTTTGAAACTCGACGAACTGCTGCATCCCGTATTCGACAAATCGGCATTAAAAACAGCTAAAGTTATTGCCAAAGGATTGGCCGCTTCGCCGGGAGCAGCTACCGGACGGGTGGTATTTAATGCCGACGATGCAGCCGAATGGGCTTCGGGAGGCGAAAAAGTTATTATGGTTCGTATCGAAACTTCGCCTGAAGACCTGGCCGGAATGGCTGCTGCACAAGGCATACTCACCGCACGTGGAGGTATGACTTCGCATGCTGCTGTGGTGGCTCGCGGCATGGGCAAATGCTGTGTATCAGGTGCTGGCGCTCTTAAAATTGATTACGCTACCAAAACGATGGAAGTAGATGGACTGGTAATTAAAGAAGGCGACTATATTTCATTGAACGGATCGACCGGTGATATTTATCTTGGAAAAGTAGCTACTCAGGAAGCTGAATTAGACAATGACTTTGCCGAATTGATGGTTTTGGCCGATAAATACGCACGTATGACCGTTCGTACTAATGCCGATACCCCTCACGATGCCATTGTAGCCCGCAAATTTGGCGCTACCGGAATCGGACTATGCCGCACGGAACACATGTTTTTCGAAGGTGAAAAAATCAAGGCCATGCGCGAAATGATTCTTGCCGAAAATCAGGAAGGCCGCCGTATTGCCCTGGCTAAAATTCTACCTTATCAGCAAGCCGACTTTGAAGGTATTTTCGAAGCCATGGAAGGCTGCCCGGTAACCGTTCGTCTGCTCGATCCACCATTGCACGAATTTGTACCTCACGATGAAAAAGGTCAACGCGAAATGGCAGAAGCTATGGGTGTTTCAGTAAAAGCTATCAAACAACGTGTGGATGCTCTGCATGAACAAAACCCAATGCTCGGACATCGCGGATGCCGTCTGGGAAATACATATCCTGAAATTACCGAGATGCAAACGCGCGCCATTCTGGGAGCTGCAATTGCATTGAAGAAAAAAGGCATCACTGCTTTACCCGAAATTATGGTGCCTCTGGTGGGTATTAAATATGAGTTCAACGAACAGGAAAAAATTATCCGCGATACAGCCGCAAAACTATTTGAAGAAACGGGCGATAGCATCGTTTTCAAGGTTGGAACCATGATAGAAATTCCGCGTGCCGCTCTTACTGCCGAAAAAATTGCAACAAAAGCTGAGTTCTTCTCATTTGGCACCAATGACCTTACGCAAATGACATTCGGTTACTCGCGCGACGACATTGCTTCATTCCTGCCAATTTACCTTGAAAAGAAAATTCTGAAAAATGACCCATTCCAGGTTCTTGATCAGAATGGGGTAGGTCAGCTCGTACGCATGGCCACCGAAAATGGTCGGAAAGTAAATCCGAACCTCAAAGTAGGTATCTGCGGCGAACATGGCGGCGAACCATCATCGGTAGAGTTTTGTCACCGGGTAGGATTGAACTACGTAAGTTGCTCGCCATTCCGTGTGCCTATTGCACGACTGGCAGCTGCTCAGGCTGCTTTGCGGTAATTAAAATTCATGCAAACTATACTAAAAAAGCTGTCCGGGTTTTAATTCGGACAGCTTTTTTTATTCACCTTGTAAAATCATTGCTTATTCTCCAAGTTTTTCCAACAGTAGCTTCACTCCTTTTTCTACATCCTGAGTTTCGCTAAGTGCTTTAATAAAAGCCGAACCAATAATGGCGCCCGACGAGTACTGATTTACCATATCAAGCGTTGCTTTATTGGAAATACCGAAGCCAATCAGGCGCGGATTGCGCAGGTTCATCGCGTTGATGCGGTTGAAGTAATCCACCTTCGTATCGAACGAATTCTGTGTCCCCGTAACGGCTGCCGACGATACCATATAAATAAATCCGTTGGTATGACCATCTATCTCGCGAATGCGCTCCTCCGACGTTTCGGGCGTAATCAGGAAAATAAATTCCAACCCGTACTTTTCGGCTATCGGTTTATATTGGTTCAAATAATCAGCCATAGGCAAATCCGGAATAATCATGGCATCGACTCCTACCCTGCTACTTTCAGCACAAAAAGCCTCAAAGCCAAACTGCATAATGGGATTGAGGTATCCCATCATCACCAGCGGAATGTGTATTTTTTCGCGCACAGCGGTCAGTTGTTCAAAAAGTTTGGCAATGCTCATGCCGTTGCGCAACGCCTGCTGACTGCTGTTTTGTATCACAATGCCATCGGCCAGCGGATCCGAAAACGGCACGCCCACCTCTACCAAATCCACACCATTGGCCTGTAGGCATTCCAGCGTAGGCACCGTGTCAGCAAGCTGAGGAAAACCTGCCGTAAAATATACCGACAGGATGTTTTTGTTTTTTGTTTGAAATAATTGATTGATTCTGTTCATAATTTATTTCTTGACGACTGACGACAGACAACAGTCGATAGTCTTTTTTTTGTTCAATGAATAACGCCTGAAAGGCAAATAACGACGAATAACAATGAATAACTAATATCTTAATTCCTTGAGAAAGACATTCAACATCTCCACATTCTTCAACCCCGGTTCCAACTCAAATTTGCTGTTTAAATCTACTCCAACAAACTTTGGGTGATTGATTTTCAGGATTGCTTCGGCATCATCCGCCGCAATACCGCCGCTTAGCAGGAAAGGCGTTTCGCCCGTGTATTCGTCCAGCATTGCCCAGTTAAACTTCACCCCCGATCCGCCATAGGCTTCGGTTTTGGTGTCGAAAAGAAAATAATCGCAAACACCCTCGTAAATTGCAGTAACTTGAAAGTTGCTTACTTCAGCTATCGGGAAAGCTTTCAGTACTATCAGCCCGGCTTCTTTCAGTTTTTGGCAAATGTCCTTGTTTTCTATTCCGTGCAGTTGTACCCCATCGAGTTTGTATTTGAAAACAAAAGTGAGAATTCGCTCCAGATCTTCGTTTACAAACACCCCAATTTTTTTAATATTTCGGGGTAATGATTCCAGCACAGCCATGTCCAATGGTTCGGCATAGCGTGGCGATTTTGGATAGAAAATAAATCCCATCATGTCGGGCTGCAAAGCCGCTATCAGCTGTATATTTTGGGGATGCTTCATCCCGCAGATTTTTATTTTCATGCGTTGCATGTTATTTGGCATTGCCGTTATTTACGCTTCGCGTGTTATTCGTGCTTCGCACGTAATTTGTTTTTGATGCTATTAATAACGCCCGAAGGGCAAATAACATTAATAACGCGTAGCAAATAACTATTTCAATCCGTCAATAGATCTTTTCAACGCCTCCGCCGGATCATTTTCCTTCATAAAGTTTTCGCCCATCAGGAAGCCTTTGTAACCCACTTCGCGAAGTTGTTTTACAGTTTCCAGCTTTGAGATACCGCTTTCGCTCACTTTTACAAACTGATCGGGTATCAGCGTTGCCAGCTCGAACGAGGTTTGAATACTTTGTTCGAAGGTTTTCAGGTTACGGTTGTTCACACCCAGCATATCCACGTGGTCGTTGGCATGTCCGAGTTCTTCGGCATTGTGTACTTCCAGCAATACTTCCAGCCCCAACTCCTGAGCACGACGAGCCAACTCAAGCGCTTCCTTTACTGTCAGTGCTGCCGCTATCAGCAAAACCACATCGGCACCCATCGCCTTAGCCTCGAACAACTGATATTCGTCTATCACAAAATCTTTGCGCAAAATGGGGCATGTCACTTGTGGGCGCGCCGCCATCAAGTCCTGCGGCGTACCTCCGAAATACGGGAAATCCGTCAGTATAGAAATACCCGAAGCACCTGCGCGGCTGTACCCTCCCGTAACCTGTACTACATCCGCATGCTCGTGTATCCATCCCAGCGATGGTGATTTACGTTTAAACTCCGCAATAATACCCGATTCGGAATTTAGCAGGTTTTGTTTCAGTGATAAACATGTCTTCCTGAAATCCGGAGTTTTTTCCAGGTCAGCTATAGGAGTCGTTGCTTTACGCGAAGCCACTTCAATGCGCTTGTCGACGATTATTTTATCTAATATTGTCATTTGTTACGTGTTATTAGGCTATGCCGTCATTAACTTCGTGTTATTCGTGCTTCGCACGTTATTTATGTTCGACGCTATCTATAACGCCCAAAGGGCAAATAACTTAATAACGGCAAAGCCAAATATCTATTTATATACTTCTAAAAACTTCACAAATGCTTCCTTCGCATGTCCGCCTTCGAGCGAATGTTCGGCCTCAGCAATACACTGCTCCAACGGTTTCATCGGGGTTCGGGTTTGAATGGCAAAAGCCGAATTGATTATCACAGCATTCCGTTGCGCTTCGGTAGCTTTGTTGTCCAACACGTTCATAAAGATTTTAGCTGCATCTTCCACCGATTCGCCTCCCCAGAGATCTTTCTGTTCAAGTCGTTTAAAGCCAGTTTTTTCGGGCGTGTACACAAATTCGCCCAAGTTATTTTGTACTTTGAAAGTGTCGGTAAGCGAAATTTCATCGTAGCCATCCAGCGAGTGTACAATGCTGTATTGCACCCCCAGGTTTTGGTAAATATAGTTATACAAACGCATCATTTTCAGGCTATACACTCCCAGACACTGGTATTGAGGCCTTGCCGGACTAATCAAGGGTCCCAGCACGTTGAAGAACGTTCGCACACCCAGATTTTTTCGTACCGGCGCCACGTTTTTCATGGCCGGATTGCAAAATGGCGCGTGTAGATAAGCAAATCCGGCTTTGTCCAGCGAAGTTTTTATGATGTCGATATCTGTTGTGAATTTTACACCAAAATACTCCAGTACGTTCGACGCGCCACTCACCGACGTTGCCCCGTAATTACCGTGTTTGGCCACCTTATAGCCCGCTCCTGCCACCGCAAAGCAGCTACAGGTTGAAATATTGAAGGTATTTTTGCCATCGCCACCTGTACCCACGATATCGAGCGCATCAAACTCCGACAAATCCATCGGGATAGCCAGTTCCAACAAAGCATTGCGGAAACCGATCACTTCCTCCAGCTCTATGCTACGCATCAGAAACACGGATATAAACGCTGCTATCTGCGCATCGTTGTATTTCCCGGCAGCTATGTTGGTCATTACTTCGGCAGCCTCCTGACGCGTAAGCGATTGGTGCTCGAAAAGTTGAATAAGTATTTGTTTCATAAAGCCCTATGATTTTTATCTAAAAAGGAAAAGAATTAGTTCACATTTCTTTTTTTAATTATCCATTCTCTAAAAAACGGATCGTCGAATTCATAAACTTCTGTTTTTAATAGCACTCCCTTTTCCTGAAGTCGTTTTAATCCACTAAAAACTGTACTGGATGCATTCAAATTATTCTTCGACTTAAATTCATCTGTCAATAATTTTGAATCACTAAAAGCAATACCGATCAAAATTTTCTTATCAGTATTATTAAAATTACTCCAAATACGGTCAAAATCGTTGTCATGCATTAGGATAATGTCCGATATTGAATTCTTCACAACATTTTCCGTAGTTCCTTCTCTTTCAATTTTCATCCAAACATGAAAAGCCAACTGTTGTGTATAATAAGGATGACATTTAGAAAATTCAAGAATCGCTTCAGAAATCCCGGCATGTTCCTCAGTGATACTTATGAATCGGCTATCCAGAAAGTCCCGGAAATCAGTTAAATCTATTTTATTCAAACTAAAAATTTGACCAAAATGATAAAATGGAGATTTTTTATTTTCAAAAATTTGTCTCATCAACGACTCCACGCTTCCCATAAGAACATAATTCACATTTTTATGAAATTGAATTACCGATCGTAGTTTTTTATCCAATGATTTATCTAAACCCAGAAGTTCCTGAAACTCATCTAATACCACGATAGGTTTAGTTCTATCCTCACCTAATTTTTCGATCAAATTAAAAACGTCCTCCAACTGGACAAATGATTCAACCTTCGTTTGAAAGCTTATTTCAACATTATTTGAAACCGGATCAATTTGTAAAACTGGAACAAATCGAAAATTACTTATCAAGAATTTCAGTTTTTCAAATGGATATTTTTTAAAAAGTTGTTTTAGTAATTGACTGGCAAAATCGGCTACTCCAGTCATTAATTGTAAATCGAGCCATATAACCGGTCTATCTATTGAATTTACAACTTTATTTATCAAACTTGTTTTTCCAAACCTTCTTGGCGCCATCATTATTACATGATTTTCGCTGGCAATAATTTGTCTAAGTTTCAGGTATTCCTCATGTCTATCTGTAAAATAGTCATCGGACACAACTGATCCGAATTTAAATGGATTATTCATATGATTTACAAATTGATATACATTGCGCATAAATTCGCAACGAAGTATTTCGCAAATTTAATTTATATTTTTCATTTACCATTTATATCCGAGTATTTTATTACGAAATATTTCGCAACGACATTTTTCGTAATCCATATAAGGAATTCGCCTGAACAAATCTATTAGCTTCCTAACCAGTTTTTCAGCATTTGTTCACCGTCAGGGGTCAGTACCGATTCCGGGTGAAACTGAACCCCGCGCACATCATAAGTCTTGTGAGCCAGCGCCATGATCATGCCTTCTTCGTCCACGGCTGTAATTTTCAGGCAGTCGGGCAGCGTCGATTTTTCAGCCGCCCAGGAGTGGTAGCGACCCACTTCGAGTTTCTTGTCCAAGCCACTGAACAGCACATCATCTTCAATTACTTCTACCACTGAACTTACGCCGTGGTGTACGTCGGTGAGGTTAATCAATGTACCCCCGAAAGCCTCGGCTATGGCCTGCTCGCCCAAACATACGCCCAAAATAGGTTTTGTAGGCGCATAAGTTTTAATCACATCGAGCAAAATGCCCGATTCGGAAGGTACGCCCGGCCCCGGCGACAAAATAATTTTATCGAAACGGGCAATATCTTCCAATGTTATCTGGTCATTGCGATGGACTTCCACGTCGGTATAACCCAACTTTTTCACAGCATGCACCAGATTGTATGTAAATGAATCGTAATTGTCGAAAACTAAGATTTTCATGTTATTTACTTTGTGTTATTTAGACTTCGTCTGTTATTTGCTTCGTGTTATTTGGCTTCGCCGTTATTTACTTCGTGTTATGAATTTGTTTATCTAATAACGCCCGTAGGGCAAATAACTATTAATAACAGCCGAAGGCTAAATAACTATGAATTCGTCTGTTATTTACTTCGTGTTATTTGGCTTCGCCGTTATTTATTTTATTGTTATTAAGATAACGCCCGTAGGGCAAATAACTATTAATAACAGCGAAGCGAATAACTTATAACTATTTTCCTGATGCTACTTCAACGGCTCGCTTCAGCGCTGCCAGCTTATTATTCACTTCCTGCAATTCGCTTTCTTCGCTCGACTTGGCTACAATGCCGGCGCCGGCCTGATAGTAAAGCGTGTTGTTTTTACTTACAAATGACCGAATGGTAATGGCTTGATTCATACTGCCATCGAACCCGATATATCCCAGACAGCCACCGTAAGGTCCGCGGTCGTGTGGTTCAATGCTGTCGATGAGCTGCATGGCTTTTATTTTAGGTGCGCCCGAAAGTGTTCCGGCAGGAAACGTATCGGCAAAAAGCTTGATAATCTTTGTGTCGGGACGAAGTTTTCCGCTTACACTCGATACCAAATGCAGCACGTGCGAATAGTACTGCACTTCGCGATACACATCCACCTCCACCGAGTCGGTGTTGCGGCTCAAATCGTTGCGGGCCAAATCCACCAGCATGACGTGTTCGGCATTTTCCTTTTTATCGGTGCTGAGTTTTTCGGCCAGTTCGGCGTCTTTTTCATCGTTGCCCGTACGGCGGAATGTCCCCGCAATGGGTTTAATATAAGCTTTGCCCTTTTTGCCATCCACTACCAAATGTGCTTCGGGCGAAGAACCGAAAATACGAAAATCGCCAAAGTTGAAATAAAACAGATACGGCGAAGGATTGACCGAACGCAATGTGCGGTAAAGTTTGAAATCATCGCCTTTGAACTGCTGGTAAAACCGGCGCGAAAGCACAATCTGGAATACATTTCCTTTGAAACACTCTTCTTTTCCGCGCGCCACCATTTGCTTGTATTCTTCGTCCGAGATATCCGATTTTTCTTCGCCAACGGTATGGAAATCATAAGTGGCAAAATTATTATTCAGCAGTATATTCTCAATCTGCTGGATGCTTGTGGTTTCGCCTTCCTGAAGATTTTCAATGATAGTAAGCTCATTATTAAAATGATTAATGGCAATAATGTATTTAAAAAATACGTAATGCAATCCGGGCATGCTCCCCGGGGTAGTTTCGCGTGCCGAAAGCTTAACATCCTCGAAATACTGTACAGCTTCGTAGGAAGTATAGCCAAGCAAGCCATTGATCAAGCCTGGTTTTAGCTCATCCCCTTCGAAAGTAAACGATTTGAGGAATGCATCGAACCTATCGGCCACCGTCATTTTATCTGTCACATAAGTTTCGACCTGCGTACCGTCGGGATATTCTTCCATGATGAGAAAACGGTTGACCGAAATGCTCCCGATAGGCGAAAAACCGATATATGAATAGCTGTTTTCCACACCATGATAATCCGAACTTTCGAGCAACACCGAGTTCGGATACAGATCTCTGAACTTCAGGTAAATGCCTACCGGAGTTTGCAAATCGGCAAGCATGGATTTTGTTTTGACTGTGTTTATGCTTCGCATGTTATTTACTTCGTGTTATTTATGCTTCGCATGTTATTTACTTCGTGTTATTTATGCTTCGCATGTTATTTACTTCGTGTTATTTGCGCTACGCGCGTTATTTGCTTCTTGTTATTTGTGCTTAGCGCGTTATTTGCTTGGCGAGTTGTTCTCATTTTTCATAAGTTTTGTTACTGAAGTTATGAAATTATTCAGTTTGATACCCAAAACATTAAATTCGGATAATAATTCGTTATAGGTTTCTTCATTCATAAAATTTCTGCGTTTTGCTTTTGTAATCCATGTTTTACTTTCGTAAAGTGAGCCTCTTGAAATATAATAAAAGTTACGCTGATCTTTGAAAGAATTTCTACCAAAACCTTCACTTATATTAGCGCTAACTGAGTCTATTGCCCTTACTAATTGTTTACCAAGAGTGTCCTTTTTAAAATAATCCCACTCTTCAACCATATACCAAATCTTATCTGCCAAATCCATCGAGATATTGTAAACTTCTAAATCTTCTAATTTCATATGTATAGTATTTTTAAGATTAACGATCTGACAAGCAATAACGTCCGAAGGACAAATAACGCACTTAGTGCAAATAACAGTGTAACGACTAACGTTTGAAGAACTTTATATACGTATCCATATCCTTATCGCCCCGTCCCGAAACGGTAACAACTACAATGTCGTCGGGGTTGAAGTTGTCTTTCTCTTTCTTGAGCAAGGCCAGCGCGTGCGCCGACTCAATGGCGGGAATAATTCCTTCCAGACGGGTTAGCTCAAAGGCAGCTTCGAGGGCTTCGTCGTCATTTATCGGTAATACTTTGGTACGACCGGACTTAGCAAAGAACGCATGAGCCGGTCCGATACCCGGATAATCCAATCCGGCCGAAATGGAATACGGTTCGATAATCTGACCATCTTCATCCTGTATCAAAAGTGTTTTGGCGCCGTGGATAATACCGGTAGTTCCCAACGAAATGGTAGCCGCTGTTTCGCCGGTTTCCACGCCCAGTCCGCCAGCTTCGGCCGACACGATTTTCACACGATCGTCGTTCAGATAATGATAATATGTCCCCATGGCATTGCTGCCACCACCTACACAAGCCATCAGAACATCGGGATAATCGCGTCCAATCTGCTCTTGGAGTTGCCATTTTATTTCTTCGCTAATCACCGACTGGAAAAATCCCACCATATCGGGGTAAGGATGCGCTCCAACCGTGGAGCCCACAATGTAAAACGAATCGGGATTGGAACACCAGTAACGGAAAGCCTCGTTGGTGGCATCCTTGAGCGTCATGTTTCCGCTTGTAACCGGCTCTACGGTAGCTCCCAGCATACGCATTTTCTGTACGTTCAAGAACTGGCGTTCTACATCGGTTTTTCCCATAAACACAATACATTCCAAGCCCATAAGAGCACAGGCAGTAGCCGTTGCCACGCCGTGCTGTCCGGCACCTGTTTCGGCAATAATGCGGGTTTTACCCATGCGCTTTGCCAACAGGATTTGTCCTAAAGCATTGTTGATTTTGTGAGCACCGGTGTGGTTCAAATCTTCGCGCTTTAAGTAAATATTAGCGCCATATTCAGCAGAAAGGCGCTTGGCAAAATACAAAGGCGAAGGCCGGCCCACATAGTTTTTCAACAATTCATAATACTCCGCTTTGAAAGCCGGATCATCTTTCACGGCGTAAAATGCTTCTTTCAGTCTTTCAAAAGAACCATGCAGAATTTCCGGGATATAAGCTCCTCCAAATTCGCCGTAATAACCGTTTTCGTCAAGCCCCCCAGCCCCTAAAGGGGTGTTAGTACTTTTATTATCTTTCATATATCAACTTATTAATCTTTGTTCTTTAATGTTCCCCTTTAGGGGTTAGGGGTAAATAAAAAAAAGGCTTGTCGTGAGTTCCGACAAGCCTTTTGTAATATCTTTTTGTTTTTGACAATATACACAGGTGTTACCTCTCACGATTAGCTGATTCGTAAGTGCCACCACCAAAATTTGTTTACTGTCAAAATTGCGTTCATTTTCTTTTTGATTTATTATCGGTTGCAAAGTTGATAAATTATTTTTATTTGTGCAAGAAAAATGATATTTTTTTTGAAAATCGGTTGTTAGTGATATTTTTGCAGTAGTGCAGCCTTGCGCGCTGCCTCCCGCAACCGAGGGTGAGGGATAGAAGAGGAAAGGACGGGTACGAGGGCGCTGGTGAAGGCGAAGACGCAGGCGAGCCGATGCCTGCGACCGAGGACACGGACTTGGAACGGATAGCCCGACCCGACCCTTAGGGAGGGGCACCCCCAGAAAAAAAACGGTAAGCCGGGGAGAGAAAGAAATCCCCGAAAATGTTTTGTAATTTTCGGGGATTTATGATGGCATGAGGAGCTTTTCTTTATTTTTGAGGGTTGAGCGCTTCGTCGGTTTTAGCCACGAGCTCAAGCAGGTGCGCTTTGCTAATGCCGCTTGCCCGGCCAGCTGCCGAGGCTATTTCGCTCCTGAGTTTTACCAGATGCGCACGCGCTATGGCAGTAGCATCGGAGGTGGCTGAAACTGAAGAACTGACACGCAGCACGACTAAAGAGGATGCTGCAGCAGACTGCGCCGGAGCGATTAAAGCGATACAAGCGTCGATGTAATTTTTTTGCAAGTTGCGCCGGTAAATATCTATGGCTTTGCCCGATGCGAGCTCAGACCAGATGCTCTTTTTCAGATCGTCGAGCAATTGAGTAGAGGTGTAAGCCGAAGTTCCATTCAGGGTTTCGTTTTGCAAAAGCTTGTCGAGCGTGTTTTTACTTATGATGCGCCCCAGTACGTTTTTTTGGATATTGCCGATGGTGAAAACAGGATTTATGCCTGCTTTTTCTATCAGATTTTTGTCGGCCAACCACACAGGAGTGGTAAACAGCTGCTTATCGAGAAACCTGACGGCATCTTTTTGCAATTGGGCGGGAACGTGTTCGTACACCGGGCCTGACTGCTCAACCCGCTTGGGAGTGGTGTATATACCGGCTACATATCTGGATACGTGCCCCATATAGCGCGAAAACTGTCCGGAAATTTCGCTATACATGGTAGCAGCATTTGCATAATCTTTGTTGGGCTCTTTGGTCCATTCGAGCACATTGGGTAAAATGCGCTGAAGGTTTTTAATACCGTAAGCGCTTGCCAGCATAGCGTTATCGCCCAGGTCTTCGCTCTGGTTGCGGGGGTCGTTGGCATCGGTTTCGGTACCAAATGTATATCGTTTGTCCTGAGCCAGTTTTTCAATTACCCATTTATTGAGATATGGCACTTCGTCCTGCGGAGTTTTGAAATCGGGCAGCCAGGTGTATCCCCACTGAATAGACCAGTTGTCATAAATACCAATGCGTGGGAATAAGCCGGCTTCGCCGATATTATCTTCGGGCTGAGCCACATAGTTGAATCGGGCATAGTCCATGATAGAAGGTGTATGTCCGTTGGCTTCCACCCAGGCTTTATCTCTCAGTTTTTCGACCGGAACGGTGTTTGAGGAGCCAAAGTTATGACGCAAGCCAAGTGTATGACCAACTTCGTGCGACGATACAAAACGAATCAGTTGTCCCATCAGCTCGTCATCAAACTGCACCTTGCGGGCACGCGGATCCACCGCAGCAGTTTGTACAAAATACCAGTCGTGCAGCAGTTTCATCACATTGTGATACCAGTTGATGTGTGTTTCAAGAATTTCGCCGCTGCGGGGGTCGTGTACATGCGGGCCACTTGCATTAGGTATATCAGAGGGTTTGTATACAATGGCCGAGTGACGGGCATCTTCTAAGCTCCAGCTTGGGTCGTTGGGTGCTTCGAGGGCGTAAATGGCATTTTTGAAACCAGCATATTCAAAAGCCTTTTGCCAGTCGTCCACACCTTGTTTGAGATAAGGCACCCATTTTTTAGGAGTTGATGGGTCAATATAAAACACAATCGGCTTTTTGGGTTCAACCAGCTCACCTTTTTTGTATTTTTCGATATCCTCGTCCTTGGGTTCGAGTCGCCAGCGGGTAGCCATCGACACACGCTCCACTCCCTGAGGATTCTTGTCAAAATCGGTATATCCTGTTGCAAAATAAGCCACTCGCGAGTCGAAATAGCGAGGTTTCATAGGCTCTTTAGGTAAAAGAAGAATAGAGCTGTTGAGCATATATGTAAGCGGGTCGCCGGCTACATCGGATGGGTTTTGGGGCTTTTGTCCGTAAGTTTTCACTGCTCTTATTTCGATATTCATCGGGAAAGCCTTGATTGTATCGATATAGCTTCTGTCGGGAAACAGGTTGGCAAGCCCTACCGAGCGTTTTACCCTTTCGTCGAAGTACAAAACAGAGTTGTCGCCATTCACAAAGTCAGTAATTTCGACAACAGCATTTTGAGTTTTCAGAACAGAATCTTTGTTGTAAGCCTTAACATCGAACGACGACATGATAGGCTGCATATTAGAGTTCAGTACCGAAAAATACATGCCGGTAGAGTCCTGCGAGCGCTCAGAGAAAGAGATTGTTTTGAGAAAAAGCTTATCATTGGGGCCTTTTTCAAAGCGAATGACATTTTCGCCAATCTGATCGCCGGCATAACCAACAAAACCCTTGCGACTATCGGCAGCCGACTTAGCAATACGGTTTACCACCAGCAAATCGCGACCAAGCAGTGAGTCGGGAATTTCGAGAAAGTACGAGCTTTCAACTTTATGAACGGTAAAGAAACCTTTGGACGATTTGGCCTTTTTGGTGATCACATCTTTGTAAGCCTTAGGCCCTTTTGCAGGCGGAGCAGGAGCTTTAGCCGCTGTAGCCAGCTCTTTTTTCTCAGGTTTTTTCTTTTTAAAAAGAGAAAAAGCCTGAGCATCAAAAGATACAGCCAGGCACAACGACAGGATTAAAATTAAATGAAGTCTTTTCATTATTAAAATAATTAATTGAATCTGTATATAAAATGATATAATTATCTGTTTTCTAAGTCATTTACCAAACCGCTAAGCTTGTATATCGTTCACTCGTTCACCGGTTTATCACAAAGCTTATCGGTAAACAGCACCCCATTGAGGTGATCGAACTCGTGCTGAAAAATAACTGCTGTAAAATCACCTTTACGGGAATATCCTGAAAGTGTCTCTTTAATTTTCTCGCCCTTAGAATTAAAATACTCCACTTCAACCCACGGATAACGCACCGAGTTGCCCGAAACATCGGGTATTGACAGGCAGCCATCGCGTTCGAAGCAAATGGTATTTTCAGGAACAAGCACTATTTTAGGATTAATAATTGCTTCCACCGGATGTTCCGGTTTATCAATTCTGGTTATCAGGAAAACATTGCGCGATATTCCCACCTGAGGTGCAGCAATACCCACTCCCGACTCGGCATCCATAGTAAGCTTAAGCCGCTCAATAAGTAAGGACAGATATGGAGCATCAGCAGCCATGTCCACATCTTTACATTTTGTTCGGAGTATAAGCGAGTCCTGCTTGTTGGCTACGCTCAGCACTCTGAAGGGTACCACAGTGCTACTTCCTATCAGAGCCTTTTCATTTTGAGTCATAACCAGAAGATTTTTACACGAATTGAATAGAATAAGTGTAGCTATTGAAATGAATATCAATCTTATTTTATACATTATTTTTTTAGTTTGAATAATAAAAAAACGACACAAGCCCCTAACCCACCAATGTATGTACGTAATAATAAATGGCAAATCCGCTTACAACAAGCTTGGCTACAGTGCCTAACAAGAAACCCACAAAAGATCCAAAAGCGGCTTTCAGGGCAGTTTTTACATCTTTATTGGCCAGCATTTCGCCCACAAAAGCCCCTGCAAACGGCCCCAGAATAATACCAAACGGTCCCAGAAACAAGCCCACAACAAGCCCGATGGTACTTCCCCACACACCATTTTTAGAGCCACCAAATTTTTTGGTACCCCATATCGGTATCACATAGTCGAGCACTTGCACCACCACTACAACAGCCAGCCACCAAAGCAAGAAAGACATACTAAACTGATACTTATCAGTAAAATGCAGCAGCAATAACCCGATATAACTCAGAGGAGGCCCCGGCAACACAGGCAATACCGAGCCTAACAAGCCTGTAAGCACAAAAAAGCCTGCAAGTATTATCAGAAAAACGTCCATACACAGAATGATTGAATCAATATTATCGTACACTACTCCGCCTTTTCAGGCAGAATGTATTTGAAGCAAGAAAAAGACCTTTTTACGGATACAAAAACACCTTATCGCTTTTAATAAGTAGCAACATGTGTTTTTAAAAAAGCAAATATAATAATTTTTAGATAGCAATTCATGTTTTTCAATAAAAAAATGTCGATAGCCGAAAAAACGACTACCGACACAGACTATTTGTGCAAAATTATAAAAAGGCTAAGAAGCTAAAAAAGCTGATGCCGACTGAAACACCTGTCCGAATGAACGGTTGACATCATCGCTGATTCTTTTATCATGTACCGGAAACGGATTTTCGTGCGTATATTCATACGGAAAATCAATTAACGTAATCTGTTTGGATGTATTTTCCCGGCCTAAGGCAGTAAGCACACCCTGATACGGAATTACTTTATCGCGCTTTAGCGATATACCCCTGATGCGGTCTTTTACCTTGCTGAAAAATGCTATTCTTTCATCTTCGGCATGTTCAGGAGTTAGCATACTAAAGAAAGCCTCGTAGGCTTTATCACCTTCAAAATTAGGCTTTATATTCGTCTCAAAATCGTTTCGGTAGAAATGCAGCATTTTTTCAAAGGCCGTTTTATCCATAATACTTCGCGACTCACCATCCATTTCACTAAAAACACTGCCTCCGCAAAACATAAACAGCTTTGTATCGTCGTACAAACCCTGCTGATCGGACATAAGCGCTATCTGCGACAAGAAAGCCCCGATGGAATATGCAAAAATATCCAGCTTCATACTCTTCTGAAACAAAGGGTGTTTCCCTTGCACCAAATCAGAAGCCAGCATCGACATATCGTTCAGACTTTGCCTTCCGGAGCTGTAAAAACGAGCCGGATTTTCGGTTATTCTTTCGCTCAGCGCCAGATTTGAGAAACTGAGCGTACGGTCGTTGCCGATGGTCGATTTTCTTTTTTCAAACAAAGCCTGCAACAAACGCGGATTGCTCCACGAACGCGGCGAACGGTTCATATGAAAAGCGATGGGAAACAGAATAACCGGTTTACCCGTATTCGTACACAGATACTCGGCCCAGGTAAGGTATTTACCCCAGCTACGCTCGTTCAGCCCATGCAGCAACAAAATAACTCGATTGCCCTGAGCTGGTTTAGCCGGCATAAAAACGGGGTAAACAAAATCCGAGTTTTCCGCCACATTGTCGCTGAGCAAGCCGGGCACTATACCGCTACTTACAGTATCGTTGCTTCTGAAACTACAATAATGAATTTCCGTATCGGAGCTTATTAGCTTAGTAGTTTCATTCAATTTGAATGTAGAGTTAAACAATTCATTTAAAACACTGTAATTCATAATCTTTATATCGTTGAAAAATTGTGATACAAAGGAACAACAAGAGCATCCGAAAACAAATTAACTGGTAAAAAAACAGGGGTCGAGGGACGATTTGGCTCTATGTGGGGCAAAAATCGAAATACAGTGGTCAAAAAAAGGAGCGGAGGGACAAACATTATTGTATTTCTCGCAGGAATGATTTACTTTTGTAGTTCTCATTTTTAATAAACAAAAGTTTATGAACCAACAGATACCTGCTTATATGTATGAAAAGAGCAATGTCATTCGTTTGATTTTGCTAACTGCCGTGTTCGCATTATTATTCATAAACATTTTCAAGCCATTTGAGTCGAGGCATTGGTACGATATCAGTGATTTTAAATATTTTGTATTTGCCAGTCTGATAGTACTGGTAGGTATGCTGGTAGTTGTAATCAGTCGGCTCATTATGCTGGCTTATACCAAAAAGTCGAAATCGCTCACCTATATGCAATATGGCGTGTGGGTATTGGCCGAAATTATAGCCATGTCGCTATTCTACTCACTCTTCACCAAGTTTATTCCCGACAAAGGAGCCAGTCGCGACTTTATGGATATTTTCCAACAGTCGACTGTCAATACCAGTTTGATTTTATTATTGCCATATTCTATCATTTGGCTCTATTTCTCGTGGCGCGACAAAAATATACTTCTTGAAAAAATCAGCAAAGACGAACCCGAAATGGAAATACTGCAAAAGCGGAAAATACTGGGTTTTACCGATGAAAAAGGCGAGCTTAAAATATCCGTAATGCTCGACAACCTGCTGTATATCGATTCGGCCGACAATTACGCCACCATTCATTATCTGAACAAATCCAAGCTATCGCATTTTCTAATCCGCAATTCGCTGAAATGGATAGAAGAAAACCACACGAAAGACACACCGCTGGTTCGGTGTCATCGTTCGTATATTGTAAACTTAGACAAAGTAAAGGTGCTACGCAAAACCAAAGAAGGTATTTTTTTGGAGATTGACGCGCTCAATACGCCCGATATTCCGGTATCAAAAACCTATTACGATAGGGTTATGGAAAAATTCTCAAAATACTCGGTTTGATTTTTTTAAACGCTAACTCAACTCAGGAAACCATATATCAGCTTCGGCAATCCTCAGTATTTGTAAGTATAAAAACTTTTATTTTTTCAGATTATGAGCGATATTATGCAGGTATTCGAACCTCGTCAGTATAAAATAGGCATTGCCCTTAGCGGAGGTGGCATCAAAGGTTTGTGCCACGCAGGAGTACTTAAAGCACTTGAAGAACAAGGCATTAAACCCGATATTATTTCAGGCGTGAGCGCCGGCGCTGTGGTAGGTGCACTTTATGCCGACGGATATAGCCCCGACGAAATAGCCACCTTGTTCGAAGATATTTCTTTCAGAAAAATGACCAAGCTAAGAATTCCCGAAGGCGGGCTCTTCCGGATTGATGCCTTTGAAGATTTTCTTTTCCGTACACTCAGAGCTAAAAGTTTCGAGGAACTTAAGATACCGCTTCGCGTTGTTGCCACCAATTTAGACAAAGGCCAGAGCGTTGTTTTCAGTCAGGGACATCTCATCGACCCTGTAGTAGCTTCGTGCAGCGTACCGGTACTGTTTGCTCCCAAGAAAATCAACGGCACGCACTATGTTGATGGTGGGGTGCTCAAGAATTTCCCGGTGTCGACCATAAGCACTGTATGCGACAAAGTAATCGGCATCAATGCCAGCCCCATGGTGGCCGACGAGTACAAACTATCGCTGATGAATGTAGCCTCGCGCACTTACCATTTTATGTTTAAAGCCAACATTTTGCATGACAAAGAGTTGTGCAACCTGCTTATTGAGCCGGTGGATATGGGTAACTACGACACCTTTGATGTAGATAAAGGACGTGAGATTTTTGAGCTGGGATATCAAAGCACACGCCAGATGCTTCAATCCAGATTGAAAGTGATTGATTAATCCTGTTTTCATATTACCTTCAATAAAAAAGCAATTATAAATTCAGGCCAAATACTTCCGGAGCTGATAATTCAGCTTGCGCATACACGTTTTTTAATTAACCAACAAGCATTTACACTACTCATTTACTATGCTTTATACCCATATGCATAGTTACAGAGTCTGTATTTACAACACCGTAAAATTAAGTATTGCTTAATAAATTAATAAGAAGTATGCTTAATGATGCAATATATTGATTTATTTTAATTACTTTTGTATCCGAAATAAATCAAAGAACAACAGACAAAAATAATCATTATGTTTCCTGTATCAGAACGTTTGGCAGCTCTTTCGCCTTCAGAAACGCTGGCCATGTCGCAAAAAAGTAACGAGTTGAAGGCTCAGGGTATAGATGTAATCAACCTTAGTGTGGGCGAACCTGATTTTTATACCCCGGATCATATAAAACAGGCAGCCAAACAGGCGGTAGACAACAACTTTTCGTTCTACTCACCAGTTCCCGGCTATCCGGCGTTGCGTAATGCCATCAGTGCAAAGCTGAAAACCGAGAATGGTTTGAGCTATGCAGCCGACCAGATTGTATGCTCCAATGGCGCCAAACAATCGGTTTGTAACGTAATACTGGCTGTAATTAGTCGTGGCGACGAAGTGATTATCCCTGCCCCTTACTGGGTTAGTTACCCCGAAATGGTTACGCTGGCCGACGGAAAATCGGTATACGTATATGCCGGCATCGAGCAGGATTTCAAAATTACTCCGGCACAACTCGAAGCCGCCATCACGCCTAAAACCAAAGCATTGATACTTTGCTCGCCTTCCAACCCAACAGGAAGCGTTTACAGCAAAGAAGAACTCAAAGCTCTGGCCGATGTACTGGCTAAATACCCGAACATTATCATTATTTCGGACGAAATATACGAACATATCAACTACCTGGGACATCACGAAAGCATTGCGCAGTTCGACAACGTGCGCGAACGTGTAGTAATTGTAAATGGTGTGTCAAAAGGCTATGCCATGACAGGCTGGCGTCTGGGCTGGATAGCTGCTCCCAAATGGATAGCTTCGGCCTGCAATACGCTACAGGGACAATACACCTCAGGACCGTGCTCGGTAACTCAGAAAGCTGCCGAAGCCGCCTATACCGGCGACCAACAATGCGTGGCCGATATGCGCGTGGCCTTTGAACGCCGCAAAAACTTAGTGGTGGAACTTGCCCGCCAGATTCCGGGTCTGAAAGTGAACGACCCTCAGGGTGCCTTCTATATTTTCCCCGATTGCAGCTCATTCTACGGAAAATCTTTTCAGGGTAAAAAAATAGAGAACTCCGGCGACCTGGCTATGTATCTGCTTGAAACAGGACATGTGGCCTGCGTAGGTGGAGGCGCTTTTGGAGCTCCGGATTGTATCCGCATGTCGTACGCTACATCCGACGAAAACCTGACAAAGGCTTTCGCCCGAATCAAAGAAGCTTTGGCTCAACTGGCATAGTTTTCTTTCTGCCGATTGATAATAAAGAAAATAAGAAATCGCCGGTATCTGACTCAACCACAGATACCGGCGATTTGGCATTTGTAAATCCTGCCTGGTATAACAACCAGAAAAGAAACATCACCTTCCCAAACTAAAAGCATGTAAGCAAAAACATCATATTCAAAAGATAAATAATACTATCTATAAATATGAAAAACAAAAATGAAGCCCAAAACACCTTTCTGCTTTCTTTTTTATTATCTTTGTTTATTCAATATTTAAAGCATTCAGGTATGACTCACGCAAAACGTTTTTTAATCTCTTCAGCACTTCTTTTTATCGTAATTTGTGTAGGTGCGCAAAACAAGGTTTCGGAAAAAATCATGGAAATTGGCAGAACCGACAACCAAACCATGAAACATTTGGATGTACTTGCAAACCGAATAGGGCCAAGGCCTATAGGCTCCGATGCCTACGAAAACGCTACGTACTGGGTAGCCGGATTACTTAAAAAATGGGGACTGGAAGTTGAAATACAGGAAGTTGGCTCAGTACCTGTGGGTTTTAATCGTGGTCCGTGGTTTGGACGCATGCTGGCCGACGAAACAATGAATCTGGAGTTTGTAACCCCAAGCTATACATCCGGGACCAAAGGGCTGCAGCGCGGACAAGTATTGATAGAACCCAAAACCAAAGAAGAATTTGAACGCATGAAAGGCAAACTAAAAGGCGCCTGGGTGCTTATCGAAGGCAAAAGCAATGGTTTACCGATAGATTATTCGGAAAAAGCCGATGCCTATCGCGACTCCATCAAGGCGGCAAATGCTACAGCCAAAAACGATAGCGACAAAAAGGTTGTTCCCGCACTTTTTTACCGCGAGATGGTAAATGCCGGCATTCTTGGCATTATACAAGCTGCTCCCGTACCATTAGTTGCTTTGCACGACCGCTACAACCTCTTTAAAATGTCGTTCGACAATTTGCCCTCTACGCCCGATATTAAACTAAACGAAAACCAATACAAGCTAATACGTGAGCGAGCCGAACGGCGCGAATATGTAATCCTTGAATTCGATATTCGCAATTATTTCAAGCCCGGCCCGGTAAAATATCACAACATTATAGGAAAAATAAAAGGAACAAAGTACCCCGACGAATATGTGATGTCGGGTTGTCATCTGGACTCGCACGATGCCGCCAATGGCGCTATCGACTGCGGCACGGGCGTGGCTCCTAATTTGGAAATGGCACGTATGATAACGCTGGCCGGAGGTACCCGTCCGGAGCGAACCATTCTTTTTTGCTTTTGGGCCGGAGAAGAATATGGCCTGATAGGTTCGAAATTCTGGGTTGAAAACAACCGCGACAAACTAACTAAGATTTCCAATTACTTCAACCGCGATGGTGGCCCAACGGCAGCTTCGGGTCTTGTTGTTCCTGAAAACATGTACAACGACATAGTGGCCTGCACGCAGGGACTTGAAAATTACAATCCGCAAATTCCCTTCAAAGTAGAAAAAAGCACCGCCGCGCCACAGCCCCTACCAACCAAAGCCGGCGGTAGCGACCACGCTTATTTTGCGATGAACGGCGTTCCGGTAATATCTTTTACCAATACCGATCCGCTGGGATATAACTTCGCCTACCGCGAAATATGGCACACTACACGCGACCGTTACGATATGAGCATACCGCAGTATATGGAGTATACAGCGGTTACTCAGGCGGTAACGCTTTACAATATTGCCAATCTGAAAAAATTGCTTCCCCGCGACGGATTGTATCTGACAACAAAAAAATAACGACAGGCGGTAGAGACGTGGCATGCCGCGTCTCTACAATATATCATCCCACAACAATCGCATGTGGCATGCCGCGTCTTTTTTTTATCGATATCAACGGTAGAGACGTGGCATGCCGCGTCTCTACAATCATCAATCCCAAAATATTCACACGTGGTACGCATCGTCTTTTTTCTGTCAATATCAACGTAGAGACGTGGCATGCCGCGTCTCTACAATATATCATCCTACAACAATCGCGTGTGGCATGCCGCGTCTCTACAACATATCAACCTACAACAATCGCATGTGGCATGCCGCGTCTCTACAATATATCAACCCACAATATTCACACGTGGTACGCATCGTCTTTTTTTTATCGATATCAACGGTAAAGACGTGGCATGCCGCGTCTCTACAATATATCAACCCACAATATTCGCACGTGGTACGCATCGTCTTTTTTTATCGATGTCGACGGTAGAGACGTGGCATGCCGCGTCTCTACAATCATCATCCCACAACAATCGCGTGTGGCATGCCGCGTCTCTACAATAATCAACCCACAATATTCAGACGAGGCATGCCTCGTCTCTACCCATTTTGCGATTAATTGACGGTAAATATCTTCTTAATTTTTTCGCGGGCTTTTGTAATTACATTTTGCTTGCGTACCGACAGGTCTGAGATTTTATTCAATGCCCGTACCGTCTTTTTTTTATCCTGTCCGGCTTCCTTCAGCAATTGTTTTTGGCGTTTTATGGCATCGTCCAGCTGCTTAAGCTTTTTGTTTCTGCATTTCTCTATGCGCAGTATCTTTTCAATCTGAGCTTTTGACAAACCCTCTGCCCTATCCGTTACCGAAGCATATTCATCCTGTAACCCTTCCGCACCCACCTTACCGGCACGGGTATCATCTATCAGTACAGGCTGTCCGGTTCTCACACGTTCTTTATCCTGAGCATGCGCTGGCACTGCGGACATTATCAACAATCCGCAGACCATAGCCACTATTATCCTGATTTTAATCACAACCTTGATATTTTTATTTCTTAACGGGACTTTTGCTGATAAAGCTCAATGGCTTTTTTCTTCACCACCAATCCGTGCGGTTGCTTATTACGCAGCCCTACAGACCGAACCTCTGCGCCGAAACTCCGGGCTTTGGCGGCCTGCACCTGACTTGCCCCTGTAATTTGCGATATAGCCTTGGCCAACAGCACTTCGCGAACATCGCCTAAGGGATAAGCATAGTTATCATCTATCTCAAAATCGGGCGTAAAGCCATTGGTAAAATCACTCTGATGGTCTTTATTGAAATACTTCAAAACAATAGGCATAAAAGCCCACTGGTTTTTAGTATTATCTTCGTCGTGCACCAATACCGAACCCACATTTTTCCCCACCGTGGTTCCACCTATCAGCACACAATTAATATACGGTTTCAGTCCGTTAATCACCATTTCGCTGGCCGAGGCCGTACTACTTCCGGTGAGGAAGAAAATCCGTTGCAGCTTATCGCCCACATTATTCACGGTATAAGTTTGCTTAGCCGGATAATCAGCGGTAATGGTGGTGGCAAAATTATCCACAAAAGGATCGTCGGTACTCTGATTTTTATACTCCGAGCTATTAAAATAGTCGGTATAGTTTTGGTTATACTCGGTATACGTAAACACTTTACCGGTGGTCAGATTCGGCACAAGCATACTACCAATATTGATGGCCGACGACATCATACCACCACTGTTGTAGCGCAGGTCAATAACTAATTCCGAGATATTCTCATCTTTAAAACGGCCTATTGCATCGTTTATCTCCAGATCGTATTTCATCGACTCATCGCCCGAATCATTTGTAAAAAAGTTATACACCAGATAGCCTATTTTCTTGCTCTGCACCGTGTATACAGTGTCTAAATAAAGCGGATCTTCCTCATAATTCACCACTTTGGTTATTGTGGTAGGACTCAGGTTGGTAATTTGGCCATTCCCAACCAAGGCAAATGTAATTTTCACGTCGGCAGTACTATCGTAAAACGAGTTCAGCAGCTCACTGTAATTAGTTATAGTCAGCTGCTTACCATTTATTTTTGTAAACCAGTCGCCACGCTCAACACCCAACGAAGCAGCAGGCGTTCCCTTTTTTACGTAATTAACTACGCCAATCACATTATCGTTTGAGCTGCTCTCCCGGTAAAGCTGAAAATCGAAACCCACATCCGCAGCGCTAACCCCGTTTAAGCGGTTGGCTATATCCTCGTAGCTTTCAAAAATGGCCGAGAAGCGATCCTCATCGTTAATCAAAGTTTCAAAATAATCCGCCGGATTGCTGTAGGAACTCTTATAATCAGGCAGTTCCTCATTCCAATAATACAGCAAGTCCATATTATCATACAGCCACTTATTCACATAGCGGTTCATATCATTATCGTCCGATACCTTATCTTTACATCCAAACAAAGCCAGGCCAATACAGGCAAAAAGAAATATTCGTTTCATACGTAAATAATTGTTTTTTTAAAGGTCGTATGGAACTCGCAGTGAACATGGTCTTTGGTTTAAGCACATGTCCCGATAGCTATCGGGATGCTCGTTTCATATCAATATCTTACTATAAATTATAAAGTTGCAATATTAGCAAAATACTTTGACATTTTTCACAATAGTAAGAAAAAGTTTATCGCAGGTTGCTTGTAGCAGGGGTGGGTAGCGGGAAGTGAGAACACGAAAAATTGAAGATTGAAAAATGAAGATTGAAGTCGTAAGTCGTAAGTCTTAAGTCAAAAGTCTTGGCTCTTGGTTCTAAAAACGGTAAAGCAAGCGTCGGGACATGCGCAGCCGGTCATCTCCGGTAGTGCCTGACAGCTCAATAGCTGACGGCACATAAAACGAAAAGCAAGTCTTATTTTGAACGCTAAGCCGCAAAGGCGCTATGTCGCTAAGATTTAAGAATTTGAACGCGAATGGAACATGCCGACTTGTCGGTAGCACGCCAAGACGCTAAGCCACGAAGATTCAATATTTTTTAAACACAAAGCCACGAAGACACAAAAAAACCTCTCCCCACCCAAGTAAATGTTTGAAAAACATTTACAACTATGTGTTCTCGGTTGAGAAAAGAATAAGAAAAATCTATGTTGACTATGTGTCCAACCACCTCCCCACCCAAGTAAATGTTTCCAAACATTTACAACTATGTGTTCTCGGTTTTAGAGAAGAATAAGAAAAAACTATGTTGACTATGTGTTCAACCACCAACATGTATGATACGCTCCATTGCAGGGGTGCTGCTCAAAATATTGCGAACTTAACTTAATATTTAAGTTTTAAACGACGATGTACCCCAAATGTACCCCAATATTCCAAATTATGTACCCTAAATGTACCCTAACTTTATTTGTTTTCTTAAATGATGTACTTTACATTTGCAAACGTCATTTGTATTATTAACCATGCATTTGAAAGCAAAGCGGAATAAGATTCGCTTATATTTATAATGAAACATGTAATCCCCCCCCAAGTTCCTACGCATAAGTGCGCCAAATTGCTACGTGCTGTCATTAGCTTTTATAAAGAAATGGCAGTAGCCTTGTCATGCCCATGTCTGAAACAAATCACTTTACATAGCGGGTAATAAAGCCCCCTAAATCCTCCGCCTTGGCAGAGGCTTAAGAGTGCGGCGCGAGATACATCTCGTAAATCATTGCCGTTCCAAAAGCAAGCCAAACGGTAAAGCAAGCTCTATTTTTGCACGCAAAGGCGCTAAGATTTAAGAATTTAAACACAAAGCCACTAAGACACAAAAAAACAAAATGGAGACTGCGGTTGTCGACGGGTACTTTCTATAAGAGAACGACTTGTCATCCCGAGCGTAGCGAGGGAACTAAAAAAAGTCTGAAGACTTAAGACTTAGGACATAGGTCTTAAGTCAAAAGTCTTGGTTCTTGGCTCTTGGTTCTTGGCTCTTGGTTCTTGGCTCTTGGCTCTAAAATCTCCCGGCGGAGTTAGTTCCCTCACTTTGTTCGGGATGACAGGTGCTTTAGTTATGAGATAGGCCGCTGCCCTGCCTTTAGTGCAAAAATGAACGTATACGCGGCAGCGGTTCAAGGGGAACTTCGCACCCGTCGTGTAAAAAAAAAAAAAAATGGAGACTGGCGGTTGTCGACGGGTACTTTCTATAAAAAATGACTTGTCATCCCGAGCGCAGCGAGGGAACTAAAAAAAAGTCTGATGACTTAGGTCAGAGGTCAAAAGTATTGGGCATTGGCTTATTGGCACATTGAACATCCTTCAGCCGACAAACCGCTTAAAGCGGTT
>JAFNAV010000025.1 GCA_017860345.1 Bacteroidota bacterium | reverse complement strand
GTAATGTAATCCGCATCAAGATAACTTTTGAGTTTACAGTGAAAATCTGTTTTATCCGCTGTATCCGCGTTTCTATTCACGCGAATCACTATTCACATCTATTAATTATAGGCAAAATAAGACTTTTGTCATGTACTAAAGTGCTAAACACACACAGTTTTTTGCACAGTCTCTCCCGTTTTGATACTCGGGTTCCCTTTTTCACTACTCGGGTTCCCTTTTTTGGTACTCGAGTTCCCTTTTTGGCTACTCGAGTTCCCTTTTTTGGTACTCGTGTTCCCTTTTTCACTACTCGAGTTCCCTTTTTGGCTACTCGAGTTCCCTTTTTGGCTACTCGAGTTCCCTTTTTCACTACTCGAGTTCCCTTTTTGGCTACTCGAGTTCCCTTTTTGGCTACTCGGGTTCCCTTTTTTGGTACTCGAGTTCCCTTTTTTGGTACTCGTGTTCCCTTTTTGGGTACTCGAGTTCCCTTTTTCACTACTCGAGTTCCCTTTTTGGCTACTCGGGTTCCCTTTTTTGGTACTCGTGTTCCCTTTTTGGGTACTCGTGTTCCCTTTAGGGTGCTTTATTAAAAAAATGCCGAATAATGCCAAGCTCTATTGTTTTTCGGCTCGCCAGACAAATCGCCCGTTTAAGAGATAATCTCTTTTTTACTGGTCGTTTTACGGATAATCATCTAAAATTTTAAAGTTATCAGAATTTATATCTAACACCCCACGATGTCTGTAAGATAGAGGAGGTGTTGAAAATTATAGTTGGTTGTAGTTCAATATGCAATGAAAACTTGTCAAGTTTGTCGAAAGGAGTAAATTGAACTCCAACAGGAACTGAAACTCCATTAAAATAATTCACAACCCCGCCTATACCAGCATACACATTGAATTTTTCTTTATTTAAAATATTGTAACATAAGACTAATTCTGGAGAAACATCATAAAATGGAGTGTTGCTATAAATTCGTAATTCAGTCCATAGTTTATTTGAAAAATTATATCCAAATCCAATTTTTGATAAACTTGAAGAATAATATGAAACACTAATTTGTGAAAATGTTTTTGTACTTGTACATGTGATTAGTCCAATTAGAATTAAAATTTTGATAGTTTTTTTCATAATTTTTTGTTTTAAATTTAATGTATATTTGAAATTTATTAATAATTCTATCAGTCTTTTTCGTAATAGATCGTAATCTTTATTTTCGATGAACTTTTCATTATCGATTTGTTTAAAAAAGCACATAACGAGAGACTCTCGCCCAAACGGATATGCTATTCAAAGCACTAAGCCTTGCACACGTTCGACGGGATTAAAAAAATTTCGTCGAACACATGCCATCATTTGCTCATTTAAAGGACATATCCGTGAGGACAGGGATCGAAGATCAGCGAAGCCAATGCGGGCGCTCCCAATCTCTATCGGGACTGCTAAGTGCACAGCTTGTCCCGACTTGTCGGAGGACGGCCAGTTTGTGGACAGAGCGTGTGTTAGGCGTATATGGTTTCGTTTTCGTTCGTTCGGCTGTCAGAAAGTAATTTCTGTGATGCATTCATTTTTCAGCCAATAGAAATTCCGTTTCATTTTTCTTTATAGTGATCAAACCGCACATAACCTCTACAAATTATCGAATATCTTTTAATAATCTATAATTTTCATTGTATCACCAAATAGTTATTTTGCTCGTTTTCTCGGTATTATATTCTGCTATAGTCCTCTTTGTAAGTTTCTTTCCGATTATTTCGAATCGTCTGTTTAATTCTTTGGCAAATTCATCGTCAACAATACCATTAATTCCTACCGATATCCTGAACTCTTTAATAGGATTGTAAAATACTATATGATCAAATACGTTTTCCCATTTTAAATCTGTTTTTCTATAGGGGAAATGATCAAAATGATCTTGACCAAATGGAGAACCAGCTAATTTAAATCCAATTGGTATATTATTGTTTTCTTTATATGCTTTATCCCACTTCCCATTTTCGTGACGTTTTTCCAGAGATAAAAATTTCCTGTAAGTGTAACTATGAAGATAAATATTAGTCGTTTTATCTGGGAATCGATTTTTTATATAACTGCCTGTATTGTATGCAAGTTGTACATTTGAATTTGTCCAATACTTATTTGTGTATGCGTGCCGATAATTCATAATTACAAGTGCTTTCGATCTTTGATTATCTTTTATTGCTTGTGAATACCAATCAATTATCAAATTGGCCATATCCTTATCTCTACTGTTATAAATAGCATTATAAAAACTGTCATATTCTTGTCTTGTTTTTATTTCATCCCATGAGAAACTCACGTTGGCACCTATTACCCTAATCTTTTGATCTTTGTTTAATTTTTGGTTCACGCTATATACGTTTTTCAGAAAATAATACAAGTTTGTTTTTTCCCATAAAGGAAAATATGTCATATTCTGGCAAATATACCTAAGCTTCGAATTAAGTTCGTCTGGAGCTAAACTCTCGGCAAACAATAATTCATCAATTTTGGGTTGAATATTGCGGCATGGAACTTCCATAATGATAACTCCAACATTTGAAACAAACCAAGGTTGTGAAACTAATTCTATTAAAAAATTATATTGCGTTATTTCCCGATGATCTCTTTCACATAGTATAACAAGATCCTTATTCTCAAATACTTTTTTTACATATTCTTTTGGTTCACAATAATTGCTTTTCAAAAAAGAATAATACGCATTTTGACTAATCAATTTCATGCTAAAAGCTATCATAAATAATATTCCGATTAATAACTTTTTCTTCATTCTTGGTAGATTAATTATTTTGTTTCTTTTTCAACAACAGATTTCAGTAGCTTTTTCTTTTCCCATTAGGTTCTTAAGCCGTAAATCCTTTTTTTACCACTACCCCTAACGACCGAGGCTATGGGCATTTATCCGCCAGCTGGCGGAGGGTGCATTCGCTGTCCGCCGCGGCGGACAAAGTGAATGCGGGCGCAAAACCCGCTAAGTGCACGTCAGCCAGCCTGTGAACAAGGCGTGTGTTAGCGGTTAGGCATCTGTTGTAAATAGTTTGTTTTCATTTGCTCATATAATTTGGAACCTCTTTTATAACTATGAAATCTCCAAATCTAATATTAGTTTCACTGAAATAATTGATTTTGTCATCTCTTACTATTTCGTTAAGTATTTTCCATCTGATACGCCAATTACTATCAAAACAAGGGTGAATGATTGGTATTTCAAGTTCTCTTGTATCTTTTTTGAAAATAAGATTCCATTTCCAAGTCGGATTTAATTCTTTGGTTTCATCAAATCTGTTATCCCAAAGTTCAATACACTCATCAACAGTAATAATTTCTTGAACCTCTAAATGAGGAACTATAATTTTGTAAAGCTTTTTATACATTTTGTTATGATAATTATTTACTGGAAAGTCAATAAACCCTAAATGTCTCCAAATTTTCTCTGAGCTTCGAGGTGAACAGTCTAATTCAATAGTATAAATATTTTTATCAATTAATACTAATGTCAATTCAGAGACAATTTTTCTTCCAAATCCTTTGTTCCTGTGTGAAGGTTTTATTGCAGCAATGTCAATTTTTGCAGAATACTTTTCCAAATAACATAATGACCATACTACAAAACCAATTGTTTGTTTATCTTCAGAAATTGTTATTAATTTATTTTCATCAAATGAAGATTCAATGATATTCCAGTTATTATAAAAACTCTCACCTGTTGACTTCTTTTCTTCAATCAACCATTTTTCAATTTCATTAAGTTGATCTTTTGTCGGATTGAATGAAATTTCAATTTCACTGTTTTTTTTCATTGTATTTTCTACTTTTTTTTTACGCTTACACCTAACGCCCGAGGCTATGGGCACGGGCGGTCACCGTTGCACGGGATGTTTCATTTGCGGGCGTATTCGCTGTCCGCAGCGGCGGACAAAGTGAATGCGGGCGCAAAACCCGCTAATTGCACGTCAGCCAGCCTGTGAACATAGGCGTGTGTTAGCGGTTAGGCCATTAAATATTAAACCAGTCATTCAACCAAACTTTTATAAGTTTCCATGTGCCATTTCTTAAAGTTATTTTGTCGCTTGGCAAGAACTCTAATATATAGGTTTTTATAGCTAAATATGAAGTAAAGCCAAAAAGTAGTCCAACAATAAGAAAACCAACAAATATCCAGAAGATTATCGGTTTATCATCGTTAAAATGAATAATGACTTCTTGGTCAATAGTCAATTCCCTCGGATTATATACAATCCCCTTGTCAGGGAAAATCTGTGAACTTTTAATTTCAATTGTTTTATTTATGTTATTCGTGTTGTTGATTATAGCCCATTTGTCTTCTTCAAACTTGTCTGTAAGTCTTATAATATATTTTTTGTCATAGAGTTTAATGTCTAAACATTCAGGATACGAGGTCTTTAATAAAACTTTTCTGGTTTCTCTGGTTGGATAAATTGATTGAATAATTCCTCGTTCTGTAATTAAGTTCTTTGTTGTCTCTAAATAGTTCGGTAAAATCAACTTAAAGCAACAATATATAAAAAAAACTGTCGCAATTGGAGCAATAGTCATCGTTAGTCTAATTCTAAAAAAGTTTGTGTTAAGTCTCATTGTCTTTTATTTTTTTTGGCTTACCGCTAACATCTGTGTATGTGCACTTATATCTACTATGGTTGTTTGTGAGAATTATCTAATTTCATGTAAATCAAATATTTGTTTTTAGAAGCAAGAAAAACTACAAATACAGATATCCAACTTGTTAATTTGATTATATTTTCATCTTTTCCGTTGGTCTTGTCTTCTGTTTCCTGCTTCTTCCGCTCAACGGGTTTAAAGTTCTTAAATTATGGCTGTAAAGTTAATAAAGTTTTTTTATTGAACAAGGTGTGGTGGTGGTTTTTTGTTTGGATTGTAAAATTTTGTGTGAGGTGTATGTGGTTTGTTGTCAGGGTGATGGGGATGGTGGCGTGGGGCGGTGATGCGTTGCAGGTAAGTTGGCTTGCGCTACTGCCCGTGGCGCTGCGTGGGTGAGGGCACGCGGTGGTGTGGCCTGAGCCGCAGGCGATGGCCATGCCGGAGCGGGTGGACTTGGAGCGGATAGCCCGACCCGACGTAGGAGGGGCACCCCCAAGGGATTGAAGGATTGAGGGACTAAGTTATTGGGTTATTCAGTTATTCAGTTATTAAGTTATTGAGTTATTGAGTTATTGGGTTATTGGGTTATTGGGTTATTGAGTTATTGAGTTATTGAGTTATTGGGTTATTCAGTTATTGAGTTATTGAGTTATTGAGTTATTGGGTTATTGAGTTATTGAGTTATTGAGTTATTGGGTTATTGGGTTATTGAGTTATTCAGTTATTGGGTTATTGGGTTATTGGGTTATTCAGTTATTGGGTTATTCAGTTATTCAGTTATTCAGTTATTCAGTTATTCAGTTATTCAGTTATTCAGTTATTCAGTTATTAGGTTATTGGGTTATTGGGTTATTGGGTTATTGGGTTATTGAGTTATTGGATTATTGAGTTATTGGGTTATTCAGTTATTCAGTTATTCAATTATTCAATTATTCAATTATTCAATTATTCAATTATTCAGTTATTCAATTATTCAATTATTGGGGGGTGGCATGGCGATAAAAAATGGGTGTACGGGTGGTGGTGTTTGGGTATACTTTGGGGTGTTACTTGGATGGGGCGAATATCTGCATTTCGCACCGCTTGCAATCGAAGCTTAGCCGGAATTGCTGCCCTTTGTGGTTGAGGTAAAGTGGTTCACGCAGCGTAGCCGGGTTGCCCTGACGCGGACACCAGCCCATTTCGTATTTAATGCAATGCTTGGTAAACATAAGTGGTACTCCTTCAGGGGCTTTGACCTCGAAGCCGGGCTGGATATCTTGTACGCCGTGCTGTTGATAAAAGGTACGCGCCAAATGATTGGTTATATTACCCAGATAAGTGAGCTGGCGTAGCGGAAAATTAGCGGCAACGGGCTTACGTGGCTGTTCGCGGACGTATGCCTGTTGGCGGGTTTGATCTAATAAATCTACAGCGCGGCGACGCCACTCGCTAAGCTGCGATGCGGGAAAAAACCATGGTTTGGAGATGTGGATAGTGACGCTGGAGGCTTCGTAAATGGTGTTGCCGAGCTTAGCGAGCTGCTGTTGTATATTGGCCTCGACGGCTTCGGGTTTCTGAGCAGGTTGCTTTAGGGCTTCGAAATGGAGGCTGCAGGTTATGTCTTCGTCGATGGTGGTGAGGGTGAGTTGAAACCCTTCGGCTGTTTCGGATAAATGGATATGGACAGCTATTTTTCTTTCGGCGGTTTTGCCATTTAATATTTTTTCGAATGCCTGATCCTGATTTCTGTAGAGGAAAACTCCGGGTGGCACAGGTGTGCTATCGGCGGGAAATACGCTGACACCCTCTACCTTGTTTGCCCTGAAACCAACCAATTCGCCATTTTTATTGAGGTAGCAGAGTCCATCGCCATTGTTAAGCTGCACCCCTTTTTCTACCTCAAAATAGTTGCGACCAAGAGTCGTGACTTTTCCGATGGGTTCGCCCAGCGACTTAGGGGTGTCGGGCTGAATGATGCCGCTGTGACGGCCATTCAGGAAATAATCGGTAGCACTGCGACGGAAACTTTTTTCGGGATTAGGCTGAAAGAAAAACACCGTTTTGCCCGACGAAGCTCTTTTAAGGTCGGGGCGGTTGTTGATGGCTTCGTCTAATTTTTTCCGGTAAAAAGCGGTTATATTTTTCACATAATCGGCATCCTTGAGCCGACCTTCGATTTTGAACGACATAACGCCTGCCTGAATCATTTCGGGCAGATGGGCTGATAAATCGAGGTCTTTGAGCGAGAGGAGATGTTTGTTGCGAACCAAAAGATTGCCATCGGCATCGTATAAATGATAGGGCAACCTACAGTACTGAGCGCACTGACCACGGTTGGCGCTACGGGCACTCATGGCCTGACTCATATAACACTGGCCGCTATAACTCACGCAAAGAGCGCCATGCACAAAAGCCTCCAATTCGACATCGGTTTGCGAGGAGATTTCGGCAATTTGCTTCAGCGACAGTTCGCGCGCAAGTACCACGCGCGAGAATCCGGCATTTTGCAGAAAACGTACTTTTTCTACCGTGCGGTTATCGGTTTGCGTACTGGCATGCAAGGCTATGGGTGGTATATTCATTTTCAGGATGCCCATATCCTGCACAATAAGGGCATCGGCGCCAGCCTCGTAAATGCGGTGAATGAGTTTTTCGGCTTCGGGCAACTGGGCATCGGTGAGGATGGTATTGAGCGCCACAAATACTTTAGCGCGAAACCTGTGAGCATAGGTAGCAAGCGTTTCGATATCTTCGATAGAATTGCCGGCGGCTGCCCGCGCACCAAATTGCGAGGCGCCTATATACACGGCGTCGGCGCCATGATTGATGGCTGCCAGTCCGCATTCCAGATTTTTGGCAGGCGACAGAAGTTCTATTAAATCGGGCTTGTTCTGCATATGATTCATTAACAGGTTTTTTATGATGTTACGCTATTCCGGCTTTAATACGGTTTAACAGCTAATGGTTCAAAACTGGGTATAGAAAACTGTAAATAGAGTTTACTTTAAAGCAAAACAATGAACTATAATACTGAATACAAAGACTTTTAAACACGAAGGCACGAAGACACGAAAAATTTCTGAGTTGCAGTACAAGTCGGCCTGTGCCAATTGCTTTTGATAGTTATTACGTTTTCGGGCATATAACAAACTATGCCTGATAAACGCTAATGAATTTTCTCCAGATCGTAAGGAGTTTCCTGATATACAAAATAGTTGAGCCAATTGGTAAACAGCAGGTTAGCATGACTTCGCCAGCGCACCAGCGGTTCGTTCTGCGGATTATCGTCGCGATAATAGTTTTGCGGCATCAGTATAGATAAGCCTTTGGCTAAGTCACGCTTATATTCGGTATCAAGTGTAAGCGGCGAATACTCAGAATGTCCGGTAATAAAAAGCTCACGACCATTGCGCCCCATGACCATGTAAACGCCCGACTCGGGAGATTCTGATAACAAAGTCAGCTCGGGCACTTTCAGAATATCGGTAGCACGCACCTCGGTGTGGCGGCTATGCGGCACGAAAAACACATCGTCGAACCCTCTGAAAATAGGATTATGGGGGTCGTAGGTACGGTGCTCGAACACGCCGAACATTTTTTCGCTGAGAGGATATTTAGGTATGCCATAATGATGATACATACCAGCCTGCGCAGCCCAGCAAATATACAAGGTAGAGGTAACATGAGTACGCGCCCAGTCGAAAATTTTAGTAATCTCGGGCCAGTAGTTTACCTCCTCAAAAGGCATTTGTTCAACAGGCGCTCCGGTAATAATCATACCGTCGTAATTGCTCTTGCTTATTTCATCAAAAGTTTTATAAAACGACATCAGATGCTCGATAGGCGTATTGCGCGAGGTATGACTCTCCATGTGCAAGAAGTCAATTTCAATCTGCAAAGGCGAGTTTGAGAGCAACCGTATCAAATCTGTTTCGGTGGTTATCTTTACGGGCATTAAATTTAAAATCACAAGCTTAAGCGGACGGATTTCCTGAGTAGAAGCCCGTTCGGAGTCCATTACAAAGATGTTTTCTTTGCGTAAAGCTTCGACAGCCGGTAACGAAACTGGTATATTTAATGGCATAATCTTCTGTTTAAGAGTATAGGTGATAGAAAAAACTTCTATCGCTTATGATAATTGACATTATTTTTTTGTTCAGTAAATTAGTACAAAAATACTAATAATACTTGTGATAGAGAGCCCAGTAGCGCGAACTTCCAATAAAATCGGATAAAAAAGAGTTAAGCTTCTGTTTGAGCGCGGTAGACTTTTCATTAACCATCCAGCCGTAATTTTGGGTAAAACCCAGTGGCATGGATATATCTAACTGAGGATACATTCGTAAATACTTTGGAGCGAGCTCTTCGGGACAAACCGTGTAGGGTATTTTGCCCGCAGCCACAAGCCGGATAAGCATTTCAGTTGTTTGCTTTTTTACTTCAAAAATAAAAATGGTATCGCCTATCTCGTCGCACAAGTTGAGCAATCGCTTTCTGTAAGCCGGATTCGAGGGTATGTAAATACTATCACCAGCCAGTTCATACTGTTTTTTCAGCATTCCGGGTAACGAATCGGGTATTCGCGGTTGAACAAGCATTAATCGGGATGACATAATAGGTTTCGAAAACAATACTCCGCCAGAAGTGGTGCTTGTTTGAGGTGTAAGACTTGCAACAATATCGAATTCGCCATGCCTCAAACCAGTAAGAGCTTCGTTGAGGTCGTTTTGCTGAGAAATCTGAAGTTCAACACCAAGACTTTCGGTGAAAATTTTGATAATTTCATATTGAAAGCCAAAAACACTATCGTTTTTCAAGGCAAAGCCCATATTACTACTGTCGGTAACCACTACAATACGTCCCGATTTTGTAATCTCGGGCAAATCTCTGACGCGGTCTATCGATCTGTAAATAAAATATACAGAACACACTATCAGAGACATTACTCCCAAAGTTATCAATATCCAGTGTAATCGTTTCATGCGTTTAAAAGCCCCTCCAACCTCCCCGAAGGAGAGGCTTCCCGACTGATTGAGGTGATGTCGGATTTATTAATCATTCGCGTGTGCGAGTAAACTCACTCATGTAGGTTTTATGCGATAATAATTTTTATTTTACGATTAATCGGTGTTTATCTGTTATATCCGCGTTTATATATTCTTTTTTTTCAGGCACTTAATTCTTAGTTATAGAAATTCCATGTCAGACCAATTTTAAATATGGCCGGATTTATAGGATAATACGGCATGGAATAATAAACATCCTTCATAAACAATTGGTTCAAATGATAATATTGAATAAAGAAACGGGTACGTTTGAGGTGAAAATTAGCATAAGGACTAATCACCGGATAATTTCCTATTTTCATTTCGTTCTGTATATGAAATTGTCCGGTGGCGGGCATATACGCAGGTGCGTAATACGAACTATGATAACGTACATCGGCTCCGATTTGTACGCTAAGCACCTTGAACCATAAATCATGATAATACAAATTATGATATAACGCCAATGCAGGCAGAGGTATCACATTTTGGTTGGAACTTAGCTGATAAACCACATTGTTTTCTAAAGAAAATTTGCCCAGATGAAAATCCTTCCGCAGGTTAGCCGCCATAATTTGCACATTACCATCGTGTTGCACCGGCAAAGCCAGGGTATCGTAATAAACCAGTTTCGAAACATTTTCGACAGCTACATCGAGCCAAAGCGAGCGGGTTGGAATAGCAAAACGCCCTCCTATTCTGGTTCTGTAAATTTTATCAAAATTATTTATCCACGAAAAATGATTGGATTGGTAGTATTGGTCGAAAAACGAAGGTTCATCGCTTCGGATAAATCCTTTGGCCTGAAGCATAATGGTATCTTTCCACAAACGAAATGCACTTTTAAAGTCGGCACTCAGTAAAATATCTCCGGCCTTATAACCTAAGGGCGTAATTTCGCCCTGTATGCTATAGGTAAATTTTTGTCCCAGCTCTTTGGCCAATATCCCACCTACACGTGTGCTCGATTCGGACTGATGCGGATACAAATCGGCCAGATCATATACTTTTCTGTCGCCAATGGGGCGTCCGGAACTTAGAGCATCGGTATTCTCAACCAATGTTCTCTCGCGATACAGATAGTTTTCTATTTCGTTTTCGACATAAGCAGTAAGTCCAAAGTGCATCCATTTATTGAACTCTTCGGCCAGGCTAATGGAGAAACGGTTGGTTATCACCCTTAAACCTGCTGTATCTGCTTTTTCGAGTACGGGCAAATACGTAGTTTTATAAAAGGCCGTTTGAATGGTGTTTTCGTAGTATCGCTTACGCATATCATCAATTCGGAGCGAGTGGCCAATTTTAGTAACCGGCACAAACTCGTTGATAATTGAGTCTTTAGCGTTTTTTATTTCGCGATTGAAACCCAAGCTATATTGGTGATGATAATAAAACTGAAAAAGTTTGTAAGTCGATTGCACATCATCGGTCATTTTCACCGGTATATCTTTGGTTTCGGTAGCGCTCAGGTCGGTTCCACGCGTAATATAAACCGGATCAGTTATACCTCCGTTTTCGATATTCTTGATGTTATTGGTAGTAATTATACCTTTTGCGGAATACCGTTTACCATCGTAGCTACCAAAAAAAGAACCCGTAAAGCGCTTAGCACTCTGGCGGTTATACTCTCCGCGAGCATAAATATAATCCAGCGTGGTTCCAAAATTCAGTTTTTTATTGGCATTGGCCGTAAACAAAAAAGCTATTTGCTCCTCCTCGCGGTAATTAGTACCTCCACTCAGATATTTCAAACTACTGAAAGGAGATTTAGTATTATAAAACGTGGTAGATTCTATCTGGGTGATATAAGGATAATAAGCATTCGCAAAAATAAAGTTATTGACATCAGGGCGGTCAAAATAAATTTTTGATTGAATGGGCGAGCCCAGATTTCCGTTAAATGAGTTAGCAATGCTAAATCGATCAATCGGATTAGCAATCTGAAAATTAAGATGCGCTGTATCAACCGGAATGGTGTCGACGCGTCCGAATTTGTCGGTAATTTTCCATGTTTTCACAAACCGGTTTGGGGCAGGTCTGTTTTCCTGTCCGTACGCCAGCAGCGAAATGAAAAGAATGAAAAGAATGGTATTTTTTTTCACGTGTCTTTATTGCAGGTAAAAATATCTGTTTTCTACATTGTTCAGCCCTCCCCTGAGCAGGAACAGAACAGCCAGCAAAGATACAAAATTTTTACCCCCGGCACAGATATGTATTTGTTATTAATTCCAAACACATTAAAAAATATTGATAATTAATAGATACAAACCAGTAATTAGTAGTCGTTTGGTGATGTATTTCAGGAGATTTACAGGGTTCAACTTCCTTATGCCGTCATTTAAATTAACTTTAAAAACAGCTTACGCAGTCACCTCATTTACCAGTGGCTTTCCGGTTTCAAAGTCCTTGATATTCTGCAAGGTAGTTTCGGCTATATTAAACATCGCTTCTTTTGTAAAAAATGCCTGATGCGATGTAACTATCACATTATTAAATGACAGCAGTCGGGCAAGCACATCATCATCCATAACTCTGTTGGAACGATCCTCGAAAAAGTAAGCACTTTCTTCCTCATAAACGTCCAAACCTGCCGCCCCGATTTTCTTACTTTTCAATCCCTCAATCAGGTCGTGCGTATTAATGAGCTTTCCCCTACCGGTATTCACTATCATTACGCCTTCTTTCATGGCTGCAATCGACTCTTTGTTAATTATATATTCGGTTTCTTTTGTTAGCGGACAATGCAGTGAAATTATATCAGAGTTACGATATAGCGTATCCAGCGAAGTGTATTCAAGTTGATATTTTTCGGCAAAAGCCATATCAGGAAACACATCATAAGCCAGTACTTTCAGCCCCATGCTCCTGAGTATTTGTATCAATATTTTAGCAATTTTACCTGTGCCAATAATACCCGCAGTTTTTCCGTGCATATCAAAGCCCATTAAGCCATTCAGGGCAAAATTTCCTTCGCGGGTACGGTTGTAAGCTTTGTGGGTTTTTCGGTTCAGTGTAAGCATTAACGCCAGTGTATGTTCGGCCACGGCATAAGGTGAGTAAGCCGGCACGCGTACGATTTTTATATTGTTTTTAGCCGCATTTAAATCTACATTATTGTATCCGGCACACCGCAAGGCGATTAACTTCACCCCGTTTTTAACCAACTCATCTATTACCGCAGCATCTGCTATTGCATTTACAAATATACAGGCCACATCCACCCCTTTAGTAAGAGCTACATTATTGATATTGAGATGTTCTTTAAAGTATTTAATGTCGTAACCAAAACGTTTGTTCACTTCATTAAACGAAGCCTCATCGTAGGGCTTTGTATCAAAAAAAGCAATTTTTAATGGCATCATGTATCGGGTGTTTTATCCATCATAACAAAACAAAGCCCGAAAAGGTTTTGATTATTAAAAAAAATGACACTGAAAAATCAGGGAGCAAACACTCCTATTATTCCATACCTTGAACGACCTATAACATCTGCTCTTTTATCACCATTTATATCACCACATTGAACCGTAGTAGCGTAACAAGCAGACCTCCATCCATCCTGATCTTTGAAATTTGAAGTAGTCCACAGGGATTCTTTGTAAAACGAATCTCCTTTGGATAACGCCACAAACAAGCCTTTCGGACTTCGTACTATCAGGTCTGCTCTTTTATCACCGTTGACGTCTGCCAATCTGAATGTGCCGTAGCTTGAAATAGAATTTACCCAGCTTTCGGTACTATTAAAGGATTTAGTCCACAACACAGCCGGTTTGAAGCTCGACCCTGTTGATAATGCAACATATATTCCTGCAGATTTGCGACCTACGACATCGGCCATACCATCTGCGTTAACATCAGCACATTGAATCGTCAATCCATATTGAGGATTTAACCACCCATCAATGTCCGAAAAATCTTTCATATTCCAACAAACCGGTACATCAAAGGTTTTTCCAAGTGATTTTGCAACATAAATACCTTTAGGGGAACGTGCAACAATATCCGCTTTTCCATCGCCGTCAACATCGGCAAGACGAATGGATCCGTAATAAGTTTCGTTGAAAGCCCATCCTTTATTATCCGAAAAAAAGTCAGACTTTAAGCTAAATGCAGAAAAAGCCATTCCTTTTGAAAATGAAACATAAATACCCTTTTTCCCACGAATAATAACATCGGACTTACCGTCGCCGTTGACGTCGCCGCTTTGCAGACACATATTGTAATTTTCGGGCAACCAATCATCTGTTTTGCTCAGCCTATTCCACAGTGTAGCACGACCAAAAGTCATACCATTCGACAAGGCAACATAAACCCCCTGATGCCCTAAAGCTACGATATCCATTTTACCATCGCCGTCGGCATCAGCCAAACGAATTGTACTGTAAAATCCATTTTTAGTTGCCCATCCATCTTCATCGGAGAAATCGCTTGCCTTTTCGCACAAAGAAGTTATTACCGACGAAAAATTTAATGTGGGCGGAACAAAAATATAGCCCATCCTTTTCAGATAAGGAACTAAAACCTTAGTTTCGCGATAGGAGTAATCTTTCTCATCATATAAATCTAAATCATGAATTAACACAACACCACCCATTTTGCGTTGAAAGTTGTTTTTATAAGCATTTATAAAGTCATCACCACACTTCTCAGGCAACACATTTTTAGGTCCGTAAATATAATCTTTTGAATCATATTTCCACAAAATCGGGCCACATAGTTTTGATAAGGTTTCATCCGTATTTATACAGCTAAATGCTTCTTCCGACCAGGCTCCCCAGGGAGGTCTGAAATAACATAAATAATTGTTGATAACAGAATTTATTCTTTGTTGATTAGATAAAAGCTGATACTTTAGTTCTTCGCAATTATTGTTATCAGCAAGTTCTTTGAGATTTAAATGATTGGCGCTATGATTTCCTATACGATGCCCATATTTCACGAGACTATCCAGCAAATCATAAATTTCGTAACCTGCATATAAGTCGTTTTTTTTATCAGGATCTCTATATTTTCTTTTTGCATTTACAAAAAAAGTAGCTGATATATTTTGTTCGTAAAGGTATTTAGCAAGTTTCAATGTCGATGGTCCGGGACCATCATCGTAAGTTAATGATATGAGACCTGTAGGTAAGTCTCCGCGTACGATATTTTCCTGATAGCGGGATTCATCATTTTCACCACATGACGATAATAAACATACAATTAAAAATAAGCAAATATGCCTTAAAAGTACCTTTTTCATTGCTAAAAAACGGTTAAGTAAATGTATTTATTCATAGTTCAAAATCTCATGAAACCCGCCACAGATAGTAAAAATAAATAATTGGTTATATATACAAGATACAAAGCTATTTAAATCAGCAGTTTTGAATAATCAACGCTCATTCAAAAAAATTTTTTTTATGTCAACAAAATGATTATCTAAATACAAATTCATCAATTCTGCACATAACTTATTTCGTAATACAAAGCGGAACATGCCAGCTTTGGGTGAAAAACACATTTTGCAATGAACCATTAGTATTATCCTATGCTATTCAACCTAAATGCCTTGAGAAATATCAGTATCACCCTCCTATTCCTTCATAAATAAATCCGGCATCGGTCAGCTCCCGCTTGTCGTAAATATTTCGTCCATCGAGAATTAAATTCCCTTTCATAGCCTTTCGCACCACTGCCCATCCGGGCATACGAAATTCTTTCCATTCGGTAACCAGAAGCACAGCATCGGTATCGAGTACAGCATCGTACACATCCAAAGCAAAGTAAACATGTGTGTCGGGGCTTAAGCCCATCCGTTCAATGGATTTTCGGGCTTCTTCCATGGCTACCGGGTCGAAAACACGAACCTTACACCCTGCTTCAATCAACTTTTGTATTAACACCAGCGCAGGAGCTTCGCGCATATCATCGGTATTGGGTTTAAAGGACAATCCCCACAAAGCAATGCTTTTTCCGGCTAAGTCACCATTAAATCTTTTATAGAGCTTACTAAACAGTACCGATTTTTGATTTTCATTAACCTCTTCAACCGCTTTAAGCACCCGCATGTCGTAGCCGTTTTGCTCGGCAGTATGAATGAGCGCTTTTACATCTTTAGGAAAACAAGAGCCTCCATAACCGCAACCCGGATAAAGAAATTTGCTGCCTATACGTTGGTCGGCACCTATTCCTTTGCGTACCAGATTTACATCAGCACCCAAAATTTCGCATAAATTGGCAATATCGTTCATAAAACTAATGCGAGTTGCCAACATGGCATTAGCGGCATATTTAGTCATTTCGGCCGATGGGATATCCATAAAAATCACCCGAAAGTTGTTCAGCAAAAACGGGCGATAAAGCTTTGTCATAATTTCCTGCGCGTATTCGCTTTCTACGCCAACCACTACCCTGTCGGGACTCATAAAGTCCTTAATAGCATCACCTTCTTTCAGAAATTCAGGGTTGGATGCCACATCAAAAGTAAGCGTGCTACCCCGTTTGTCGAGCTCTTCCTGTATTACTTTACGTACCAAAGCGGCAGTACCTACCGGCACAGTGCTTTTAGTTACAAGCAATACGTATTTATTCATATTCTGCCCCACTGTACGGGCTACATCGATAACATATTTTAAGTCAGCTCCACCATCTTCGCCCGGAGGCGTACCCACGGCGCTGAAAATCATCAGCACATCATCCAGCACATCGGTTAATTTTGTAGTAAAACTCAGTCGCCCTGCTTTTACATTACGAAGTACCATATCTTCGAGACCCGGTTCATAGATAGGAATAATACCCTTGTTCAGATTATCAATTTTGTTTTTATCAATATCTACACAAACAACATTTACACCCATCTCGGCAAAACAAGTTCCTGTAACAAGACCCACATATCCGGTACCTACAATAGCAATTTTCATTTTTTAGTGATATTTTATATTATATATCTGCATAAAAGCCTAACCTGCAAACAACAACTACAGATTATATGCACGTTAAAAAAAGTATTTTTTATCTTTCTCTGAAATATAAACTCATATTATTTTATATAATTCCGGACTACCATATTTACACCTTTTTCGAGCGATATGGCCGGTTTCCATCCCAGATTCAAAAGTTTAGATGAATCCATGAGTTTTTTGGGTGTACCATCCGGCTTAGAGGCATCCCATACAATTTTACCGGTATAGCCAACAGTATTTTTTACAATCTCAGCAAGATCTTTGATAGATATATCCTCGCCATAACCGGCATTTACATGCGAAGGAGTACTGTCTGGCGCATCATAGTTCAACAGCAGGAATACGCTGGCATCGGCCATATCGTCTACATGCAAAAACTCTCGCAACGGTGAGCCACTCCCCCACAAAGTGATGGCTACCTCGCCCTGATGATTGGCGCTGATACCATATTTAGCCAATACTTGTATAATTTCATCGGGAGTATTATTGCCACTGACGCCTTCAACCGGTAAGCGGTTTAAATCTTTTTTCAGAGCATCAATATTACCTTCGGCAAGGTACTTACCAAGCACCATTTTACGGATTAATGCCGGAAGCACATGCGATTTTTCCAAATCGTAATTATCGTTCTGTCCGTAAAGGTTGGTTGGCATAATAGATATAAAGTTGCATCCGTACTGCGCATGATATGCCTCACACATTTTTATTCCTGCTATTTTAGCAATTGCATAAGGCTCATTGGTAGTTTCCAAAAGGCCTGTCAGCAAAGCATCTTCGCGAATTGGCTGCTCGGCCATGCGCGGATAAATACATGACGACCCAAGAAAAAGCAACTTTTTCACACCATGTACATAGCTCTGGTGAATGATGTGGTTCTGAATCATCAGATTTTCGTAGATAAACTGGGCACGATAGGTATTGTTGGCTACAATGCCGCCAACTTTGGCAGCCGCCAACACAACGTATTCGGGTTTTTCAGCTTCAAAAAAACCGGCCACGGCTTTTTCGTTCAGCAGGTTCAGCTCATTTCTCGACCGCACTACAATATGCCTGTAACCTTTATCTTCGAGATTTCGTTGAATAGCCGAACCAACCATTCCGTTGTGTCCGGCTATATAAATTTTAGCATTTTTATCCATATTCAATTCCGGCGATTACTCAAAATAATTCAAAATACGGAACCCTCCTTCTTTCAGATAAGTTTCCTTTTTCATCACCTTTACGTCAGAACGCATCATATCCTGCACCAAAGCAGGCAAGTCGTACTCCGGTTTCCAGTTGAGTTTGGATTTTGATTTGGTTGGGTCACCAATAAGCAATTCCACCTCGGTAGGTCTGAAGTAAGCTGCATCAACCTCAACTACAGGTGTTTTTATCAATTTAACCGCTTCGAGAAATTCGGCTCCTACTCTTTCAGTGAATTTTTCTGTATCAACACTTTCAATCAGCCCTTTTTCATTCACGCCCTCACCTTTGAAACCAATACCGATGCCTATTTCAGCAAAAGCCATTCTCACAAACTCACGGACTTCGGTGGTTATACCGGTAGCAATTACATAATCATCGGGCTTATCTTGCTGAAGAATAAGGTACATGGCCTGCACATAATCCTTGGCATGTCCCCAGTCGCGCTGAGCCGACAGATTGCCCAGATACAACTTATCCTGCATCCCCATAGCTATACGGGCAGCAGCTCTGGTTATTTTGCGGGTAACAAAAGTTTCGCCTCTGAGCGGCGATTCGTGGTTGAAAAGGATGCCATTACTTGCGTGCATATTATAAGCCTCGCGGTAGTTCACCGTAATCCAGTAAGCATACATTTTGGCCACTGCGTATGGCGAACGCGGATAAAAAGGTGTGGTTTCTTTTTGAGGAACTTCCTGTACCAAGCCGTATAACTCAGACGTAGAAGCCTGATAAATGCGGGTTTTTTGAGCAAGTCCAAGCAATCGGACAGCTTCGAGTATTCTCAAGGTACCTATACCATCGGCATTGGCTGTATATTCAGGTGTATCAAAGCTAACTTTTACGTGGCTCATAGCAGCCAGGTTATAAATTTCATCGGGCTGCGTTTCCTGTATAATACGTGTCAGATTCATTGAATCGGTCATATCGCCATAATGAAGAATCAAATTGCGATTATCGACATGCGGATCCTGATACAAGTGATCAATCCGGTCGGTATTGAATAATGAAGAACGACGTTTAAGCCCATGAACAGTGTAACCTTTTTTCAACAACAATTCAGCCAGATAAGCTCCATCCTGTCCGGTTATACCAGTAATTAAAGCTGTTTTTTTCATTTTAAAATTTTTAGTAATTTGTAATAGTTTGATATAAAAATGGTGGTCAAAATTAATCATTTATTTCCGGTTACAAATCTCTGTCGTCCTGATAATACTGGAAGTATTTGTCCGACAGGTCTTTATTTCGTTTCGAGGTATAAGCCCCATAACCATACCCATAACCATAAGTATATCTCTTAGATGTATATTTAGAATATTTATTTTCATCGATACTAATATCGTTCATAATGGTATATACATTATCCAGATTATCAGCTTTGAGCTGAGCAGTCAACCGCTTGAAGAATCCCTTATTTGTTTTCTCGTTTCTAACTACAAAAAGATTTATATCGGCCATGTGAGCCAGCGAGTAAGCATCGGCTACAATACCAATAGGGCTTGTATCCACAATAACATAATCATAACGACGACGCAATTCGGCAAACATTTCCTGAAGTTTTTCGGAGCGAATTAGCTCGCCTGCATTGGGTGGCACGGTACCGGCAGGTAAAATATCAAAATTAATACCCGGCAACCGGAGAATAACATCATCAAGTTCGCACTGCCCAACAATAAAGTTTGTTACCCCGTCGGTATTGTCAATATTAAAACTTTTATTGATGCTGGGTTTTCTTATATCCATATCAACCAATATGGTACTGGGGCTTGCCATGGCGTAAATCGATGCCAGATTCACACAGAAGTAAGTTTTTCCGTCGCCCGACTCACCCGATGTTATCATAATCATCATGTCTTTTTTGCGTTGCAGCAGAAACTCAACTCTGGTACGTATTACCCTGAACATCTCGGTAAACGACGAACGTGGATTATTAGATATAAGCAATGGGTCGACACTTTGCGTATGACGCACCATACCAATAAGCGGATACGGAGAATTTTTTTCAACATCCTTGGTAGAGCGTATAGTGCCATTGAGCAATTCCTTGAGCAATACCACAACTGCTGGAATAAGCAGCCCAAAGAGCAAAAACATCATCGTCGTTTTCGACTGCGTGTCTCCATTGGTCATGCTGATTGTACGGGCACGGTCCAGCACATTATTATCCGGCGTGTTCGACGATTTAAGTATCTGTGCTTCAGCTCGTTTTTGCAAGAAGAATGTATAGTAGTTGTCATCCATCTTGTACCGCCGCTCTATCGACACCATCTCAATTTCCTTATCCGGCAATTCATTAATCTGCTTTTGCACCAGAGCCGACCGTTTATAGAAATCATTCTTTTCAATATTTAAGGCAGCTTTCATGCTCTTCACTACTTCGTTGATAGCAGTCTTTACATTTTCAATATCGCGGGTATACTTACTGTAGTACATGTTTTTTTCGCTCAATTCGTCCCTTTTCAGGTTCAGATCATTAATCTGCGTAACCAGACTCATGAGCATCGGTTCGTTCAGCCCAAGGCTCGATGGAGCCACTACCGAACCATCTTCAAGATTTGTTTTCAGATAGTCGGTCAGATAGTTCAAGTATTGCTCCCGCAGTTTCAATGCTGATAGTTCAGTATCGAACTGAGTAGCTTTACCTAACAACTCGCCTGCATGTGTAGATACGTCAACAATTTGATTTTTTTGTCTGAAATTGGTCATTTCGTCCTGCGAAACGGCCAGTGACTTTGAAACATTTTCGAGCTGCGTATCAATAAATTTTATGGTTTTATTCGCAGCATCGTTTTTTCTTTCCAGATTATCGGCCAAAAAAGTATTGCATAGTTTATTGATGAAGTCCACATCCCGCTCCGGCGTTTGACTTACCAGCGACACTTCGAGTACCGACGAACCCTCAACTACATACTGAAAATTAAGTCGACCCATAAAATCGGCCACGAGCGACTCCTTGTCTACAAACCTGAAATACAATTCCTTTTTATCGTGAAAAACATATGTATTATAAACAGTTATAAAAAAAAGATTATTGGATAATGGCTCATTAATTCTTCCTTCGAGTTTGAAGTCATCAAATTTTTTATTGTCATCTACCGTTATCGTATAGCTCCCATCGCCATTGATGCGTATTTTAAACAGCAAACCATAAGCATCGGGCGAAATATAATTAGTAGCAATTTGAATTGGCGAGGCATTGTAAAGATTACGTGTTTTGAATTTCCCTTTGGAGATATACTCTACCTGCAACTGCGGCAAGCTGTCGACCACTTTTGAAATAAGATCATAAGAACCAAGCATAATAACCTGATTGTCAACATTTTTATACCCAGCCTGAACACCAAAACCCTGCATCAATGCCTGTGTATTGCTGGAGGTACGGTATTCTTCAATAATCATGGTGCCCGAAGATTTGTACGAAGGTATCCACTTCCGGTTTTGGAGGCTTGCAAGTCCCAGCGATATAATGATGCCTATCAAAAATAAATACCAGTAATGCAGAAACGCAGCTACCCACTCCATAATGTCAAAACCCGATTCTTCTTCATCAACAAATGATTTCTCTTTGTTCTTATTCTGATCCATAAGCAAGTGTCGTTAACGAAAATTTTTCTTCCGGTAAAAAAGTAAACAGTAAATTGAAACCATTAGTTTTTATTGAAATACAAAACAGTAAACAATAAAGACAAGGTAGACGTAATAACGGTCATAAAACTACTCCATGAATTTTCTACTTTATAAAAACTGGAGGCTGCCCGTTGAACATATATAATATCATTAGGGTAGATGTAGTAATACTTTGATTCAACAACACTTATGGAACGAATATCAAATTCGAGTACTTCAGTACCCTTATCGCCTTCACGGAGTATTTTCACGTGTTTAAAATCGCCCGAATGCTTCAATTCGCCCGACATGGAAAGAGCCTGGTATATGGTAAACCTATCACGATCAATTACATAAACTCCTGTTCCGGCCTCGCCTATTACCGTAAATGTTTTATTAGCCATACTTACTTTAACCACAGCATCGGGTATCAGTTCTCTGAAACGAGTTTCAATAACCTGCGAAGCCTCTTTAAGGGTAAGTCCACCAACGCGAATACTTTTAATAAAAGGCAAATCTACCGTACCATCGGGATAAATCCGGTACGATAAAATATTTTGCCCACCGCCCGCACTTGCGCCTGTAGCTATAAGCCGGGATATTGTTTCGTCGGAAGTGATAAGCCTGTATATTATTTCATCATTCACTCTGAGTTTGTAATCAGCATATTCAGCTTTTGGATAAACCGGTAAAGAACGGTTTTTATCCTGCAACATACCTATACTGCGATAGTTGTAACACGAAGTTACCGTGAACGACATCACCCCGAGAATCAATATGTAAAGTTTACTCATTTTCATTTAGTTGTCTGCTTTATTTTGATACATCAGGTGATTAATTTTTTTTAAAAAGGTCGACAATCAGTACTCCAAACGAAAAAGTAGACACCACCGTTGAAATAAGCCCAGTAAAATTGGTTATACTGAAAAACTGTTCGTTGAGTGGTTGAATATAAATGACATCATTAGGCTCGATATAGTAAAACTCGGAATGAATAATATCAGCGCTTCGGAGGTCAAACTGTTTAATAATCGGTCCTTTGTCAGTTTCTCTTAAAATGCGCACCCTGCTCCGGTCACTGTATATACCTACATCGCCAGCCATAGCCAATGCCTTAAATATATTAATTTTTTCTTGCGGTAATGCAAAATATGCTGACCGGCCGCTACCCAATACGCTAAAATTACGGTTAATGACCCGCAGCTCTACCGTACTGAAGCGAAACAGAGGTTCTATGGATTTTTCGAGGGTAATAGTAGCTTCGCGCACAGTTTTACCCGACATGGGAATGGCTCCAATCATAGGGAAATTAATGCTTCCGTCTCTCTCTACCGCATAGGTGTACAAGTCAGAAGCTCCCCCTCCCGAAATCATCGATTGCGTACTACCGCCAACTCCGTTAAACAACGCATTAGTCTGATTATCGGTAGAATATACTTTTACAAAAATTCTATCCCCTACCCTCAAACGATAATCTTCGAAAGAAATGCTGTCTTTATACGCTGGTATATTAAAGCCCGGCGACTGCATATAATTAATTTTGCCCGATGTAATACAGGACGACAAAAACAGACAACACGTAACAAAGACAAATGGTATTTTCTTTAAACGTCTGAGCATTGAATAAATTTTTTACATAAAAAACATAGATGCAAAGATATTTAATTTATACAAACTAATGATATATGATTTAAAAAACATTTGTATTTACAATTATTTTTAATTCTGGAACAATCTTTGAGAAATAAAAAATACTGCTGAAACGTTATTATCTAAAATACAACTGCTGAAAAACGTCTTGGCAAAAGTAAAAAGCAGCTTTATACAAAAAAAGTTGAGTCGATTAAAAAAAACTATTAAATTTGTTCTAACATTCATACATATCCTCAAAAAAGAAATTATGCAACAAAGATTAAAACTGTTATTGCTCCTCTTTATCTCAATCAGCACAATGGGTCAATACAAAGACGGACCTGTACGTGGTGGAGATTCCGGCAAGGCTGCCCTCGAAAATCTGACTTTCGGTTTCAAAATAACGCCATCAGTTACCTGGGTAAAGATTAATCATAACGATGCTATAGCCGACGGAGCTGCTCTTAATTTAGGATTAGGCATAACTGCCGAATACGAGGTTAACAGTGTTTTATCGGTGGTTTCAGCTATCAGCTATAATACTTTCGGAGGTTATGCTTTCGATAGTCTGTCGCTTAACACAGAGAATATTCGAAATAATTACAACCTGAAATACGGTCAGATTGAAATTCCGCTCGGCATTAAACTGCAAACTAATGGCCTTGGGAAAACCTCTTATTATCTGCAAGGTGGGTTGTTGACCGGATTTATCCTTTCGGCCAAAGAAAAGTACAAGTCGTCGGTCGCAAATACCACGGTACCCGACAACGATATCATGAGAGTAACAAACCCCAGTATGGCCGGATTTTTTGCGGGTGTGGGTGCCAAATATAAAATTACAAACAAGCTGAAACTTTTTGCCGAGATAAACTTCAAAAATATACTTACAAGTGTTGCCGACGGAGATAAATATGTGGAAAAAGGAATCCACGAATACAATGAACCGATTAAAATTTTTCCCGCTGCTATGGATTTCTCGTTCGGGTTACAGTTTTGACGGTTCTATTTCAAATTTTTCAACAAAAAATAATTCATGATAAAAAAGTTATTTCCTCTGGTGGTATTGAGTTTTGTGCTGTTGCTTTCGTCGTGCAACGGCCGTAAAAAAGAAGAACAACAAGCCGATAAGCTACTCGAAAACATTGAGCAACTCATTGCTGCCAACGATTACAAATCGGCCAATTCAGTTATCGACAGTTTACACAAAACCTATCCGCGGCTTGTATCCCGACGTAAGGTGGCTGCCGCCTACGCCGACACTATTGTAAGACGGGAATCGGCCTTGGTTTTGATACAATGCGGTCAGTTGCTTCCCCCGAAAACAAAACAGCTCGACTCTCTCAAAGTGAATTTTAAACTTGAAAAAAACGAAAAATATCAGGAAACAGGAAATTACGTGTACAAAACACAGACCACCGAGCAAAATGCCGGACGCAATTACCTGAAATATTCTGTAGATGAAAATGGCGATACTTATTTGGTAAGCAACTATACCGGCCGAAAAATAAATCATCATAGCATTAAAGTAAGTACCGGCAATTTGAGCCAACAAACAGATAGTTTGCAGCGCAGCGGAGTTTTTCATGCTTTCGACGATGGTGGAGCGCACTACGAAACACTAACCTTCCGTAATGCCGACGACAACGGTCTGGCAGCATTTATAAGCGCTCATACCGGCAAACCGATTAAAATAACATTAACCGGAAACAGCAGCTACTCATATACCCTGCTGCCTCAGGATGCAAAAGCCATCGGCGCTACTTATCAGTTTGCATCCTTGCTGAAGGAAACAAAGCAATTGCAAAAAGATGCCGAAAAAGCAACCATCAGAATTGAAAAAATAAAACTTCTTTACAACCACTAAAGCCTTATATAAAGCGTATATCAGGCTGTAGCGAAAACCGCTTATTCCAGCAGAGTTTTATATCTATCTTCAAGAAACAGCATCGTAAGTCTGGAGAAAGCATAACGATCCAAGTCAGCGTTAGCCACTTTGGTGAGTCTGCTCAGATAACTGTTTGTTTCATTAATTTTGATTGTTGTAAATGTAGCATAAATATGCCTGTGTGTAAGTATATGCTTACGAACAGCCGATGTTGTAACTATAACAACCTCGCTTATGCCATCGAAAATTTCAATAAATAGCGGATGAGATAACAACTCCTCTGTAGCAAGCAGTTTGTCCGACTCAATAAGCGGAAACTCATACAGGTTTTTCCAGATGTCATTTTCTTCGCGCCTCTGTATAAATGTTTTGCCATTATACTCAATATAAAGATAGTTTAAAAAACGATTTTTAACTTTTACTTTAGTAGTTTTTACGGGCAACTGGCTTACTGCATCTGTTTTGAAGGCTACACAATGAGCAGAAACGGGACAAAGCTCGCAGCGGGGCGAAACAGGAACACATTGCAATGCACCAAACTCCATCAAAGCCTGATTGTGCATACCGGGGTCTGATTTATCCAGAAACTGCTGAGCAAGCTCCGAAAATTCCTTAATCCCGGTAGTACTATCGATAGGAGTATCAACTCCAAACAAACGCGACAACACCCTGTAAACATTTCCGTCGACCACCGCATAAGCAGCATTAAAAGCCAGTGAGCTAACTGCCGCCGCTGTATATTTACCCACGCCGGCAAGTCCAAGAATTTGCTGATAATCATCAGGAAACACACCATTATACATTGAGTTTATCTGGCAAGCAGCTTTATGTAAATTCCGCGCCCGCGAGTAATACCCAAGTCCCTGCCAGTACCTGAGCACTTCGTCAAGCTCGGCCGCAGCCAGTGTTTTTACGTCCGGAAATCTGTCAACAAATCTCAAATAGTATTCAAGTCCCTGATTTACGCGCGTTTGCTGAAGTATTATTTCCGAAATCCATATTTTATACGGGTCGGAGGTATTGCGCCATGGCAAATCTCTTTTGTGACGCTGATACCAACCGATTATGCTCTCTGAATTTATATGCATTTAATTTATCCTAAATAAATATCTGAAAATCGACCAATTAAAAAAATTATATCATCTTTGTACACAAAGATAAGTGATTCCGGGCTTTTGCTGAAACATGGCTTGAAAATTATTGATAAATTAAAGTCATTACATTTAATAGATTCCCTAAAAATCAGGACTATTTCTCAGATTTGCTTTTTTTACATCTCAGCATTTTTGACATTTATCGCATGGCTTTGTACAATTCACAAATCAAGTATATTTTTTTAAAACACAAATAAATAATTATTACCGTATGAAAAAAAGTCTATTTACCCTATTGGCCATTATACTGTTATTTGGCTGCAAACCTGATAGTTATAAAATATCAGGTACAACCGACATTGCTGCACTTAACGGCAAACAAATTGTAATCAAAGACCGCATAAACAACGAGTGGGTTACCATTGACAGTGCAAAAATTGAAAACGGAACCTTCGCATTCAAAGGTGAAGCCGACAGCTCCCGCATAGCATACCTGATACTGGAAATGCCCTCAGGCGAAGCTATACACCAACCATTTGTAATTGAGAACGGTAACATAACCGCCAAAATCGACGAAAAAGCCATATTGGTAAGCGGCACTCAGCAAAATGATTTATTACAGCAATATTCCGACAAAAAGAAACAAATATCTGCCGATGCCGAAAAAACCTACAATCAGCTTACCGATACCAGCCTTACCGAACAACAAAAACACGATATTGAGAATAAGCTCAAAAATTTTGAAGCCGAATGGACAAATACTGATATTGAATACGCCACCACGCACGTGAACACCATTGTAGGAAGCTATATATTTTCTTCGTCGTACTACAATATGGATTTAGCCCAAAAAGAAAAAATCGTAGGACTAATGAACGCCGTAACTAAAAATCAGGAACAAATAAAAAGCATAATCGGTGCTATGGAAATTGAGAAAAACACCACCACCGGACAAAAATACACTGACATAACTCTGCCTTCGATAGATGGAAAAAACCTTTCGCTATCGTCACTTATTGGTCAAACCGACTATGTTTTGGTCGACTTTTGGGCCTCATGGTGCGGCCCCTGCATACAATCGATGCCCGATGTAAAGGCCTTGTACGAAAAAAACAAAGGAAAAAAACTCGAAATACTGGGTGTATCGCTCGACGAAGATGAAAATGCATGGAAAGCAGCCATAAGCAAACACGGCCTGAACTGGAAGCATATCTCAGATTTGAGCGGCTGGACCAGCGCCGGGGCTAAACTGTACGCTATCAATGCCATACCAGCTACGGTATTAATAAACAAGAATGGAATAATCGAAGGACGCAATCTGAGTATTCAGGAAATTGAAAATATAATAAGCAAGAGTATAGAATAACTGATAATAAAAGATTTTAGAAAAAAAATATCTCGCAAATGTTTTTTAATCAGAATAAAAGCAATATATTTGCAGTCCGTTTGAAAAAAAACAGAACAAATATAAATTAATTATTAACTCATTAAAAATTAACAAAATGACTAAGGCTGATATCGTAAATGAGATTGCTAAAAATACAGGCATCGATAAAGCAACTGTATTGACCACTGTTGAAGCTTTTATGGAAGCTGTAAAAGATTCTTTAGCAAAAAACGAAAACGTTTACCTCAGAGGTTTCGGTAGCTTTGTAATTAAACAACGTGCTGAAAAAACCGCTCGTAACATTTCAAAAAACACAACTATCATCATCCCCGCACACAACATTCCTTCATTCAAGCCTGCAAAAACTTTCGTGAGTGTTGTTAAATAATTTTTTAATCTCCAAAAATCAACAAAAATGCCAAGCGGTAAAAAAAGAAAAAGACATAAAATGTCGACGCACAAGCGTAAAAAAAGACTAAGAAAAAACAGACATAAAAAGAAATAGTCTATAACGGTCTTTATTGTTTAAAGCCCAAGAAACAAACTTATAAGCTATCTTGGCTTTTAAGTTTGTTTTTTCTTTAAACAAAAAACAATGTAATAAAAAACAATAATCAAAATCAGAAAAAAGTGAATAGCGAATTAGTAGTAGATGTACAATCATCTGAAATCTCTATTGCGCTGCTCGAAGACAAACGCCTTGTAGAACTCCATCACGAAGGAAGAGAAGAACAATTCGCCGTAGGAAATATCTATTTGGGTAAGGTAAAAAAAATAATGCCTGGTTTGAATGCAGCCTTTGTGGATGTTGGCTACGAAAAAGATGCTTTTCTACATTATCTTGATTTAGGTTCAAATTTCAACACTCTTAATCATTTTACTACGCAGGTACTGAGCGACCGAAAAAAAGCACCTGCCGTACAAAAAACAAAATTACTCCCGGAAATTGATAAAAACGGAGCAATTATTGACTTATTGAAACCCGGACAGGAGATATTGGTTCAGATAGCTAAAGAACCCATTTCCACTAAAGGGCCTCGCCTCACAGCCGAGATATCAATAGCCGGACGATTTTTGGTTCTAATACCCTTTGCCGACAAAGTGTCGGTATCGCAAAAAATCAAAACTGAAGAAGAACGCTTTCGACTGAAACAACTCATTCAGAGCATAAAGCCTAAAGGATTTGGCGTTATTGTACGAACAGTAGCCGAAGAAAAAAAGGTGGCCGAGCTCGACAATGAACTGAAAATACTGGTAAAACGCTGGGAAGAAGCTGTAAGTAAGGTTCAGCAATCGAAAGGAGTTTCTCTTATCCTTGAAGAATTAGGTCGCACTGTTGGAATAATCAGAGATTTATTCAACACAAATTTTAAAAATATTCATGTCAATGAAGCAGCTGTTCACACCGAAATACGCGATTATATTGAACTGATTGCTCCCGAAAGAAAGGATATCGTCAAATTATATAAAGACGAAGCTCCTATTTATGACAGTTTCGGGATTACAAAACAAATAAAATCAGCATTCGGAAAAACAGTATCGTTCAAAAGTGGCGCTTACCTGATTATAGAGCAAACAGAGGCTCTGCACGTAATAGACGTAAATAGTGGCAACAGATCAAAGGCCGGAAACGGACAAGAAGCTAATGCCTTAGACGTAAATATGGCAGCTGCCGACGAAATAGCCCGTCAGCTCAGGTTACGCGATATGGGTGGAATCATTGTGGTAGATTTCATTGACATGCACGAAAGTGAAAACCGCCAGAAGTTGTTCGATCGCATGCGCGATGTTATGAGCAACGACAGAGCGAAACACAACATACTGCCGCTCAGCAAATTCGGGCTGATGCAGATGACCCGGCAAAGAGTAAGGCCGGCAACTCATATTGATATCGAGGAAACGTGTCCCACCTGTTTTGGTACAGGACACACCAAACCTTCGATATTATTTACCGACCAAATCGAAAATAAAATTGATTTCCTGGTAAATAAGCTCAATATCAAGGAATTTAAACTTCATCTTCATCCTTATGTAGATGCCTATATTTCAAAAGGATTTTTCTCAATGAAATGGAGATGGAAAAAGAAATTCGGACGTGGTTGCCATGTTATGGCTTCGCAGAAGCTGGGATTTTTACAATACAAGTTTTATGATAACAAAGGAGTGGAAATTAACCTACAAGAAGAAATAGAAAAAGTTTCGTAATCGTAGATTATGTAATATCGAGAGGGTTTCCTGAATAAGGAGACCCTCTTTTTTTGGCAAAGTGTGTCTCGTACTGAAATAGCGTTACAAAAAAAAGTTCGTATGGCAATTCATCTGCAAAGCAACAATATTATCTAAATACATGACAAAAAAAATAGAAACGCTGATATAGCGGATTTAGCTGATATACACTGATTTATTGTAGTAATAAAACGGATTTTAATTCTGATTTATTTACTACGTAAATGACGAATTAGCGCTCGTAGCTGAAAATCAGCCGACTTCACTTGTGAAGTCTAAAATCTGTAATGTAATCCGTATCAGGAAAACTTTTGAGTTTACAGCGAAAATCTGTTTTATCCGCTATATCCGCGTTTCTATTCACATGAATCACTATTCACATCCATGAATTACAGGCAAAATAGAATTTTTGTCAAGTACTAAACAATATTATAACAAACTAACAAACAGGGCGATATTCAACACCAAAACCAAAACACCAAGTCCAATAAGCAGGTATTTGGTATAAGCTGTGTTTTTATATTTACCCATCACCCGTTCGGACGAAGTAAGCCTTACCTGAAGAAATATTGTAAATGGCAACTGAATGCTTAAAAACATCTGAGAAAAAATAAGACCCTGAAACGGATTAGTTATCAGCATGATAATACCCAGTGCGAATAGCAAAGAGATAGCTACCCCCACTCTCGAATGGTTATCCTTGATATCGTAAGGTTCCTTGTACATGCCTGCAAAAATAGTTCCTGCAGCCATTCCCGATGTGGTAGTGGAAGCTATTCCCGAGAACAACAAGGCCACTGCAAAAACCACAGCAGCATGCTTGCCCAGCAAAGGCGCCAGTAAACTATTGGCTTGCTGTAACTCGGTAACGTGAGTACCTGCTTTAAAAAAAGTGGCTGCGGCCAGCAGTATCATGGCACTATTAATTGCCCAACCTATCAGCATGGAGAACAAGGTATCCAAAAACTCGTAACGCAACTGCTTTTTAATAACTTTATCGTCTTTCAGATTCCATTGCCTGCTCTGGATTACCTCGGAGTGCAAAAACAGATTATGAGGCATCACCACAGCTCCCAACACACTCATAATAATCACCATAGAACCATCGGGAAATGCAGGTGTAACCCAGGCAACACCAGCACTTTGCCAATCAATATCGGCCAGCGACAGCTCATACAAAAATGATAAACCAATAACCGAAACAAAGGCGATAATCCATTTCTCGATAACCTTGTATGAATTTGAAAACAGCATAATCAACACAAAAACAGTTACTAACACTGCCCCCACCTTCACCGGGATGTCAAAAAGCATCTGTAACGCAATAGCGCCACCCAGAATCTCGGCCAGCGAGGTCGACACCGAGGCCATCATCGCCGAAATCAGCAAAAATTTGGAATAACCCGGCTTCAGGTATATGGCAGTGGCTTCGGACAAGCATAACCCCGAAGCAATACCCAGATGCGCTACATTATGTTGCAGAATAATAAGCATAATGGTAGAAAGCGTAACCATCCACAACAATGCATACCCATACTCCGCGCCGGCAGCCAGATTCGAAGCCCAGTTTCCCGGGTCAATAAAACCAACAGTAACAAGCAGCCCCGGGCCGATGTATTTAAATATATCCATCCCTCCAAGTACAGGGCGATAGTTCTTTTTATCAATATTCCGAAATAGTTTGAACATGGCTTTTGTGAAAATTTACTGAATACAAAGGTATAAAACTTTGACTAAATAATGACGACCAGCATATAATCATAAAATAACACAATAATTATTTTGGTGAAAAATATTCAGTATATCTGCTTTGTTCTGAACAATGCGAATCATTACAAAGGTTTTGTCAGGATGAAAAGCCTCTGTTTTCAGTCAGAACTTAATAAAAAATCCAAATCCAGATTATTACAGCCTATTAAATCATTAAATATCAGACACATAAAAATTAATATCAAAAAAAACAACAAAATTATTTGGTTTATAATATAAACTACTTTATATTTGCAACATATTTACAAGCAAAAACAAAGTCATTAATCATTAAAAAAAGAAATTTATGAAAACAATTAAAATTATTTGGTTAGCAGTGCTCTTTGCAATCGTATCCAACCTCAACGCCCAAACAACAAAAACAAATGTTACACTTACCATTAAAGGTGTAAAGGAAGTAAAAGGAGATATTATGATTGCTTTTGGCGATTTTAAAGCTCCTCAGACAATGGTATATGCCTTAGTGCCTGTTTTGGACAAAAATCAAATTGTGTATACGCTGGAAAATGTGCCGACAGGAATCGGTAATTTGTATGTATATCAGGATTTAAACGGAAATAAGCAATTAGATAAAGATGAAAACAAAATTCCTGTAGAGCCATGCTTCAATAAGGAAAATGTAAATATCAGAGACGGCGAAAACAAGATTAATGTTTCGCTCATCAATGTAAAAGAAATGATGACTACAAAATAAATTAAGCCAAAGAAAAGATGAAACATTTATCTGTAATCATACTCCTTGCGGTTGTTTTCAGTACTGCCAATGCACAGCAGCGAACCGGCTATGTCAGAAATACTAACGGCAATGCAATAGATTATGCAACCATAGTGTTAGCTAATGGCGAGCAGTTGGTAGCTACTGCAATAACCGACTCGACAGGCAAATTTAACCTGAACGCTCCGGCAGGTAACTACACCATAAAAATCCGGAATCTTGCATACAATCCCATAGAAGATAAAATCAGTATTGATGTAAATGGCAACAATCTGGGAATATTTAAAATGCGCGAATCGGCTGTAAGTTTAAACGAATTGGTGGTATCGGGCTCGGCCATCACGCGCGAAGCCGACAAGTTTGTAATGCGAATACTGAACACGCCTTCTCTGACCAATAAAAACTCTACCGAACTGCTCCGTCTGGCTCCGGGAGTATGGGTAGACGACAACGGAATATCTATTAACGGGGCAGGCGGTAGCAAAGTGTTTATCAATGAGCGCGAACTTAAACTTAAAGGTAAAGATTTGGTCAATTATCTGAGAAGCTATAAATCATCGGACATAGCCCGGATAGAGGTTATACCTCAGGCAGGCTCCGAATATAGTGCCGACACTAAAAGCGGAGTGATAAAAATTATACTAAACCGACGGGGTGATAACGGAATTATGGGAAATGCCTCCGTAGAATCTCATCAGGGGAAATACATAAACAATTATATTCCCTCGTCCGGTATAAATCTGCAAATAAACAAATTGTCGGTTAATGCCTTTGCATCAACCACCATAACCCAAAATGCCAAAACAGAAATGGTGTCCACCAGAGAATATAGCAACGACGAAAGTACCTTTTTTCAGACCCGTTCCTATATGAACCATAAAACACAGTCGATTACAGGACGTATAGGCGCCATTTACGATCTGAACAAACGTAACAGTCTGGGAGCAGAAGCCGAATTCAGTTCAGGCAAAACGCCCAATCCTTCGACGGCTGAAAGCACCATCATCCAAAGCGGCGATACCATATACGGACTCAGTAAGTACAAACAAAATGAACGCAATAAAAATCTGAATATCACGCTGAATTATGTACTTAAATTAGACACCTTAGGATCGACCCTGAAATTTATAACCGACTATACCAATAAAAATGTTAGCGGAGCAAATAATTATCATAGCACTTTAGAATTTAACAACAATGCCATTGATTCGGTTTACCGAAGTCATTCGTCAGCTAATTACCAAATTTATACAGCCGGGTTAATGTTAGAACAAAAACTAACCAAAAGCCTGAAAATAAAAACAGGAATCAGGTATATAGAAAACATCATTGAAGATTCGGTAAAATATGATAGTTATTTCAATTCGACATGGAAAGTATTGGATAAATATAATTTTTCGCTGAACTATAGCGAAAAAATTTATGCCGGCTATACCTCGTTATCGTTTGGAGGCTCAAGACTAAGCATTACAGCCGGCGTGCGTGCCGAGCATACAAGAATAGCAAATCAGGAACGTTCGATAGATAAATCATACTGGGATATTTTCCCAAGTGCCAACCTAACCTACTCGTTCAACACAATGCGTACGTTTATGCTTATCGGTCAATATTCGCAGAACATAGAGCGACCAAATTTCTGGTATCTAAATCCGAACAGAGTGCAATCATCCGACTATTCGTACAGCGTAGGCAACCCGGCATTAAAACCAACATATATCAAAAATATAGGCGTAACGGCAGTGTACAAGTACAGATATACGCTTTCGGTAGGCGGACGCTTACATCATGACCTGATACGCGAAGTTTGTAAAACTGACCCGGAAAATTCTGAAATCACTTACATCATTCCGGAAAATCATTACAGCGAAAATCATTATTACATTGCGCTAAACACGCCACTGAAATTATCAAAAAATATCAATCTGAACAGTAATCTGGTAGGAGTAAGACAAGACATACGTGCAACAAAAAACGACTCAAGGATGTCGAACAATCTGTATTTTATCAACATAACAAGTGGTTTTGTACTTCCGGCAAAATCATATTTTGAGCTTACCTACAGCGGAACAAGTAAACTTTACTCGGCCAATTCGGGTATTAATCCGCGCCAAATTCTGAATCTGACATTAAAGAAACAGTGGTTGAATGACAAACTAAATACGTCTGTTTCGGTAAATAATATTTTCAACAGCAAAGCATCCTACTTTTCGAACATTGAAAATTTCAGAATAAACAGCAATGGATATGAAGCATGGAATTCGAGACACCTAAGCATCAACATACAATACGATTTCAATAGCGGAAAAAGTTTTAAGAAACGTGAAATAGAAAACCAGTCGGAAAACGAAAAAAGCAGACTGAAAAAGTAGTGAGTTAAAAGATAATTTATTAGCTTTACAATCATTTTTCATACAACAACTAATTTTTATGAGAAACAAAGAAATGCAGGACAGGCCAATTGACGAAAAAGAAAGTCTGGCGCTAATAGCCCAAATGATTCAGAACACGCAGCAGAAACTGGAACTTGGCTCAGGTAGAATATTTTTATCCTGGGGGTACATCACAATATTTACAACAATAGCTGTATGGTTGGCTTTGCGCATAACCAATAATCCACACTGGAACTATCTTTGGTTTGCAATTCCGGTATGCGGTTTGCCCTTTATAATTCTCCGCAAACGAAACAATTTGGGAGTCAGAACATACATCGATAAAATCATCAAACAGGTATGGATAGTTTTGGGGCTTACCGGATTTCTTTTATCAGCACTGTCTATATTTAACGTTATGTGGTCGTTTCCTATTTTATTTATCATAATTCTTATCATGTCGATAGGAAGCATACTAACAGGCCTGATCATTGAATTCAAGCCATTAGTTATAGGTGGTATTTTTGCCATACTCATCGGTGCCGTTCATTATCTGATTAAAATATATGATGTAAAAATGCTGACATTCGCATTGGCCTTCTTAGCAATGGATGTAATTCCGGGTCACATGCTGAACATCAAAACAAAGAAACATGTTTAAAGAGCTGAATCCTTTATTGCATAGCGAATTGAGGCTTGGGGTGATGTCTATTCTCATCAGTGTTGAAAGTGCTGATTTCACTTATATACGGAAGCAAACAGGTACTACTGCCGGCAATCTGAGTGTTCAGTTAGACAAACTATCGCAGGCGGGCTATATCTCTATCGAAAAAGGATATAAAGGAAAAATGCCATGTACCACCTGCAAAATAACGGCGCTGGGAGTTACTGCTTTTCGGGAATACGTGGAAGCTATTCAAAGCTATATTACAAAAAAATAAGTATTGGCAATTTTTAATCTGTTTACCAACACCGTTAAGACAGAATCAATATGTTCATCATCAGAAACCTGTTTATTCCATTCAAAGGATTCAGAGCCATCAACTTATGTGGTATTCTTTGGGTAAAATCCGATGCTGAAATTACCGAGGAAGTTATTAATCATGAAAAAATTCATACCGCACAGATAATTGAACTCGGATTTATTTTTTTCTACCTTTTTTATATTGTAGAATGGTTAGTCCGACTAATCCGGTTTAAAAACCGCGCTTACAGAAACATTTCATTCGAAAGAGAAGCTTATACCAACCAAACCAACATGAACTATCTCGACAGTCGTAAACACTATAGCTTTCTTAAATGGATGTAGCGAATTGAATTTTCACTCTTAAAAAAATTAACCCGAAACAATAAACGGGATATGGCTTTTCGTAGTCATACCCCGTTCGTGTTGTTTGAATTTCTATTTTCGATAAGCACTCTGTCTTTCAAGCATCCAGCCGGGATATTCGGCAGGTAGTTTACTTGCAGCATCGAGCATTGCTAACTCTTCGGCTGACAGGGTAACATCAGCAGCTTTCAGGTTATCCTGTAATTGCTCCGGGTTATTGGCACCAATAATTACCGACGTTACAACCGGCTGATGCAGTAACCATGCCAGTGCAATCCGGGCAACCGTTAGTCCTTTTGCACCGGCAATTTCGGCCATTACATCTATAATATCAAAAGCTTTTTCTTTATTCACAGGAGGAAAATCAAAGTTTTTGCGTCTACCCTCGGTAGCATCGGCCTCGCGGGTATATTTTCCGCTCAGGAAACCACCCGCCAGCGGACTCCACACAAGCAAACCCAGTTTTTGATCAAGCAGAAGCGGCACAATTTCACGTTCCAAATCGCGTCCGGCAATGGTATAATAAGCCTGCAAAGATACGAACTTAGCCAATCGGCGCTGTTCCGAAACTCCCAGAGCTTTCATAATTTGCCATGCTGCCAGATTGGAACATCCAATATAGCGCACCTTGCCGGCTTTTACCAATGAGTCGAGAGCATCGAGCGTTTCTTCTACAGGCGTTATCGGATCAAAAGCGTGAATCTGGTACAAATCAACATATTCCGTACCCAAACGCTGTAAACTCTCATCGGCCTGTTGCAAAATATGTTTGCGCGTTAAACCGGCCTGATTAGGCCCTGTCCCCATCATTCCGGCCACTTTGGTAGCTATCACCAAATCATCGCGGTTCAGTCCAAGATCGCGTATGGCCTGCCCGGTCATTTTTTCACTCAAACCTTCGCTGTAAACATTAGCAGTATCAATAAAATTTATACCCGCATCTACCGATTGTTTGACCAATTCATTCACTGATTCCTGCGGCAGTGTTCCTATGGCTGTCCACATTCCTTTGCCACCAAAAGTCATCGTACCCAAACAGAGTTCCGATACTTTCAATCCCGTATTTCCTAATAATTTATATTTCATTTTTGATAGATATTTATGCCGGAATTTAAAGAAAAAACCGGCGTTATTTATTGATTTTTTTTAAAATTCATTTTACCGTTGAACCCACCTCTTTTCTTTCATTATTCAACAATAATATAACCCCTATAGCAGAAACAAGCATTTCTATCATAACCCAATTCCAGCCGCCAAACTGCCAACACAAGATGCCGGCCAATGTTCCAAGCGCTCCTCCGGTAAAGAATAAGGTCATGTAAATGGTGTTGATCCTACTATGCGATGACTCATCGAGCGTATACATCAGAGCCACATTGCTCACCTGTATAGATTGAGCACCAATATCTAACAGCAACACACCTACTACCATAGCCACAACTGAATGCTGAAAAAACCACATGATAAGCACACTGAAAATAATGAGCCCGATGGCCAGAAAACGCACCCGTGTAACACCGCCTGCATCGGCTTTTTTCCCCATGATTGGTGCCACAAGCGCCCCTGCTACCGCTACTATACCAAACAAACCGATGGTTCCGCTTCCAAAATTAAACGGGCTGCTGCCGAGGTGGAAAGTGAGTGTTGTCCAAAAAGCAGATAAAAGCCCAAACTGCAAAATGCCGATAAAAGACAAGCGCCGCAGAAGTTTAAAACGCCCAAACTGCTGCAAAGCCGAAGCAAGTAATTTTGGGTAACTTCCCTCAAAATTTGGTCGGGCGGCTGGTAAATAAAGGGTTAGCAAAACAGTTGTAAGCCCAACAGCAACGAGCGACACCAAATAAACATTGCGCCAGCCCAGCCAATCGGCTATGGCGCCACTAAAAACTCTGGCAGCAAGTATACCAATAAGCAATCCCGTGAAAACAATTCCTACATTTTTGCCCCGTTGTTCAGGGTTAAGGCCGGCCGCCATGGGCATTATCACCTGTACCGAAACAGTAAACAGTCCAATCAATACGCTAAGTATCCATACATGTACAATGGAAGCCGAAAAATAGAAAAGCACCAATGCGGATATCAGCAAAAACTGCAAACTGACTATCAAGGTTTTCTTGTTAACCTTATCGCCCAGCGGAGTTATAAAAAAAAGCCCCAACCCATAACCTATCTGCGAAAGCATAGGAATAAGTCCGGCACTGGCCTCATTTACACCAAATTCCGAGGCTATCTCTTTCAGGATAGGTTGGTTGTAATAAATATTAGCCACTGTAATACCTGCCGATACAGCCATAAGCATAATCAGATATGCGGGGATTTTATTTGTTTTATTTGGATTCATATCAATACATTCTGAAATAAATATCAGGTTTGAAATTTTGATAAATAAAAAAATGGTTAAAAGATAAGATTCATTAGAAAATTAATGCATCAAAAAAACAATGCAAAAGTAATCGTAAAAAATGTGTATCTATTTATAATATTCAAACCAAAAATTACAAAAATCAAACAATCATCCTATCACGATAAGATTTAGGACTTTCGTTAGTGTTTTTTCTGAAAAAGTTAATGAAATGTGATGATTCATCGAAACCAAGGCAAAAACCTATTTCCGAGATATTCCAGTTGGTGTGGCGCAACAACATACGCGCCTCCTGCGTAAGCCTTTCGCCAATTAGCTGCGAAGTGGTTTTACCGGTAATTTCCTTCAAACTGCGGTTCAGATGGTTAACATGGACTGAAAGATGTTCGGAATAATCCACCGGGGAACGAAGTTTCAGTCGTTGTACAGCCGTTTCGATAGGAAACTGCCGTTCGAGCAGCTCTACAAACATGGAGGTTATACGCGTAGCAGCATTAGACGATGGCAAATCAGCTGTTTCGGCGGGCTGCATTTTCAAAGCATCATGTATCAGATTAAATATCAAGCCTCTGATAACATCATATTTATATTCAAAATCCGAATTAATTTCTTTAAACATACGATGATAGAGCTTTTCAACCTCATCAACCTGTTCGTCGGTAAGTATAAACACCTTGTTATATCCGGGCTTAAACATTGGATATTCCTTCAGATTGCCATACTGACTAAAAAAATCTTCGGTAAAAATACAAAAATACCCGGCTTGCGAATCCTCCTGTGGTTCCCAGGAATAAGGAATCATCGGATTGCTGAAAATCAGGGCATATTTTTCGCTGATTAAGGTGCGGTCGGCATACAGAATGCGGAATTTCCCTTTCAGCAGCGTTATTTTAAAATAATCCTTACGACTGTATGGCACCGGTTTTTTCTTACTACATATACATTCGTCGATACTGAAAACATTAAAATGCCCCAAACCTTTTTTTAGATTTTCGGGTATAAAATTGAGCTTAGCACGATAGAACTCTTCGAGTGTCAGTATTTTTTCCATGCAGCAAAGGTACAAAATTCAAACAATTAAAGAACAAATGCGGTAATGAATTATATTCGATTAAAAAGAACTATACCCAAAGAAACAACAGTTTGAAACCCGATTTCACTCAATAAAGATTGATTTTATAAATTCTTAATGAAAAACACAGCACAATTTTAAGAGTTTCTTGTTATTTTTGTGTAACAGGGATACTTTGCATCTCTTTTTAAATTTTATTTACTTACTAATCATATCACCTTCTATGTCGAAAAATATCTTCGATTTTAATCAATCGTACGGATTAGTCAAGCGTTATATGATGACAGCTTTCAGGGGATTCTACGGCGATTATGTAATCAACGGGAAAGAAAATATCCCTGCCGAAGGACCTGTTATCTATGCTGCTAACCATCTGAATGCGTTGATGGATCCGCTGGCTGTTATATCAGCTTTGCCACATAAGATGCCCATTGTTTATCTGGCGCGTGCCGATTATTTCAAGAAAAAAACCACCAGACAAATGCTGACTTTCTGCAAATTATTGCCTGCGTTTCGGATGCGCGATGGTGTAGGCAATCTGGAAAAGAATCATGGAATTTTTGAAAAATGTGTTGAAGTATTGGAAAACAATCGCGCGTTGGGTATCATGCCCGAAGGGAATCAGGGCTCACAACGTAAAATTCGCCCATTAGTAAAAGGTATTTTCCGCATTGCTTTTACTGCTCAGCAAAAATATGGCACCGAACCCGGAGTAAAAATTGTTCCGGTAGGAATTGATTTTGGCGATTTTGAGAAATTCGGCAAACACCTGATTATCAACGTAGGCAAACCTATTGAGGTATCGGAATTTATGATTACATATAACAGTAATCCGGTGAAAGCCACCAATCATTTGCGCGACAGGCTCAGCAACGATTTGAGTTCGTTAACCCTGAATCTGGCTACCGAATCGCATTACGATTGCTTTGAAACTGCAACAGAAGTAGCTAATACCAATTTTCTTACAAGCGCTAACAACACGCTGAACCGGTTTTTTACGCGCCAAAAGATTGCTGAAAAGCTACTTAAGTTAGAAAAACACCGCCCTGAGTTGATAGAAAAACTCGACGCCATCTGTAGCGAGTACCGTGATCATCTCAAAAAATTAAATCTGCGATCGTGGGTGCTTGAAAAAAAACAGTACAAACGAAGAGAGCTTTTTATGAGCATCTTACTGCTGCTGATAACGCTTCCGGTATTTGTTATCGGATTCATTGTCAATATGTTCCCTTTTTTCACACCAGACTTAATCAGGCATTTGCTGAAAATTAATTTTCCGGGTGGCATCAGTTCTCTGAGGTTCGGGTTAGGAATGATTACTTTTCCGGTTTTTTATCTCATTCAGGGTGTTTTGATTTACAGAAAGTTCAGAGGCGAACTATGGAATCTCATACTAATTATTCCTTTGCAATACGTTTTCGGTAAGTTATCATACCAATGGTATAGAGGCTACCAACGGCATCTGGCAAAAATACGGTATCGCAGACTTGAAAAACAAAAATCGCCGGAACTTATAAAAATCAAGCAACTACATGACGAAATTATACAGATAGTACAACAGGCTTCGTAAATTATAATCCCGATTCCAAACCACACATCTATCCCGGACATGGCAGTAAAATTTTTACCTTGTCCGGGATTTTTATCATAACACGCAATAAAAAGTCATCATTCCTGACCTCTCACCCACCCCCGACGCGACTTACATTAAGTCAGGATTATCATTTTAATCTTTTAGATTTACACTCAAAAGCAGAGCTTAGGTTTCGATTTTCTGTTTTAAGATTCAATAAAACATTAAAAAGATAAAATTGAAAAATGATACAGGAATATTTTATCCATTTTTATACATTTTTCGAACTTTTCTACTATCTTTCGGAAAAAATTTTGACGATTTAACAGCTAAGTATACAGCAACTATTATTGAAATGTTTTCAGCACACAGCACCATAATTTTGAATAAAAGATGTAGAACTAAAAACACATAGCGTTATCCCGAAAGATAATTTCAACGCTATGAAAAACGTATCGTCAGATACGTTTGTTGTGTTAACTAAATCTTTTCTACAACAAAATCTATGTATGATATTGTGTTCAAAAATATAAAATCAAACATATTAAAACGACTCAAAGCAGGCTATTTATGGAAAATGTAACAACGCAAGAAGTGATTGAATGGGGAAAGCTTTTCCTCGAAAAATCGGAAAAAGAAATTACCCCGGACGAGCTCAAAGAACAAAAGAAGTATGCCATTCTGATTCAAAATCCTAACGATAAGGCATTGCTATCGAAACTCCTCGACGAGTCGTCGCAAATACGGGATAGTAAAAAGTTAGCCAAACGTATGAAAATTTTAATTGACCGATATGGAGTTCCTCAATTTTTCGGATCGGCCGACACCTACATGCTTAAGCTATTTACTGCCTTTGGTTATTGGTTCGATTTTATAGCTGTTCCCATCTTTAAAAAACGCCTCCGCTCCGACACCTCAAAAGTAATTATCAACGAAAAGGCTTCGTTGCTTAACCGGCATCTCAATTCGCGCTACGAACAGAAAATTGGTCAAAACGTGAACCTGCTGG
>JAFNAV010000110.1 GCA_017860345.1 Bacteroidota bacterium | reverse complement strand
CGTTCCAGCTCATGAGCACGCTCAAGCACATCCATCACAATAAAAGGAGTCATTCTTTCGAGGGTTCGATTCATAAATCAATCAGTTAGTAATTACTCTGTTGCGGGTATCAAAATAGGTTTCTAAGACCTTTTAGCTCAATTTCACCACAAAAGTAGTTATTTCATCCAGATAATAGACCTGTAGCTATTGTATAATTTCAAAAAAAACAGTACTTTTGTCGCACTTTTTTGCAAAAGAAAGTGTGATGGGAAATTAAGCGACTAATCACTTAATAACGAAACGCTTAAATTTGAGTAACACAATTTATTATTTTATTTCAAAATGAAAACATTTCAACTAAAAGGCAGCCTAAGAAACGAACTTGGCAAAAAAGCGACTAAAGCCGAACGCACTTCAGACAATGTTCCATGCGTTCTTTACGGTGGTGCTGCTAACGTACACTTCACTTGTACATCAAGTGACCTCCGCAAACTGATTTATTCTCCGGAAGTATTTGTTGTTGACCTTGAAATTGATGGCAAAAAATGCAAATCTATCATGAAAGACCTTCAGTTTCATCCGGTAAACGACCGCGTGCTACATATTGACTTTCTTGAACTTCACGACAACAAACCAGTAACCGTAGAAATCCCTGTTAAACTTACAGGACTTGCCGAAGGTGTTAAAGCCGGGGGTAAACTGGCGCTGGAAATCCGCAAACTGAAAGTAAAAGGTCTTTACACCAACATCCCTGAACAAATTGTTATCGATGTAACATCTTTAGGTTTAGGTAAATCTATCCAGGTTGGTAACGTGTCCGTTGAAAATCTTGAAATCCTGAATGCTAAAAATGCTGTGGTTGCTCAGGTTAAACTGACAAGAGCTGCTCGTGGAGCTGCTGCCGCTGCCGCTGCAAAAAAATAATTTCGGATGAAATACTTAATTGTTGGCCTGGGGAATATTGGTCACGAATATCAGGATACCCGCCACAACATAGGATTTACAATATTGGACGCTTTTGCCAAAGCGTCCAATGTTTTTTTTGAAGAGAACCGTTACGGCGCTACCTGCGTTGTAAAATTAAAAGGACGTACTCTTCAGTTGCTCAAACCATCTACTTTTATGAATTTGAGTGGCAATGCTGTACGTTACTGGATGCAGAAAGAAAACATTCCGGTTGAAAATGTATTGGTGATTGTAGACGATCTGGCCTTGCCTTTTGGCACGTTGCGACTCAAGCCGCAGGGTTCGGATGCGGGTCATAACGGATTGAAAAATATTCAGGAAGTTCTGGGACACAACAATTATGCCCGCTTACGATTTGGTATTGGCAACGACTTTAGCAAAGGCCGACAAGTAGAATACGTACTTGGACAGTGGACTGAAGAGCAGGCGAAAGCAATCCCCGAACGGGCAGAGCGCTGTGCCGAAATAATCAAAAGTTTCTGTTTGGCCGGTACGCAACTTACGATGACACAGTTTAACGGAAAATAAGAGACTTATGAAAACTGAAGTTCGTATAGATAAGTGGATGTGGGCAGTGCGTCTGTTCAAAACGCGCTCGCTGGCTGCCGAAGCCTGTAAAAAAGGCAAAGTTATCATTCAGGGCATCCAGGTTAAGCCTTCGCGTAACGTTAAAGTGGGCGACATTGTTGGCATTAAACGTAATCCGGTTCTGTTTTCGTTCAAAGTACTGGCGCTATCCGAAAACAGGATGAATGCTAAATTAGTGCCCGAATTTATGGAGAATGTAACCACACCCGATCAGCTTGAACTAATTGAACTCGGACGGATTGCAGGACAGGGTGGCCGCGACCGTGGCACAGGACGTCCAACTAAAAAAGAGCGCCGTACGCTTGATGATTTCTTTGAACCTACATTTACTGACGTAGATGGCGACTGGGATTTTGAAGATGAATAAACCCGATTGTGGTGTGTGTGTTGTATTATTGTAAATAACCAAACAGAAAATATCCTCATGTTTATAGCCCGAAAACTAAAAAAAGAAAATATCTGCGAATACCTGCTCTATATGTGGCAGATAGAAGATTTAATACGTGCCCTTGGCTTGAACATCGACAGCGTAAACGAAAGAATTATAGCAACTTACCCTGTAAAAAATGAAGCTGAACGCAAAGAGTTATATGACTGGTACGAAAGCCTGATTGACATGATGCGGACTGAGGATGTACAGATTAGCGGTCATCTGCAACTCAACAAAAATGTTATCATTGATTTAAACGACTTTCATGCGCTGGCATTAAAGTCAGGTGCTATTCCGGCTTACAATGCCAAATTTTTCCACATCCTTCCGCTTATCAACCAGCTGCGCATGAAAGGTGAGCCGGGACTGAGCGATATTGAGCTTTGTTTTAGTTTTCTATACGGCATAATGACTTTGCGTATGAAAAAAGCCGCTATTAGCCCCGAAACACAACTCACACAAACCGAAATAAGCAAATTCATGGTTCTATTGGCAAAAAATTATCAAGCCTACAAAAACGGCGAGCTTGACCTGGAGTAACTTATTGAAACCAGATTACCCATACACCTCTGGATAGAAACCAATAAGAGCGACACTTTTATTTTTCAGAAAAAAATACTACTTTTGAAACACATATAAAAAAAATCGCAACAATTACACACCAAACACATACGAACATGAAAGGTATCGTTCTTGCCGGAGGTTCCGGAACCCGTTTATATCCCATCACTAAAAGCATTTCCAAACAAATTATCCCGGTATACGATAAGCCGATGATATATTATCCGCTGTCGGTACTGATGCTGGCCGGAATCAAAGAAATTCTCATTATTTCAACTCCACAGGACATACATCTGTACGAAAACTTACTGGGTAACGGCGAAGATTTGGGCATCACTCTGAAGTATGCCGTTCAGCCATCGCCCGATGGTCTGGCTCAGGCCTTTATCATAGGTGAAGAATTTATTGGGGATGATAAAGTTTGTATGATT
>JAFNAV010000056.1 GCA_017860345.1 Bacteroidota bacterium | reverse complement strand
ATAGTACGACAAAAAAAATGTTCACAAAGATAACAGCAATAAAATGAGTCAGTAAAGGTCAAGCCCTTCGGGTTTTTGTCACAATCTCCACACCTCCCGTTGGTCGGGTAGTATTCTGACAAAAAACCTTGACAGCCTCAACGCTCCGTTTCACTTCGCTTTTTCTTGCAGTAAGAGGTGGTTTACATTTTCTTTTCCCTTTTCGTGTTTTTTCGCGAGGAAAACGGCAGGTTAAAGCAAAGAAAGGCAATAGCTTCCAATCTGATTATCTATCAATTAACTCGCATTACCTTTGTTCAAGACAAGGTCAAAAAGGGTTCTCCTTCGTACCAAGTCCAAATTAAACTATTATTCATTTTTTAAATTTTCAAGGTATGGGAAAGATTAATTTAGGTATTCTCGGAAGCTTCTCAGGTAAAGTGGGAAATGTCGTAGGTGGTAACTGGAAAGGTATCAGCTACATGCGTGCAAAAGCAACTTCAGTAAGCAATCCTCGCACAGATGGGCAGGTAAATCAGCGTACTAAGTTCGCTTTAGTGTTGGCAATTTTGAAACCGATAACCGGGTTCCTCCGTGTTGGTTACAAAAAGTATGCAATCAAGCAAACAGCATTCAATGCTGCTATGTCTTACATTCTGAACAATGCTGTTACTGGCAGTTCCTCTGCTGACTACAGTGTTGATCTTGCCAAAGTGCTTGTTTCTCGTGGTAACTTGACCGGAGCTGTGAACGCCTTAGCCACCTCTGCAAATGGCGTTGTTACCCTGAATTGGGATGATAACTCTGGCAGTGGCACTGCCACCCAAACAGACAAAGCTCTGATTGTTGTTTTAAACCCAACAAGAGCCGAATCTGTATTTGATGCAGGTGGAAATCAAAGAGTCTCAGCTACAGAAGATATTTCTGTTCCTGCTGATTGGGTTGGCGAAAGCGTTGAAGTATTCCTGGGCTTCATTACCGCAGACGGTAAAGAAGTTGCAAACAGTGTGTATTTGGGTTCTGTGACTGTTGCCTAAGCGTTGGCAATTGGTTTTCTTGCGAGAGCCGCCCCAAAAAGGGGCGGTTTTTTTATTCTCCAGCTCTCAAATTCTGAGATTTAGTGTATCTTTGCAGGAGATTTATATTTATCTATTAAGCAGGATATAAATAATTGATATACAGGATTATATATTTTATTTTTATTGCCTTTTTATTTGTATCATATTTGCAACATGTGTTTTCATGTTGCTGAATATCAATATATATTACATTTGAAGAAGTAAAATAAGCCGCTGCGCGAATTAATTATTTCGCGTTTAAAGTTTCAAGTTATAGAACAGCTCAATCTGATATTCTGGTTGGGCTGTTTTGTGTATTATTAACCACACAAAACCTATTTGTTTATTTCACGCCTAAATCTACTTTTTGATTCCGCACCTAACCTCCGCTAATGGACGGACAAACCATAAAGACGTTTAACAAGTATATGTAGTGAAAATTCATGCTACAAAATATATTGCTCGAAAGCTTTGTAAATCAATGAAAAACAGTTAGCTTTGCATTTTAATATACATTAATGCCCGCATACGACAGCAGATATTAGATTTTTTTAATTTGCACACAAATCGCACAATTATTCAATAAGTTACAACTGTACATAAATATAGTTTGGACATCATGGCTGATGATTCTCAATTATCTTTGATGATATTCCTATATGTTGCAAAAAAAAAGATGTTTGATTGAAAGAAATCTTTTTCCGTTAATGACCTTTTAAAATATAGCAGTCTGGCTTTAATCTGTGACCAAAATACTTCTGTAATCTGTAGAAATCCTTATCCAAATTATGATTGATATCAAAAAGTGGTTACCGCTATATAAAGCGTTATCATTAAATAGCAAGCTTCTGCATCCCTGTATAGTTATTGCCTATTATATTCTGTTTCAATTGTTCTACAATCTAATTGACAGTAAGTTACTTTGGCCTTACGAAAGTATGCATCAGTTCATGGTGTATTTCGCCCTTAACTTCATTCCTATCGTTATTACTTATATTGTAAACTATGTAATTGTTTTTTCTCGACCATCAACGTCTACACAGTCAAGAAAGTTAACAATTGACATTTTATTCTCGTTTGCCAGTATGATTGTAGTTAACCTGCTTTTTTTGTTTGTGGTTTCGTACATCGACGAGCAGTTAAGCCGCGTAAACTGGGCTGGCACTGTTTTCAACAATATTTTTATTTTCTTAGGTCTGGAAGTGACATATTTCGTCAAAAACCATATCAAGCAGATAAAGGAGATCAGTTTGGCGAAACAAAAGGTACTGCAATATCAGTACGATGCCCTCAGATCGCAAGTGGATCCTCATTTCCTGTTCAATACGCTCAACATTCTTTATTCTCTCGTAGCGAAAGACACAGAAAAATCTAAAGCTTTCATACTTTCTCTGTCACGAATATATCGTTTTGTACTTGAGCAGCAAGGAAGGGAAAAAGTGGCTTTGAAAGATGAAATTAGTTTTGTTGAGGAATACACAAAAATTCTCATTCTTCGTTACAACAACAATTTTAGCATAAAAATGAATGGTAATCCCAGCAAGCTACAATACATCATACCTTTCACTCTACAGCTATTGGTAGAAAATGCAATAAAACACAATAAGATAAGCACTCAAATACCGATGTGCGTAACCATCGATTTCAAGAATGATCATTTGACAGTGAGCAATCCTATTAACCGTAAAGAGTCGTTACACTCCACACAGATAGGATTGAAATACCTTCAGAAACTCTATGACGTTTATGAAAGAAAAATCGAGATTAGTGATGATAACAAGACATTTATTGTAACAATACCCTTTTTATACTAACAGTTATGAGATATATTATTATTGAAGATGAAGAAATTGCAAGAGAGAATATTCAAGACATCATCATTAAGATAAGACCCAACTATCAATTGATCAGCACATTGGAGTCAGTTGAAGAGAGTATCAAGTTTCTTGAAATAGAAGATGTTGATTTGATTTTCATGGACATAGATCTTGGTGACGGCAACTGTTTTGATATTCTCGAACATGTAGATGTGAAAGTACCAATAATCTTTACAACAGCATACAACGACTACGCACTTGAAGCATTTAAGGTTCACAGCATTGACTACCTGCTAAAACCTATTGTAGAAGATGATGTTATGCGTGCATTAGAGAAATTGGAAAGCATGACTGAAATCTTCAATCCTTCTGTATATAAGGAATTAGTGCCAAAGAATCGTGAAGTTCAACGCATACTTATCTGCGGTAACAAAACGTTTTCGTATCTCAATATCTCAGATATAGCATTTTTCTGTGTAGAAGATCGTTACATCATGGCATACTCCAAGGAAGGCAAAAACAATGTAACGGAAATGAAAAGTATGGAAGAAGTCATGTCCATTGTTTATGATCATGACTTCTTCCAACTCTCGCGCAGTGTTGTTTCTTCCATTCAGGCAATTGTGCATGTAAAAAAGATTGACAACCAAAGGCTTCAGGTTACTGTCTGCGCTGGTGAAATAGAGAAGGAGGCAATAATTAGTTCGCTCAGGAGGACAGATTTCCTCAACTGGTTAGGGCGATAGTAATCTCAATCAGATAAAAAATCATCTAAAGGTTTTGCTTTAATTTTTAAATGGATAAGTAACGATAGACTTGGTCAGAACAATGATATTTGTTTTCTCGTATTTGTCAGTAAGTTTTATCCATGTGGGACGCTTAACGTCGTCGGCACTTAGGTTAAAGAAACGAGTAGAACTATGCGCAAATGGTACAAGTGCTGATTTCATTCCTGCCACATTATTATAATAGTTTGCTCCGTTAGTATCAGCCATCAATGGAAAATTGAGAGATATCTGATTACTACCAATAAAAAAATAGTCATAATAAAGTGAGCCAATATAGCCAGAGCTATTAAATGTAAAGCTGAATTGCCCATTATAAGTTCCGATGAAAGCGAACAAAAGTTCTTCATTGATATTGTCAAGACTTGTCTTCAGATAATTCCAATATTTCTGACCATAGACACCTAAATTACTATAAGATATAAACCACATTCCATCAACGAGATATTCGTTTAGATTCGGAATTTCGGGCATTAAGACTATCTCGGTGTTGTTGACCTCAGGATATACGTCATTATCAGTGAGAACAAAACCAGATATTTTCTTTCCATCTATTTCAATGGGTTCATACAATTCTATGCCTTTCGGGGTAAACAGATAGTGAGCTACGATAGAAGACTGCGTTTCTTCTTCATCGGCAGAGATGGTGAGGTTACGGTCAGTACGCGACACTTTATATGTCTTTCCTGAGACATCAAGAGTGTATTTCTTAAATGTCATCATAAACTCAGCTGCGTTTGTTTCTTCTATATATTCTTTCCACTGTTTATCTATCTTCATTGGCACCATAACGGCGCGTGTACCTGATTTACGCCCCTTAAGCACAATACTATCCTGAGAAGCGTGCATAATACTAAAGTCATAGTCCCCTTCCATTCCACTTCCTGTACTCCCGCGGAACGGTGCTGAAGGATCAGAGAATAAATGTATCATCTCATTATATGTGTCAAAAGTAAGATATATGCCAGCACTCTGTTTCAAAGAATAGGAGCTCTCCAAAACATCCGTACTCTTAAACAGTTCACTCGCCATCTGCACCTTGCCATCGCTTGCAAATTTTATCAAGGTGGTATAGCCACCATACTCCATCGCTGATTGAGGATAATACTTCAAAATCCATCCATTTTCCTGTTGCGTAAGAATTTTTGTATATTCTTTAATTGCAGTAGTAGCTCTTTGTGCCGACGACTCAGTGAATACTTCGCCTTCACTGTTGCAAGAAGTTAGCAGAAGAGAAGTAAGAAGCAAAGAAAGTAGCGTGAAGAATACAGCAAATATCCTCCGGGCTTTATTTATAAGTAATATGTTCATAACTGTCAATTATTATTTATCTTTAATCAAGATTAAGATTAAGATCTACAACCTCTGCAGATCTACGCTGTACAATGCGGCGAAGGTTGTCGAGGTCAAAACCAAATGTTTCCTTGCAATAGCTTTTCACAATATTCAATTTGGCATTAATAGCCTGCTGCCCCGTTTCGCTGGCACTGCTTACAAGATTATCCCAGTAAGCTGCATCATTTGTGACGTAAATTGACAGGATTTCTACGAAATCTTCAGAAGCCTCACTACTCGCGTAATTTGAAACGAAACCCATATCGAGTGCTTCCTGATCAGTGAGATTGACCCAACTCTCCGACTGGTAGTTTTTCGCAGAAACCTCATTGAATTCTGTGGGATAACTCTTCTTTTGATTTAAAATATGTCCAAACTCATGGTGCATAGTCTTAAAATACCATTTATTGAGTTCTTCTACGTTTAAATTCTCTGTATTAATACCATTAACGTTGAAGAGTGATATTTTTAGTCCACCCTCAGCTGCTCCTAATACTACGGAGCCACTTTCATCGTATGCAGGCGAACCTATAAGGAATATCACCTTTGGACAATAAGAACGTATAAAATCCGTACCACATAGTTCTTCGTATGTCTCCAACCATAGAAATTTGATAAGTTTGGAAAGAGCAATAGACTTATTGTAATCGGCAGCAATAAGATTATAGCTTTTATCACTCTCATTAAACTCAAAACGATACTTAAACTCAATATTGTAATTGTCTACATAATTTTTTTCCAACCAGCGATCGAAATCGTTCTGCACTTCAGTGGTTTCACTTGCAAAAACACTGACTGGATCTAGTTCCTCGGAAGAGCATGAACTGAAGCTCACACCCGTTCCTACAACTGAAAAGGCAACTAAAATGCCTTGAAGTATTGATTTTCTTATATAATTCATAATTTTTAATTAACGTGGATTTGGTTCTATTCCTGCACTGATGACATCATCCGGAATTTGGAATACTCGTCGGGGATCATCCTGATGGAGTATATCTGCTTTCATACCATCACGGTTGTGAGCTATTTCTATGCCGAAACGTTTAATGTCAAACCATCGCAATCCATCCATCATCGTTTCGCATCTGCGCAGGTGGAGAATGCACTGAAGAAAGTTCTCTTGTCGACCATCTTCTACAGTGAAGCCAACAGGATGAAAACGTTTCTTTGGTGTACCATTCTCGTTGGCTGGAAGTGGAGTACCGTCTGTTGCCTCCATATATTTCATGTCACCATATATATTATCGATGGAGTTGGCAGTAATCGTTTTACCATCAAGCGTATTTGTCTGAATCCAATAATTTATGTCCTGAATTGAATGGTCGTAATCTTTTAAATGAGCGTAAGCCTCGGCACGACAGAGTAGCGTTTCGTTTGTGCTAAGCATCACCGTCACACTACGTCGGTAACCTGTACCAGCTACTTTATCTGTATATTCAGCATACATGGAATACTTTGAATAGCAGACTTTCTGCTCCAGCCCCCAAGTAGAATGCCCCATATAAAGTCCTGTACCCTCATCGAGATTACCCCATATACCATCCATAAAATATGTCTCTTTCTGAGCTATGTTTACATTGTTATGACCGTAACGCGCACCATATGCAGTTGCTCCCAGCCAGAACGGCATATCAGAGTATGCAGTCTGTATCAGTAAATTAGCTGCAGAAGACTCAGCTATATACGCATTGCAACGAGACTCATAGTCGCGAGCCATATTGTGGATTGTATTCCAGTTGCGCAATAAGCTTGTTGGGTTACTACCAAGAACCTCTGTCGCAGCTTCAATGCATGCCTCCCACTGCTGAGTATAAAGATAAAATCGTGCAGCAAAGGCATAAGCAGCCTTACGGTTAAAGTGGTATTTCGGAACACTGTACAGATTGTTATCAATTAACGGCAGAGCTTCTTCAATATCCTTCTGTATGTTCTGATAGAGTTGTGCTAATGAGCCACGTTTGTAATTAGGCTTAACAGTTGTCTCAGGGGCACTGGAGTATGGTAGTCCCAAATCCTGACTGGCAGTTTCCGGATTGTAAGTTTTACAAAAAATTAATGCCAACTGAAAATGAGCCCATGCACGACACATTAGAGCTTCTCCGCGTTGTGGCTGCAAATTGGCAGAGTTGCCCATTGCGTCAATGGCCTGCAAAGCTTGATTGGCGACAGCGACCGAAGCATAACAGCCTTGCCATAAGTTGCTTGGAGAGTCGTTTGACTGTGCCGTCAGTTTGTCCCACAAATAAGCTTCTTCCTGAAGTTTATCACTGACTTCGTACTTTGACCCATTATCCATAGCGTTATCAGAAGCCATCTCAGCCATAAGTATGCTTGTAAACGAAGGATATGCAGATACCAACAACTTAGTAACTTTATCTGCACTGTTCAGTTCGGTACGGCTATCTGGTACTTTGTCAAGAAAACTGTCACATGATGACAAAAGCACTACAGCACATAGTAAATATTTTAAAGAATTCTTCATTTTTCTCTATTAATAATTTATTTCTAAAGTCCCATACGAAGGGTTAAAGTAAATTGCTTAGGCATCGGCGAAGCCACGCCTCCACTGTTATAGAACTCCGGATCCTGACCGTTCAGTTTCTTGTCGCTGTATAAAAGACATATGTTTGTTGCTTGTAGTTTTACTGAAAAATCCGACATTTTGAGATAGGTTGTCCATTCCTTTGGAAAGTCATATGAGACACTAATCTCTTTCAGGCGTATAAAATCTCCTTTAGCTGTGCGAGCTGTTGAGTAATTATACGCATTGTAGGCATAACTAAGCTGGTTGTCATTAGCATGGAGACGACGATCGGCAATAACAGGAATGTCTGTGTAAGCCTCATCTCCTTGAACAGTCCACCGATTTTTGAACTCTTTTGACATAGCAGTAAGATCGGAGTAAGTACCTTTGAATACAGGATCAAGACGTAGCACATTGCCCCCTGAATAAGTCATAAAGACATTGATTTTGAAATTTTTGTATTGAAATACATTACCAAGCGAACCTGTTATGGTAGGATCTACCGAACCCTCATACACCAGATGTCCTTTCTTCTCTCTCTCCTGAAAATAAATATCCGAAGTTGTGATTTCGCCATCTTCGTTAACAAACGTAGGCACTCCATCTTCGTTCAAACCACGAAAATCAAACGAAAAAAGCGAGCGCACCGGATAGCCTTCCATAGTAAATCCATTGCCTGTCACCATCTCAATAACGCTGGTATTAGAGTCGAAATCAGTCACAGTATTCTTCGTCCTTGAAAATATAAAGTCTGTGCTCCATTTAAAATTTTTCGCCTCAATGTTTTTTGTTGAAATAGAAAACTCAACACCATGGGAGCGCATGCTGGCCACGTTAGCATACTTAGAGATAATTCCGCCTACGCCTGTTGTATTAACAATACCAATAAGATCAAAGTTATTACGGCGATACCAGTCCAATTCAATATTGATGCGATTATTTAGGAATCCTGTTGCAGCGCCAATATTCAGTTCGTGCTTCTTTTCGTAAGTAAGTTCGCTGTTTTCAATGTCTTCGAGTTGTAGTCCGGACTCTGTTGCCGACGTAAATGGACGCCATGGGTTATAACTTGAGATAACAGAAAGGGAATTTGTGACGAATGAAGGGCCACGATCAGCAGTAAGGGAGTAAGAAGCACGCAATGTAAAGTTTGACATGACAGGTCGCAGCTGTCCAAACCATTTCTCCTCATGGGCATTCCATGCACCTGAAATATTCCATGTAGGAAGCCATCTCGCAGAACGACTGCGCCCCAGTTTGTTAGTACCTTCGTAACGCATAGTTCCGTTAATGCTATATTTACCCTGATATGAATAGTTTGCTGTACCGAAGAAAGCAGCAGAACGTGAATTGGCGTCAACCACACTGTAGTAGGAAGTTCCCTCCTCTTGCGACTGCTTGAAGTACTGATAATCGAATGAAGCGAGCAGACCCATGTCATACTGCATACCAACTCCCTGAAAGAAAGTCTTACGACGTTCTAAACTATTCACCTCCATACCACCAAAAAAGTTAACAATATGATCTTCATTAAATACATCGTTGTAATTAGCTGTTGCCCTAACGTCCCAACTATTCATTCTGTACTTTGTTTCACGGTAAAAGCCTCCGGACGACAGTACCGACACCGGCAAGGAATTTGCATTGTCGGGGTCAGTATAAAGCCATGGATTACTGTCACGTATGGTAGCGTCGTCCATTGAACGATAAGCCAGAGCCTGGTTCGAACTTTCGTGAATCTCGTGCTCTTGTAATGTAGTTGAGAACTTATATGCATAAATAGTTGAAAGTTCAAGTTTTGCAGTAGGTTTATACTTCAGCTCAGTTTGAATCTTTGTATCAACTACATTGAAATTCATGAAGTTATTCTCCAGCTCGTTAAAGATATTGAATGCTGCATAATTGCGTACATAATAGGCATCAGGATCTAATGCTCGGGAGCTATTTAGTGCATAAGAAAAAGGGTTGATATCGAAGTCGCGCTTTACCTCACCAGATACAACATCAAGACTTTGACCAAGCGTTCCCGGAGCCCGTTGTTTACGATATGCAGCATTACCTATAATGTTTAGTTTGAGTTTTTTTGATATCTGATACAGAGCATTTACATTACCTGTATAACGCTGCACATTGCTTTGCTTGTACCAACCCGGATCGTTCATATAACTGAACGAAGTATAGTACTGCGCCTTCTCAGTACCCGAGGCCATACTGATAGAGTGGTTCTGTGTTATTGAATTACTAAAAAGCAGATCAAACCAGTCAGTATTTCTATACTCAGCCTCTCGAAGATATGCATTGCGTGCACTCTGCGTGTTTGCCAAAGCAAAGGCACCAGTGGAGGGGTCGTATGTATTGAGCAGATGATACATCTTACCATATACACCACTGTTTGCTGCCCGATATGTTTCTGCAAAATTAAGCAGACCAGCATTATTCATTTCTTTATAAACTGCCATTTGTTCCTGAGAGTTCATAATATTGAAATCGTCATAACTGGGTTTCAAACGTAGCGATAACTCGCTTGTAAAACTTATCTTGTTTGATCCTGCTCTGCCTTTCTTCGTAGTAACAACAATAACTCCTGCCATAGCTCTGGCACCATAGATAGACGTTGCGCTACCATCCTTGAGAATCTGGAACGACTCGATGTCGTCCGAATTCAGCCCTGCAATAGCCGACGATATAAGTGTCACAGCATCACCAGAAGAAAGTTCATCGGCACTAACCTCAGTCACATCCTCCATTATCACACCGTCAACAACCCACAGCGGTTTTGAGTTTCCGTAGATAGACGTTGCTCCACGCACACGAATTTTTGGAGCCGTACCAAATGTTCCACTCACATTCTGAACACTGACGCCAGCCACTTTACCTTCTAAAGACCGGCTTACATCGGCCACACCATCGAGCTTAGCATTTGCACCACTTACCTTAGATGTAGCACCAGTAAATAATCTCTTGTCCATTTGTTGCATGCCTGTAACCACAACTTCCTTTAACGTAGTGTTTGATTTCAGTACTATGTTCATCAGTGGTTTAGGAAGCAATACCTGACTCTCCATGCTAACATAGCTGACGACTATATTTTTACCTTTGGGAACAGAAAGCTCGAAATGTCCGTTGACATCCGTGATAACACCAACATTTTCCCCTTCAATTTTTACAGTGGCACCTATCAGCATCTCACCGTTGTCTTCAGCTGTAACTGTACCTTTTACATATGTCTGCGCCATTGTCACTCCAATATTTATGAGTAACAGTAGTAGCAGTGTCTCAAATTTTCTTAGCATATCAGTCTTAAAAAGTAACAACTTGCGCGAAAAAAGAATTTGCATGCTGTCTTATGATAAAATGAAAAAATATTATTTTTATTATTTTACTATTTTAATTAAAATACCTTTGCCACTCGTTCCTGTTTTTTTGATATAAATTTGACCAACCTGAGGATGTAATACCTGACGTCCTGTAAGATCATAATAGCGAACATCGGTACTGTTTTCAACGTTTACAGAAGGTATACCTGTTATTCCCGTTGTACCATCGCTCCATACAATATTTGACTTATACTCCTTACCAGCTGCGGTTCGGTAAATGCTCTGTACGCCCAACTTAATGTTAGTAGGAAAGTAAAGTATCACAGTACGGTTATCAGCATCATAAGGATATATGTCGTAATTCTCCAGATTGAAAGGTATCTCTGTCATATCTGCAGTTAGGTCAACATAGACAGCCGGTGTCAGTACGAAAGGAGTTGACTCACCTTGCTTGTATATGCTGTAATACAAATTGTCGGTATCAAGGTCATTACCCTCAGTGTCTTTTGTCGGAATTTTTACTTGGATATATCCATAACCATAGTCATCGTATGAACTTTCATCAGAAATACCTGTAATAGCAGGATCCTGAAGAGTAGCAACGGTTTCAACAAAGATTTTGAACTGAGGGAAGTCGTAGTTTCCTACATTAGCAGCTGTTGTTCCGGTGCCCTGACTAATAAAGAACGTTACATCATCAGTTGTTGTCAGGCTTTGAACATCTGCATTATAGTTAAAAATAATTTGATTAGCCTGTTCATACAAAAATGTCAGACCATCTGTTGTTGTCATCCTACCCGTACGGAAGTACAGATAATGGTTGCTTGTAACATCAGCACCAAGGAACTGATTGGGCAGAAATGTGGCTATTGTGCCATTGATTGTACCTTTAAACCACTGCTCCTTGCTGTTATTATATGGGTTGCTGACAAATATATCGTTACCCACCATAGCCACACTAACTTTCTTTGTTGAAGTAACACCTTCAGGGTCATTGGCAAACTTGTAGGAGAGTATCCATGTCTTTATTTCAGCACCTTCAGGGAGTGTAGTCACAAGACTATTGATAGGAGTTTCTGAAAAATCATAATCACCATAGCCTGTCCAAATACTATCCGCATCAATAAGACCAAGAATTACGTTTCCATCCGAACTGCCGTCGAGTGTAAGAACGCCTGTTTCCGACAAACTGAATGTCAGCTCATTAGCATTTGCGGTATCAATTGCATAGTAAGTACTGTCGTTATCCTGATCCGTCGTTTTTACAAGGCGCGAAGCATAAAATGGGTATTTCACACCGTCTTGTTCCTGAACAAGTATTAGTTGTGGAAATGCAGCCTTATATTTATCACCAATCTTTTCAAGCTTAATGTAATTATCAATCTTAAACTTACCTATTGTTCCCTGAAGATATATATTACCGTCGGTTCCATTTACATAATTGCTTATCAAACCATTATCAGTGCCTGAATAAATACCACTACCTAATTTATAATAGGTGAAAGAACTGCGTGAAGTTTCTGTCTTTGTTCCTTCAGGGTTTATGATAAGTGCACTTTCGTCAAATGTAGGATCTTGGTTTGGGTCTGGGTCTGGATCCACAGTTCCACCATCAGCAGAAGTGATTGTACCATCAGTCCAAACTATATCAGATTTTGAGACTATGTCGCCATCACGATGTATTGCCTGGGCACCTAATTTTTTATGTCCACTCCAGGCATAATAGACACATGTGGCTCCATCACTATTCTGATAGAAATCATAATTTTCCTTATCTGCAAATCCATAAGGAATCTCTGTTATACTACTATCAAGTTTAGTGTAGATTTCCTTATCGAATGTAACAGGAGCATCGGAATTGTCTTTAAAAACATAGAAGCTGAGCTTTGACTGGTCAAGCGAATTACCATTTTTGTCTGTCAGTGCTAAAATTACCTGAAGATCATAGCCGGAATCCTTTATCGTTGGATTCTGCAAACTTACCTGTGCATGCAATGTTACACATACAAAAGTAAACATTGAAACGAGTACTAAAATTGTAAAGAATCTTTTCATATTATGACACTAATAATTAATTATTTTAAAGCAAAATTATAGCTTTAATCAAGCATCAGCATCAAAATGATACTTAAATAGTGTGAGTTGTGGAATTTACCGTTTTAACTGCCGTATTCATTACTTGAAATTAAAAATTAATACATTTGTCATTGCCTGATCTCAATATCACCTTATAACAATGCCTCAGGGCGTCGTACTAAAATATTTGTTTCTACGCAATTAGCTAAGTTGTAATGCCACTTCCCGATTACTCTCCGGATATCTTTTTAAGTATAGTACTTTTTGTGAGACTTAAATTTACCTTTCAACAAAGCCAAAATACTAATGATATTCAAATAACTATACATTATTTTTTTACCTTTTAACTATTTCATATTTGCGATAAGCGTTTAGATACTGATGAATATCAACTTATATTACAATTGATGAAGCGAAGAAAAATCTTTAAAAAATCTTCACCCCAATCTGATAAAAATCTTCAGGTTGGGGTGATTACGTTTACATCACCTGTCCAATAAATTTATTATCTTTGAAATCCTTTACTTAGCGGAGATGTCAGAATTTTTTGTTGCAAAAAAATGACCGGACTCTGCAGCTGAATGCAAAACGACAAGTTTAGCTTTTCGACACCAAAACCTCCTACTCATTGAGAATGAATTATTGGTCCTATTTATATCGGCCTTACAATTATCATATTGTAAATTACTGCAAATAGTATTGGCATACAAGTTTTTAGCAATCCCAGATGCGGTTTTGTCATATTCAAAAAGAAAATAATCTTCAAATCAGATAACACTTAAAACAGAAAAAATCGAAAAACATGAATTGTAAATCTAAAATCGTCTTATGTTGCCTGGCCGTGTTGGCGTTATCTAAGACAAATGCGCAGAACGAAGGACTGTATCCGCAGATTATCAACGTAAACAACCGCGACATTATTTCGCTTGAGGGTAGCTGGAAAACAATTGTTGACCCTTTTGAAAACGGTTATTATGACTACCGACTAAATCCGTCGCGAAGCGGTTACTTTCTGGATCAGGAAAATAACGACAAAAAACGCCTTCAGGAGTATAATTTTGCAACGGATAAAAGCTTGTTTGTACCTGGCGACTGGAACACGCAACGTCCGGAGCTGTATTACTATGAAGGCACTGTGTGGTATCGCAAACGATTTGAAATAAATAATATTGAAAACGAAAAACGGTATTTTCTGTATTTTGGTGCTGTAAATTACGAAGCCCGAATCTATCTGAATGGAAAACCAATCGGTGTTCATACCGGAGGGTTTACTCCATTTAACATTGATATAACTGATAAAATCAAAATTGGAGAGAACTCGCTTGTAGTTAAAGCTGATAACCGCCGAAAACCGGAAGGCGTACCTACTGTGAATGCCGACTGGTGGAACTTTGGAGGAATAACCCGTCAGGTATCGTTAGTTACCACGCCAAAAACTTTTATACGCGACTACATGATACAGCTTGACAAGGGCAACAACAAGCTGATAAAAGGATGGATACAATTAGATGGCGCTCAGCAAGGTGAAAAGATAACCCTGAAAATACCTGAATTATCAATTGAAAAAACAGTTACAACCGACGATAAAGGCTACGCTGCGGTGGAAATAACAGTAAAAAAACTAACCCTCTGGAGCCCCAAAAACCCGAAATTGTACACCGTAACTCTGAGTACAAACAGCGATAAAACCAGCGACCAGATTGGATTCAGAACGATAGAAACGAAAGGAACCGATATTTTGTTGAATGGCGAAAAGATTTTTTGTCGCGGTATATCTATCCACGAAGAAACAGCATTTAACAGTGGGCGTGCTTACAATGAAGAACAATCGCTTACGCTGCTCAACTGGGCTAAGGAGCTGGGGTGTAATTTTGTTCGACTGGCGCACTACCCTCACAACGAATTTATGATACGCACTGCAGAGCGTTTGGGATTGATGGTTTGGAGCGAAATTCCCGTTTACTGGACGATACACTGGCTGAACCCTGCAACTTACACCAATGCCGAAACGCAGCTGACGGACATGATAACCCGCGATAAAAACAGAGCCAACATAATTATATGGTCGATAGCCAACGAAACTCCGGTGGGCAATGCCCGTCTGAATTTTCTCACTAAATTAGCCAACAAAACCCGGGAGTTGGACAACACCCGTTTGGTAGCTGCTGCGATGGAAAAAGAAGAACTCAGCCGGAATCAGTTAACGGTACACGATCCGCTGGGTAATGTGCTGGATTTAATCAGCTTCAACCAATATGTAGGTTGGTACGATGGTAACTGGGAAAAATGCGATTTGGTAAACTGGACTTTCGATATCAACAAACCGGTTTTTGTTTCGGAGTTTGGAGGTGGTGCCAGATATGGTCTTCACGGCTCAGACAAGGAGCTTTTCACCGAAGAATATCAGGAGAAATTATATGAGAAAAATATTGAAATGCTAAAGAGAATTAAGGGATTAGCCGGAACCACTCCCTGGATTTTGAAGGATTTCAGATCGCCGCGGCGTCATTTGCCCGAGATACAGGATGAGTTTAACCGAAAGGGTCTTGTGTCGGATCAGGGACAGCGCAAAAAAGCATTTTTTGTATTACAAAAATGGTATCTTGGTATGGAGTAAAAAAACAACGGAAGATGTATCCCTGACAGCAAAATCAAGATACATCTTCCGTTTGTTTTACTTCTAATATGCGTGATTATTGAACACCTGAACCCTTGTAGCTTTAAAGCCATAGTTATCGCCGGCATCAATCTGAACAGAATAAACAGCAGACCCTGCAACAGGAACAGTTACCGACCAGATATGAGGCGATGACCTCCTGCGTAGCGGGTTTCGGGTATTTCCGGCTGTGGGATAAACTTTGTTGTTGTAAAGACTTAGCAGTTTAGATACATTGGGCGAAACCATATCTGTTTTCTGCATTTTCAATTTCAGGGTATTATTCAGGGTTAGCCACACCTGAGTACTATCAGAACCTGCAAAAATATTCGCTACAATTCTTACACTGTCTGTTGCCGCATTAAGCCCTTGCGTGGTAGCAGGAATCGTATCAGCCCAAACTTCCATCTGGCGACCTGCATCAAGCCCAACAGCCTTATAAGCCATCCCGTATTTCCCATCGCTGATATGGATTTTAAAATAATTGGGATAGCTGCCGCATTGCATCAAAGCTGTAGGCACACCTAACTCATTTTTTTCGCCGGTCCACCACATGCCGCAGGAGGCTCCTACACCAATCTCGGGAATAACGGCAATATTGTTTCGGTGAAAATATCTTTCCACAATATGCGTATGCCCCGACAACACAAGCACATTAGGCCTGTCGTGAAGCAAAGCAAGTAACTGCTCCTTGTTTTTTGTATATTGGAGTGGTCCGTGCATGGCGATTATGAGCAAACAATTGCGTGGTACCAACTCAAGATCATTTTTCACAAACCGCAGCTCATCATCAGAAAACCTTGTATCGTATCCGTATCTGCCTTTGGGTTGCATATTATTTAACACCAAAAAATGCGTATTATGAGCATTAAAAGCATAAACAGAAGCACCAAAATGGCGACGATAGGCATCGTCGGAGGTAGAGGAGTCATTTACTTCGCGATCGTGATTGCCATAAACCGTCCAGGTGGGCGTTGAAAGATTATTGAGCAATTGCTTAACCGGCAAGAAAAGTGCAGGGTCATCATTGACCAAATCGCCCAACATGATATTCAGATCGGCCTGAGTACCGCCGGCAAGTTCCGAAATAACAGATTTGGAAGCGTAATTCAGTTCATCGGCATCCTTCACCTGAATATCGCCAACGGCCGTGAGGGAGAACGACCTTTTCATCTCAGCCTTCAGTAGTCCGAAATGAACTCCAGCTATTGTATTCCGAGAATCGACATCGAGAAATTTGAAGTTTGAGTTTGGTATTTTCGCCTGATTCAGCGGAAATTTATATTCAGAAGGTAATATCGGAAAAACTGTAGCCCGTGAGCTACAGTTGATCCGATAATTACCCTTTGAATCCGTAAAAACAATATCAACTCCATTAGAGACAGGGATATTTTTGATTCCTTTCTCGCCCCTATCCAGCACTCCGTTGGCGTTTTTATCGGCAAAAACAGTTCCTTCAACCCGAATTTCAGCGCAAATTAAGTAGGCTGAAGTTCCAAACAGAATGAGGAAAGAGAGGATTAATTTTAATTTCATTTTTACGTTTATAAAAAAATAATAATCAAAAAACCAAGAACTTATTATTTAGGTTCAGCAAATTTAAACACAAACAATTTCCGGTTCTTAACGTACGAAGCATAGGCTTCGCCGGTAGAAGTAAAGTCGATAGACAACTCACCGGCAGCTTCGGTATCGAGCACAAAAGGAGTAGTCCATTCCTGTGTTTCGTCGTCGAACGAAGCAACCACCGGATATTGCGTCTCATTGCGATATAGCAAAAATGGCACACCTGTAGGCGAAACAGCCAAATCGAAATTGTATAAACCTCCGCTAACAACTGTAAAAGGATTACCCAAAGTACTTACCACGCCAGACTCAGCAGTATATTTTACAATTTTATGTTTTAGCGAAGCACCATCGGTAGAGTTATCGACCAAAGCCACATATACGTTTCCGGCGTAGTCAACTTCCATATCGAAGTCGCGAATGCTCATACCCGTAGCAGTAGCTTCTTTCCATTTATCAATCAGGGTAGTCCATGCACCATCTTTATATTTATAAACCGAAAAAGTATTTGGGGTAACAGCATTGTATACAGCCAGATAAACGGCTCCTTTCACTGTTCGGGCAGTTGGGAAATAAGACACAAGATCCGAAGTACGGCCGGTTACGGTTTGGTTGGTAGTCCAGGCTGTTCCGTCGAAATTAGAAACGCATAATTCCCTGCGCGCCAGCACGCCTCCTGTAGCATCAATCATACTGAATAGCATCAGTTGTCCGTTAGGGCCAAATGTAAGACCATTGTAAGATGCTTTGGAAGTAGTAACCCCTTTAGCTCCCACGAGTTCCCACGAAGTACCATTGTATTTTTTCACTGTATGCATTTGCGATGTAGCAGCAGTATAATCAGCATATGAAATATAAGGTTCTCCGGCAGCATTAAAAGCCAAATCGTAATATGAGCCTATTTGTCCGTCGGAAGCTTCGCCCATATGTACCCAGGCTCCGTTTTCGAAACGTAACATGGCCGCTTTCTGGTTGGCCGATTCAGGTCGGCTGGCTTTAAATAATATATAAGGCTCTTTCTTTACGGGATTTACTCTCATCATAGCCGACACCACCGAGTCGGTAGTAAAGGCCGGAAGAGCTGTCCACACATAATCGGCAGCTTTACCAATTGTAACAGAATAGCGGGCAAATAAGTTACCCTGCGACAGTACGTAATCCACCGGATAGGTAAAATTATTAGCCGTAACCCCCGACACCTGACGTACGTTGTTCACTTTTACTGTATCGTCCTGATTAGTGGTAAAACGTGCTATCAATGCCGATTTATCAGTTCCGGCAGGCAGATTAACTGTTATCGAAGTAGTTGTGACATTATCAATAACATAGTCTTTGGCAATGACACCCACATTGTCTTCGGCATAAAAACCAAAGCTCAGAATTTTAGGTAATACATTGTTTTTTTTGTGTTCATAATCTTCTTTTTTTAATTTTTAGGGATTAATATACTTTGAATTATTTTATTTGTATTGAAATTAAGCGTTATCAGGCGAGCCAGTTGCTCAGCCGACAACGAATTTACCATATCGTCATAGTCACTCACAAAACTCCAGTTACTTTCATTGTTGTAAATTTTATTTCTGATAGCTGTACTCCAGAAAGAATCCTTCTGCCTGTCGGCCAGCATGGTTTTAATCAGGTTTGCTTTCACATCATTCAGCTCCGGCTCAAAGCTCTGCGGCAATTTTTCCATTTCATGAATAATTTTCACAGTTTGCGTTATAAGCGTATCTACATTTTCGGGCAAACATTTGAACGAAATAGTATTACGACTTAACGGACTGGGATACAAAGTAGCTCCCGACGACACCCCAAAGCTGTAAACCATACCCAGTTTTTCGCGCAGTTCTTTCAGCAGTTTCATTTTCAGCACTTCGGCAAGCATCTGATTTTGCAGATTAAACACTGACAAATCCTGACTGATGTTGTTTTGCTGAAAAACCAACGAAACCACTGCCTTAGGCGAATCACCTGCTTTTCGCTGTAAACGCGCTGCTGTAGTTCGTACCTTACCACCATCGTACACATATGTTTTGGCAAAATCACCGGCAGGCAAACCGCCGATATATTTGAGTACATAAGGCATAAGTTCATTCAGCTCACAATCGGCCATAATCACAAACGAATATCCCGTGGCCTTCCCAAAACTGCTGTTGTATACAGGCAATATTCTGTCAATTTTCAGTTCGGTATTTATCACCGTATCGGTCAACTCCCGCGTTGTATAATCTTTTTCTTTCAGCAACCGGCCAAAATCTTCGTAAAACCGGGTTTCGTCCGTTTTATTGGCAGTGATGTATGCCTGAATTGATTTTTCTTTTGTTTGATTAAATACCAGAGTATCCAAACCCGGCTCGGTCCATTTCAGGTACATAAGCTGAAAAAGCGTTTCCATATCCTGCAAGTTAGCTCCGCCCACTACCCCCGAGCGTGTTTTATCAATCAGAAACCGGGCAGAAGCGCTATTGCCTGCCAGAAAATGCGACAAAGCCTCGCGGCTAAACCGGCCAGCGCCACTTAGCCCTACAACGTTCCCGGCAACAAGCCCTGTAACATAATCGGCAGGTGCAAGAGCATAAGCGCCTCCCGCCCTGAATGCCGATAGCGATATTTTGTCTTTATCGGTCACTGAACGTTTAAAAATCACCTTCACACCGTTGGACAGTTCCAGCTCCTGCGCATTAATTTCAGGAATGGAAATCTGCCTGACCAGAGTTCCTGCCACCGGTTCGCTCTCCAACAGTTCATCGGGCATTTGATCCAGATTTTTGGCATATCGCTTAACCGGCTCTTTCGACACCGCATTTACATACCTCAGCAAGCTATCGCTATCAGGAAAAACCTTTGTCAGTTCGCTAAATGAGGTCATCATAAAATGCGTTTTTTCGGGGCGTACCAGTTTGCGAAACATGCGCACCATCGAGGCCGAATCAATGCGGGTTATGTATTTTTTCAGTAAACGATATTCCTCTTCCGACGATGTCACTACATTGCCTTTAAAGTATTCTGCATAAATTTCATTCATCAGGTCGTCGGAACGTTGAGGCGATTTTGAAGTCACCTTTCGTTTCATCTGGTTGAGGTATATTCTTTTTTGCTTTTCAATTTCATGTTTCAGAAAACCGTATCTGAACATCTGATTGAGTTGAGCTGAGAATTGGCCTACACCTTCTCTGATTTTGGCCGGATCCAGTTCTACGGTCGACATCAAAACCCGCTTCGTATTCAGGAAGTCCGACATACCTATGCTTGCTTTTTTGTAAGCAGGGTTATCAAACGACAAGGCATTGAGTCGCGCTTTCATCAAACGGTTAAGCATAAGTGCTGCCAGATAGTCAGGATAATCTTTTTCATTCTTTACCGCACGGGCTAATGGCATCAGCTGCATCATATTCAGCTCTACGCCCGCAAGCGACGAATGAATAATAATCCGTGCCTGTTGCTCAGCATAATCAGGAATTGAATAGTTTTTTTCAGGCAGTTTCGCTCCCCTGAGCTTGCCAAATTTTTCCTGTATCAGTTTTTCGATCTCAGCCGGATTCACATCGCCAACAACAGCCACAGCCATCAGGTTAGGGTTGTACCATTTTCGGTAATAATCCAGAATTTCGCGCCGTTTAAAATTTTTGATAACAGCAGTATCGCCAATAACAATTCGCTCAGCAAAGCGGGATTTATTCAGTAAATCGAGCAGCAGAGCGTTATTAACATCGGCCTGCGGTCCGGTTTTGGACAACCACTCCGACATGATTACACCCCGTTCATCCTCAATTTCAACACTATCCAGCAAAAGTCCGCCAGCCCAATCGCTCAAAATGGTAAGCGTTGAGTCCACCATCGCTTTATCGGTAACAGGCAGCTGTAGTTTATACACCGTTTCGTTAAACGAGGTATGCGCATTCAGGTCTTTACCAAATTTGGCACCTCTTGACTCCAGAAACCTGACAAGCGAATTACCCGGAAAATGCTCAGAGCCGTTAAAAGCCATGTGCTCCAGAAAATGCGCCAGCCCCTTTTGCGATTCCAGTTCGTTGACCGAGCCCGATTTAATAAAAAGCCGGTAAACCGCTTCGCCTTTGGGGTAGCTGTTTGGGTAAATGTAATATGTAAGTCCGTTACCCAACTTACCTTTTACAAGAGTTGGGTTTTGTATAATTTCAGAAGCAAATAAACAAACAGATAAATGCAAACTAAAAAATATAAAACAAAGAACTTTTTTCATTGAATCTTTTTTATGATAGTAAACGACGATTGATTGTGATCGGGGCCGGGCAATCCGATGCTATAACCGCGGTTATTGCTCAACAATACAATTTTCAGCGTATTATTTTTTTCCGGGTCCAGATTGATGTTGGGCAACCATTGAATACGAATAGGCATTTCAAAAACTCCGGGCAGAAACACCAGTTTGTCGCCCGTGGTAATCATATTAAAATCCACTCCTTCTTTTAACCCGTCGCCCACTTCTATTTTGTAGCTTACTTCTACACTTTCAGTAAATGCTTCCGAACTCAAATAAACATTATACACACCTACCACTTTAGCTTTAGCGCTAACGTTGGTGGACGATACTTCATCCATCATGATGTGAATATATTTAAGATTATATGGTTCAGTATCATCCAGTCCACAGGATGTAACCGACAGAATAAGTGCCGTAAAAAGGATTATTTTTTTGAATAAATTCATTTTCATCTTTATTGAAATTATTTATTTGTTAACTGTAGGATTTCCAACCATTTTCGGATTTGCGTCTAATTCGGTTTGCGGTATTGGCAACACAAAATAATCGCTTGGATAAGCCATAAACTTTACATCTGAATTGGTACCGGCGCCTCTGACCAGATTTTTGCCCTGTCGGGTAATATCAAAAAAGTTATGTCCCTCAAAACAAAGTTCTTTAGCTCTCTCTTTTTCGATAAGAGCAGCAATAGCGGCTTTATCCGTAGTATTGATAGTTATTTCACCTACTGTTTTACCTAAAGCCCTTGCCATAATTACCTTTAAGTCGGCAATGGCTTTATCCGGCTCATTCATATTCAGGTAAGCCTCGGCGCGGTTGAGGTACATTTCCGATACGCGAAGCACGATGGGATCGTAACGTTCTTCAATCAGTTCATAATCTATTTTGATTTTGAACTTAGCAGTACTGTACTTGTTTTTTTCTTTGGGCAGTTCGTCAAAAAGCCTTAGCCTGATATCCGTGTTATCATCAAAAAGTTTCAGTAAGGTATCAGCCGCTATGGCAACAGGATCTTCTACCGAATAAAACTGCGCAAGAGTTTTCGCTTTCAGTCGGCCATTCAGTCTGAAAATAGCCTCTTTGCCAGCTATCAAACCATTGAACATAGCCAAATAATCGTTTCCCTGAGCCAGTTCTGAGCTATTAATAACCGAAGTAGAATATTGTACCACTTTATCCCACTCCCGTGTATACAGATAAACCCTGCTCAGTAGTGCCTGCACCGATTTTCCGGAAGCATGATAGGCATCCTGCATGGCTGTTGTTCCAAAAAGCTGTTCGGCCTCCAACAGGTCAGCTTTCACAAGATCGTAGACCTGCTTTACAGTACCTCTGCTTATTTCTTCAACGGGGCTTGGAGTTATTTTCAGAACAGGTACACCTAAGTGCGATGCATCGGGAGTATAAAAATAAGGTTGAGCGTAAGCTCGGCATAAATCGAAATGAGACAAAGCCCTAATAAACAAAGCCTCAGCTTTTATCCTGTTCAGTTCGTTGGCATAAGCCGGATACTCTTTCAGTAATCCCGGTTGGTACTGTATAATATTATTGGTATTTGCCAGCGCGACCAATATCTTACGCCACACATAACCCACAGCGCCAACTTCCTGATCGGGAGCAGAGGTAAAGTTATACTGAAACAGCATGGAAGGCGATGAAGTTACCGACCTGATATCTACCATATTGCCAGCCACCTCGGGATATTCATAAAATTCGGAGCTGTAATAATCAAATGTTTTGCTGTACATACCAGCCACAGCAGAGCGCATACCATCCACATCAGAAAATAAATTGGGAATGGTAACTTTGCCTAAAGTATCAACTTCCAAAAAATCGCTACACGACAGTAGTTGCAACGAAGCAAGTGTTAGTATAATATGTCTGAAATATCTTTTCATATTCTGAGTTCTGTTATTTTTATTAAAAAGTAATATTTACACCCATCGAAAAAGTTGTTTCCATCGGATATCCGCTCATCGATTGCTTATAGGAATTACGATCGGGTTTATCGTAGGGAGTCCATATAGCCAGATTATCGCCAATTACTGAAAGAGCGCAAGAAGCAATGCCCAGTTTTTTACTAAACGAATCGGGAACTCTATACGAAAGTGCAACATTTTTAAGTTTCAGATACGTTGACTTATACACATAACGGGTAGAATTCATCACCGATTTTGTAGAGTATCCCCATATTAGTTTGGGTGTAGTAGCAATGTCGCCCGGCTTTTGCCACCTATCCAGCTGGTTTACTGACTGATTCTGCGACATGATTTCATATCCGTCCGACGACACGTTACGTCCGAATGTGCTGAAAGCATATCCACCCAGCACGTACGACATCTGCGACGACAACGTAAAATTCCGGTATCGAACAGTGTTAATTATCCCACCAGTAAGCTTTGGAGCTGCCGATTTCCAGGCTACCCGGTTGTCGATACTGTACGTACGGGTAACATTCCCATTGGCGTCGTACCACAGAGGTGCACCATCGCGCGGATCAACACCGGCCCAGCGTATGAGATAAAGCGTTTTTACATCATAACCTTCGCGCCAGAGGTAGTTGCCCATCACTGTTTGGATACCGTTGTATAAGTCTACCAGCTTATTCTTATTATGCGCCGCATTTACCGTCAGTGTCCATTCCAAATCTTTTTTGTCGACAACCAGTACCTCAATATTGGCTTCAATTCCGCGGTTAAGCGTTTCGCCCGAGTTACGGTACACCCTTGTATCGCCTGTAGCTCTCGATACATCCAGTTGGTTAATCAGTCTTATTGTCCGTTTCTGGTACAGGTCCAGATCAACATCTACCCTTTTGCCAAACTTAAGGCGTAAGCCCAGGTTTGCCATCCGGGCCGATTCCCAGGTCAAGGTAGGATTAGGATTTCCTGAGAGGCTCGATCCAACGGTACCCATATAATTATTACTTTCGGTATATGAGTATAATCCCAGTGCTTCCCGAGTTCCCACCCGAGAGTTTCCGTTGGTGCCAAAAGTAGCTTTGAGTTTAAATATTTTTATAAAGCTGAATGGGTAAAACTTTTCGTTGTGAAAGTTCCATGAGCCACCTACCGAACCATAATTGTCCCATTGCTCGCCCGAACCAAAACCTGAGTTCCCATCTCTGCGGCCATTCACATTCAGGAAGTAGCGGTTGTCGTAGCCATAAGTAGCCTGCATAAAATAAGACAATGCCCGTGTTGTGTAACGGCTACCCGAAGCATCTTTATTGGCTGCATACGACACTTCTTTTACTTTATCGTTTACAAAACCGTAACCTTTGGCACTCAATGTATTGGTGTTTTGCGAACTAGCTTCCATACCCATTACGGTACTTATATTACTTTTACCAAAGGTTCGTTCAAAATTTAATCTTTGTATTCCGGTAAGCGTCATAAAAGAAGCATTGTTTTTGGTAGCATATCCGGTTTTTTCGCCGGCAGATGATATACCTGACCAGTTGGAACGGGCACTATACAGGAATTCGTTGGTACTTTGATAATCCACCCCTAACTGCGAAGTGAAGTTCAGTCCTTTTAATATATTATACTCAACAATAAGGTTGTTGTTTACCATCACCGTATGCTGATAGTTATCGTTTTGCTCCCGCTCGGCTACTGAATTTAAAAATTTGGTTGTCGTCCAGTCCAAGTCACCTGTTGTTTCGTTTTTACCTTTCACAGATTGATTATACAAGCGGTAAGTTCCATCTAAGTTATAGGGCGAATAAATTGGCAGAATTTCATAATAATCGTTCCCAGGGATAAACACATTGTTAATATTGTACGAACCAGTAGTATTCAGGGTTACATTCAACTTTTTAGTCAGTTTCAGGTTTACTTTAGCGCGGGTTGAAAAACGTTCCTGTTTATTGCCGATAACTGTGGATTGATTCATATAATATCCGCCTGAGATAAAATAATTCACGTTCTCGGCTCCGCCACGTACAGACAAGTTGGTTTGATTCACAAATCCATAGTCATAATAAACATCAGACCAGTCGGTAGCCGTAGTGCTGTATGCGTTTAAGTCATTATCCTGAAATGGAAAATACTTCATATCCTTACCCGCATTTACGTACGCTTCTTTGGCTAAAGTCATATATTGCTCAGCATTAAGCACTTTAAACTTAGTAGATGGATTAACGTAAGAAAACCCATTTTGCTGCGACAGGCTAATCGTTGGCTTCGCATTTTTACCGCTTTTGGTAGTAACCAGCAACACTCCGTTAGACCCATTAGCACCGTATATAGAAGCCGCAGCCGCATCTTTGAGTAAGGTAATACTCTCAATATCATCGGGATTGATGTACGACAACGGACTTACTGAAGTACTGATACCGGGCACCAGATTGGTGTTATTACCGGTATAAATAGGCGTGCCATCTACAACCCACAACGGTTCGTTCGATGCCGAAAGCGATCCTTCGCCACGTACTCTCATTTTATATCTGGTTTTGGTACTGCTTGCGTCGTCGGAGTTAACCATCACCTGCAAGCCCGGCATCAATCCGTCCAATACGTTGTCGATACGAGCGGCAGGCAATGTTTTCAGTTGCTTTTCGTCCACCTGAAATACCGAACTTACCAAATCGCTGCGTTTTTGCTTAGTGCCATACGCTCCCACTATAGTCACCTCGTCAATAGCCGTGGCTACAGGCGTTAAGATAAAACTAACCTGCGTTTGATCAGGTTTGAGTAGTATCTGTTTGGGCGACATACCCACAAAAGAAGCTTCCAACACTATGCCGCTTTTGGCCGGTAGATTTAGCTCAAAGTTTCCGTTAAAATCGGCTATTGTTCCACCCGATGTACCTTTCACAATAATGGTAGCACCCATGAGCGGATATTTTTGGTCGTCGAGCACCACTCCCGTAATCCGCCTTTTCAGTTCAGCAGCTTTTTCTACCGAGCTTTTATGTATTCTGATTACTACATATTTATCCGAAATTTCGTACTCGAGATTTGTATTTTTGAGTATCAATGAATATAAGTCGTCCAGCTTAAACTGAGCCGCAGGCAGCTTCACTACCTTTGCCATATCCAGTTCGTTATTGCTAAAAACGGTAATTAACCCGGTTTGCTTTTCAACTTGTGCAAAAACCTCCTTCAGCGTAATAGTCTGCTTTGCAAAATTCACCACTTTGCTGCGGTCGGCCGCCTGAGTTTCAACATGAGCTCCAAAGAGCACCAGCATACATATCAGCATTAGTTTTGCAGACAAAAACCTTTTTTTAAATAAAATAATCATATCTTTCATGCGTTCTTTTTTATTTTTTTAACACGAAATGCGTTTTTTACTTTTTTGAAACCAGAACTTCACCGTCATTCCAGTCGAAACGAACATCCGTAGTACTTTCAATAATTTTCACAAACTCGCCCAGATTACTGCTTCGGTCGAAAGCACCGGTAAATCGCAGCTTTTTAGCCTCAGCGTTGCTGAATTTAAATTTGATATTGTACCAACGATGCATTTTTGCAGTAAGTTGATCCAATTCCATATTCTGAAAACGGGAAACCCCTTCCTTCCATGATGTATACAAATACGTATCCACATCGGCAACCTGAGCTTTTTTGGTTATTTTGTCAAGGAAATATTGTTTACCAGGAGTTAAAGTGCTAAGCTCCTCGCCTCTTTTTATATTTACGCTTCCTTCTTCCAACGTAATGTGCTGAAAATTATCGTCGCGATAGCTGCACACATTAAATTTTGTACCGGTTACCACCACATCGCTATATCTTGTTTTTACAATAAAAGGCCGGTCAGCGTCCTTAGCAACTTCAAAGTAGGCCTCCCCTTCCAGTTCTACCACCCTTTCGCTTCCATTAAACACATTGGGGTAACGAATTTTACTTCCGGAATTTACCGCTATCTTCGTTCCATCGCTAAGCACCAATCGGTATTCGCCACCAATAGGCACTATCAGCGTATTATCCTCTTTTACACCCGAACTTGGCGGATAACAGACCAGCGTATTCTCACTATTCATACCTATTTCAGTGCCTTTAGCATCCAGAACCGCCCCCTGATTTTCGCTGTTTATCATCAGCTTATCTCCACTGGCCAGCTCCAATATTGCTTTGGGGCTACCCGCTTTGATATTATCAAACTGCCGGCTGCTGTCCATAAAATACAGCAGCGAAGCAATAATAAACAGAGGTACAATGATGGCCGCCGCCATTGTAGCAGGTCTGAACAGAACATTTTTTCGGGATTTCGGGCGTAGCAATGTTCTTGCCTTAACCGATTTCCATGCCTTTTCGGCATCGATATGCTCATAGCGATTTACTTTCACGTAAGCTCTCAGCAAGCCGCTTAATTCTTTAGCAGCATTTTTATTTCCGGCCGATTCATCAAGCCATAGCTGCAACCGATTGTTTTCATCAGCCGTCAGCTCACGATATTCTTTTTCAAATATCAATTTTACAATTTGCTCGGGTATATTTTTCATGATATCAATATGACAACAAAACACCCAAAATGGGTGACAAGATTCATTAATTATTATTCAATTTCTTTT
>JAFNAV010000109.1 GCA_017860345.1 Bacteroidota bacterium | reverse complement strand
CATTTTTTTAGCTAATTGTGCTATAGACCAGTCCGACAAAGCATACTCAAGCGCTTTCGAAACCGATTCTTTTTCCTTATCAGCAGGAATATATCCTTTTTCTTTGAGGTAGTTAACGCCATAATCATCGCGCATGGAAGATGCTTTCATTGCCTCAAGCGCCAGTTGCGGGTCTATGCCTTTGAACCCTTTGAAATAAGCATCAGCAACAACCGGAACTGCCGGATAACCTACCATGCAATCGGTTTCGGAACCCATCAAAGGCCAGTTAGGTAGTTTTCCCTGCTGCTGGTAAATTGCCAACATCGATCTCACCATATCGGAAACCCGTTCGGGCTGAATAATCGTGTACATGGGCTGACACGCGCGATAGGTGTCCCATAGTGAAAATACGGTATAATTCTTGAATCCCGGATTTTTATATACCTTTTTATCTGTACCTCGGTAATCGCCGTTATGATCGTTGAATAGAATAGGTTGTGTAAAAGTATGATATAGAGCAGTATAAAAATTTCTCAACTGGTGAATATCTTTGGATTCAACCACTACGCGGTTCAACTCCTTGTTCCATGAAGCATAAGCTTTGTCGGCAATTTGCCTAAAGTTCCAATCCGGAATTTCAGCATTGATATTTGCCAAAGCATTGGCTTCGCTGACGGGAGAAATACCTATTTTCATCCCGATCACCTCGTCGGTACTAGTTCGGTAATTGAGAACAGCAGTTACCGAATCGCCCTCAAGTGATATACCGTTTTTCTCTTTTATACCGTCAAAAAGTTGCAGCGCGTCGGCCGGACGGGATATTTTGATGGCAAAATAGAGGCGTTGATCTTTCGACCAGCCTGTAGAAAAACGATAGCCGGTATAGGTCGTAGCATCCACTTTTTTGATGAACGTTTTTACCGGTCTGTCCCACCCGATACCCATGGAGAGATTGATACCAATATGAGCATCAGACGATTCGGAGAATGTATATTGATGAAAAGCCACCCGCTCGGTTGCGGTCAGTTCTGCTTTCACCGAATAGGCTTTCAGGTTCATTGAAAAATAGCCTGGTTTGACGACCTCGTCTTTGTGCGAATACTTTGTAGCCCAGCCGGATAGAGGAGATTTCTCTGTACCCGGGGAAGTTTTAACTGCACCTGTATAAGGCATTACCAGAATGTCGCCTAAATCGCCAATGCCGGTTCCATTGAGGTGCATAAGCGAAAAACCAGTCAGAATGCTGTCGGAATAGTGATAACCCGAACACCAGTCCCAGCCTACCACATAGTTTGTAGGACCCACCTGCACCGCTCCAAATGGCACATGAGCTCCCAGAAAAACATGACCGTGATCGCCCGTTCCGATATAGGGATCAACGTATTGTGCTACATCTCTCGTTTGTGCATTTACACTTTGTAAAGTTACGAGCAGCAGAACCGTAAGAAATAATAAAGATTTGTTTGCTATTGTATTCATTATATTGTATCAATATTATAGAGTTAAGATTTTATAAAAATAAATTTATTTCACTGACAAAAGAGTTTTATGCTCATTAGCAATCTTAATAATCAATTCGCCAAACAAGGTATTAGCCCAGGCAAACCAGGGACGGGAGAATTTTGTGGCATCATCTTTATGAAAAGATTCGTGCATAAAACCGGTTTCGGCATCGGTTGCGACTAATGTTTTCAAGCATTTACCGATTTCCTGTTCGTTGGTAGATGTAAGCGCCTGCATAATGAAACTCATCGGCCAAATCCAGTCGAGACCTACATGCGGTCCACCAACACCTGAGGCTGCTTTTCCCTTGAAATAATAGGGATTATCGCTGCTTAACACATAACGACGCGTATTCTGATAAACCGGATCGGTAGTTTTGATAAATGAACAGAGATAAGGTAAACCAAGGAGATTCGGCACATTGGCATCGTCCATAAAAACATGACCACCAAAACCATCTACCTCATAAGCATACACCTTGCCGTATTTGGGATGGTTCACAATTCCATATTTGGTAACGGCTGCCTTCACTTCATTGGCAAGCGCGGTACACTTGGCTGCAAATGCACTATCGCCTGTTACCTTCATTAGGATTTCAGCCAATTGGTGAAGTGATTCAACGGCAAATAGGTTAGAAGGAATGAGAAAGCTAAAGAGCGTAGAATCGTCCGACGGACGAAATGAAGAGCAAATCAATCCAACGGGCTTAATGGGACTGCCGTACCCTTTATTGAGCACTGTGTCGCTCTGTTTGTCGGTTTCACGGGTAAAAGTATAGGGTGAATCCATCGTCCCGTTTTTACGCTGTTGTTCTATAAACGTTTCGTAAATCCGTTTCATGGCATTTTTCCAGGAAGTATCAAACATAGCCGTGTTACCTGTCTTTTTCCAGTAATAATAAGCCAAACGGATAGGATAGCAAAGCGAATCAATCTCCCACTTGCGTTCGTGTAGTTCGGGAATCATTGTTGTGTGATCACTTTTCCATTCGCTGCCGGTAGCACCTTTATTGAAGGCATTGGCATACGGATCGAGATTAATACACCAACTCTGACGGCGGATAATTCCCTCAATCATCAGGCTTAACTGACTATCTTTCGATGCCAACGGCAAATACGGAAAAACTTGAGCCGATGAATCTCTCAGCCACATCGCTTCAATATCGCCGGTAATGACAAACGTATCGGGTAAACCATTTTTCATGGAAAATTCCACTGTCGTGTCTAAGGTATTTGGATAACAGTTTTCAAACAACCAAGCTAATTTCGGGTTTTTAATCTTCGATTTTGTCTGCTGAATGATTTCCTCTACAGCGTTGGAGGTAAAATTACGTTTGCCAAGCTCAGGTCGCTTACTGATATAAGTCAGCCCTGTGGCATCCGATGAAGAGAGCGAACCTGCAAATATCGAACGGCTCATCAGACCAGCCAGTGCCATGCCTCCTGTGCGTAAAAATTCTCTGCGTGATGTCATTATATCTGATTTTTTTAATTAATTGTTTCTAAATTGATTTACTTATAAGGTTCTATAACGAATAAGGTGGGTATTTTATTAGGGGCGTTAGCCCTGATATCTTCGTAGAACGAATATTGACCCACAAGAAAATTAGGGGCGTTAGCCCTGATATCTCAAATAAAAAAATTAAAAACTAATTCTATCTATTTGATATTAACCAAAATGACGGTTTCAATTTATTAAGATGTCAGGACTACGTCCCTTTTTTGAAATCTATTATTACAATACTCCGTTAAACCTTTATTTAAATATTTCAATATCAAGCACTTATGTCTAAAATTCCGAAATGACGTGTCTTGCTTATTTTCAGTCATTTACAATGATAATTAAAAGT
>JAFNAV010000108.1 GCA_017860345.1 Bacteroidota bacterium | reverse complement strand
ATAGATGTTGAAAACGAAAACTTTATGGATTTACTATCGGCCAGTTCGGTAAAAGAATAACAGATATCTTTCACAAAACCAACCACATCACCAACCGATTTATTCAGGGTATCTTTTTGTACATCCAGTTTTCGGAAATCCAGCAATTGGTTCACTAACTCGAGTAAACCATTGGCATTGCGATGAATAATAGAGAGCATCGACTGGTGTTCTTCCGATTTTAATTCGCGCAGCAGTTTCTCTACCGGTCCGATAATGAGGGTCAGCGGCGTACGGAACTCATGGCTGATATTGGTAAAGAAACGGAATTTCATTTCGTCCATTTCATGCACCTGTTTTGCCTGACTAATACGTTGAGCATTCTCAAACTCTTGTTGCTGCTTGCGGAAATTATAATCGAATACATACCATAATAAGGTCAAACCCAATATAAGATAAAGGGTCACAGCCCACCAGGATAGCCAGTAAGGAGGTCGGATAACGATTTCCATTTCCAAAGGTGTCGTGCTCCATAAATTATCATTATTGCTGGCATACACAATTAAGCGATATGTTCCCTGATTTAAATTTGAATAGCTCGCCGCTCCGATTCCATTACGGGTTTCCGTCCAGTCTTCATCCAGTCCTACCAATTTATACCGATACCTGTTCTTCTCAGGATGTATATAACTCATGGCCGAGAAATGAACAACAAAATTCTTTTCATCGTAATTCAATTCAATCTTCTTCCTGAGTGAAATAGAAGCATCTAAAATAATACGATTTTTATATTTCACTTCCGGTGTAATGACATCATTACTTATCAGCAGCTCCGTAAATCGTGGCTGAGGAACCAAATGATTGAACCGGATATTCTTAGGGTTAAACACCGTGTATCCCTTAGTGCACCCAAGATAAATACTTCCTTCTTTGTTTTTGAAAATTGCATTTTGATTGAAGATCGAACTCAGCAGCCCATCATTCTCGTCGAACGAAGCAACAGAATATTTAATTTGATTCGTTTCAGGGTTTTTTTTGCAATAAATACAAGCCAGCCCGTTACGTGTGCCCGCCCAAATATTTCCATTATTGTCTTCAATCAACGAAACCACCTGATCACTTGGTAAACCGCTGATTTTGTTGATGTAAGTTATTGATTTATTTTCAGGATTGTATATATTTATCCCGTTGTCGGTGGCAATCCACAGTTGATTGTGGCAATCCACAAGCGAATTATAGATAATCAGATCGGAGAGCATATTCAGTTGTGCGCTCGTTTTAAAAACCGGGGTAATGGTATTGGAACGGGCGTTTAAAATATAAATACCGATAGGCGTACTCAGATATACTAAGTTTGAATTCTTTGTGTACATTGATAATACTGAAGCGGAAGCACCTACTGATCGTGAATCAACGTTGAGCTGACTAAATTTCTGACGGCTGGGATCCAGTTTATTAAGCCCTCCACCAAGCGTACCCAGCCATATGTTTTGTTGATCATCTTCCACCATCCCATAAATACTTTTATTTGTAATCCAATTTGGATTATTTACGTCGGGAATGTAATTAATAAACCGATCACCCACCATCTGATTTAATCCGCCCAGATAGGTGCCAATCCACATTGTTCCTTTTTTATCCTGCAACATCGAAATTACTACGTCCGACGATATGCTCGATGGATTTTCCTTTTGATTGCGATAAAGCTTAAAGCTCTGACTTAATTTTTCGCGTTTCAGTAATCCGCCGCCATTTGTGCCAATCCATAGGTTTCCCGCTCTGTCTTCATAAAGGGTGTTACAATCTTTTGTCTCTAACTCAGGATTGTGGTAGAAATACAGGGGCGACTTTTCAAACTTAAACATTCCCGGATGATAATATGCAACCCCGTTTTTGTAAGTGCCCACCCACATTATCCCGGTATTGTCACAATACAAACTTATGGGAGAATTTTGACTGAGCGAACTTGGGTTGGTTGGGTCATTCAGCAGTACGGTGATTCGTGCAGACTCTTTATCGTAGATATTCACACCGCCATGGTCGGCTGCTATCCATATTTTTCCGCTTTGATCTTGCTTTATATCACGTACAAAGTTGGAGGCGATGTATTGGTCAGCCGGTCCGCGAAAATCTCTTTTGTCGTTTCCAAAGTAGATCCATTGAGATTTCTGCATATCATATTGCAGAGCACCTTTGTCAACTAACCCCGGAAAAATCCATGGACAACCATTGGCATCAACAAACAGGCTTTTACTCAGATACGCACCTCGGGCATTTTCCATCACATAAGTGTTTCTGAAATCCACACGGTTGGCTTTCTCACTAAAACGCTCCAACAGTCCGCTTTGGAAAAGTGCCCAAAAATGTCCTTTGTCAAATTTTATACTACTAATTGTTCCTTTGGATAAGGTATTTCTATCGCCCGATTGGATAAAATGTTTCAGTTGGCGGGTGTTGACATTGTATTTGTAAATGCCTGCAGAAGGATTATAGAAATAGAAATTTTTCTGTTGATCGATTTCTACAATGGTGGGGGTAAAGTTTATCCCAATTGTTGAAAGAAACGGAGATAGTGTACGGATAAATCTTTCTTTTTGTATGTCGTACATAAAATAGCTCGTACCGCTATTTATCCACAAATTGCCTGTAACATCCTCCTGGATTCGCGAAACTGCATTGAAAGGTAAACTTGTTGTGTCATTTTTAATCGATTTATATACTTTTATATTATACCCATCATACCTGTTTAGTCCGAAGTTGGACCCGAACCATATAAACCCTCTACTGTCTTTAAAAGTGGAAGTGATTTGGTTGTTCGACAATCCCCGCGAATTATCCAACCGTGCGAAATTATAAGTCTCAGCACATACACAAATAGTCAACAGCAAGCCAAGAAGTAAAAGGAATTTTCTCATATCGTTAATTCAGTGAATTATGAAGTACAAATGTATGAAAATATTATCAACAATTAGAGAAAATTGACATTCGTTATCATTTTACCCCCATTCAGTTTACATTATGCCCCCAT
>JAFNAV010000055.1 GCA_017860345.1 Bacteroidota bacterium | reverse complement strand
CACCCCGGTGAATATTTCCGAAAACAGCAATTTTCATTCTTAAAAATTATTTAACCGGAGCAGGAATGCCGGCATATTGCTTAATATGTTGAATATCATTAAATCTATCTACAAAAAACAGAAACTCTGCCATAAAATATCGACAAGTACGTTTTTTTAAATTATTTTTGTATTCGGAAAACGTCCGAGTTTTTATCTTACAAAGGAACAAAATGAAAATGAATCTAACAAATAATCGATATCTGTAATGACAAAGTTGAGTGTAAATATAAACAAAGTAGCCACAATACGCAATGCGCGCGGAGGGAATGTACCCGATGTATGTCAGGTAGCTCTGGATTGCGAAAAATTTGGAGCCGAAGGTATCACAGTGCATCCCCGCCCTGATGAACGACATATACGTTATCAGGATGTATGGGATTTGCGTCCGTTACTGAAAACCGAATTCAATATTGAGGGAAATCCAACACCTGAATTTATAAAACTTGTAACAGTGGTAAAACCTCATCAGGTTACATTAGTTCCTGATGCTCATGACGCTATAACTTCCAATGCAGGGTGGGATACTGTGAAGTACTATGACTTTTTGAAAGAAGTAATTGCCGGTTTTAAGTCCGAAGGAATACGTGTGTCGGTTTTTGTGGATACCGATTTGAAAATTATCGAGTATGCTGCCAAAGCCGGAGCCGACAGGGTAGAACTTTACACCGAACCCTATGCCACACAATACCCGCTGGGGCCGGAGGCTGCCATTGCTCCCTTTGTGGAAGCAGCCAAAGCAGCACGGGAATCGGGGCTTGGCCTCAATGCCGGTCACGACCTGAGTTTGGAGAATCTGAAATACCTTCACAACCATATTTCGTGGATAGATGAGGTGTCCATTGGGCATGCACTTATATCCGATGCTTTATATTTTGGACTGGCCGACACAATAAAACGCTATAAAGAACAGTTGAAGTAATAATACAGGTATGATTGCGCTGAATGTACCGGAACTCACTACATTTAAGATACTACCAAGAAGAAAATGAATATTGATAAAGCTAAAATCCTGAATAATATTGGTTATACCGATTTGGTTTATGAGCGAATTAATAAAAAATTGAGTTCCAGCTATTCAAAGCAACAAATTGAGGAATTTATTTTAGATGTTTTAAATCAAACTAATGATGCTGATTTTAAGAAGGTTGGAAAGAATTTCTATGTAAAAAATATTTCCAAAAATATAGTTTTAACGATAAATTCAAACACATACCGGATTATTACTGTTGACCGAATTACAAAAGAAAATAGAAAAAATGTTTATAACATTGAGCCCTATGGTGATGTTCGCTGAATTCAATAGCTTGTTTCTTCAGGTTAATTAAATTCCGAAAACTGTTGCGGTACGAATTTTGTTCCTGAAATGTCTTCGTGATAAAAAATAAACCGATAATATCATTCAAAAAAATAGAAATTTTGTTTTTAAAAATTTAAAAAAATAGAATCAAATGAATTTAATGCTTATTCTACAGGCTGCTACCGGAGCGGTGGCTGGTACTGCCGAAACTGCTGAGGTTGCAGAAATGAATCTTTGGGAGATGTTCAACTACGGAGGTCCTATCATGTACGTGCTGGTAGCGATGTTTGCTCTGGCCATGTATATGCTTATCGAACGACTAATTACCCTGAAGCAGGCGTTGAAAGAGGACAACTCGTTTATGAACCGTATTAAGGATTATATTTACGATGGAAAAATTGATGCAGCCCTGAAGCTTTGCCGCGACACCAATTCGCCCACGTCGCGAATGGTGGAAAAAGGCATTAGCCGTTTGGGACGCCCTATGAATGATGTGCTTGTAGCTATCGAAAACGTTGGTAATCTGGAAATAGCAAATCTCGAAAAGGGCCTGGTTATAGTAGCCTCTATTTCGGGTGGAGCTCCTATGCTTGGTTTCTTAGGTACGGTAACCGGCATGGTGTCGACTTTTTACAATATGTCGCTTAATAATACCGGAGCAATTCAGCTTAGCGATTTATCGGTAGGGATGTATCAGGCTATGGTTACCACCATTGGCGGTCTTATTGTGGGTATTATTGCTTATTTTGCATATAATTATCTGGTATCCAGAGTTGATTCCGTAGTTCGCAAACTGGAGGCCCGTACCATGGAGTTCCTCGATTTGCTCAATGAACCTGCTTAATCGTACTGCATAATTCATAGATGGGCTAATAGATAGATTATTTGCCTGTTTGGCAGTTTAATTTACAAAACGGATCAATCAAAAATAGTTAAGGAAATGGCATTAAAGAAAAGAATAAAAGTAGAAGCTGGGTTTTCGATGTCGTCGATGACCGACATTATCTTTCTGTTACTTCTCTTTTTTATTATGGCGTCTACCATGTCGTCGCCTAACGATATAAAGCTGAATTTGCCACAGAGCAAGGCCACAAGCTCTACCAAATCGGTGATAGCCAAAGTGTCTATCGATGCTGATGGTAATTATTTTGTGGCTAAAGGTAGCAGTAAACCCGAGCAGGTAGCGCCGGAATTGCTCGAATCATATATCATGAATCTGGTAGCTCAGGATACTACCACGTTTATAGCCCTTCATGCCGATCAGGACAGGTCGTTCAAAGAAGTGGTAAAAGTGCTTGATATAGCTAATCAGCACAAACTGAAATTAGTAATAGCAACACAAACACAGGAAAGCAAGTGAAAAAATCGGAATTATACGGAATGGCCGGCTCAATAATCATTACAGGATTATTGATGCTCTTACTGTTTCTGATTGTAATGCCCGGTACCAAAAAGCCTGAGGATGAGGGAATCATGGTTAGCTTTGGAGATGCCGATGATGGTGCAGGCGTAGTTGAAGAGCCTGTAACCAAACCGGTAGAAGAAACCTATACCCCGCCTGCGTCTACCCCTAAGCCGGTGAAGCAGACTCTCATGACTCAGGATGATAACTCGGTGGCATTGGCCGAGCAGAAAAAAAAAGAAAAGCAGGAGCGCGATGCCATAGAACAGATGAAAAAGGAGCAGGCACGCATAGCAGCCGAAAAGAAACGTAAAGAGCAGGAAGCTGTAGATAAGGCTAATGCCATGAACGGATTGTTTGGAAACGGAGGATCGCAGGGAAGTGGTACTACCACAGGCACGTCTACGCAGGGTAATCCTGCCGGTAAAGGAACATCAGGAGGAAACTCTTGGTCGCTCAACGGCAGGTCGCTCAACGGCAGGTTGGTGTCGCCCAGTTACGATAACGATGTAGAAGGTAAGGTTACAGTAAATATCAGGGTAGATGCATCGGGAAACGTACTGAGTGCTTCCATTGGATCTCCCACTACCATTTCCGATTCGCAAATGCGTAATGCGGCTATCGAAGCTGCAAAAAATACACGTTTTACGAGTGGCAACGGAGTAGCCACCGGAACCATAACGTATAACTTTAAACTCAGGTAATCATTATGAAAATATTTGTTTTTCTGGCCGATGGTTTTGAAGAGATTGAAGCCATAGCTCCTATAGATATTTTTCGCAGAGGAGGAGTTGAAGTTACTACCGTGTCGGTTAGTGGCCGTAAAATGGTAACCGGCTCGCACGGGATTGCTGTTCAGGCCGATGTCCTGTTTGAGGAAACCGGTTTTACAGGCGAATACCTGTTGTTTCTTCCGGGTGGAGGACAAGGAACAGCCAATCTGGATGCTCACGAAGGACTACATGCCTTACTCGATAAACAGGTGGCCAACGGAGGTCTTGTAGCCGCCATTTGTGCAGCTCCGTCCATCCTTGGTAAAAAAGGCATGCTTAAAGGTCATGAAGCTACGTGCTACCCGGGTTTCGAACACCAGCTTGAAGGTGCAATGCTCTCGAACCAGAAGGTGGTAAGGTCCGGAAATATATTTACTGCCAAAGCTGCAGGAGTTGCATTGGAGTTTGCTCTTTACATTCTTTCCGAAATAAAAGGCTCAGCCACAGCCAATAAAGTTGGTGGTAGCATCTATATAGCCTGACAAAATAACATGAAACGAAAAAAGGAATATGTTTTGCATATTCCTTTTTTGTTATCCATGTAAAAAAGCTTATTTTACAGCAGCGGTAAGTTCAGCGCCAGCTTTAAATTTAACCACTTTCTTTGCATCGATTTTGATAGGTTGTTTAGTAGCTGGGTTGATGCCAGTACGAGCAGGACGTTCGGTAACGCCGAAAGTTCCAAAACCAATTAAAGTAACTTTATCTCCGGCTTTCAGAGTGTCTGTTACACTTTTAACAACTGCTTCGTAAGCTTTTTTAGCATCTACTTTGCTAAGACCTGCTTCAGCGGCAATAGCGCTGATTAATTCTGTTTTGTTCATAGATTTTTTTGATAATTTTTTAATTTGAAACAATAAACATACAATTTGGTTCTGCAAATGTAATTCTTTGAAAATAATTTACAAGCATTTAAGTGAAAAAATAATAGATATTTTTACACTTTTCACAAAAATATGTTAGAAAACATGTTTTTAAGGCATATTTATTTAATTTTGTATAAGCGAATAACGATGTTGACACATAAAAACTCTATATTGAGAATCTGGTTTATCAATAAACCGCTATAATTTAAAACATAACGATTTAATTTTTATAATGAACAAATCTTATTTATCGTCGATACCTCCGGTTGTAAAAAACCTGTTAATACTCAATTTGATTTTTTGGGTTGCTTCGGTGGCGCTTCCCGGTATACTTACGCGCATGGGGTTGGAAAACAACCTGAGCCAATATCTGGGAATGCATTATTGGGCTTCCGAAAAATTTGGCCTTTATCAGCTAATCACCTACATGTTTATGCACGGTGGTTTCACGCATATGTTTTTCAATATGTTTGCCTTGTTTATGTTCGGCCCGCCGCTGGAGTACAACTGGGGTTCCAAGCGTTTTCTGTTGTTTTATATCATTACGGGTATAGGAGCAGCGCTTGTTCAGCAACTATTTTGGACTATTGATTATGCTCCGGTGCTGGCAGCTATTGATAATGCTATAAATTCAGGTTCGGTGTTGCCAATTATCCCCTACGAAGCTAAATTAAGAACTGTGCTTGATTTTGGCGATATACACTCCTTAAACTCGGTTCAGGCTCTGGTATACATGAAAGAGCTGTTTGCTGCGGCTCCTGTAACCGTAGGAGCTTCGGGAGCTGTTTTCGGTATATTGCTGGCTTTCGGGTGGCTTTTCCCCAATGTGGAGTTGTATTTGATGTTTATTCCTATACCAATTAAAGCCAAAGTGGCTGTAATTTTATATGCCTTAGCTGAACTGTTCTTTGGCGTGGCCAATTTTTCGGGCGATAATATTGCGCACTTTGCTCACCTGGGGGGCATGTTGTTTGGCGCTATTCTTATACTTATATGGCGTCGTAAAAAGCAGTTCTGATTTTTTTTCTGGTTTTAAAAATAATTTTATTCAATGAATATACTTGATCAATTAAAGCAAGCATTCAGGAAAGGCGATTCCCTTACCAGACTGATTTTTATCAATGCGGGCGTATATCTTGTTTTGCAGATTGCTGTTATCGTTTTGAGATTGTTCAATGTCGATGGTGACTTTATCTCCGCATATCTGGCAGTTCCAGCTTCGATAACTGATGTGCTTGCTATGCCCTGGACATTGATTACCTACATGTTTTTGCACATGCAGTTTTTTCATATTCTTTTCAATTTACTTACCCTCTATTGGTTTGGTAAAATTTTTCTGATGTACTTCAATTCCCGTCAGCTTACAGGCTTATATCTTATTGGCGGTTTGGCCGGGGCGTTGTTTTATATCCTGTCGTTTAATATTTTTCCGTATTTTGAACCCTATGTGGGCTCTACTGTTTTGATGGGGGCTTCGGCTTCCATTCTGGCTATTGTTTTGGCAGCGGCACTGCAAGCGCCTAATATGGAAATGAGGCTTTTGTTTCTGGGTAATGTAAAGCTTAAATACATTGCTATACTTTTTGTGCTTATCAGCTTTTTTGGCATTACTTCCAATAATGCAGGGGGCGAAATTGCACATCTGGGAGGTGCTTTGGCGGGTTATATTTTTATTGTATCTTTGCGTCGGGGGAAAGATATTACGCGCTGGATAAATGCAATAATCGATTTTTTTGTCAACCTGTTTAAGCCCCGTAAACTCAGGGTAAAGGTAAATAAATCAGGTAAATCAAGGACAAATACAAAGATGTCTGATGCCGAGTTTAATATGAACAAAGCCCGGCGTATGGAGGAAATAGACCGGATACTCGATAAAATAAAAACGTCGGGGTACGAGAGTCTCACTGCTGATGAAAAGAAAAAGCTTTTTGATCAGGGAAAAAACTGAAATTTATCTATAGCTAAAGTCAATACAGTATCTGTATATAATGTTTGGTAAAACTATTTTAAAGGGAATCCTGCTAACAATCAATCTGGTTGTAGTGGTTCTTATGCTCATTACTATGGGAGGAACTTTTATAAGCCCCGATATCATAGTTTTGCCGGCGTATACCACCTTGTTTTTTCCGCTTACCGTATTACTAAACGTTGTATTTGTAGTATTCTGGGCATTTGCCCGAAAATGGCATTTCCTTATTTCGTTGGTAGTTTTACTGCTTGCCGCTCCACAGATAGCTGATGTGTTTCCAATACACTTTGGAAAAACAAATCCTGCAGCAACGGAGGGAACTCCGGTCACAATACTTACGTACAACACTCAAATGTCGGGCGGACTGCTAAAACATACGCCTGAAAACCCCAATCCGGTTATAGAATATATTCTGAACAGCAATGCTGATATTGTATGTTTACAGGAATTTGCAGTAAGTCCCAAGGAGCAATATCTTACCGAAAAGGATATCCGGCAGATATTCAGGAAATATCCGTATTCTCATATCTGGCTTAAACAAAAGCAAGACTGGGCTATGTCCGGAGTGGCCACTTTCTCTAATTTCCCAATTATTCATAAATATGATATTCCGTTTTCGTCGAAGTATATGGTATCCATATCATCGGATATTGTGGTGGGAAATGATACAATCAGGCTAATAAACAACCATCTGGAGTCGAACAAACTCACAGAGCGCGACAGGGAAATGCCGATAGAGCTTAAAGACCACTTTAATTCCGATAAACTCTCGGGGACCACCTTGCATCTCTCAAGGAAACTGGGATCGGCTTACCGTACCCGGGCTCGTCAGGCCGATACGATTGCCGCTTACAGTAGTGGCTCACCTTATCCACTGGTTATTGTTGGCGATTTTAATGATGTGCCGGCTTCGTACACCTATACCAAAATAAAAGGCAAATTGAAGGACGCTTTTTCCGAAACAGGTTTTGGACTTGGCTGGACTCTGAATTTATCTATTTACAAATTCAGAATTGATTACGTGCTGTACGATCCAAAGTTTACTGTGGATAAATATAAAGTTCCTCAAATTAAATTTTCGGATCATTTCCCGGTTTTATGCAAACTCTATATAAAAAAATAAAATATTAAATTACCAAACACTTTTAAAACAAAGAATAATTATGAGCGCTCCGGCAAACCTGAAGTACACTAAAGAACACGAATGGATACGTGTTGAAGGCCAAACGGCTTATGTAGGCATTACTGATTATGCACAAAGCGAATTAGGCGAAATTGTTTTTGTAGAAGTTGAAACTATTGGCGAAACCTTGTCGGCAGGAGAGGTTTTCGGAACAGTGGAAGCCGTGAAAACGGTATCGGAACTGTTTATCCCTGTTGATGGCGAAATCCTGGAGTTCAATGCAGAACTGGAAGATAAACCCGAATTAGTAAACGAAGATCCTTACGGAAAAGGCTGGATGGTAAAAATAAGCATTGCCGACAGTGCCCAGATAGATGCTTTGCTTTCGGCCGACGAATACGAAAAGCTGATAGGTTAATATCGGAGATAAGCCTCAAGCCTTGTTATTTTAAAGACTTAAGACTAAAATAAAACATGAAACGAGCACCCCGAAAGCTTTCGGGACAGGGATTTATGCTTAAAAAAACCATGTTCAGTGCGAGTTCCATGCTACAAAAAACAATCATTATCGTATGAAACCCAAAGTAAGTATAATCATGGGCAGTACTTCGGATCTGCCTGTAATGGAAAAAGCAGCTGCTCTGCTCGATGAGTTTGAAATCCCGTTCGAAATCAATGCTTTGTCGGCACACCGTACCCCCCGCGAGGTGGAAACTTTTGCAACGCATGCCCGCGAAAATGGCATCGAGGTTATTATTGCAGCTGCTGGTATGGCAGCACACTTGCCGGGTGTTATCGCTTCGATGACTACAGTGCCGGTTATAGGTGTACCCATCAATGCCAGTCTCGACGGTATGGATGCTTTATTGGCTATCGTGCAAATGCCTCCGGGAATTCCTGTGGCTACTGTGGGTATCAATGGCGCGCTCAACGCAGCCATACTGGCTGTGCAAATGATGGCCACCGGAAACCCTGAATTGCAACACAAACTGGCTGCTTACAAAGAGAATCTGAAAAAGAAAATTGTAGAAGCTAATGAGCAATTATCTAAAGTGCAGTTTAAGTATAAAACCAATTAAATTAAAGGTGTACTGAAACCTGCAATCCGATAGTTTTTTACTATCTTTGTGCTCCGTTTGAAACAAAACTTCTGGATTGATTATCAAATTATCAAATATAAATCGATATGCAAACTATTGACAATTTTAACTTTGCCGGTAAAAAGGCAATTGTTCGTGTTGACTTCAACGTTCCGTTGAACAAAGAAACAGGTGCAGTAAGCGATGATACCCGTATTCGTGGTGCACTTCCTACCATCAAAAAAATTTTGGCCGATGGCGGTTCAGTAATTCTGATGTCGCACATGGGGCGTCCAAAACAAAACCCGGATCCAAAATTCTCATTGAAACAAATTATTTCAGCTGTAGAAGATCGTTTGGGAATGAAAATCCAGTTTGCCGAAGACTGTGCCAATGCTGATGCTCAGGCTGCGGCTCTGAAAGCAGGCGAAGTTCTGTTGCTCGAAAATCTTCGTTTTTACGAAGAAGAAGAAGGCAAACCACGTGGCGAATTTGAAACTGATGAAGCTAAAAAAGAAGCCAAAAAAGCTTTGAAAGCAAAACAAAAAGATTTTGCTAAAAAACTGGCATCATATGCCGACGTTTATGTAAACGATGCCTTCGGTACAGCACACCGTGCACATGGTTCTACTGCTGTTATCGCTGAGTTTTTCTCTGCCGAGAATAAAATGTTCGGTTTCCTGATCAACAGTGAACTGATAGCTATGGACAAAGTGCTGAAAGATGCAAAAGCTCCGTTTACTGCAATTATGGGTGGCGCTAAGGTATCGGATAAAATTCTGATTATCGAAAATCTGCTCGACCGTGTTCAAAACCTGATTATTGGCGGTGGTATGACCTATACTTTCATCAAGGCTCAGGGAGGTAAAATAGGTAACTCGCTTTGCGAAGAAGATAAACTGGATTTGGCTATGGAAATTCTTGAAAAAGCCAAAGCCAAAGGTGTTAATGTATATATTCCTACCGATGCTGTAAATGCTGATAAATTTGCTCCTGATGCCGAAACATTGGTGTCGAAAACCAACGAAACACCCGATGGTTGGATGGGTCTGGATATTGCCGACGAAACCATTGCTACTTTCAGTGAAGTGATAGCCAACTCAAAAACTGTACTCTGGAATGGTCCTATGGGTGTATTTGAGTTCGAGAAATTTGCTAAAGGAACTACTGCTGTGGCTCATGCTGTAGCTACTGCTACTTCTAATGGTGCATTTTCGCTTATCGGTGGTGGCGACTCGGTAGCTGCTATCAACAAAAACAAACTGGCCGACAAAGTTAGCTATGTTTCAACTGGTGGTGGAGCTATGCTCGAATATATGGAAGGAAAAGTACTTCCGGGTATTGAAGCTATACGCGGTTTTTAATCGTTAAAGCATATTTTTTCAAAGGGTTGTTCGTTACGGGCAACCCTTTTATTTTGTATCTTTGCCAAAAAATAATCAACCGACAGCTAAAAACTGACCCCATCCCATAACCCGCAATAAAAGAATGAACGACTTAGAAACACTATTCCGACAATATACCGGCGAAAGTCTGGAGTCGAAAGACGAACTTTCGGCCTCAGGCTCAAACCGTCATTACTTTCGCCTTAAAAGTCAACACCATAGTCTGATTGGGTTAGAGGGTACTTCTGTAGAAGAAAACAGAGCATTTACAGGTATGTCGCGCCATTTCCATTCCAAAGGGTTGCCTGTGCCGCAGGTGTTTTTACAGTCGGCCGATGGGCTTTTCTATATTCAGGAAGACCTGGGTGATACTTTGCTTTTTGATTATATAGCCGAAGGACGAAAAACAGGCGTTTTTTGCGATCCCGAGAAGGAAATGCTACGCGAAACCTTACGGTTGCTACCACATTTGCAGATTAAAGGCGCTGAAGGATTCGACTTTTCTATTTGCTATCCGCAGCCGGAATTTAATGAGCGTTCTATACTTTGGGATTTGAACTATTTCAAATATTGTTTTTTGAAAGCCACCGGGCTTGACTTTCAGGAAAATCGTCTCGAAGATGACTTTAGCCGTTTTGCGGCTATTTTGTTGCGTTCAAAAACGGATAGCTTTATGTATCGCGATTTTCAGAGTCGCAATGTGATGATTAAAGATGGTAAGCCCTATTTTATTGATTTTCAGGGAGGCCGCCGTGGTCCGTTGTATTACGATGTAGCTTCGTTTCTATGGCAGGCCAAAGCCCGGTATAGCGACGAACTCAGGGAGGAACTGCTGGAAGTATACCTCAACTCGCTGGGCAGCCTTATTCCGGTTGATGCAGGGGAATTTCGTCAGCAGTTGAAACATTTTGTATTATTCCGCACTTTGCAGGTGTTGGGAGCGTACGGTTTCAGAGGGTATTTTGAGAAAAAACCTCATTTTTTGCAAAGTATACCTTATGCGCTCGAAAATCTCAAAGCAATACTGGCAGATCAGATACAGGGTTATCCTTACCTCACTGACGTATTGCAACAAATGACCGACCTTAAGCAATTTCAGGAAATGGTTATTCGCAAACCTCTTGTAGTAAAAGTTTATAGTTTTTCGTACAAAAAAGGTATTCCTAATGATAATTCGGGCAATGGGGGAGGTTTCGTGTTCGATTGTCGGGCTGTCAACAATCCTGGAAAGTACGAGCGTTATACCAGTCTTACCGGACTGGATGCTCCGGTTATTCAGTTTTTGGAGGAAGATGGTGAAATCCTTAATTTCTTAGATAATGCATATCAGTTGGTCGATGCTTCGGTGAAACGATATAAAGACCGGGGTTTTACAAACCTGATGGTGAGTTTTGGGTGTACGGGCGGACAGCATCGGTCGGTATATTCAGCGCAAAAAATGGCAGAACACATTCATCGTAAATTTGGGGTGGAAGTACACCTTATTCATCGGGAGCAAAATAAAGAGCAGGTTTTTGAAGTAAAGTAATTAATTCGATTTTTATCTTGTAATATCGAATTCAATAATCTCAGGCAATTTTTTATAGAACAACCCGTCCGGTGTATCCATCATCGGTTTTGATAAGTTCAAAATACTTATCTGGTTGTAAATCATCCTCGTCCCGGTGCGATACATAAATAATTGCCACCTCATTTTCTGCTGCAATGGCCTTTACCAAATCAATGAAAATGCGACTGTTTTCGTCGTCAAGTTCAATAGTTGGTTCATCTAAAATAAGCAATGGTGGATGCTTTATCATAGCCCGGGCTACCATCACCATGCGTTGCTGCCCTACCGAAAGTTGCTGAAACGTTTTATTCCGAAACGACGATCCGAGCATTTCTATCCATTCACATGCCGTTTTTCGTTGTATATCGGTAGGTTCTACGTATAATCCTACCGAATCATTTAAGCCTGAGATAATCATGTTCTCCACTGAGTCGGCCCGACTGAAACGGTGTATCATTAGCGGTGTAAAATAGCCAATATATTTTTTTATATCCCAGATAGTCTCGCCACTGCCTTTTTTAATCCCGAATAGCGTAATATCCTGACCATAAGCTTTGGGGTTGTCGCCACTGAGCATGGATACTAAGGTGCTCTTTCCTGAACCGTTAGGCCCTGTAAGTTGCCAAAATTCTCCTTTACGAATTTTCCAGTTTATATTGCTCAGCACCTGTTTTTGTTCATATTTCACCGATACATTTTTCAACTCAATCAAAGGATCACAAATCGGATGCAGTGCATTGAACCCATCAGGAAGCAAAAAGCGGTGATTACTTGATTCGCCTTTAAAGCCTGTAAAATCGGCTTTGTTCTCGGTTTTTACTATTTTATTGTTGTTATCTACCGTAATTATTGTTCCGATAAATGGCAATAAATCTCTATGGCGGAAAAATACCTGAACAATCAAAGTAGTATCAGAGAAAGCTTCTAAAGCAGTGTTGATATACAGTTGGGTAGCTTTGTCTACATTACTATATACGTCGTCCAATAGCATGTAGTCGGGTTTTTGCGCCATTTGCCAGGCCAGTAAAGCTTTGCGTTGCTGACCGCTTGACATGGTACTGAGCGAAGTATTTTCATCGGTACTAATCGTGATACGGTCGTGGCGAAATTCTTCGTCAATCATTTTTTCAATAGTAGAAAATGAGTACAGAACGCCCTTTAATCCTGATAGTTTGATTATATCGTCCAACAGTCCGTGCCGCATGATGTCATTGAGCAGTTTTTTCTTGTTGGCAGTGTTCGAGAGGTAAATGCCGGTGTGTCGAAGGTTTTGAGTCATGTTGCAACGGATATATTACTTTTTCAGCACTTCAGCCAGTTTATGAATATGCTCAGGCGTAGTGCCACAGCAACCGCCAATTATGTTGGCACCGGCTTTAGCCAGCCGCGGTGCAAAACCGGCCATCATCTCAGGCGATTCAGGAAACACTGTGCATGTACCCTGCAACTGTGGTAGTCCGGCATTGGCATGTATCAGTACCGGAATGTCTTTGTTGGTCGCGCGAATTTCTTCTGTAATCTCGATCATACCTTCGATGCCGTTACTGCAATTAGCCCCTACTATATCAGCGCCGGCTGCTACAAGCGTTTCGGTCATTTCCGTTGGCGAAACCCCCATCATAGTTCGGTATTCTCCATTGGCTAAATGGTCAAAAGTCATGGTGCAAATCACCTCGCATGAGGTGTTTTCGCGGCATGCTTTCACAGCAATTTCGGCTTCGTCAAGCGCCGTCATCGTTTCAATCACTATGGCATCAGCGCCACCATCGGCCAATGCTACAGCCTGTTCTTTAAAAGCATCGTAAAGTTCCTCTTCGGTAACATCGCCCATAATCAGCATTTTACCAGTAGGGCCTATCGAACCAAGCACATATTTGTCGGCACCGGCAGCCTTCCGCGAAATTTCGGCAGCGCGGCGGTTAATTTCGTATACGCGTTTACCCAGTCCAAATCCCTCAAGTTTGAATCTGTTACCGCCAAAACTGTTGGTTTCAATTGTATCGGCACCAGCGTCTATATAGTTACGGGCAATATCCAGCACAGCATCTGGTTGATCGATATTCCATAATTCAGGGCATTCACCTGGTTTTAAGCCCTTTGCCTGTAAAAATGTGCCCCAGGCACCATCCGATATCAGCGTTTTGCCTTCAGCAATCAATTGTTTCAGCGTTAGTTTCATATAAAAAAATTCAATAGATTGAGTGTTTGCGTTTTTTTGAAATTGGCTGATATTAGCCATTTTATATCTTTATGTTGCCTTAATAATCTTCGTTCCAGTTTCCCGATTGCTTGCCTGAAACGGATTCTATTTTCATAATAAGCATAGTCATACGCTCCAGCACACGTTCATCGTATACAGGTTCCATAGTTATATCATCGCTGTATTTACGCATTATCAGGTCTAATCCTTTTTTCTTGGACTCTATATCATTATCAATAGTAATAAATCCTTTTCCCATTACAGATCTGTAGCGGGTTGTCCAGTTGCAGGCTTTAGTTCCTTTAATAATTTCGTGAATATGTTCTATTTCAAAAGTAACATGGCCATCTTGCTTCAGGATGTCCATTTTTCGTCCTTCGTGCGCCGAATGAATATAAATAATTCCGTTTTCATGAGCGTAATTTACCGGCACAATGTAGGCATCGCCATTGTCAACTAAGCCCAGCCGGCATATTTCAGAATTATTTAAGATTTCGTTAATTATATCAAGGTCAGTTATTTGTTTGTCTAATCTTCTCATAAATCAAAATATATAATTTAAGGTAAAGAAATATTTAAACAGGTGGCACGCCGTATTATCTGCCGGTGAGCATCAGGTCGCAGTTCTGTTCGGTATCTTCTATGAGCGCTCCCAATTTTTTGTAAAATTCTATGGCGGGTTTATTCCATGCCGAAACCTGCCAACGCATTTTGCAACATTCGCTTTCTCTGGCAAATTCTATCACTCTTGTAATCAGTCTTGTACCAAGACCATTAGATCTATATTCCGGTTTTACATACAAATCGTCCATGTACATTGATTTGCCCACCCAGGTATAATACGCAAAAAACCAGGTTGCGTACCCCACAATCATTCCTTCAGGATTGATGGCTGCAAAACCATTAAAATACGCCTTTTCTTTCAACATCTGCTCCATCGTGTTGGTCATTCTTTCAGGCAGATTCTCAAACAAGGCAAATTCGCGGAATAACTCAACTATCTGATTATAATCACGTTCCTCTATGGGTCTTATAACAATATCCATTTATTCAATTTTTATTTTCGATAAATAAAACAGGCATTTCTTCAATACAAATAATCAGTGATAGTTCATTAAGCTGTTTGTTGCAAAATAAGTTTCTGAAAATCAGATATTCTAATTCGTAACTAAATTTATAAAGATGTGAATACAGCTTTTTTATTAAGTGTAAAGATAATAAATTTTAAATTATTATGGTAAGGTTAACTTTTTTATGATGATTATGAATTAGGTTATTCGCTTCATTTAACCTAATAATGAGAACTTAGCTATAATGAAAATTGGTTGACAGAGATACCGCCAACCAACTTACAGTCAAATGAAGAAACTTGTTAATCTTTGTTTTTTATGAGCCAGAAAACTAAATGTTTTTTATTGGACAAAACTCATTTTTAAATAAGAAATTTCAACAGTATTTTGTATTTCAGACTCTTAATATGCCCCGAAAGCCCCTTGCTGCGTAATAGGAGTCTGCACCATTATGATAGATGAAAACATGACCATATCTGAAGTCGGCAAAAACAGCCCCCCCGAGTTTTCGGATATCAGCAGGTGTTTCTATCCAGCTCGATGTTTTGGTATCGAAATTTCCGAGTTTTTGCAGCTCACGATACTGTTTTTCGTTTAAAATTTCAATTCCTATCTCCTTAGCCATATCTAATGCGGTATTCTCAGGCTTATATTCTTTTCTTGAGTCAAGCGCTGCACGGTCGTAGCATATACTTCTGCGTCCTTTGGGGCTTTCGGCCGAGCAATCGCAAAAAACATATTCATCTGTTGCGCTATCCCGGGCAATTACATCCGGTTCGCCACCGGTTCGTTCCATTTCGTATAGCGACCACAGCTTTTCGTCACTGGCTTGTCCGTTTTCTAACTTTGCCAGAACTTTGATCCATTCTATGCCCTGATGCCGGTTCATGTTTTTTTCAAAGCGCAATTTTAGCGCCTGAAGTAATTCGGTACGTTGTTCGGGCAGCAGTTCTTTTTTGTTGTCGGAGTTTTTCATATATTTCAGGAATTTAAAAACATCAACCTAATTTGGATAGATATTTATTTGATAACGGCATTTATTTTTTCCCAAAGATCATTGTCGAATCCTGAAACAGCAAAATTCGGGTTTGCAGGATCAGAAGCATCGCCCATTCGGATAACGACCATGTTTTTGCTCGGTACTACATAAATTCTCTGATCCTCGGCACCCATGGCAGCATACATGTCGGTTGGAGCATTGGGCACGAGCGCTCCCTGATAAACTGTTTGCCCTCCCGGTATCATGTAGCTTGTTTTGCCATTAAGCCACCAAAGGTAGCCGTACGATGGATTTATGTTTTGCGATGTTTGTGTACTTTCAGTAAAATAATTTTCATTGATGATTTGTTCATTTTTCCATTTGCCTTTGTTAAGCGCAAGTAGTCCGTACCGTGCCATACTGCGTGTGGAGCTATGGTATATTGTGAAAATTAGTCCTTTATTCCAGAAACCATCCATCCCGATTTTGTTTTTCAATTTAGCATTGAAGTAAGTTTCAAAGTCCTGATTGCTGGCCTCGGCTACCACATCCATCAGTATCTGAAACACATTGCTGTACGACCATCTTGTACCGGCATCGGCCAAATATGTTAAGTTAGATTTTATTACGAGATTGCTTTCATCACTTATTCCTGAGGTCATGGTTAGCAAGTGCCTGGGTGTTATTAGATTTTCTTTTTCTATGGGCTCGCTTGTCCAGCCGGTACCTAAGTACTGCGATACTTTATTATTGATATTGATTAGCCCTTCGTGCTGTGCTATTCCGGTAGTGGCCGACACCAGCGTTTTCCCGGCGCTATTCCATGGCCATGTAGCGCTTTGGGTATGCTCGTTAAAATACTCTTCCATTACAATTCTGCCGTTAACAAGAATCATAAATGATTTTGAGTGTTTCTGCACCAGAAAATCCTTTAGCGCCTGTACGGCACTTACGTTCCAGCCCATATCAGCCACAGATTTTGTTTCCCAGGTAGCATCCGTGTTTGATGGAAAATACATCGCATCATCGGTAGTTGGTTGGGGTTCGTTATCTTTATTGCATCCTCCCAATACAATTAATAACATAAAAAGCAGGTTAGTCAATTTCATCTTTTTTGTACCAATCATTATAAAATAATTAAAAAAAATCAAGCCAAAAGTTCTATTTTGTTTCCTTCTACATCAAGTATCACGCTTTCAAAATACCCATCTCCGGTTGTGCGGGGCTCGCCGGCTACAACATAACCATCGGATCGAAGTGTCTCTGTAAGAGAAAGTACCGCTTCTACTGACCCCAACCTGAAAGCCATGTGTGTTAATCCCAGTTGCTCTTCAGTGTCAGCCGGTTTGGTGACAGATTGTTTCTGCATAAGTTCCAGGGTAGCGCCATCATCAAAGCTAATGAAATACGATTCAAATAACGTTGAGTTATTCACATACTTCACGTTACTTTTTCCTTCAAAATACCGTGTATAGAAATCTTTCATAGCCTCTAAATCTTTTGTCCAGATGGCTATATGTGCTATCTTCATCGCGTAATATTATTTATTCTTTATTCTTCAGGATAAAATATCCTTTATCGTTATCAAAAACAAATTGGTTAGCAGCAAGAACTCCGAACGATGCTTTATTATCGGTTTCAGGTTGAACAATAATCTCAGCGTTGTATGATAGTTCCTGTATTTTGCTTACCAGTAGTTTCACAATTTCTTTTCCATATCCCCGCCCCAGCAATGGTTCCTCACCAATCAAATAATCGATGCTAAAAACCTTACCCGGAGAACTGACTGTATACCAGTCTTCCTGAGCATCATTACAGTCGTAGAACTGACAAAAGCCAATCGGCTTATTGTTGTTTAAAACAATAAAATGATTCAAAAAGTTGAAAGCTCCGTGCCGTTGTTTGATTTCGTTAAGCCATTCATCTGCATCATGATACCATTTCAAAACGTGCTCATTGCTCAACCATATTTCTAACTGTGCTACATCGGAGTCTTCTACCGACCTTAAACTTAGATTATTCATACGTGATTTAGACGGTGTGTTATTTTTTCATACTACAAAAATTAAACCTAAAATATATGCATGTAAGCAAAGCTTCAAAATACATACATTTATCAAAGTCTGAAATCCAAAATTTATAATTCAGATACAACACAGTTAATGTGGAAATAAATATTCAATTACATATAAGGTTAAAAAAACATATGCGCCGTATTTACATTTTTCACATTACAAATACCATTCTGCTTCTGCTCAATTATTTTGATTTTATGGTTAATATTTAAGTATTTTGATTGAATGTACCCTAAATGTACCCTGAAATTTCAAATTATGTACCCTAAATGTACCCTGACTTTTCTTTTATTTGATTTTTCAACTTATTAAATTTGTGAAGTCAAATTTGTATTTAGTTCAAAAACTTATGATAAATCAATAGTCGATATATTTTAATTGTTATTGCAAGAAAATAACAGTTCTCCCAATGTAATATAACTCGCAAAAAAAATCAATAAGTCTGGTTTATGAAAATATCTTAGAGAAGATATTGGATCTTAAAAGATACGAATTTGGCCAATAGTTAGTAATTCTAAAAAAATTAATATGAAAAAGGGATTATTTGTATTTACGCTCTTCTGTTTATTTGTTAATGTAAAGATTTTTTGTCAGGTTGGTAGCACTTGCGGTATTCCTACATGGTATGCATCAGTCCAATATTCTAATTTATCGGTGGTAGAACACAATGGAATTATTTACAAAAGCACACAATGGTCTACAGGAGCTGAACCCGGAAAAGGAGGAGAATGGACATCATTAGGAACTTGTAACGAACAATTAATAATCAACAACCCCGGTTTGGCTTATACTGCCTGTGCCAAGGTAAACGACTGGAACTCATCTACACCAAATTATAATACCGGCGATTTAGTGCGCTTCAATAGCGGTGTATACAAAGCAAACTATTGGGTAGCCGGCACAGAATATCCGGATAGATCTGCTGCCTACACTTATTTAGGAGTTTGTGTAATTCCTATTGATATTAGTCCTTCGTATGCCGATGGGCAATTAATAATCCTAAGTTCGCTCACCGCCGTAAATCTCACTGCCGCCATTAATACGCACTCTTTTACGCTGGCAAGTAGTAAAATAGAAATAAAAAAAGTAACAGCCACTACCTATACCACTTATTCTACCACTGTATCTG
>JAFNAV010000079.1 GCA_017860345.1 Bacteroidota bacterium | reverse complement strand
GAAACGCGGATATAGCGGATAAAACAGATTTTCGCTGTAAACTCAAAAGTTTTCCTGATACGGATTACATGACAGATTTTAGACTTCACAAGTGAAGTCAGCTGATTTTCAGCAGCGAGCACTAATCCGCTATTTACGTAGTAAATAAATCAGAATTAAAATCCGTTTTATGATTACAATAAATCATTGTATATCAGCTAAATCCGCTATATCCGCGTTTCTATTCTTTTTTTTGTCATGTACTTAGACCTTATTTTTATATTGAACGCTAAGCTGAAATGGTTTTTTAGTCCATTACAGCTTAGCGTTCAATTATTTTATTCTCCTGAAAAATTTCAGCGTTCGGTTTTTACTGCGCCTTTCCGCTAAGGGTTACTACCTTGGCCGGCTCGATACCTCCTCCCGAAATAGTGAGTGTGGCACTGTGAGTTCCGGTGGCTAATGGCTTGTATGTTAGTGTGATGATGGTGCCTGCGGCATCGTTGGCGACGTTCATGGCTATGCCGGTAGCCGACGAGGTAAACATTCCTGCATCGGGTCCTGAAATGGTGAGCGTAAGGTCGCTTGTAATATCAGTTGTTTTTATATTCAGGGTCTTGCTTCGTTCGGCGCCAACACCGGTAGTGGCAAAATTCAGTTCGCCATCAATTTTTCCTACATAAATAACGGGCGAATCCGAAGTGCCGCCAGCAGTACATATACCGGCCAGATTGGTGATGCTTGTTGCTGCTCCTGCGCTTGCAACGAGGAGTTGGGTGGCGTGGTAATTGATGTCTGCCGGATTGTATCGAATGTCTAACGAAGCATTTATTACGCCATTTGTGGGCGTTAAGGTTACGGATTTTGCCCAGGTGGTTTCTCCGGATAGCTTAATGTCGAAATTTTCTGTGTTTTTCAGAGTTATATTTACAGTTTCAGTCAGATATACAGAGCTGATGCTCAGGGTTTGCGCTCCGGTAGGCGTGCCTAAAGTGGTGGAAAAACCGGAGATGTTCCCGGTGGTGAAAATTTCGGGTGTGAAGCCGCCCATCAACTTAAAGCTTATCGAGTCGTTGGTCTTGGTTATTTCGGTTATAGCTCTGTTGATATTTGTTCCTGCCCACGTAGCGGGGGTAAACGACCCTGAAGTAAAGGCCGTACCCGGAGTGGTGGTAGAGCCTGAAAGTGGTTGCAGATATACGCGCATGTGACTGTCTGTGGTCTGGTAGTTTCCGGTAATGTTGTTTGGGGTGTTATTGTCCCAAGCTGTTTGGTCGTAATCGATATGCCAGAACAGCAAACCCTCGGCAGGAAGATAAGTATCCCAGCCCGTTTTCGTGCGGTATTCCATCACAAAAAATTCTTTGGGGTCAGGATTATTCCCAACCAGATTGTGGGTAGTGGCCGAAAGCAGATACGATTGTTTCAGGGTATTTGCCGGAGCCACCATGGTTTGCGATAATGGTAGCACAGCCAGATTGGATGGGGTGCTTATTTCCTGCGGTGTGAGCCAGTTCAGAAAAAAGCGGTCGTAGGCCGAGTATACCGGCGGTGTTCTTCCCAGATTGTTGTAGTTGCCACTGTCCATTATCGTCCAGTATTGTAAAGTGCTTGATCCGTTGGCGGTGTTATAATAATCGGGCAAGCCAAGTACGTGTCCAAACTCATGGCAAAAAGTACCGATTCCACACATAGATGTTCCGGAGTTTAGTCGGAGCTCCGAGGTGCAGGCATAGTCGTACAGGCGTTTGCCATCAAAAGTAACCGAGGCTACGGTGCCGTTGTACGAGTAGTACTGTGCATTTTCCTCGCTGGTATAAACTATGCTCCTGTGAGGCCATATGGTGTTGGGTGCTGCGCCTTCTGCTTCGTTGTAGCCGGCGTAGTATACAAATACGTTATCAATCACACCGTCATTATCCGTGTCGTATATACTGAAATCCACATCGGCATTGGCCGCAGCGCAGGCATCCACTATCATGGCTGCCGGGTTTATATCGTTGCCATATGCGTCGTTAGCTCCGTAAGAGGCCATGGTGCCGGGTATGTTATACGGGCCTACTACGTCGAATTGCGGACTGAAAGCCCCATAGGAGCTTGCCATAAAATAATCGCGTGCCGAGCCAGTTCCTCCATTTTCGCTGTAGCCGGATAGGTTGAGCATGTTGGTAAATGCTGTTTGTGGTGTTGGAACAAGGAATGCCGTGTCGGAAAAATTTACGAGGATAACCAGCGATCTTGAATTTCCGGTTGTGGGGAACGCTTTTTTCACCGCCTGAGTTTTATTGCCTGCGGCTGTCAGCGCTTTTACTTTCTGAATAGCAGTCTGATCAACACTGATGGCGGCTTCAGTGTCGATACGTGCGGCCGATTTCAGGAAACGTCTGTCGTCCGAACTACGCCGGTCGGCATTGCGCGCTACTATGGCCGATTGTTTTAATCTCCCGCTGGCTTCTGTTTCAAGATAAACATAAAACCCTTTTTCGTTTTGCTCTATTTGGTATCCGTCTTCGGTAGTCCTCTTTTTTCGGTACTCATCGCCATACAAGCGGATGGTGAGCGATGTACCATCGGGTTGAATGACAGATATGGGGTGCGGGTATGCCTTTACAGCGTAAGTGTGCTGAATGGGAGCCAGACACAGCAAGGCAAGCAGAATCGGGAGAATTGCTCGTTTCATATTTTTACAGACTATTGAATAACTGTGGCAAATTTAATCAATTATTGTATATATCAACAATCTTAAAACTTGATAATTGGCGTTTTTTTGTCTTTTTTATGTTGTGGCTGTTTTTTTGATGACATAATTTCATTTTCAGTATTCTTCTCTCGCCGCGTTATTTGTTTTATTAATAGGTGTTTAAGCATTTCTTCTGTAATAAGACAAAATAAATACCTGAAATAATGTCATGTGTATAATTTAAAATAGTGACATTATGGCCGCAAAAGAGCTTTGGTATTTATTTTGAAAGAACAAGTACAAAACAAACAAAATGTATAATCTAAAATAATAGGAGGATAAAATTATGTTATTAGTTAGAAATTCAAATCAGGTTCCGGCGTTGTTAGATCGCTTTTTCGATGGAGAATTGTTCGACTGGACAAACCGCAATTTTTCAAACACCAATACCACTTTACCATCGGTGAATATCAAAGAAAATGCTGATGCGTTTACCGTTGAAGTAGCGGCTCCGGGTTTTGAAAAAACGGATTTTAAAATTGAATTGAACCACAATGTGCTGACTATTTCTTCGGAAAAGAAATTGGAAAGCGAAACCAAAGAGGGAGAACAATTCACCAAACGTGAATTCAGTTATCAGTCGTTTACACGTTCGTTTACGCTACCTCAGATAGCCGACGGCGAAAAGATTGAAGCTGCTTACGACAAGGGCATTCTTACAGTTTCGATTCCTAAAAAAGAAGAAGCTAAGCCCAAACCTGCACGTATGATTGAGATTAATTAATTTTTTGTGTTAGTTTAGTAGAAAAGTACCGGAATGCGCGGCTACAACGCATTCCGGCTTTTTTTTCAAAAAAAGTTATAGTACATGACAATAATTCTATTTTGCCTATAATTAATTGACGTGAATAGTGATTCATGTGAATAGAAACGCGGATATAGCGGATAAAACAGATTTTCGCTGTAAACTCAAAAGATTTCCTGATACGGATTACATTACAGATTTGGACTTCACAAGTGAAGTCAGCTGATTTTCAGCTGCGAATACTAATCCGCCATTTACGTAGTAAATAGATCAGAATTAAAATCCGTTTTATTACTGCAATAAATCAGTGTATATCAGCTAAATCTGCTATATCCGCGTTTCTATTCTTTTTGTCATGTACTTATTGGTAAATATTAAAAATTATGGAAACATTTCAGCAAATTATTCATGGAGATAAACCCGTATTGGTAGATTTTTTTGCAACCTGGTGCGGCCCGTGCAAGGCCATGAGTCCTGTAGTAGAAGCTATAGGCAAAGAAATGCAAGGCAAAATAAGAGTTCTTAAAATTGATGTGGATAAAAATCAGGCTCTGGCTTCGCAACTGAATATTCAGGCAGTGCCTACTTTTGTGATTTATAAGAACGGCCAAATTGTATGGCGAAAAGCCGGTGGAGCTGATAAAACGACCCTGAAGCAGGTGGTAAACTCATTTATCGGCTGATAGGCATATTGTATTTTTGTGTTTTTTTAATTACCGGATTCATGGTGTTGAGCTGCTTTTTGGGGTGAAAATGTACTTTTTTTGCAATAATTTATCGAAAAACGATAAAATTATTTTGTTATTCAAAAATAATTATATTTCTTTGCATCATTATTTGAACTAATATCTCTAATTTAATTAAAAAGTAAAAAGATTATGAAGCAGTTTTTAAAATTCACCCTTGCAACTATTGTCGGTGTTATTCTGGCTTCGTTATTAGGTATGCTTATCTTTTTCGGAGTAGTAGGAGCTATAGCCGGATCGAGCGAAAAAGTTACCGAAATTAAGCCTAACTCTGTGTATCAACTTGACTTGAGAGGTTCTCTGGTTGACCGTTCGGAGGACGATTCTTTCTCGGCTGCGTTGGCCGAAGTGTTTGGACAGCCTGCTCAACAGGTTCTTGGGCTCGACGACATTCTGGCTAATATCGAAAAAGCCAAAAACGATCCGAACATTGCCGGTATTTATCTGAAAGGTGGCGAGCTCATGGGGGGCTTTGCTTCTATGAAAGAAATACGTGATGCCTTGATTGACTTCAAGAAAGGTGGAAAATTTATTGTGGCGTATGCCGATAATTATTTACAGAAAGATTATTTTCTGGCTTCGGTGGCCGATAAGGTGCTGCTAAACCCTGAAGGTATGCTGGAGCTGAAAGGACTTTCGGCTGAGGTGCTTTTCCTTAAAAATACCCTCGATAAGCTGGGTATCCAAATGCAGGTGGTAAAAGTAGGTACGTACAAATCGGCTGTGGAGCCTTATATAAATACTAAAATGAGTGATGCCAACCGCGAACAGGTTACAGCTTATGCCAAATCGTTGTGGAGCAATATGCTGCATCAGATTTCGTTTTCGCGTAAAGTGCCGGTTGACTCGCTGAATGCTTACGCGGATGAAATGATGATGTTTCAGCCTACTGCCAAATCGGTAAAATATCATCTGGTTGACTCGCTTGTGTATGTAGATCAGGTAGATAGTATCCTGAAATCGTATGCAAAAGATTATAAAATAGTAAAACATGCTGATTTGCTGAATGCACCCGACAATAAAAAATATGAAAAGAATAAACTGGCTGTGATTTATGCCGTGGGTGGTATTGATGATGGCGATGGCGAAGGTATTGTGTCGGAAACGCTGGTGGAAAATATCGATAAAGCGGCTAAGGACGAATCGGTGAAAGCGGTGGTTTTGCGCGTAAGTTCGCCGGGAGGTAGCGCCTATGGCTCGGAGCAGATATGGCGTGCCCTGTCTAACCTGAAAGCTAAAAAACCCCTGATTGTTTCGATGGGCGATTATGCTGCCTCGGGCGGATATTATATCTCATGTATTGCCGATAAAATTGTGGCTCAGCCTAATACAATTACAGGCTCGATAGGAATATTCGGACTTATACCTAACATTGAAGGACTGAATAATAAACTTGGATTTACTTACGATGGCGTTAAAACTAATAAACTGAGCGATCTGCCGTCGATTAACCGTGCTTTCCGCCCCGAAGAAAGCGAGCTGATGCAGGCTTATGTAAACCGTGGTTACGAGCTGTTTGTAAAACGTTGTGCCGACGGTCGTAAGAAATCGATTGACGAAATTAAGGCCATAGCCGAAGGTAGAGTATGGACCGGTGAAGCCGCGCTGAAACTCGGGTTGGTTGATAAACTGGGTGGTATAAACGAGGCTATCAAACTGGCTGCCGAAAAAGGACGGATTAAAGAATATCAAATTAAAGAATTTCCTGAAAAGGAAGACTTTATGACTAAACTGATGAAGAGCTTTGGTGGCGATGTGAAAACTTCGCTGGTAAAAGCCCAGTTGGGTGAGCATTACGAATTGTTCCGCCAGATGAAAAGGGTTGAAAAACTCAATGGAATTCAGGCTCGCTTGCCTTATGAACTAATTATTAAGTAAACAGAGCTGTTGGTCTTATTTTCTGTCATATACTTAGCAATTTTGTTTATACAATAATTATTTCCCCGTAGGGAATAAACATAGATATCAAAAATTAATAAGACATTATATCTCTCATAAATTTTGCGTTTTTTATATATAGATTTCTATAATGGAGCGACCGTGCGTGATGCATGGTCGCTCTTTTTTATTTCTGCCCGGTGGCATTATCAATAATTTATTTTTACGCCCGTATTCCAGTTTATCCCCGGCATCGGGTAGCCGTAATTAATCTCGTAATGCTTGTTTAGCAAATTATTGCCCGACAGATATATATTTACCGTACGCGATAATTGGGCTGATGCCCGGGCATTGAGTAAGGTGTAAGTTTCGGTGACCGGAGTCGGTGTAATTCGGGTGTATAGTTTCTCCACATGTTGCAGGCCGGCATTGAAGTTCCATATTTTATAACGATAGTTTACGCTCAGGTTGGCCAGTTGCTCAGGAGCGGCCAGCACTTTTTTCTCAAAACCGGTATAGCTGTAGTTACCGTATATCATCAGGTTAGGCAGCAGGCGGTATTTGCCCGAAAACTCTATCCCTTTGTTTCTGAAACTACCTGTATTTTGCCTTTGAGCTGTAGGGCCACTACCAGCCACCTGAATCAGGTTATTGCCACGTGCATAAAAGGCGGTTAACTCAAACTGCAGCTTACTATCAGCCAGGGTTTGCAGCCAGCTAAGCTCATAGTTTACCATTCGTTCGGGTTTCAACTCGGGATTGGGTGCATACAGGTAAAGTTCCATCACTGTTGGGTTTCTGAATCCCTTGGATACCGAGGTTTTAAACACCGTATTGGCGCTCGGGCTATAGGTGAGTCCGCCCATAGGTACAGGCTCAAATCCGTACAGAGAATGAAACTCGGCTCTGAAACCGGCATTCAGGCTAAGCACTCCGGCTAAGCGTTGGCTGGCATACACGTACAGCGCAGCTTCGGTAATTCCGAGCAGGGTGTCGGCATTAAGTCCGCGGTTGGCTGTACCCCCATACTGTTTCAGGTCGAGCCCGGCAGTGAGCGATGTGCCTTTGTCCCAGCGAAATGTTTCGTACATCATCAGTCCGTTGTTGTGGTCGGTGGACCGAAAGCCATCCGATAAAATATGTTTGCCGTAATTGTGATAGATTTTCACAGAGCCGTCGGCATTGGCAAACCGGTTGTCGAACGAGAGGGCGGCCTTAGCTCTCAAAATATCAATATTGAACGGTGCGGGGTCGGTATACACGGAGCCATTGTCGTTAGCATTGTAGGAAGCCTGATTAAAATCGGCTGTCAGACTCAGGTTTTTATTAATTTCGTAGGACGTTTTCAGATAGCCGTCGGTGATGCGAAAGTCGGTATTGGCACGGGTACCGTCGGTGCGGTCGTGATTGCCGGAGACAAACATGCTCCACTTCTCTTTTTTATAACCGGCCGTAGCAAAATACTTTTGGGTATTGTACGAGCCGTACGAAGCTCCGGCTGTGAGGTTTAATCCCTCCGAACGTTGGTTGCGCGTTATCAGGTTGATAACTCCGGCCATGGCATTGGAGCCGTAAAGGATGGAGGCCGGGCCGCGGATGACTTCAGCCTTTTCTACATCCGAGGCTACATAAGCATCGGACAGCGGATGTCCGAACAGACCCTGATATTGCGGATGTCCGTCGATAAGTACCAACACGCTGGTATTGGGCTGGCTGCTGATGCCGCGTATGCTGATGGCTCCCGAGCCACCCGTACTTACGCCAAAGCCCAGGATATTCCTTTCGGTTACAAAAATGCCCGGCATATAGGCGCTTAAAGCAGTAAGTACATTGATTTGTCCGCTGTTTTCAATTTCAGTTCGGTTGACCTGCGAAACCGAAACAGGAATGGAGCTGACCGGAGCAGCCGTCTTAGAGCCGGTAACCAGCACTTCGTCTAATCGCACACTGTCGGTTATTTGCTTTTGAGCGTTAACCTCCCCTGTAGCCAAAAAGCCTGCTATACATAATAAGATGATTTGTTTCATACGTAAATAATTGTTTTTTTAAAGGTCGTATGGAACTCGCATGTCAAATTTTCACTGTCTTTGGTGAATACTCGTATTCATGCTCGTTTCATG
>JAFNAV010000006.1 GCA_017860345.1 Bacteroidota bacterium | reverse complement strand
ACAACGTCGCCTACTTTTGTTAAACCTGCAACCACCCCCGAATGATCCTCGTTGCGTAAACCACGTTTTACATTGTACTGAGTGAATAATTCTTTGTCGATACGACTTGTTGACTTAATCGTTTCCGATAGCTTATAAATCAGAAATTCTTTTTCATTTGCCATAAAATATTAGTTTTGTGTTATTTGTTTCACTACGGTTTTTTTGATATTGTAAACTGTAAAATCAGTTTCTTTTTATACTGAAGAAAAAACTTTCTCAGTTACACGTTTTATTTATACTAACCCATTTAATGCACTGCCGGACTTAAACCATTCAATTTGTGCATTATTATAAGTGTGTTGAGCTTCAAATTGTTCAGTGGTACCATCGGAATGTTTCAGAACAATCGTCAGATTTTTTCCCGGAGCAAAAGCAGAAAGCCCGAGAACACTTATTTTATCACCTTCACGCACTTTATCATAATCATTCTTATCCACAAAAGTAAGCGCCAGCATACCTTGTTTTTTGAGGTTGGTTTCGTGGATACGGGCGAAAGATTTTACCAGAATAGCTTTCACATTCAGGTGTCGCGGCTCCATGGCAGCATGTTCGCGACTTGAACCCTCACCATAGTTTTCTTCAGCTATCACTACCGACCCAATGCCCTGACTCTTAAACTTACGAGCCAATTCCGGTACAGCTATGTATTGCCCGGTTTCAGGGTCAAGTACTGAATTAGTTTTATCATTAAAAGCATTTACAGCGCCAATCAGCATATTATCAGAGATATTGTCCAAATGACCACGGAAACGCAACCACGGACCAGCCATTGAGATATGGTCGGTAGTACATTTACCCTTTACTTTAATTAACAGTGGTTGTTCGGTAAGATCTTTACCATCCCACGGTTTAAATGGCTCAAGTATCTGAAGACGTTTTGAATCAGGATTGATTTTCACCACTACTTTACTTCCATCGGCCACAGGCGCTATATAGCCTGGATCCTCTACTGCATATCCGTTCACAGGAAGTTCAAAACCCTTAGGTTCAGACAGTTTTACATTTTCACCTTTCTCGTTTACCAAGGTATCAGTAAGCGGATTAAACGCTAAATCGCCTGCAATGGTAAGAGCAGCCACTACTTCGGGCGACCCGATAAAGATATGCGTATTAGGGTTGCCATCAGCACGTTTTGCGAAGTTTCGGTTGAACGAAGTGACAATCGAGTTCGGACGTTCGGGCACGTCAATCTCGCGTTTCCACTGACCGATACAAGGTCCGCAGGCATTAGCCATAACCACACCACCTACCGATTCAAACTCTCCTAAAATTCCATCGCGGTCAGCAGTGTAACGTACCTGCTCCGAGCCGGGATTAATGATGAACTGAGCCTTCACTTTCAAACCATCTTCCTTGGCTTTTTTCACAACAGAAACAGCACGTGTTAAGTCTTCGTACGATGAGTTGGTACACGAACCTATCAGTCCAACTTCCATTTTCTGAGGGTAACCTTTTTCCTTTACAATTTTTCCAAATTCAGATATTGGATAAGCCAAATCGGGCGTAAAGGGTCCGTTAACATAAGGTTCCAGTTCGCTCAGATTAATTTCTATCAGTCGGTCATAATATTTTTCGGGATTAGCAACTACCTCTGGGTCGGGTTGTAAATAAGCTTTGTTTTTGAGTGCAATAGCAGCCACTTCGGCACGCCCGGTAGCTTCGAGATAAGCAGCAGATTTAGCATCGAACGGGAACACAGAAGTGGTGGCGCCTACTTCGGCTCCCATATTACAAATGGTTCCTTTTCCGGTAGCTGAGAGCGATTCAGTACCCTCACCGAAATATTCTATAACAGCATTAGTACCTCCTTTAACAGTCAGTATTCCAGCCAATTTCAAAATCACATCCTTAGGCGATGCCCAGCCCGAAAGCTTTCCGGTAAGCTTCACCCCGATAAGTTTTGGCATTTTCAACTCCCAGGGCATGCCGGCCATTACATCCACAGCATCGGCCCCTCCTACCCCAATGGCTATCATGCCAAGTCCGCCTGCATTCACCGTATGCGAGTCGGTACCTACCATCATTCCGCCGGGGAACGCGTAATTTTCGAGTACTACCTGATGGATAATTCCGGCGCCCGGTTTCCAGAAGCCGATACCAAATTTATTAGATACCGCACTGAGGAAATCGTACACTTCGCGGTTGGTTTCGTTGGCAGTGGCAAGGTCGGTTTTAGCTTCAACATAAGCCTGAATAAGGTGATCGCAATGTACGGTAGATGGTACAGCCACTTTCTGACGACCGGAGTTCATCAACTGCAACAAAGCCATCTGCGCCGTAGCATCCTGCATAGCTACTCTGTCCGGATTAAAATTTACATAATCAACACCACGTTCAAAGCTTTTTAATACCTCATCTTTATCCAGATGAGCATAAAGAATTTTTTCGGTCAGAGTTAATGGCCGTTGCAGATTACTTTTTGCTTTTTCGATCTTTTGGGGCAGGGCTGCATACACCTGTTCAATCATTTCCTTATCAAAAACCATGTTTTCTGTAATTTTATTCAATTTGTAATAATATCATACACAAATATAATAAAAAATCAATATCCTTATTCTTATATCGATTATTTACTACATTCTTAACGGTAAAGAATGTAAAAAGTTCACGACCTTTTGCTTATTGAAATAAAAAAAGTCAACTTTTTATAAAAGCTGACTTTCTATGTATCAAAAAAGAACTAAAGAGTAATTTTCACAAACTCATATACGGAACTAAATCCATGTTAATTTATGCCAAATTGTTTCGAGTGGTCCCTGTTTGTGTTTCCGCATCCACCACGTACTGAACACACCCTGAAGTATAGCCAAAAACAGCCCTATGAGTAAACTATAGGTTGCACCGGTATATTGATACATTGCCAGTCCGAAACCATAGTAAATAAATGAACCTAAGATGGATTGAATTATATAATTGGATAAACTCATACGCCCGATCGACGAAAACACATTGAGCGTGGTATTGAAAACTTTGGTACGGTACAGGAGTATAAATCCTGAAACCAGAATAACCATAAAAGCCATATTGGACCATGAGTTAACGATGGTAAGCAATGGCTTTTCGACCGCAGCATTTCTAACCCATTCAGCTATATGTCCTTTACAAATATTGAGCGGAATAAACAAAATCACGGCTATTACCAAGGCATTTACCCAAAATTTCCGGCTTACATTGGTATCGTCAAACAGAGCTTTCCGTCCCGCCAGCATCCCTAACATAAAAAGAGAAATAGTTTGAAACACACGTCCTACTTCCCATGTCCAAAGTAAAACAGCCGTTTTTCCATTGGTGAGATTTCCAACGATTGTATTCCACAAAGAATCTGCAGGAATATATTCCGACGCTTTACCAAAATAAGCCCACGAAGCAGGATCGGGAATAGTTGCAGCCGGATGCAAAACACCTTCGGCCACCCTGTACCACTCGAAAGGCTGTACTAACAATACGATGGCTATAACGAGTACCCAGGGCGTAGCCAGACGGGCAACCGGAATAAGCGCAAAACCCAGAATTGCATAAATACTCAGAATATCTCCCTGATAAAAAGCGGAGTTTAAAACACCAAATAACAATAGCAGAATAAGCCTCCAGGCAAAACGCGGTCTAAAATCCTTACCCTTACGGCTCTGATTATCATTTTGAATAAAAAATGTCAAGCCAAAAAGCAGAGAAAAAATTGCATATGATTTTCCTCCAAAAAGAAAAAACAGGGTATCCCATATATGTTTATCAAGCAAAGTCATCCAGGCTGGCAAGCCCTGAGGAGAATAATAAAAATCGAAATGTTCGATATTATGAAGTAACATGATAGACACGATAGCAAATCCTCTGAGGGCATCCACAACGTGTAAACGTTTAATTTCAGACATAAAATAAATTGTATATTCTTACACAAAGATAAAAGAAAAAACAGATTAAATAATGATTCGGTGATAAAAACTTAAAATAATTGCCTGAAAACTATTTTATGGATATAATAGCTTTGCCGGCCAGTACTGATTGTATAAAACCCCGTATTGATAAATATACAATAAAAGCAAACCAAAGCGCATGGTTGCCTAAAGAATTACGCAAGATAAAATAAACCGCAAAAAAAGATAGCATTGCCAGCATCATTGAACTCAACATATAGCGTGTGGCAGTAGCGCCAATGTATATGCCATCCCATAAAAAAGCTGCAAAACCGGCTAACGGGATAGCCATTGCCCAAAATGAATATAAGCCAGCCTCGTGAATTACAGCCGCATCATTGGTAAGTGTATTAAAAAAAACGTCTTCGCCGGCAGCATACAGCAGGGCAAATACCAACGAAATACCTACACCCCAACGAAACAATTGATTTACGGTATGTCTTATCCCAAAGCTATTACGTGCTCCTACATACTTACCCACCAGAGCCTCACCTGCGTAGGCAAATCCATCCATAAAATACGAAAACAAAGTAAATAATTGCATCAGCAGCGTATTTACTGCCAGTATAACAGCACCTTGCGAAGCACTTGCCGATGTAAAAAACAGGGTTACAGCCACCAAACAAAGTGTACGCAGAAAAATATCGCGATTAACTGCAAAAAAACGCAGCATCACTTTTCGATCCCACAAACCGGTCAGCTTGATACGTTGCCTTAACGGCTTGAAATACCTGTTCCAAAAAAGAACTGAAAGCAAAAGTCCGGCATATTGTGCCACCAGTGTACCTATAGCCACACCTTCTACCTGCATACCTAAGCCATAAACCAGACAAAGACTTACCGCAATGTTCACCACATTCTGCACAATGGCTATCAGCATAGGTATGCGCGTATTTTGCATCCCGATATACCATCCCGCAAAAGCATACAAGCCAAGAACTGCCGGAGCTCCCCAAATCAGTATTCTGAAATAAAGTGAAGCCATTTGTACAACTTCCGGTTCAGGATGCAGAACAGCAAAAGCCAGTTTGAGCAACGGATATTGCAATACAATAAGAGCTGCACCTATAAGCAAGCCTGTAGCAACCGAGCGAACAAGCAACTGTGCAGTTTCATCCAGATTACGACTACCAAAGGCCTGCGATGTCATGCCGCTGGTACCCATACGCAGAAATCCAAAAATCCAGTAAATAATATTAAACAACAATCCACCCACAGCAATAGCACCGATATATACAGCAGAGCCCATATGTCCGACAATGGCCACATCAACCAACCCCAACAACGGCACCGTAATATTGGAAATAATAGCCGGGAGAGCAATCTGCAAAACCGGATTACGGGATAGTAACTTTACAACATTTATCATGTTACAAAGATACAGCTTAAATGCTTAAAGAGGAAAGATATGTTTGGACTAACAAAAAAAACACCCAACCCTGTTTTTGAACCAACGAACATGCAAATTTGATGGAAGTATAGGCATAAAATACCTTACTCCTTATCATCATAAACTCTTATATTCTTTGTCTGGTTCCGTTATTTTACTTTTATTCAGGGTTTTTGAACCGGCTTTTTTTTGTGTGGAGGATTTTTTGCAAAATCATTAAAAATAACCTTTCGTGTGCAAACAACTCACACACGAAAGGAATTTTCAAACTCAGTTTTTAATCAAACCGCAGATTTTTACGGCTTATATAGCTACCTAAATCTTTTTTCCGATATAAAACACATAGCCATAATGTGCTTTATATTTGTAGTATAGCTCTGCCTCGTGCCGCTGATAGCCAATAAATTCTTCTGCCGTTTTGTTGCCCGAATATTTTGAGAGAAAAGATTCCTGAGAGGCCTGCATAACAGAATAATAGCTTGTCCAGCAACTTTCGGGTAAAACGAAAGCTGCAACTGGTAGATAACCCGCATTTTGCATTTGAGCAAGCTTGTTCGGGATTGTATCTATCTCAGGATAGGCTTTTTCCCAAAACTCCTGAATTTCGGCAGGTCTGTCTTCGGTAAACCATGTATTTTCTGTTACCGCAACATAGCCACCCTGTTTCAGGAATTTTCGCCATTCCTCCAGTCCGCGTTTAAATCCAATGTTGTAAATAGCGCCTTCCGACCAAATCAGGTCTAATTCCTCCTCTTGAAACGGAAGATTCTCCATATTACCAACAAGGCCTTTCACTCTGTTCTGAATGTTATTGTCTTGAGCACTTATGTTGAATCGGCTCACAAAATCAGGCCATAATTCAATACCAATAATTTCGCACAGTAAGTTGTGCGCCAATACCATGGTTTGACCACCCGTACCGCAACCAACATCGGCCACTTTAGACTTTTCAGTAAGTCCGTCAATAAAACTCAATGCTTTAAGCGTCATTTCCGGACTTCCCGGTCCCTGTCGTTCAGCACTTGCAAAATAGTTATAAATAATACTCACGTCAAATTCGTGAATTGTCTGCTTTTCTTCGTTCATTTTCTTTATTTTTGGGCATACAGCAAAAAGCATTACAATGCTTTCCATCATTGTATGCAGATTAAAAAATTTAAATTTATTCAATAGAAAACCGCTCCCGGAAAGGATTATCCGAGAACAAACAAAGATACAATCGGCACAAAAAGTACAGATTGTTTACAGCACAATGTCCGAATTAAGTATAAACATCCAATTGTTATATATTGCCACAAAGATAGAAAAAATAACACAACAAATAAAAAATATCAGAAACATTTTTAAATATCTCTTCTCAACTTCATTTTTGGTTCAGCATAAAAACTCATTTCCATTTAAATGCGGCTATTATCAGCAAGCTTGTCACGCACTGCTACACGTTTGCTTTGAATATATTTTCTTATTTTCCGATACAAAACTTTCCAAAAATATTTCCGAGAATTTCGTCGTTAGAAATCTGACCTGTAATTTCGCCCAAAAAGTGCATACACTCGCGTATGTCCTGACTGAGAAAATCACCTGATATTCCTGATTCAAGTCCTTCATTAACACGTTGGATAGCCGTGAGCGCCTTTTTTAGCGATTCGTAATGGCGGATGTTACTCACCACTACATCGCCGGGATGTATATCGGGTATTTGAGCAGCCCGTACCAATGCTTGCTGTAGCTCGTCGGTATGCAGGCGTTGCTTGGCCGAGATATAAATTCGTTCGCCGTCGAACTGACTGAACAATTGATTCAGCACCTCTTGTTCATCTTCGCCAATTTTATCTATTTTATTAAAAACAAGAATTATTTTCTTCCCAACAGCTTTTTCCTCAATTTTATCGGTAAGCCACTCCATATGTTCGCTCAACTGCGTACAATCCAGTATCCAAAGTACAATAGCTGCCTGCTCAATTTTCTGATAAGTACGCTCAATACCCATGCTTTCAATTTTATCGCGGGTATCGCGTATACCGGCTGTATCGATAAACCGGAACGTAATTCCTGCAATATTCACTAAATCCTCAATCACATCGCGCGTAGTGCCGTGAATATCCGAAACAATGGCCTTATCTTCATTCAGCAACACATTGAGTAAGGTGGATTTTCCAACATTGGTTTCGCCAACCAAAGCCACAGGAATACCATTTTTAAGGGCATTACCCACTCTGAAGGAGTCGGCAAGACGAGCTATCAGTGTTTCTATTCCGGTTGACAGAGATTTCAGTTGATCCCGGTTGGCAAATTCCACTTCCTCTTCCGAAAAATCGAGTTCCAGCTCAACCAGCGACACAAAATCGAGCAATTGAGTCCGCAGTTTTATCAGTTCGTCGGAAAAGCCACCACGCATCTGACTTAAAGCCATCCGATGAGCAGCTGCCGAACCCGATGCAATCAAGTCGGCCACAGCTTCGGCTTGCGAAAGATCCATTTTTCCATTCAGAAAAGCCCGTTGTGTAAACTCACCCGGCTTGGCCAGAGCGCAGCCTTTTTCCACCAGCAACTGCAATATCCGCTGCTGAATGTATACAGAGCCATGACACGAAATTTCTACAACATCTTCGCCTGTAAACGAATGCGGCGTTCTGAAAAGCGTAACTACCACCTCATCAAGCAGTTCGTTGCCGGCAGTAACAATACTTCCGAAAAGCACCGTATTAGCTGGTTGCTGCATAAAATCAACCGATTTTCGGGCAGGACGAAAAATTTCGTTACATAAACTCATTGCGTTTACGCCCGAAACTCGTATAACAGCTATCCCTCCCGTACCGGGCGGCGTGGAAATGGCAGCAATGGTTTGATGCCCTGTTTCTGATAACAATCCCTGATTATTGTAGTTCATAAGCTGGCTAAATGATGAATGATAGGTGATAAAATAATCGCTGGTAAATGGTTTGGTTTTAACTGACAAGAAAAATCAAAACTACTCATGTATTCTTTAAATCCTGTCGAGTACCGTGGTTACCAGTTTCTCAATATAAGGTTTATAATCGGTGTTGGCAGCCTCTACCCTTCGGTTGGCAATAATACAACACACAGTCATAGCCTTATGTCCCATTAATTTAGACAGCCCGGCAATAGCCGAACCTTCCATTTCGTAATTGGTAATTTTGTATCGGCCGTATCTGAAATTTTCTATTTTATCGTTGATTTGCATATCAGCCAGATCTATTCGCAGCACTCGCCCCTGCGGACCATAAAATCCGTTAGCCGAAATAGTCACCCCTCGTAGCATATCGTCCCGTCCAATGCGTTGCACCAGTTCCGAGTCGGCATCTACTACATAGGGAGCGGCCAACTGCGGGTTCCAGTCAAGCTGTTTTTTGAGTTCGGCTTCGAAATTCAGGTCACTAACCGAATCGCGCCCGGCATAAAAATTAAGCATACCATCGAAACCGATAGATTTTTCGGAAATCAGGAAGCTTCCCAGTGGAATTTCAGGTTGCATACCTCCCGAAGTACCAATACGTACTATATTCAAGCTCCGTAGTTCTGTTTTTTCGGTACGGTTTTTCAGGTCAATATTGGATAGGGCATCCAGTTCATTCATCACAATATCGATATTATCGGTACCAATACCGGTAGATATTACCGAAATACGTTTGCCTTTATACAAGCCTGTAATGGTATTGAATTCGCGGCTCGATACCGAGCATTCCTGCGAGTCGAAATAAGCGCCAACAAGAGCTACGCGCCCGGGGTCGCCTACAAGTATTACATTGTCAGCTAATTGTTTTGGTTTCAAATGCAAATGGAAAATGCTTCCATCGCTATTTATTATAAGTTCTGATGGTGGAAAATGCTTCATGATTATCCTGTGTTTTAAAAGATTCGTTTTAAAAAAGAGAACCACAAAGCTACTTAAAAAATGCGAAACAACAAACGGTGTTGCTGTAATAAGATATAGGAAAGCGTGTGAAATTTTTATAAAAAATGGCCTGAAAAGAAAGTCAGGAATCAGGTAAAAAGTTCGGGCTTGTCTTTAATTTCGTCAACACACCTACGAACAAAAGGATATTTATCGTAATCGCTTCGTTTCTGTACGCCGTTCCAAAAGATCAGGTCGATATCAATTGGCACTTCGCCCCTCAAATTGGTGACAGAAGAACGCCCCAGTTCATTCTCAATCTGTTTAAAATGCCGGGCAGTTTCTTTAGCAGTATCGTCCGAAAGTATTTTAATGGCCTGATTATGAAAATCAGTCTTATACTTTTTCCCGATGGGCTTGGTTACAATTATGGCACTCTCATCAACTATCTGGAAGAACTCGCTTAGTCTTTCTTTTGCCAGAGTAAGGTTTTCTTCGCCGTTGACATTAGCACCAAGCATTACGACAGCGGTATTCATATATTTGGTTTTATTTGTTTCAGAAAACAGGCCAATGTATAACAAGAAGTAATTATATATCATACATTTCCCTGCAAATTTACAGAAGTTTTATCGGATAAAAAAATTTATTCAGCTTCTTTTAGTATTAAAATTTTCAAATCAGGAACCGAATGCAAAAAAAGAAGCAGGTACAGAATTTTTGGCTTTGAGCTCACTATCAGCCTGATTATTGAACAAGCCAACTCACCGCCCCTATATATACAAGCAACAAAGCCGGAGGGCTTATTCTCCGGCTTTGAAAACTCTATTTTAAAAGAATTAATAAGATATAGCTGAATTTTTAATAGCGATAATCTCTGAGCTGCTCCTGCAACCTTTTACGCGCTAAGAATATTCTACTTTTTACAGTTCCTATAGGCAAATTCATTGTCTGAGCAATTTCTTCGTATTTGAAACCCTGAATATGCATCGAGAATGGTATCCGGTATTCATCTGCAAAAGAATTGATTGTATTGTTAATCTCGCCAATAGCGAAAGATCCCTCGGGGCTATCGAAGCCAGAGTTTTGAGGTAAATTCAGGTGGTGCAAGTCTTCAGTTTTATCAACTACAGTTTGATTGCGTACAATTTTACGATAATTATTAATAAAGATATTCTTCATTATCGTCAATACCCAACCTTTGAAGTTAACATTATCAGTAAACTTTTCCTGATTATCCAGTACCTTAAGTGTAGTGTCTTGTAACAGGTCTTCAGCCTCATCGCGGTCTAAAGTAAGCGAGAAAGCGAAGTTACGCATGTTACTCTGCAACGCTACCAATTCGTTTTCAATCTGAACGTTTTTCATACTTTTCAATTTTTACGTGTGAATAATTAACAGCTAAACTCCGAAGATTTAACTGTGGTTAGTTGTAATTTGAAAAAAACTAACGAAATGGAAACAAGTAATTGATTGTCAGTTGGCTATACTGAATAATGCAAAATAAAGATCTCCTTTGAAATTATTTTACTTTTAATTTCAGTACAAATATAGAGTATATTTTTTATATTTGTATATATTTGAACGAAAAATTATTAACCAGATGAGAAAATTTTGTATTATTTTAATTTTTGTAACAATTACAACTACATTTTCAGGAATTTTTGCTACACAAAAGACCATTTATAAGATAGATTTGAAGAAAGAAATCGGGAGTACCACCTGGTTATACATTCAAAAAGGTTTTGATGATGCAACAAACCAAAATGCAGATTTTATATTGATTCACATGAACACGTATGGTGGTGAGGTTTTATATGCCGATTCTATCCGCACAAAAATTCTGAACACCAGGATTCCGGTGTATGTGTTTGTTGACAACAACGCTGCATCGGCAGGTGCTTTGATAGCCATATCGTGCGATAAAATTTTCATGCGTCCGGGGTCGAGCATAGGCGCTGCCACAGTGGTTAATAATACGGGCGAACAAATGCCTGACAAATATCAGTCGTATATGCGCGCCACTATGCGGGCTACTGCCGAAGCACATGGCAAAGACACCGTTGTGAACGGAAAAGACACCACTTACCGATGGAAACGCGACCCGATGATAGCCGAAGCCATGGTAGACGACCGCACCGTAATTCCGGGAATTATTGACTCCGGTAAAACGCTTACCTTTACTGCTCAGGAGGCCATCAAATATCATTATTGCGAAGGAATGGCCGAAAATGTGGATGAATTAATCGTAAAGCAACTCAAAATAAATGATTATAAGCTCGTTACATTTGAGCCTTCTTCGTGGGACAACATCAAGGGTTTTCTGATGAGTTCGGTTATTCAGGGTTTACTTATTATGCTTATTATCGGAGGAATATATTTTGAACTTCAAACGCCGGGCATTGGTTTTCCTTTGGGACTGGCTATAGTGGCTGCAATTTTGTATTTTGCACCTTTGTATATGGATGGTTTGGCTGCCAATTGGGAGATTCTGATTTTCATAATCGGACTTATCTTGCTGGCTGTGGAGATATTTGTAATTCCCGGCTTTGGTGTGGCGGGTATTTCCGGTATCATTCTTATTGTGGCAGGACTTACCCTGAGTTTGCTTGGGAATATTGATTTTAATTTTGAACCGGTACAGGGCAGTGCTGTAAGCAAAGCATTATTGACAGTTATTGGTGGACTCACTGTGGGTTTTGGGCTTACAATATACCTGAGTAGCCGGATAGGTTCTAAAGGTATTTTCAGGAAAATGGCTTTGGAAACCACCATGGAAAACAGTTCGGGATATTTGGGTGTTCCTGTTGAAGTACGCGAGGTAGTGGGTAAAACCGGTATTGCCTCTACTGTATTGCGCTTATCGGGAAAAGTTATGATTGAAGGCAAAGTTTACGACGCCTTTTCGGAGGATGGATTTATCGAAAAAGGTACTTTGGTAAAAGTAGTTCGGTATGAAACCGGTCAGATTTATGTTGTAAAAACAGATGCCAATTGACAAAAAAAATGGAATCAATTGGGTTGAAGAAAATCAACCCAATTGATTTCTATACACTATAAAACATGCTTCTCGGCACAATAAGATGAGCGCACAAACGGCCCGCTCTCAGCCTGCCTGAATCCTTTCTTCAATGCTATCTCCTTATATTCGGCAAATTTGTCGGGGTGGATATACTCAGTAACCGCCACATTGTTTCGCGACGGTTGCATATATTGCCCGATGGTAATAATACTGCACCCATGCGCCAAAGCATCATCCATCAGCTGTAGCACTTCCTCCTCCGTTTCGCCCAAACCAAGCATAATACCTGTTTTGGCCACAATACCTTTAGAAGCAATATATTGCAGCACTTTAAGGCTTACATCATATTTGGCACGCGTACGTATCTCGGGGGTCAATCGCCGAACGGTTTCCAGATTATGCGAAATAATATTCGGTTGCTCGTTAATCACCATATCTATTAACTCCTCCCTGCCAATAAAGTCGGGAATAAGTACTTCGAGCGTAGTTTCAGGATTTAGCTTTTTTACCATTCTGATTGTTTCAGCCCAATGTCCGGCACCATGATCCTTAAGATCATCTCTGTCTACAGAGGTAATTACCGCGTGGCGAAGTTTCATAAGCCGGATAGACTCAGCCACTTTGCGTGGTTCATCCGCATCTAAAGGAAGCGGTCTGCCGGTGATTGTATTGCAAAATTTACAAGCACGGGTACATATATCGCCCGCTATCATTAATGTAGCAGTACCTTTGCTCCAGCATTCGCTCTGATTAGGACAACGCCCGCTGGTGCAAATCGTATGCAAACCATGGTCTTTGATAACCTGACTTACATGCGAAAATTTCGACTCACTATAGAGTTTGGTCCGAAGCCATTCCGGTTTCTTTAAATATGTCATAAATATTGATTTTTATCTTATCGATTACAAAGATAGTATAAAGCCTGAAGTCATGAAAAAGTTCATTATTCAGGGGAGTTTTTATATTTAAAAAAGACTTCATGTACGAGATTAAAAATTATATTTTAAAACAATAAGCGGCTCTGTTCTTCAATTTTTTTACTTTTAGAGCTATAAAGTTTTACATCATAAATTTTAAGGCAAAAATAATTACAATCAAAATTCAACAAATTGATTTTCAGTAAAATAAATTAAAGAAAAATTTCTTTAATTGAAAGAATTTGTATTATATTTGCACTATAAAACAATACTGCCTGACAGCTTTGAATTAAACACTTGCAAGTATTGAATTATCAATAAATTAGAGAGAGATAAAACTATAAACATAAAGAAATTTTCACTGAAAAATTCAAACAAAATGAAAGAAATTAAGTTCAGCCTCGTTTATCGCGATATGTGGCAATCGTCGGGGAAATATGTTCCCCGGAAAGACCAGTTAGAGCAAATAGCTCCCGTAATTATCGATATGGGCTGTTTTGCACGTGTAGAAACCAATGGTGGTGCATCGGAACAGGTAAACCTGCTTTTTGGCGAAAATCCTAACGATGCTGTGCGTACGTTTACAAAGCCATTTAATGAAGTGGGCATACAAACTCACATGCTCGACCGCGGACTGAACGGATTACGCATGAACCCCGTGCCTGCCGATGTACGCGAATTGATGTATAAAGTAAAAAAATCGCAGGGAGTAGATATTACCCGTATTTTTTGCGGACTGAACGACCCGCGCAATATCATTCCATCTATTCAATATGCCAATGCAGCCGGGATGATTCCACAAGCAACCATGTGTATCACCTATTCGGATGTGCATACTGTGGAGTATTACGTAAATCTGTCGGAGCAACTGATAGCCGCCGGAGCTAAAGAAATTTGTCTGAAAGATATGGCTGGCGTTGGACGTCCTGTTATGCTTGGTCAAATTGTAAAAGCAATAAAAACTGCTCATCCGGATATTATCATACAATATCATGGCCATACCGGACCTGGTTTTTCTGTGGCTTCGATGCTTGAAGTGGCCAAAGCCGGCGGCGATTATTTAGATGTGGCTATGGAACCGCTGTCGTGGGGTATGGTTCATCCCGATGTAATCACCATTCAGGCTATGTTGAAAGATGCAGGATTTAAAGTACCGGAAATCAACATGAAAGCTTATATGGAAGCCCGCAGGCTTACCCAAAGCTTCATCGATGATTTTCTGGGATATTTTATCGATGAACGCAATCGGTTTATGACTTCGTTGCTCGTAGGCTGTGGTTTACCGGGCGGTATGATGGGTTCGCTTATGGCCGACCTCAAAGGCGTGCATGCCGGTATCAACAGTTACCTGAAAGACAATGGTAAAAAAGAACTCAGCACCGACGATTTACTTGTGATGCTTTTCGACGAAGTGAAATATATTTGGCCAAAATTGGGCAATCCACCATTGGTGACACCTTTCAGTCAGTACGTAAAAAATATTGCCCTGATGAATGTGATGTTTATGGTAAAAGGTCAGCCTCGCTGGAGCATGATCGACAAAAACACCTGGGACATGATTCTGGGCAAAGCAGGCAAACTTCCGGGAACGCTTGCACCTGAAATAATTGAGCTGGCCAAAAAGAATAACTACGAATTTTACGAAGGCGACCCTCAGGAAAACTATCCGAATGAACTGGATCGTTTTATCAAGGAAATGGAAGAAAAAGGCTGGGACAGAGGTCAGGACGATGAAGAACTGTTTGAATTTGCCATGCACGAAAAACAATACCGCGATTATAAATCGGGCGACGCAAAAAAACGCTTCAATGCCGAACTTGAAACAGCTATTTCGGAGAAATATGCAAAACAGAATATCGAAATTCCCGATATCAGAATGCTGAAATATCCGAACGCCGAACCGGTTGTAGCGCCTGCTACCGGCAGAGTGTTGTGGGAAATTGATTACGAAGACGTATCGAAAGAACCAGTACATGGAAAAGCTGTAAAAGAAAAGGACATGCTTTGCGTACTTCAAACCCGCTACGGGCTGGAGCAGGTGAACAGCTTCTGCAACGGACGAATTGTAGGTATTGAGAAAAAACAGGGCGAAATGGCCTCAAAAGGTGATGTAATTGCTTATATACAGCAAAATTAGAAACGACCGAAAAGTTCCTTATACCGAGGATATCCGATTCAGGTCGGATATCCTCTTTTTTTTATAGCTATAAGTTATGGTGCTTTATTTATAAAAATACCAACTTTTTAAATTAAATGATTATGGACTTTACAAAAACAATTTTGGGCATTCAGAGTGCTGTGGACACATGGGAACTTAAACTTAATGAATTAAACATCAGTGTAATTACAGAGAGACGCAACAAACAAAACAGAACCATAAAACAAATACTGGGACATTTGGTTGATTCGGCATCGAACAACCATCAGCGTATGGTGCGCCTGCAATATAATCCTGAGCTGGTGTTTCCTGACTACAGACAGGATAACGACCTGTGGATAGCTATTCAGGATTATCAGCATGCCGAATGGAACGAGCTGATACAACTGTGGAAATTCTACAACCTGCACATCATTCAGGTGATACGCTCAGTAGACAAAACAAAACTTGGCAACTACTGGCATGATTTTGAAGGTACAAGAGTTACTTTACATGAAATGATTGAAGGATATTTATGGCATCTTAACCTGCATTTGAACGAAATTCAGGAGCTCATTGAGGAGTAGTGCATACAATTGCAGGCAACAACAGTTCATCTAAAAAAACAATTATTCCCCGGGAGCAATCTCTGGTCAAGCAGAAATTATTCCCGGGGAATATAATCACATATAGCGATAAAACCGTTTTTTTAAATACCAAATCCCAAAACGGATATTTGTTCAAAAATACTGCTGACTAATCCTACAAATACAATAGCTAAAGTACAAATGATCAGGCTAATTTTTGAAGGTATATCAGTTGAAATTCTTTCTATCGGATTTTCACTCTGATTGAAAAACATGATTTTTACCACTTTCAGATAAAAATACAGCGATACCACTGTATTGGCCAGCGCAATAAATACCAGTACGTAAAACCCTTCTTTAAACGCAGCCGAGAATATAAAGTATTTGCTGAAAAAACCTGAGAAAGGAGGAATCCCGGCCAGAGAAAAAAGAGCAAGGGCCATCACAATACTCAGCTTGGGATTAGTGTAATACAAGCCGGTATAATCGCGGATAGAGGTTTTATCAGCATGATTTTCGATGATGGTAACCACCCCGAATACAGCAAGATTGGAAAACATATAAACCAGCACATAATATACCAGTGAGCTCATCCCTAACGCAGTACCACTAATTACGCCCAGCATAATATAGCCGGCCTGCGAGATAGAGGAAAAAGCCAGGAAGCGTTTGATATTTTGCTGCCGAATAGCAAATAGATTAGCTACGGTAATACTAAGTACAATGATTATGTATAACAATATCTGCCATTGCGCTATCATCACCCCGAAAACCTTGACAAAAATTGTAAAAACAACGAAAACAGCTGTACCTTTGGAAATGACCGAAAGATAAGCCGTGATGCTTGTTGGCGCCCCTTCGTACACATCGGGTGTCCAGAGATGAAACGGTACCAGCGAAATTTTGAAAAACAAACCTACCGCAAAAAATGCAAAACCGATAAGCTCTATTTGAGAAGCGGTCATGATTTTTGCAATATCATCGAAGTACAACGACCCGGTAGCACCATACACCAGCGATAAACCAAAGAGAGACAAGCCCGAGGCAAATACCGACGACAGAATATATTTGGCTCCGGCTTCGGCCGATTTATTGTTGAACTTATTAAACGCCACCAGTGTAGCCATTGGCAAAGCAGCCGTTTCGATACCAATAAAGAACATCAGAAAATGTCCGGCAGAAATCATCAGATACATACCGAATAAGGTAGATAAGGTGAGAAAATAAAACTCACCGCGACGTATTATATTTTCTTCGGTATTGAGCCAGCGATGTGCCTGCAACAGAACGATAAGTGTTCCGACATTCAGAATCGTTTTAATATAAGTGTGTATCGGGTAATACATATACATGCCCCCGGCAACTTCAAATGGTTCGCCCGGTACGCAATTGAGGAGCGTATGTATTGAAAACAGAATAAGAGCTAAGGTTTGAAAAAAACGGTAACCCTTTTCGCTCGAAAAAACATCAATAACAAGCAGTATAACGATTACCGCTAATAATGTCATTTCGTTATGCAACTGTAAAAATGCAGAATAGTTCATTAAATTATGCTTGTTTTTTTATAGCAAAATACTTTTTTATTTTTTATTGAAACTCCCCAAAAAAGCGAAATCTTATTTCACCAGACCGGCAACTAACGGAGCCAGCCCATCCTGTATCATATTACTAAACCAGGAAGGCATTGTACCAACAAGTACAACCGCTGCTATCAGCGTAATCATGGTTACACGCTCCCACCAGTAAGCATCGGCAAGCGAGTCGTAAGCCTGATGTTCCTGCTTGCCGTAAAGCACTTTGCCCACTACCCTTAATATGTAAACCGCTGTGATAACTATCGATGCCGTGGCAAAAATTGTAAACCAGCGTTGAAGTTCGCCTGAGTTTTGGAATGCTCCTATAAAAATTGTCATTTCGGCAACAAAACCACTAAAGCCGGGCAAACCCAACGATGCCAAACCTGCAATTATAAAACCTACCCCAATAAATGGCATCACTTTCATAAGGCCTCCCATTTCGGAAACCAAACGTGTATGTGTACGACTATAAATCATACCGATACATGCAAAAAACAAGGCGGTAATTAATCCGTGTGATATCATCTGAAGAAAAGCTCCCGTAAGTGCAGTTTCATTAAAAATAAGAAATGCAAAGAACATGAGTCCACAATGACTTATAGATGCATAGGCATTAATATATTTCAAATCAGATTGTCCCAAAGCAGCAAAAGCACCATAAACAACACTAAAACCGGATAAGATCAGAAAAATCCAGGCCAGCTGGTGAGCGCCTTCGGGCAAGAGGCAAATAGCTACCCGAAATGCTCCGTAAGCCCCCAGTTTCATGGATATACCTGACAAGAACATCGAGACTGATGTTGGAGCAGACGAGTGTCCGTCGGGTACCCAAACGTGGAACGGAAAAAGCGCCCCGATTATACCAAAACCTGTAAACAACAGTGCAAATAATATGCTCTGTGCCGGCTGTTCAATATTTTTGTGCGCAAGCTCTACAATATTGAGTGTTTCAGCTCCTGTTAAATAATAAATTCCCAAGATACCGGTAAGCACCAGCACCGAACCACCCATAAGCATAAGCACCAATTTCATTGCGCTGTAATCTTTACGTCCACTGCCCCACACCCCTATTAACAGAAACTTGGGGACCACCGACATTTCCAAAAAGAAAAACATCGTAAACAAATCAATGGAGATAAAGAAGCCAAAGGCGCCGGCAGCCAGAAAACTAAACCATGTATAAAACTCTTTGGGCATCGACTCTATACGCCAAGATACCAACGATGCAGTAAACACAATAATGGCTGAAAGCAACACCATAAGCACCGAAATACCATCAACCCCGGTGGCTATGTGTATATTAAACTCCCGATACCAAACAGTATCGGCAGCGAAGAGCATTTGTGCTGTATTTCCCGCTGTACGTTCGCGCCAGAACAATACTACCAGCGCAATGGCAGATAAGAGCAATAGTAAGCTTCCGCTAAGCGATATCAGGTTCACTTGCTTACGATTGTTTGTAAAAAACAAAGCAATCATCATCAGAAGCGGAATTAATACAAAAATTAACAAGGGGCTCATATTATTTCAATTGTAACTATCACAAAATATTTTATAAAAACAGAATCAGAAACGCCATAAGCAAGGTTCCGAGCAGGAAAACCCATGCATATTGCTGCACCTTACCGGTTTGTATTCCTTTTATCTTTACCGAAACCCACTGGGTAACTACAGCAAGTCCGTTGACCGAACCATTCACCACATGGCGGTCGTACCACGAAACCGGCGAAGCCATGCCTTTGAAAAATACATTTTTGGTGATAAACAGGTATAGCTCATCCACATAAAACTTATTGCGCGCCAACTGATAAATAAAGCCGAGGCTTTGGCTAACTCTGTCGGGTAGCATCGTTTTTTTACGATACATGGCCGCAGCCAGCAGAATACCTGTAATGCCTATTAGAACACTTACGATAGCCAGCACATAATTTGTTTCGCCCGTATAGGCTGCACCATCGGAAGTTACAAATTTCCCGAATGGAATAAGTCCGCCAAAAAATGAGAAGAAGGCAAGCACAACAAGTGGAATAGTCATAGCGAGTGGCGATTCGTGCGGACTGTGTTCATAAGAATTTTCTTTACCCCAAAAGATATTAAAATAAAGCCGAAACATATAAAATGCTGTAAGACCTGCAATAAAGCTCATCCCTATACCTAAACCAGTACTGTACATATACGTAGCTGCCAAAATTTCATCTTTACTAAAAAATCCTGATAAGGGGAAAATACCGGCAATAGCTAAACAACCAATCAGGAAAACCAGATGGGTAACCGGCATATATTTTCTGAGTCCGCCCATTTTCTGCATTTCGTTGCTGTGTACGGCATGAATTACCGAACCTGCACCCAGAAACAACAATGCCTTGAACATGGCATGTGTAAACAGGTGAAACATCGAAGCCATATATCCCGTACCCTCGTGTCCTCCATAACCGGATACACCAAGCCCCACCATCATATAGCCAATCTGCGAGATGGTTGAAAAAGCCAGCACACGCTTTATATCTGTTTGCGTACAGGCAATTACAGCCGCAAACAACGAGGTAAACGCACCCACATAAGCAATACCATGCAACACATCGGGGGTATAGGTAACGTATACCGGGAACAACCGGGCTACCAGATATACCCCTGCTACCACCATAGTAGCTGCATGTATAAGCGCCGAAACCGGAGTAGGACCTTCCATAGCATCGGGCAACCAAATATGAAGTGGAAACATGGCCGACTTACCGGCTCCGCCAATGAATATAAGCGCCATAGCCCAACTCAAAACTGATGCTCCCATAAACGTAACGCCCGAAGCGGAGGCAAAAATACCGGCATTGCCCGAATTAAGAACTCCAAAATCAAATGTTTGGGTATAAAACGATAATATGAGTATGCCGATAAGAAAACCCAGGTCGGCAAAACGGGTTACGATAAACGCTTTTTTAGAAGCTGCTACCGCCTCAGGTTTTGTGTAGTAAAAACCTATAAGTAAATAAGATGAAACCCCTACCAATTCCCAAAAGATATACATTTGAAAGATATTGGTAGCCACCACCAGTCCAAGCATCGAAAACGTGAAAAGCGATAGAAAAGCGTAATAACGCTCAAATCCCTTTTCACCTTTCATATAAGCCAGACTATAAATGTGAACCATCAAAGATACAGTACTGATAACCACCAGCATCATCACCGAAATAGGGTCGAGCAAAATGCCCAGATCAATATGCAATTGCCCGCTAAACTGCATCCATACAGTTTGCAATGGTACTATTTTTTGATAAATTCCGCCCACATTAGCCGTTGAGAAATACGCCCAGGCTGTATAGTACGATAACGCAGCAACCACAGAAAGTACCAATGTGCCAACACTTCCTGCCACACGGGCTTTCCATTTAGTATCCATCAGCCCGAGTACAACAAAACTGAGCAAAGGCAAAAGCAGTATAAGTAAGGTATATTGCATTGTTTTTTAAATTAGATCAGTATAATTTAATCATTTTTCATCAGAAGCTTCCGGTTCTTTCAGTTCATCCAGACTATCCACTTCTACATTATTCAGATTTCGGTATATATTAATAACAATGGCGATGGCCACAGCAGTTTCGCAGGCCGAAATGGCTATAGTGAACATGGCAAAGAAAAAACCCTCGAAATGTTCAGGATACAAATACCTGTTGAAAACAGCAAAATTTATATCCGCCGAATTGAGAATCAATTCAATAGATATAAGCACCATCAGCAAGCTCTTACGCGAGAGGAAACCATAAATGCCCGAAAAAAACATAATAAAGCTTACAAAAATGTAGGCCTCCATAGGAATTATTCCCGACGTAAAATTTTCTAAAATCGAACCCATATATTTAAAGTTGAATGGATGATTGTTTATAATTATCTCAATGTATATCAGAATGATAAATCATCAAAAAACATCTATCAAAAAGTCAAACAAACATATTTTAACAATTCCAAAATCCACCGTATTTATTAATTATTAATTATTAATTATTAATTCTCAAAAATCCCCTATCTCTTACGGGCAATCATAATAGCACCTACAATACAAGCCAGCAAAAGAATACTGATTGACTCAAACGGCAACAGGTACTGAAACTTTTCAGTTCCCATCAGTGTCATCCCCAATTGTTTGGTGGGCAACTCAGCCTCTTTCACAAAGCTGTAAACCCTGTTGAAGTTATAATAAACAATATGTCCGCAGAACGCTATCCCTGCTACCGACAAAACAATAGCAAGCACACGCTGCTTCAGCGGTTCGGGAGTAATTCTCTCGCCGGGCTTTTGCGTGAGCAGTATCGCAAAAATGAACAACACCATAATGCCTCCTGCGTACACAGCCGTTTGCACCGCAAATAAATAATGATAGCCCAGCAACAAATAAAGTCCGGCGGTGGCCAATAACACGAAAAGCAGATAAAGCGCAGAACGTATTAGTCGCGTAGAGGTAACAGCCATCACTGAGAATACAGCTATAATTGCCGCAAGTATGTAAAATATAATTTGTTCAGCCATAAAAATCTTATATTCTGATTTTTCTTAATTCTTAATTTTTAAAACGTCTCCCCCCTACTCTGCTTTTGCAACAGGCTTTTTAGCTCTCAGTTTCGACCCCTCCTTGTTCAACTGCTGCACAAGTTTACTTCTGGTAAAAGTGGCATTTTCAAAATTATTTGTAAACTTAATAGCATCGGAAGGACAACTGATAACACATAAGTTACAAAACGTGCACGTACCCAAATCGTAAATATATCTGTCGAGTTCACGTTTCTTTTTGCCATCGTCAGTTTCTAAAGTACGTGAAATCACCCTGATAGTACCATTCGGGCAGTTCATCTGACAAATACCACAAGCAGTACAGGCATGCTCATTATTATCATCGTGAGGCATGCTAAGCTCAGCTCTGAATCTATCAGATATGACCAAAGTCTTGCGGTTTTCGGGATACTGCTGCGTAACCTTTTTCGTCCACAACTCCATCCATGTAACCGATAAGCCTGTAAGCAACGACCTGATGCCCCCGAATAAGTCGGAAAAATATTGCGGAAAACTTCTCATTTGTTTTTATATCTTAAAAAAATCTCGTAAACTATATTTTGAATCGATAAAACAACAACCGGTTTGCTTACTTCCCGAATATATCGGTGAGCGTAAGCCCTGAAAGTACAATCAGTACCATGATTAGTATATTCACCAAATTGATAGGCAGCAGGTACTTCCATTCCAGATTAAGCAGCTGATCGATACGTAACCTGGGGAAAGACCAACGTACCCATAAGCTAAAAAATATCAGTACACCTACTTTGCCAAAAAACCAAACATATGACGGAATATACCACATCAATTGATTAAAGGCATCCCATCCCCAAATCTGAACGGGCATCCATCCTCCCAAAAAAACAGTAGCAGCTATAGCAGCTATGATAAACATATTCAGATATTCAGCCAGATAAAAGAACCCGAACTGCAAACCCGAATATTCTGTATGGTATCCGGCTGTAAGCTCCGATTCTGCTTCGGGTAAGTCAAACGGGCCACGATTGGTTTCGGCATGCCCCGAAATCAGATAAATTACAAAAGCCACCAACGACGCAAGATGTCCGTTAAAAATATTCCAGCAATATCGCTGCGTTTCCACCATCTCACCCAGTTGCATAGTGCCCGAAAGCACCACCATAGTCATCAGAGCAAACCCTGCCGATAATTCATAACTTACAAACTGAGCTCCACTACGCATGGCTCCAATCATAGAATACTTGTTGTTGCTCGACCACCCGGCCAGCAGCACCCCAATAATACCCAGCGACGAAACAGCAGTTACATACAACACACCGATATTAAAATCAATTGCCTGTAGCCCCTGTCCGAACGGAATAACCCCAAATGTGAGCATCGAGGCCACAACCATAAAAAATGGCGCTGTAAAAAAAAGGAACTTATCAACCCTGTTGATTTGAATTATCTCTTTGATTAATATCTTAAGTACATCGGCTATGGTTTGAAAAATGCCATACTTTCCTACACGGTTAGGCCCTACACGCGCCTGAAAAAACGCAGTTACTTTACGCTCAACATATATCAGAATTATAGCAATAACCGCATATGCAGCCAGCAAGGCTATACCCACCAGCAATAGTTCAATAAACAAGACCCAAAAACCGGGCAAGGCCGATTGCAATGCAGTGTCAATCCAACTCGTAAGTTTCGACAATTCCAATGGTTGCGAATAATTTAAAATCATATATCTGATTTATCAATGGTATATTTTCATTTTTAAATGGCAAAGTAGTAATCAAACATACGCTTACCTGTCGATATCAGGAATTACATAATCCATAGAACCACCAATACCTATAAAATCCGAAATTTTTTCGCCACGGCATATCAGTGGCATCACCGATACCAATGCCATAGATGGCGATCTGAATTTAAGCCTGTAGGGTGTTTTGTCGCCCCGGCTTTCAATATACACTCCAAAAACACCTTTGGAAGCTTCTACATGCTGATAAAACTCACCTTCGGGCAACTTAATTATCGCTTTGGTTTTAGCGCAAAAATCGCCATCAGGTATATTATCTATCAGTTGTTCAATAATATGCAACGACTCCTCTATTTCGTCAAGCCTGTTGAGATAACGGGCATAAGAGTCGCCCTGAAATCGTACAATTTCCTTAAAATCAACTTGACCATAAAGCGCATAAGGATGATGTTTACGCACATCGCACGACCAGCCCGATGCACGACCGGCGGGTCCTGTCACCGCATAACTGATGGCATCATCTTTACTCAAATTGCCAATGTATACCATCCTGCCAAGCGCTATAACATTGTGAGAGAAAAACCGGTCATACTCTTTCAGCTTTTCGCGCATGTAAGGTATAAAAGCTTTTACATCTTTCTGAAAATCAGCATAAATATCAAACATCACTCCGCCTATTACATTCTGATTGATAATAAGACGTCCTCCACAGGTTTTTTCAAAAATATCCAGAATAATTTCCCGTTCGCGCATGCCGTAAATAAAAGCTGTAGTAGCTCCCAGGTCGTTGGTTTGAGCCGACCAGGCCAGCAAATGTGAGTCAATACGGTTCATCTCATCCATAATAGTACGGATGTACTGCGCCCTTTCAGGTACTTCTATTCCGGCAGCTTTTTCTACGCACATACAAAGCGCATGACGGTTTATATTGGCCGACAAATAATCAAGCCTGTCGGTAAAATGCAGAATCTGCGGGTAAGTAAGACTTTCGCTCAATTTCTCAATTCCCCGATGAATATAACCGCTGTGTATATCTATTTTTTTTACAATTTCGCCATCGAGTGCTGTACGAAAGTGCATAACACCGTGAGTTGACGGATGTTGCGGGCCGATGTTGATAATATAATCATCATCTTCAAATATTTTGACAATTTCTTCAACCAGCTCTCCGTTTTCTGTTTCCATAATCCGGGGAGCAAGGTCAACAATATCGCGACTTTCTACAGAAATCGGGTTAAGAGCCGGATTGGCATTATAGTCTTTACGTAGCGGAAAGCCCACCCATTCGTCGCTAAGTAAAAAGCGTCTCATATCCGGGTTGTTGATAAAACGGATACCCAGCAAAGCATATATCTCGCGTTCGTTGAAGTGCGCAGTTTCGTATAAATCGGTAACAGAATACAGGAGAGGGTTTTCGCGGTCGGCTGTAGCTGTTTTGAGAATGATCTCTACAGAAGGATTTTTTGAAGAAGAAATAAGGTAAGTAACGGTAAGCTGTTCACCATCATCAGTTCCAATCAGGTAAACCAGAAAATCAAAAGGTAAATCGTTGTTCTCTTTAAGCCTTTTTATCAAGGGATGAAGCTCTTTGGGACTGACAGTGACAATCAGCCTCTCCTGCTCGTCAAAAACGGCCTCTTTCACCGTATCTAATACTATTTGTTTAATCTTTTCCATCGGTACTTGTACCTGTTTTTCTGTAAACGTTATTTTTGATTTTTATTTATTTGGTTTCAGGAATTGCTCCACCTTAATTTTTCGTTGCAGCTGCATCAAGCCATAAAAAAGCGATTCGGGCCTGGGAGGGCAACCGGGAACATATACATCAACCGGAAAAATTTCATCAACTCCCTTCACCACGTGGTATGAGTCCACAAACGGGCCACCCGATATAGCACAACCACCCATGGCCAGTACATACTTGGGCTCAGCCATTTGATCGTACACACGCTTAAGCAATGGTGCCATTTTATGAACAATAGTTCCGGCCACAACCATCAAATCGGCCTGCCTCGGACTATTCCGGGTCACCTCCATGCCAAAACGCGAAATATCGTGATGTGCCGAGGCCGCCGACATAAACTCGATACCGCAGCAACTGGTTGCAAAAATAAGCGGCCATATTGAGTTTGAACGTCCCCAGTTAATCATATCATCCAGCGTACTCAATACCACATTTACTCCGTTGGCTTTCAGTTCCTCAACGTATTTTTCAAGATATTCGTTATCATTAAATTCTTCGTTGGGAATACCCTTAATATGTATATTCTTTACTTCCATTTCAACACTCCTTTTCTCCATGCGTAGGCCAAACCCAACGACAGAATTAACAAGAAAAATAAAATACTCACCAATCCATTCATACCAAGATCGCGCACAATAGTTGCCCATGGAAACAGAAAAATAGCTTCCACATCGAACATTAAATACAAAATGGCATAAAGATAATAACCGGCCTTAAACTGCATCCATGAAGTACCATGGGTGGGAATTCCGCATTCGTAAGGTTCCCCTTTCTGAGGATTGAATGACTTTGGTGAAAGTAGTAAAGCCAAACCAAGTCCGGCTACCACAAGGACAATACCTGTGAGAAAAACTGCTAAAAACAGTGATAAATTGCTCATAAACTATTTTTGAATTTTTAAGCTCAAAAAAACGGTGCAAAGGAAATACAAAAAAATCAATTCTTATTCTTTTTTCGCAATTATTTTGCACCACACTAAAAAGCGATTTTTGGATATTATTTTCTACACAACAACATATAAATTACTAATAACCAAACACATATTTATTTAAGTGAATTAATATTATTTTACTTAAAATAAATGTTAACACTATTTAACCTTAGAAATCACTCAACAAAGCAAAAAAAAATAATCCTTCGAGCTTATAGTCCGAAAAAAAACGGGAAATCAAAATCAAAAAAATCAGAATCCGAGGCATTAGACTGACAAAATCAAACTTATTTTTTGTATTTTTGTGCATTATTTAATCAAACACACCATTAAAGTAGAAAAGAGTTTTTCACCATTAGAGAAATTATAAAACCGGCAAAACATACATTTATGGCATGTGGCTTAAAAAAAAGTATTCAATTTGACACAATATTTTTATACCAAAAAAAAGTAGGATTAAGAACGTTATGATTAAAAACTTATTTATCAAAAAAACATTAGCCGAACTTGAAATTGAGGCCAAAAATCAGAACTCGCTCAAGCGACACCTGACAGCCATGAACCTTGTACTGCTGGGCATCGGTTGTGTTATAGGAGCGGGAATCTTTGTTCTAACAGGTTCGGCTGCAGCCATATATGCCGGGCCGGCTGTATCCATATCGTTTGCCATATCGGCTATTGGCTGTATGTTTGCAGGTTTGTGTTATGCCGAGTTTGCCTCCATGATACCCATTTCGGGAAGCGCATATACCTATGGATATGCCACCATGGGCGAATTTATCGCCTGGATAATAGGTTGGGATCTTATTCTTGAATACCTATTCGGTTCGGCCACTGTGGCTGTAGGATGGAGCGGCTATGTGGTAAGTTTTTTGAACTATTTTGGCATACATATTCCTGAAAAAATAAGTCAAAGCCCTTTTATTTACGACACAAACGGACTTCATGTATCAGGAGCTATCATCAATTTTCCGGCTATGTTTATTGTAGCTGTTCTTACTTCCCTCCTTGTTGTTGGTATCAAAGAATCGGCCAAATTCAACAACATTATTGTTATTGTAAAAGTAGTTGTTATTCTGTTATTTATTGGTTTTGGAGTTTCGTATATCGATACTGCAAACTGGCATCCGTTTATTCCTGAAAATACCGGACAATTTCAGCATTTCGGCTTTACCGGCATACTTACGGCGGCTGGCGTTGTTTTTTTCGCCTATATTGGTTTTGATGCCGTTTCCACAGCTTCTCAGGAAGCCGTTAATCCTAAACGGGATATGCCTATCGGCATCCTGGTTTCGTTGGCAGTATGTACCATTTTATATATAGCGGTAAGTCTTGTGCTAACAGGAATTGTAAATTATAAAGAGTTGAACGTCCCGGCTCCCATATCTGCAGCCATCGACAAATTCGGCCCTTCGCTTAACTGGCTCACTCCCATCATCGAAATTGGCGCCATAGCCGGATTAAGTTCTGTAGTTTTGGTATTGCTCATGGGACAATCCCGCGTTTTCTACATCATGGCTCACGACGGGCTGCTATGGAAAAGTTTTGCTAAAATTCATCCAAAATTTAAAACTCCACACGTAACCACAATTGTCACCGGCACTGTTGCTGGCATTGTAGCAGGGTTATTTCCAATAGGCTTATTAGGTGAGTTGGTTTCCATAGGTACACTTTTGGCGTTTGTAATAGTAAGTATCGGCATTATAATACTTCGCAAGTCGGAACCTGACGCCCCAAGAACGTTTCGTACCCCGTGGGTACCTTTTGTACCAATCATGGGAGCACTTATTTGTATTGTCGAAATGGCGTCGCTGCCTTTCGATACATGGATAAGGCTTTTAGTCTGGATGGCTATTGGCTTTGTAATATATTTTACCTACGGTATAAAACACAGTAAAGCCCGTCAGCAACGTAATCAAAATGGCTAATAAAGCAAAGTTCACATTTAATTAATTCTACTGAAAACGCTGGTGTCTAAACATCAGCGTTTTGTGTTTTTATGCTGTAGAGCCTTAAAAACTGGAAATAAATCCAGATCTTTACCTGCTTACAAAAAACAGCTCTGATTAAAAAAATTGCTTACAAAAATGATATTTTAATAAAAAAAGTGTAATTTAGCTCCATATTTTATGATAAAATAAAAAACTTAGTTTTATGAAAACTAGTATAGTAAAAACAGCATTAGCCCTGTGTCTTTTATTCTTGTTTTCCGGGTTAATGGCTCAGGGTTCTTTCTTTAAAGCAATAGCCGAATTAGCAGGTCAAAACTCTATCGTAAAATCAATTCAGAAAGGAGAATACGCTAAAGCCGAAGAAAAACTGCAAAAATCGCTTGTAAAAGACAGTACTGATATTGAACTGAATTACAATGCCGCATATCTTTATATGCAGAGAAAATTTAAGGACTACAATGCAGGAAAAGCCTATAATTATATCCAGAAATCAATTCGTATTTTTAATACAGTAACCGAACCCAAAGAGCTTAAAAAACTGAGCAAAATACCTATCGATGCCAATATACTGCAAAGTGCGTCGGACACAATCTGTCTGTTAGCCAAAAATGATGCTTTGGAACAGAATACCATAAATGCCTACAATAAATATCTAAGCTACTACCTGAAAGCACCTGCCGCTCACATCAACGAAATTATTGCGAAACGCAACTCCGAGGCCTATAAATTTGCCTGCGATACTAACTCGGTGGCATCGTACGATTATTTTATTGAAAAATACAACGGTGCAGCTCAAATAACCGAAGCAACAGGCAAACGAAACGCACTGGCTTTTGCTCAAGCAAAGATTCAGGATAAAATTAGTGTATATCAAAATTTTATCGATACTTACACCAAAGCAGAAGAAGTGCCCTTAGCCCGGGAACGAATCTATGAACTCGCCTTCGACGAAGTTGCCAGAACAAATAAATCAGCTTCCTACAAAAAGTTCATCGATACGTATCCGAAAAACAAGCTTACCGAGAAAGCTTTTGGATTATTTGAGAAAACGCAGTTTCAGGAAAATGTAAAAACCGGAGATTGGGTGAGTTTTAAGAACTTTATTTCAGGCTTTCCTGAAAATTCGCTAAAAACAGCTGCGCTCGACAGTATATACCAAATAGCCATCGCAAGCCGGAATATTGATGTATTAACTTTCTGTATCGATAATTTCAAAGGCGATAAAAGAAATAATGCACTGCTGCTCTATCACGAAATTTTCACCATGGATGGCGAAAAATTCACTTTAGATATGTTTTACCAAAAGTTTGATGATGAAATACTACGGGATGTAAAGATAAAAGACTACGAGTTAGTTACGATGGCCGAAAAACTACAGTTGCAACAGCCTTACTCTCAGGCTGAGTACATGAAATACGATCAGTTTATCCGTTTGGCTGCACCTCGCGACAAAGCATTTGCTGCTTTGCAAAAAATGGTTCAACCAGATATTGAAACACAAAACTGGAAAGACGCTTTAAACAAAATGCTGATGTACAAACCATTTTTTGGGACTAAAAACAAAAAGTTCAATGATTTAACCTCTTTCCTTGAATCGCATTAATTATTGAAAATCAGCAAATAACAAAAAAAAACATCCTGAAGTGTTATCAGGATGTTTTTTGTACAAGTTAATTAGGAATTATCTTTGAAACTTCACATATCGTGGCATAGACGGAACATAATCCTCATGCTCCCACAACGAGCTGGTTATCATCAAATCGGCGCTATAACGATTACAGGCAATGGGCACATTATGCACCCTGCACTGACGCAATAACATCTGAATATCAGCTTCGTGAGGCTGAGGATTGAGATCGTCGATCAGAAAAATAGCAAGACTAATCTGTTTGCGAACCACCAGAGCAGCTATTTCGGCATCGCCCCCCATGGGACCCGAGTTCATGCAGGTTATATCGGCCTGAATTCCCTTTTCCTCAAAAGCCTTTTGGATAAGACTTCCCGTTGTTCCTGTGCAAATAAGCTTATGTTTAGATAACAACTCTGCATTATGCAAAGCCCATTCCACCATATCTGCCTTACGGTTATCGTGTGCTACAAGAGCAATTGTCAATTGTTTGTCCATATTTTCCTGTTTTTTTTGTTTTTCACAAAATTAGTTATTTTGTTCCACCTGCCCAATCATTTATATGAATTTTTAATACCTGTTTCTAAATATTGCAAGGTAGCTGGGGTGCAATATGAAAACAGAGATGAGCTTTGGCGGTTCTGATTATTTAATTTTTTTCACTATATTTGCATTTATTGAAATTTAAAAATAACTGATGAAAAAACTACTATTTATTTTAATCATTGCTGGTTTTTATACCACATTACACAGCCAATCTCCTAAACGCGAAATGCGTGCTGTCTGGATTGCTACGGTTGCTAATATCGACTGGCCGAGCCAGCGTAATCTAACATCCAAAACACAACGCGAAGAAATGAGAACCCTTCTCGACAAATTATCAGACAATAATATCAATGCCATTATCGTACAGATACGCCCTACGGCCGATGCCTTTTATCCGTCGTCGCTCGAACCCTGGTCGCAATACTTAGCTGGCAAACAAGGCCAACGCCCTAACGATTACTATGATCCTTTGCAGTTCATTATCGATGAGGCGCATAAACGTTGTATCGAAGTGCATGTCTGGCTCAACCCCTACCGTGTAACCAATGGTGAAAACACCAACATCCTCAGCAAAGATCATTTATTTTACAAAAATCAGAATCTTTTCGTAAAATATGCCGATAAATATTATTTTGATCCGGGAATGGACGAAACCCGACAATTTTTGAATCAGGTAGTAGAAGATATTGTAGAACGATATGATATTGATGCCGTGCATTTCGACGATTACTTTTACCCTTATAAAGTAAATGATGAAGAATTTGCTGACGACAAAACGTTTCGGAACAATCCGCGGGGTTTTACCAATAAAGCCGACTGGCGCAGGAATAATGTAAACATGGTAATATCTGAACTGAACCAAACCATTAAGAACATTAAACCGTGGGTTGAATTTGGTATTTCGCCTTTTGGAGTTTGGCGCAATAACGATGTAGATCCGCGTGGGTCGGCAACTAAAGCCGGAGTTCAGAACTACGACGACCTCTATGCAGACATACTCAAATGGTTGGGCGAAGGTACGATTGACTATGTAATGCCACAACTGTACTGGGAAATTGGTAAAAAAGTGGCCGACTACGAAATACTTGTAAAGTGGTGGAGCGACAATTCGTTCGGTAAAAATTTGTATATTGGCCTGTATGCTTCGCAACTGGGCAACCCCAAAGCCGCCGAAGCCTGGAGAAAAGGCAATGAACTGATACGACAAGTAGCGATGAACAAGTTCTATCCCAAAGTAGATGGAGTAGCTTATTTCAGCGCTAAAGAGTTTGTAAAAAACAAACAGGGATTGAACGACAGCTTGAAAAACAACTATTACAAATATCCGGCCTTATGCCCTATCAACAGGAATATAAAAAATCAACCTGCTGCTATGCAGCCTGCAAACATCAAAACACTCAAAGATGGGAATGAAGCTTATTTGGTTTGGGACGATGTATATGGCGACGGGGGGAATGCTATAGCTTACTATGTGGTATATGCTTTTAAGGGCAAAAAGGTAGGCGACCTCAACGATGCCTCGGCCATTATAGCGCGCACCACAGAAAACTGCATCAATTTGCGTGAAGTAGACAAGAAACTAAAGGGACATTATACCATGGTAGTAACCTCTGTAAATCGTTACAAAATGGAAAGCACTCCAACTTATGGAGTAACCAGAAAGTTGTAAGCTCCCGAGTGGACACTGCACCCAAAAGCAAAAAACCGATACGCTTTCTATCAAGCGTATCGGTTTTTTATTGATTTTGAATTGACCGGCTTATTCAGCTACAACTTCAAATGCAACTTCAACAGTAACCTCTTTATGAAGTTTGAGAGTAGCTTTATAAGAACCAATTTCTTTAACCGGCTCTTTAAGCACAATAACTTTACGGTCAACTGTAAATCCAGCTTTTTCAAATGCATCGGCAATCTGAATAGGACCAACAGCACCGAAAATTTTGCCGGTAGTACTTGTTTTGGCACCCACCTGTAATGTCAGGTCTTTTACTTTTTCAGCCAGTTCGATAGCTTCATTTTTCAGGCGCTCCAGTTTATGAGCACGTTGTTTCAAGTCTTCAGCAAGAACTTTTTTAGCCGAAGCAGTAGCCAATACCGCTTTTTGGGTAGGTATCAGGAAGTTACGTCCGTAACCATCTTTTACCTTTACAATATCACCCTTGTAACCAAGATTGATTACATCTTCTTTCAATATAATTTCCATATAAATTCCTCCTTCTTAATTATTTAAGCATATCGGTTACATAAGGAAGCAACGCAATGTGGCGAGCTCTTTTTACAGCCTGAGCTACTTTACGCTGGTATTTCAGCGAAGTACCGGTAAGACGACGGGGAAGAATTTTTCCCTGTTCGTTAAGGAACTTTTTCAAAAACTCAGGATCTTTGTAATCAATATACTTGATACCGCTTTTTTTGAAACGACAGTATTTTTTCTTTTTTACATCTACCGATGGAGGGGTAAGATATCTGATATCTCCGTTGTTTGCAGCCATGATTTTAGTTCTCCTTTACTTCTTTAGATTTTACACTTTTTCTTTTTTCAGCGTATTCGTAAGCATACTTATCCAAACGGAAAGTTAAGAAACGAAGCACGCGCTCGTCACGACGATAGTTGGTTTCCAAGTTAGCAATTACCGATGGCTCAGCATCGAACTGAAGTAATGAATAAAAACCAGTGGATTTTTTCTGGATTGGGTAAGCCAGCTTGCGCAGCCCCCAGTTCTCCTCATTGGTGATAGTCGCACCACTTTCTGTCAAAAGTGCTTTAAACTTTTCTACCGCTTCCTTCATCTGAACATCAGACAAAACGGGAGTTAAAATGAAAACGGTTTCATAATGATTTAACATACTGTTTACTTACTTTTTTAAAATTTATAATTCTATTTTTTTAAAGCGGCACAAAGATACAAATAATTATTTGATTGACAAAGAGGTGTAAGCGCTTTTTTCAACACAGTAAGTCACCTTTAAGGTTTGAATTTACTCATGAAACTAAAAACACAAGCTCATCAATTACTGAGATAATTTTCATCTTTATACTCAGCATCGCTTTCAGCATCCTCGTCAGCATCTTCATCTTCATCCCAATCCGGTTCCTCACGCTGAGGACCTTCTTTGCGATAGATTACCGAGAGGAGCAATCCGGCTATGCCTCCTGAGAGATGCCCTTCCCACGAAATAGGATCATTTACCTTCCACGGGAAAATATGCCAAACCATACTACCATATAAAAATGTAATTATCAATGACATGGCTATTAATGGTACATGCCGTCTTATCAAACCACTAAAAAACAGAAAAAATGCCAGCGCATAAATCCATCCGCTAGCGCCAATGTGCCAGCTTTCGCGCCCTATCGTCCACAATAGCACTCCGCTAAATAAATAAGAGAGAAACATAATTTTATATGCCAGTTCATTATAAAAATAATACAGGCAGGTAGAGAGTAATATGAACGAAAATACATTATTAAATAAGTGCCCGACATCGGCGTGAACAAATACATAAGTAAGTATTCCGCTCAAATGTGTGAAATCACGCGGCATAATACCTCCTGCACTAAAATCCCACTCCATCCCTTTTTCGAGAACAAACACAAGAATCATCATGACAGAAACTATCAGGGGAACAAATACTGCGTGATAAAATTTCCTTTTCTCAGGCGAAAGTCGATCGTTAAATATCATTTTTATGGAATTACAAGTTGAAACTTTTACAAATTTATGAATAATAAATCATATTTAGAGACATGGAAATCCGCATGCTATGAATAAAAATATGCTAAGACGCATAAACTGCTTGGATTTACATTTTGTCAGAATTTAAAGATAATTTCATGTCGTAAAACATAAAAAAACAGTTTAAATTTTTAAATCATATTATTTGCTACATACACATTTTTTAATTAAATTGCGAACGAAAAAACAACATATTGATGAAGAATGAAAACTCATCTTTTTTTGTTTTTGAACAAACCTTTATTTGTAAAAATTTATCATTATATATACCTTTTAAAATAAAAAGATAATATGAGTTATCTGAACTTTGATAAAACGCTGTTGATAAATCTGGAGAAATCACTATCGAAAGAAATGATAAGAACCAACAGAGCAGGTGCCTATAACAGTACCACTCTGATTGACTGCAACACCCGAAAGTACCATGGCCAGCTTGTAGTACCGCTTCCCGAAATTGACGATTCAAACCACGTGCTTCTTTCCTCACTGGACGAAACTGTAATTCAGCATGGTGCCGAGTTCAATCTTGGAATACATAAATACGAAGGCAATAATTTTAGTCCTAACGGACATAAATATATTCGCCAGTTCGATTGCGATGTAATATCGCGAACCACATACCGTGTAGGTGGGGTTATACTCTCCAAAGAACGCATGTTGGTTTCCTTTGAGCCACGTGTACTGATTAAATATACGCTTATTGAAGCCCACTCTCCTACCACACTGAGATTTAAGCCTTTTTTGGCATTCAGAAGCGTAAATGAACTGACTCATGAAAACAGCCGGGCCAACACTTCTTATCAGGAAACCAAGCAAGGCATCAGTATGTGTCTTTATGAAGGATATCCGGGCTTGTATATGCAATTCTCTAAAACCAACCACTACAGCCACAACCCTGTGTGGTACAAAAATATTGAGTATTACAAAGAGCAGGAACGTGGTTACGAATTTAAAGAAGACTTGCTGGTACCGGGGTACTTTGAAATGCCTGTAAAAAAAGGTGAAAGCATCATTTTTTCGGCAGGAGTATCCGAAACTTCGCCACGCAAGCTTCAGGAATTGTGGGACAATGAACTGAAAAGGCGTAACGCAAGAACAGATATGTACAACTGCTTGAAGAACTCGGCGCAACAGCTCTACAAAAGAGAAAACGACCGTACATATTTGCTTGCCGGCTACCCCTGGTTTGGCGCCAGAGCACGCGATCAGTTCGTAGCTTTGCCCGGTTGTACACTGGCTATTGATAGGATGGACTATTTTGAGGCCATTATAAAAACCTCGCTTGAAGAAGTTGATGCTTTTCTGGAAAACAGAAATGAAGATATTAAATTACAGGGACTTGATGACCCGGATGTGCTATTATGGTTTATATGGGTATTGCAGCAATATGCCAAGCATGTGTCGCTGGAAGATGCTGCCAAACGTTACGAAGATATAACTACGAAGATTATTGCATTTATACGAAAGAACAATCATCCCAATCTTTTTGTACACCCCAATGGCTTGCTGTATATCAACGGTACTGAGAAACCTGCCACCTGGATGAATGCCGTTGAAGATGGACGACCCATCACTCCCCGCACCGGTTATGTGGTGGAAATTAACTCGCTTTGGTACAATGCCCTCAAATTTACAGCTGAGCTCACACGCTTTGCCGGTAACGAACACACAGCAGACCTGCTCGATTATCAGGCTGAAATTGCCCGCGAAGCTTTTATACATACTTTCTGGAACGGAACATATCTGTACGACTATGTTGATGGTGGATACAAAGACTGCGAAGTACGCCCCAACATGATACTGTCTGTAGGGCTGGAATATTCGCCTTTGGATAAGCAACAACAAAAATCGGTATTGGATATTACCACCAGAGAACTACTTACTCCCAAAGGCTTGCGAAGCCTCAGTCCGAAAAGTGGCTCGTACCGACCTAATTATGTAGGGGGTATGCTTGAACGAAACCGGAATTACCACAACGGACCGGTATGGCCCTGCACTTTTGGTGCTTTTTCGGCTGCATATCTGCGCATTTACAAAAAAAGCGGAAAATCGTTTATTGAACGTATGCTGATAGGCTTTGAAGCCGAAATGACAGAACTATGTATTGGAACTCTGCCCGAATTATTCGACGGCAATCCGCCATTTAAAGGGCACGGTGGGATGTCATTTGCCATGAGTGTGGCCGAAGTTTTGAGAGTGCTGGAGAGTTTGAAAAAATATGAAAACGAATAAGAAAAGATGAAAGCTTTAATGTTTGGCTGGGAATTTCCGCCACATATACTGGGTGGATTGGGAACTGCAAGTTATGGTTTGACCAAAGGTATGGCCATGCAACCTGATATGCAGATAACCTTTGTGATACCTAAACCTCATGGCGATGAAGATCAGAGTTTCCTGAAAATTATGGGCGCCTGCAACGTTCCCGTTGTATGGAAAGAGAATAGCTGGGAGCACGTTAGTCACCGACTGGGATGGATTATGCAGCCCGATGAGTATTTTGGGCTACGCAATGGTATCAGGTACGATTTCAGAAGGATACACACCAATGATTTGGGCTGTATCGATTTCTCGGGCAGATACCCCGATAACCTGATTGAAGAAATATCCAACTACGAGGCTGTAGCAAGTGTTTTGGCTCATCAGCTGGAGTTTGACATCATCCACTCTCACGACTGGTTAACTTATCCGGCGGGAGTTTTTGCCAAGCAAATAAGCGGGAAACCGCTTGTAATTCACGTACATGCTACCGACTTTGACCGGAGTCGCGGACAGGTAAATCCCACCGTGTACAGCATTGAGAAAAGAGGGATGGATGCGGCCGACCATATCATGACTGTTAGCAATCTGACCCGGAACATTGTGATTGAAAAATACCATCAGGATCCACGAAAAGTTACCACAGTACATAATGCAGTGGAACCTCTGCCCGATGTTGAAACTTTCACCAAGACTCAGCGACAAGATAAAATTGTAACTTTCCTTGGACGCATAACCATGCAAAAAGGACCTGAATACTTTGTAGAAGCCGCCCACAGAGTACTGCAAAAAACCGACGGAGTAAGGTTTGTTATGGCAGGAAGTGGCGATATGATGAATGCCATGATAGACCTTGTAGCCAAACGTGGAATAGCCGACCGCTTCCATTTTACAGGCTTTCTTAAAGGACGTCAGGTACACGAAATGCTGGCCGAAAGCGATGTTTATATCATGCCATCGGTTTCGGAACCGTTTGGAATATCGCCGCTTGAAGCCATGCAGGTGGGCACCCCTACAATTATATCGAAACAATCGGGATGTGCCGAAATTCTTAATCACGCTATCAAAACAGATTATTGGGATATTGACGCCATGGCAGATGCCATTTATTCAATAGTAAAAAACCCTGCCATGTACAAAAGCCTTCGCGAACTGGGTACCGACGAAGTAAACAACATCAAATGGTATGATGCAGGGCTTAAAGTCAGGGCAATATACGATGGCGTAATTGGCCGAAACCATTAACACAAGTAACCCAAATTACGATTCTTTTTAATTTTAAAAAATACAGAAAATTTAATCCTTAGACATATATGCGCAACATTTGTTTTTATTTCAGAATACACCAGCCTTTACGACTGAAACGATACCGTTTTTTTGACATTGGACAAGATCATTATTATTATGATGATTTTCAAACAGAAGATCGCATCAGACAAGCTGTTGAGCAATCATATCTGGTTGCCAACCGCACCATAGCCGAGATGATTCGCAGTTCGAACAAAAAGTTTAAATGTGCATTTGCCATTTCCGGAACAACCATTGAACAACTTGAGCAATATGCACCCGAAGTGATAGATAGTTTCAAGGAATTATTAAAAACCGGCGGTGTGGAATTTATGGCACAACCTTACGCTTACTCGTTAGCCTCGGTTTTTGACGCCAACGAGTTTGAGCGACAGATAAAATTTCACGCTGATAAGTTAGAAGAATTGTTTGGAGTGAGACCGACATCTTTTTTCAACACTGAGCTCATATATTCCGACGAAATAGGCGAAATAGTTTCCCGTTTAGGATTCAAATCTATACTAATTGACGAAGCTAAACACATTATGGGATGGAAAAGCCCTAATTACGTTTACAGTCATCCGTATATCTCTAAGTTAAAGCTATTGGTCAGAAACAATAAATTAAGCGATGATATTGCTTTCCGATTCTCATCACTATCCATTACTGCCGATCAGTATATTGGTTGGATAGCAGCTTTGCCCGAAAACGAGAAAATAATAAACATTGGTCTGGATTATTCTTCGTTAGGAATAAATCAGCCAGCTTACACCGGAATTTTTGAATTTCTGAAAGCATTGCCATACCACGCTATGGAGCAACAAATGGGCTTTACATTACCTTCGGAATACACAAAAAAAGCTGATACAGCTGAGAATCTTACCGTTACCTATCCGATAAGTTGGGTGGGAAATGACAAAGACCTCACGCCATGGACAGGCAACGACCTTCAGCAGGAAGCGCTGGCTAAACTCTATGCGGTAAGTGAGCGTGTGAATTTATGCTCCGACAAGCCTTTGCAGCACGACTGGCTTATGCTTCAAACCTCGGATCATTTCCGCTATATGAGCCACAAAGACCCGTATGGAACCAATTTTGAGTCGCCCTACGATGCTTTTATGAATTACATGAACATTCTGGCCGATTTTCTGGAAAGAGTTGATGCTCAGTATCCAACATCGATTGATAACGAAGAATTAAACGAGTTGCTCAAAACCATCAATAATCAGGAAAAGGAAATTGAAGAGCTCGAAAAGGAGATTAAGAAACTCCGGGCCAGAAAAGCCGCAAAAGAAGTTTAAATTTCAAAAAAAAACTATAAATACAAAACGGAATGTGACGCATAAATCGTTCATTCCGTTTTTTGCTTTACATCTAATTCATTTCCTGTATTTTTTTATATAAACCTTCAACCGACCCATCAGAATTAATTATTTCTTCAATTTTTCGTCGGCGCTTGGTCAGGGATGTCGAATTTGTATTCAAAATAGAGGCAATATCCAGCATTGGAATATTGGTTTTTACAAGAATGCAAAATAAGATGTCCTGTTCGGTAAGCGTAGAGAAATTATTTTTCAGATTATCAGTAAAATCGGGATACATCAGATTAAATCTTTGCATCATATTTTTTCTGTAAAGTTGATTTACAGTTTTCTTTGAGCCGGAATTCACTTCATCATTATCTTTGCGGGCTGTAGTATTATCTATACCGGATAGATGGTGGCGAATTTCTTCATTTTCCTTCGATAGTTGCAACCACTCATTCTGCTGTTGCTTGATAATCCGCCTGAACCATTCGCTCTGATTGGCTTTGGTCTCTTTCAGCTGTCTTTCAATCTCGTTTTTCTCTTCCAGGTCTTTGATAATTTGTTGCTTCATTTTATTTTTTTTCTGAAAAACAACAACCATTGAAATTATGGAAATAAGCAAAAAGAGAATAATTATCATTCTGAGAATCAGGTTCAGTTTGTTGTTTTGTACTTCAGCATTGAGCTTAGCATTCTCAAGTTTAATTTTTTCGGACTGATAATACAATTCCATATCGTGAATTGCCAATTGCTTATTATAGCTATTGAGCGAATCACTCTCATTTTTTAAAACATCTGACAACAAAAGAGCGTTTTTGTAATCGCCAATTTCCTGATAAGTCTCTTTTAATTGTTTTTTAATGTCGTGCGAGTACTTGCTTGCACCTTCTTTTTCCAGAATATCGATAGCATTTTGAAGAGAGGTTATGGCCTCCTGAAACTTATTTTGATGCGAGTAAACTGCCGATAGCCCACTGTAAATAATAGCCTGTCCATAACCAATACCTCTGCTTTCACACTCAGCTAAAAGGCGTTTGTAAATTGGCAAAGCCATGTTAAGTTGTTTTTTATCAACGTAAATATTGGCCAGATTGTATTCCGTTTTAATTCGGTACATAATATAGGCATTTTCACGGGGCATCGATTTTAAAGCCAATTTATAATAAAAAAGAGCGCTATCAGGATTCGTTTTACGATTAATGATCCCAAGATCGTTATAACAGGATAATTCAAGTTCCAGATTTTTGATTTTTTTAGCAATTTGCAAAGCTTTATGATAATAGCTCAACGCTTCCTTGTTACTACCAATCTCCATATAGTTATTAGCCAGATTAATACAGGTAGAAGCTATTCCATTCGAATCGTTCATACTGCGGTTAATCTCATAGCATTTTAACAAGAGCTTTTGCGACTCCTTGTACTCTCCTTTATCGTACAAAAGCGTGCCACAGTAATTATAAATGCGGGCTAAATAAAACGGGTCATTTTGTTTTTCGAGAATGCGAAGCGCACTGAAATAATATTTCTCAGCCACAAAAACATTGCCTTTGTTAAGTTGAATCCGTCCAAGCAACATTTGCGAAAGCCCTACGTATAACGAATCCTGATTTATTGAGGCCAATGAATCCATTTTATTGATATACAACAGGGCAGAGTCAGCATTGTCCGAATCAATATAAACATTTGATTTAATGTAATATAAATGATAGAAGGAACTATCGTGAAGTTGCAGCTGATTAGCCAACAAACAGGCAGAATCAAGTAAAGCAATTCTTTTTTCAGCCGGTTCCTGATTAGAACTTGCATCGGAAATTAACTTATCGTAAACAAGTAGCAATTCTTTTTTTTGGGAAGATGGCGTACATGCTCCTAAAAAAATAACGATAAATATCGAGTAGTATATTGTAGAGGCTTTAGTCATTGGTATATTTTTTACAATCAATATTTAAACTCCAACTTTATGACAACTGCAAATATAATTGATTATTCATCTTTTTTTTGTAGTAATAATTCCAAAAATTGATTTTTTTTTGTAGAAAGAAAACTTAAATGTCATTGTTATGTACAAATATGTTAGAATATTATAAAAAAACTGTAATTTTTTGATTCATTGAACTGATGAATAAATCATCATGATATTTACACACAAATCAATGAATATTTACATAAATCAAATATAGACTTTAGTAATGCCAAATGATTGATTTTTGGCTAATCGGATAATTTGCAGTAATTTTGCTGAACTAAACAAATTTTTTGAATGCTTGAGTATTTAAAACAAGATATTTTTAAAATCGTATCGGAAGCTGCCGATAATCAGGGGAAAGAATGTTATGTGATTGGCGGCTTTGTACGCGATATTTTTCTTAAAAGAGAATCGAAAGACATCGACATTGTTACCGTTGGCAGTGGTATAGAACTGGCCGAAGAAGTAGCCAAACAACTTGGCAAAAAAGCACAACTTACTGTATTTAAGAATTTTGGCACAGCTCAGGTAAAACATAAGGATTTGGAGGTTGAGTTTGTTGGCGCCCGCAGAGAATCGTACCAACGTAATTCGCGCAAACCGATTGTAGAAGACGGCACTCTGGAAGATGACCAGAACAGACGTGATTTTACGATTAATGCTTTAGCTATATGCCTGAATAAAAACAGGTTTGGTGAACTTGTTGATCCATTCAATGGATTGAATGACCTGCAGAATTTTGTTCTTCGCACCCCACTCAATCCTGATATCACATTCTCTGACGACCCGCTGCGGATGATGCGTGGTATTCGTTTCTCAGCGCAACTGAGTTTTTTTCTCGAAACCAACACTTTTGATGCCATAACCCGTAACCGCGAAAGGATAAATATCATATCGCGCGAACGAATTGCCGACGAGTTGAACAAAATCATGATGTCGCGAAAACCCTCTGTTGGTTTTATTTTACTCGAAAAAACCGGTCTGCTTGAGCTTATTTTCCCGGAACTATTGGCTCTGAAAGGTGCCGAAACCAAAGATGGTATCGGGCATAAAGACAATTTTTATCACACGCTGGCTGTGCTCGACGAAATTTGCCTGCACACCGACAATTTATGGTTGCGCTGGGCTGCTTTGCTGCACGACATTGGTAAGCCGCGTACCAAACGCTTCGATAAACGGTTAGGGTGGACATTTCATAACCACAACTATGTGGGCGAGAAAATGATACCAGAGATTTTCAAACGCATGAAACTACCCACCAACGACAAAATGAAATTTGTTCAAAAAATGGTGTCGTTACACATGCGCCCCATAGTTTTGAGCGAAGACGAAGTAACAGACTCTGCTGTACGCCGCCTGCTTTTTGATGCCGGCAACGATATTGAAAATCTGATGACACTGTGCGAAGCAGATATTACATCCAAAAATCCGGAGAAGGTAAAACGATACCGGAATAATTTTCAGCTTGTCAGAAAAAAGTTGAAAGAAATTGAAGAAAAAGATCGCGTTCGGAATTTTCAGCCACCGGTAGATGGTAAAGAAATTATGGAAACATTTGATTTGCCGGCCTGCTCCATAGTTGGTGATATAAAAATCAAAATTAAGGATGCCATTCTGGACGGAATTATTCCCAATGAACATGACGCTGCCCGCGAGTATATGTTCAAAATAGCACCTGAATTCGGGCTCACCATTCCCGATAGTAAATAAAAACAAACCCCGACCGACTCACAGTCAGCGGGGTTTGTTGTTTATTATTCCTCTTCGGCTTCTTTCTTATAATGATACACTTCTGAATATAAAGTATCTCTTATGGCATTAAAATGCCGTTTGGCGTAATGAAAGTCATTACACATGATAATCATTGGAATCAGAAAAGAATGATTATCATAAGGAGGCTGCATATAAAAATCGGTCATCACCGAGAAACCTAACCTCTCGTAAAAATGAATCCGTCTTTCGGCCTCGATATTTTTGGGAGGCTCAGCTTCGAGCACCACAGGCAGGTTTACCTGAGCAAGCAAAGTAGTAATGGTTTCCGAACCCAGATTTTTGTTTTGGTAAGCAGGTAAAATTGCAAAATGCTCAAGGAAGTAAAAATGTTCAAACTTCCAGTAAGCTATAAAACCGGCAAAATTATTCTCGCAAAATAGCGCAAACAAGTTAAATCGCTTATCTGAGTTCAGAACATTTTCGAGAGCAGCCCAACTACGCCGCTCTTCCTTAGGAAAAGACTCGGTATAGAGGCTAAAAACACCCTCAAACATTTCGTCATATACATTGTCAATCTTAAGGAAATTAAGCATAATAATATCAATTAAAAAATATCAAATAAAATTTGCTTACAAAATAAGAAAAATTAAAGCAAAAAACAATCATAAATCCGCATAAAAATTCCATTTATTTTTGGCAACAAATAAGAAACAAAAAAGTTTATGAAAAACCTCAGCTTAACGATAATAATGTTTGGGCAAGCAGTAAAAAAGAAGTACTTTTGCACACGAAAAAACAAGAAATAAATGTCAAACTATTTTTATACTAACTAAATAACAAAAGTATGATTTATTCTCACGAAGTAGAACACATGTGTGTTGTAAAAAAAGGTCCTGATCATGGACCTGCTCCAATACCCGAAGAAGGCAAATGGGTAAAATCAAAAGAAATTAAAGACATTTCGGGCTTAACTCACGGTGTGGGCTGGTGTGCTCCTCAGCAAGGTGCATGTAAGCTTACTCTGAATGTAAAAGATGGAATTATCGAAGAAGCGCTGGTTGAAACTATCGGCTGTTCGGGTATGACTCACTCTGCTGCCATGGCTGCCGAAATACTTTCCGGCAAAACGCTTCTCGAAGCCTTAAATACCGACCTGGTATGTGATGCTATCAACGTAGCAATGCGTGAGCTGTTCCTGCAAATTGTTTACGGACGTACACAATCTGCTTTCTCTGAAGGCGGACTTCCTATTGGCGCCGGGCTTGAAGACTTAGGCAAAGGTTTGCGCTCGCAGGTTGGTACCATGTTCGGCACCAAAGCCAAAGGTGTTCGTTACCTCGAAATGGCCGAAGGTTACATCAACCGCATGGCGTTAGACGAAGATGGCGAAGCTTGCGGATACGAATTTGTTCGCATGGGCCCTATGATGGACATGATCAAAAAAGGTGTAGATGCCAACGAAGCACTGAAAAAATGCACAAGCACTTACGGTCGCTTTGCAAATGCTGCTAAATATATCGACCCACGACATGAGTAATTAATAATTAAGAATTAATAATTAATAATTCCCGGTTATGAAAGCTGAAAACGTAATTGCTGAAAAAAGTAAAACCTTTGGAATAAGAATTATCAGATTATATCAGCATCTTGAGATTCAGTTCAAAGGATTTGCTCTTCTAAAACAATTACTCAGAAGCGGAACAAGTATCGGTGCAAACGTAAGAGAATCTGTATATGCTCAAAGCACGAAAGATTTTATTTCAAAACTTAAAATTGCGCTGAAAGAAACAAACGAAACTGAATTTTGGCTTGAATTATTGGTTGAAACAGATTATTTGACTCAAAAAGAATTCGACAGCATCCATACAGATTGTGTGGAACTAAAAAAGATTCTTATTTCAATAATCAATTCAACAAACGAAAACGATAACAAATAACTGTATTATTAATTATTACACTCTGATTATACGCTCAATTATTAATTCTTAATTATTAATTTTTAATTCAAAAAAAGTTATGTTATTTGAAAGTTATGACCGTCGTATCAATAAAGTAAACGCGGCACTTAATACATACGGTATCAAAGATATCGACGAAGCCAAGGCCATTTGTGCTGCCAAAGGCATCGACCCTTACCAAATTTGCGAATCTATCCAGAACATCGCCTTCGAAAACGCTAAATGGGCTTACGTAGTAGGCGCTGCTATCGCTATCAAAAAAGGCTGTACCACAGCTGCTGACGCTGCCGAAGCTATCGGTATCGGTTTGCAGGCATTCTGTATTCCCGGTTCAGTTGCCGAAGACCGCAAAGTAGGTCTTGGTCATGGTAACCTGGCTGCCATGTTGCTTCGCAACGAAACTAAATGTTTTGCTTTCCTTGCCGGACACGAATCATTTGCTGCTGCTGAAGGTGCAATCGGTATTGCTCAGTCGGCCAACAAAGTGCGCAAAGAACCATTGCGCGTTATCCTGAATGGTCTTGGAAAAGACGCTGCCATGATTATTTCCCGTATCAACGGATTTACGTATGTGCAAACCGACTTCGATTACGCTACAGGCGAATTGAACGTAGTTCGCTCAAAATCATACTCTGACGGACCTCGCGCAGCTGTAAAATGCTACGGTGCCGATGACGTACGCGAAGGTGTGGCTATCATGCGTGCCGAAGGTGTTGACGTATCCATCACCGGTAACTCTACCAACCCTACCCGTTTCCAACACCCTGTAGCAGGTACATACAAAAAAGAATGTATGGAACAAGGCAAAAAATACTTCTCAGTAGCTTCAGGTGGTGGTACCGGCCGTACACTTCACCCCGACAACATGGCTGCCGGGCCTGCCTCTTACGGTATGACCGACACCATGGGACGTATGCACGGTGATGCTCAGTTCGCAGGTTCTTCATCAGTTCCTGCTCACGTAGAAATGATGGGATTCCTCGGAATGGGTAATAACCCAATGGTAGGAGCTACTGTACAAGTGGCTGTGGCTATTGAAATGGCGAAGTAAAACGCCCCCTAAATCCCCTAAAGGGGACTTAAGATAGAAACTCCCCGATAGACTGATGGCTTATCGGGGAGTTTTGTCATTATTCAAAAGCTTTCAATTCGAATGCATATTGATAGGATATCTCATTTTCGGTTCTTTCGTTATCAATCCATGCTGGTTCAGCATGACTTATCAAAACTATATCTTTTGTAGGTGTGTTTCTAAATCGATTAGCCACTTTCTCAAGAGTTTTCAGCTCTTCTTCGGAAAATAAGGAAGAATTAAATTTACCTTTTGCCACTAACCGCTCACCAGAAACATCGTTTGAGAAAAACTCATCTTTTCGCTCTACGACATCCGATACGTTACCATAAAGTCCATCATAGCGCAATGGAACAGGACCACGTTGAATAGCCTGATAAGCCATTCCACTTATAGAATAGCTCGTGCGCTTGTAGTTTAAAAAATCAGCATAAAAAAGAAGTTTATTCATTTTCGTCGTAAAAGGCTGACATAAATCGGCAAAATAAACCACGATTTCTCTGGCCTTATCAAGATTTGGGGCTTTATAACCCGTAAATTCACCTCTTTCTACATTTCCAAGAGCAGCATATTCTTCAAATTTGCGCTTAACATCTTCTTGTTTATGCTCAATAGCTTTCGTGATTTTTTTTAATATTGATTCTTTGTCTTTGGTTGAAAATTGATGCGACGCACTTCTTTCGAAATAATTTTTAAAGAAATCAGGATCTTTACAAATCGTAATTAATCTACCATTCGACACATTAGGCATTTCGCCTGATTCGTAACGCCCGTACATATTTACACCAAAACCAAGTATCTGCGACATTTTAGTCGCACCCAAATCGTATTGTTTACGATATGCAACTATTTCATCAGGGAAAGGAATTCCTTCTTTTTCCCGATATTGATTATACACCTGATTCAGGTTCAGCTCATCCGAGCGGGTATCGGTAAATTTCTCACCTGTATCGACGCACCGATAACTATGATGAACGATGTGAAATTTTGAACCGCGAAATTCTACTTCTTTTGGTTCTTTTATCAGTATGGCTTCGCCTCCTGTAAATGGACTTGTCATGTTGTTTTTGTTTTGAAAGGAAATTTCATACTCTTTTCAGCAATATGAAAGGAGATACATATTGTATTGCTACCGGGTCTACCCATCGAAATTTTTATGTAAATCTCCTGTTTTTTTATTTTTTTACCGAACACCCACATTTCCGAAATGTGATGTAGTGTATCAGGCAATGGACCTTCCGAGTAATCCCCGGCACGTAATCCGGCAATAATTTCTTTACGCCGTGAAGCACTGATCTCTAAAGCAAGTAATGATTTTAAGTTTTTATGCCTGCTATCGATAAACACAATATCAAAAATTTTGGTTTTTAAATGAAAGTCATCTAAAAACCGCTGTACATCTTCTATATTTGCGACATTTTCACTCATTTTTTTTGTTTATGCCACAAAGATATATGAATTCAGTTAAACAACAAATATTTAAATGATAAAGTTTAAAATAACACAAAAAATATGATTTATTATTCTTTAAAGTTTATTTTAATTCATTTTATCTGTTAGGACTTAAAATGCTCCATTGAAGATAATAAATCTAAAATCTCCTATGGGCTAAGGCTTATCGGGGAGTTTTGTGTTTACCCCAACAAATTACTAAACAAATTTGTTGATTTAAATAAGTTTTGTACATTTGTACTTCAGTACAGAATGTTTTTCGTTTAGATACTAATATGTTACCTCCAATAAATAAAATAAAAGGCGTTCCTCCGGGAGTAATTTTGGAGCGTGAACTGCGTTTGCGAAAAATAAAAAAAGCAGAATTGGCAGCATCAATAAACGAATTGCCTCAAATGATTAGTTATATTTGCAAAGGTACGCGCGCTATTACTCCAAAATTATCGCTGAAACTTGATAGGTACTTTGGAATGGAAGATGGTTATTTTATGGTTTTACAAACTTATTATGATATAACCAAAGAAAAAAGTAACCGTCAGTTTGCACCAAATTCGGATTTGCCAACAATCAGTAAAGCTATTTTCTGGGATACCGACTTTGGAAAAATGGACTGGATACGCTATAAAAAAGCAATTATACAACGGGTTTTTGAGCGGGGTAGCGAAAGCGATATTGACGAAATTATTCGGTTTTATGGAAAAAAAGAGGTTATAAATACAATACAAACAGCTCATAGTTTGCTTTATACCGCCATTGAGAACGCCGAAACATATCTTGGTATTGATAAAAACTCTATATCATGCTATCAAAACTCCATACAGAAACCACCTCAGCGACCCTACTACACATCCTCCGTGAAATAATCACGTGGGACGAATTAGATGCTTTCCGGCTGGTAGGTGGAACAGCCCTTAGTTTGCAACTTGGTCATAGAGTTTCGGTAGATATTGATTTGTTTACTGATGCTGAATACGGAAGTATTGATTTTATTCCTGTTTATAACAAACTCGTTAAAAACTATCCGGTTGTTATTGGAAACAAGCCCGACAACAAAGGGTTTGGACTTTCCTATTTGGTAGGCCATTCTGCCGCAGAGCTGGTGAAGCTGGATTTATTTTATTGCGACTCGTTTATTTTCCCTCCTGTGGAAATTGACCACATCAGAATGGCTGATATAAAAGATGTGGTGCTTATGAAATTAGAAATAATTTCGAACGGTGGTAGAAAAAAAGATTTTTGGGATCTGTCTGAATTATTATACCATATCAATTTTGATACAATGCTTGAACTATACCTCCAAAAATACCCGTATTTTGATACGAATTCCGTTGTAAGTCAACTAACAAACTTCACGTACGCCGACAATGAACCTGACCCGATTTGCCTTCGTGGCAAATACTGGGAAATAATAAAACTCGATTTAGAGGAAATGATTGAGGGCAGATTATAAAAACACAATTACACTAAAACTCCCCGGTAGGCTAATGGCTTATCGGGGAGTTTTTGGTTTACAAAAAGGCACCTGAACATATTTGGAAATCATTTTGTTATAAAACAAACACATTATTAATGAATTAAACTGGTATTTATGAAAACACTTAAATGGATTTTAATTGTTGTAGCATCTGCTATAGCGTTGGCGTTAGTTGTTGCATTGTTTGTAAAATCTGATTATGCAGTTGAAAAACAAATTGTCATAAACAAATCTGCGCATGAAGTATACAACTATGTGGTATTACTCAAAAATCAAAACAACTATAGTAAATGGGCTAATTCTGACCCTGCCATGGAAAAAACTTTCAGAGGTGTGGATGGTACAGTAGGCTTTGTTTCGGCATGGAAAAGTAAAGATAAAAACGTAGGAGCAGGCGAACAGGAAATTATCAGAATTCAACCCGGAAAACGCATTGATTACGAATTGCGATTTAAAGAACCAATGGAAGATACCAATATGGCTCACATGACTATCGACAGCATCGGCACAAACAAAACGCTTGTAAAGTGGGGTTTCGATGGCAAAATGCCCTACCCAACCAATATTATGCTTCTGTTTCTTGATTTTGATAAAATGATAGGAGGCGATTTTGAATTCGGATTAAATAAATTAAAAACAATTCTGGAAAACGAATAATCTTTATCGTGTATTGTTTTTTTTTAAGACCTGGTTGGCAAAGTGTAAATAATTGAAAATTAGTTCTATAAATATCATTGTATGGAGATATCATTTATTAACGAGAATAACCCCAAAATAGCCTTATTAGAATCTGAGACGCTTCTTATTAACACTACCGATGATGCGTTCGACATTATGATAAACTGCCGGTATCAGGATGCTGATGCTGTGATTTTGTATGCCAAAAACATTCACCCTCTCTTTTTTGATTTGCGCACAGGCATGGCAGGCGAAATTCTCCAGAAATTTACTACCTACGGAGTACGATTGGCCATTGTTGGCCATTTTGAACAATATGAGTCAAAAAGTCTGACCGATTTTATCTATGAGAGCAATAAAAGAAAATTCATAAATTTTGTTTCTACCACTGACGAAGCCTTAAAAGTTTTGATACAATAAATTTCAGGCCATCCTCACATAATATTAAGCATTCTTTCATAATTTTATATTTTCGAGCTTACATCTTTCCCATCATTTTTAGTAACTTTATAGCACATTAAAACTAAAAATAGTCCTCAGTTTCCTGCTTGTTAATTCCAGCAAAAAAAATTACCCTAAATAACACATTTAGCTGCACATCTCAACAGACATTGTGCAGTTAAAATAATTTAAAAATTTTCACAATTTTGCTATCATATTGATTATCAATATCAAGAAAAAATATCAAAATTAATTGCATATTTCGTTGATAATGAAGAATATTTGTAGTAATTTTGCGGCAAAATAAAAAATTAAAGAAATATTTCTTTAATTGATCGATTTTCACAATTGTATTAATCACAAAATAAAATAAAGAAATTATGAATTTAACTCACATCGAACACCTGGGAATAGCCGTAAAAAGCCTTGAAACTGCAATTCCTTATTACGAAAATGTATTAGGTTTAAAATGTTACGCAGTAGAAGAAGTAGCCGAGCAAAAAGTAAAAACTGCATTCTTCAAAGTTGGACAAACCAAGATAGAATTGCTTGAATCGACCGATCCAGAAGGACCTGTTGGCAAATTTATCGAGAAAAAAGGCGAAGGAGTTCACCATGTAGCATTTGCCGTACAAGGTTTGCAGGAAACTCTGGATTTGGTAGCAGAAAAAGGCGTTGCGCTTATCGACAAAGCACCCCGCAAAGGCGCTGAAGGTTTAAACATCGCATTTCTTCATCCAAAATCAACCTTCGGAGTGCTTACAGAACTCTGCGAAGACCCCGGAAAATAATCAATCCACACTGAAAAAAAAATCATTCGTTGCGAAGCAATACGGCACGTGATCCTGTTGTGGTTGCTACGGATATTATAAATATTTTATCAAATGGAAAATCAAAAAAAAGTAAAAAATCTGATTGACCTGCGTGTACAGGCCAAGTTAGGTGGTGGAGAGAAAAGAATTGCGGCTCAGCATGCCAAAGGTAAATTCACAGCCCGCGAACGTATCCATATGTTGTTGGATGAAGGCAGTTTTGAAGAACTGGATATGTTCGTTACACACCGTTGCAACAACTTCGGACTGGAAAAAGAGAAATATCTGGGCGATGGTGTAATTACCGGTCACGGAACTATTGATGGCCGCACAGTTTTTGTGTTTGCGCAGGACTTTACCGTATTCGGTGGTTCGCTGTCGGAAACCATGGCTTTGAAAATTTGCAAAGTTATGGATATGGCCATGAAAATGGGCGCTCCGGTGGTAGGTATCAACGACTCGGGAGGCGCACGTATACAGGAAGGTGTTACTTCGCTGGCCGGATATGCCGAAATTTTTGAACGCAATATCCTGGCATCGGGAGTTATTCCCCAGATTTCGGCCATTTTTGGTCCTTGTGCCGGTGGAGCAGTATATTCCCCTGCCCTGACCGACTTTATCCTGATGAGCGAAGAAAATGCGTACATGTTTGTTACCGGACCTAAAGTTGTAAAATCGGTAACCGGCGAAGATATCACTACCGAAAATCTGGGTGGTGCTGATGTACATGCCCGCAAATCAGGAGTGTCACACTTCCGGGTACCCGACGAACAAACCGGTATTCAAACCATTCGCGAGCTTATTTCTTATCTACCTCAAAACAACCTGGAAGAAGCTCCGATTGAAGATTGCAACGACCCAATTAACCGACTGGAAGATGCGCTAAACACGATAATACCGGATAATCCGAATATGCCTTACGACATGAAGTCGATAATTTCCGGAATTGTAGATTGCGGAAAATTCCTCGAAGTACATGCCGATTATGCCCGAAATATCATAGTAGGATTTGCGCGCTTCAACGGTATATCTACAGGGATTATTGCTAACCAGCCAAACTTTCTGGCAGGAGTTCTCGACTGTGATGCATCGCGTAAAGCAGCTCGGTTTGTACGCTTCTGCGACGCTTTCAATATCCCTATTCTTACGCTTGTAGATGTACCCGGCTTTCTCCCGGGCTCGGGTCAGGAATATGCAGGTATCATTACTCACGGAGCAAAGCTGATGTTCGCATACGGCGAAGCTACCGTGCCAAAGGTTACCGTAACGCTTCGTAAATCGTACGGAGGTGCTCATGATGTGATGAGCTGTAAACAATTACGTGGCGACTTTAACTATGCATGGCCAACAGCCGAAATTGCGGTAATGGGCGCTGCCGGAGCTATCGAAGTACTCGAAGGACGTGCAATAGCCGCCATCACCGACGCCGAAGAAAAAGCCAAATTTATCGACGAAAAGGTTACAGAATACAAAGTGAAATTCGCAAATCCTTACATGGCAGCTTCTTATGGTTATATCGACGATGTAATAGAACCAAGAAATACACGCTTCCGCGTAATTCGTGCGTTCCAGGCACTTCAAACCAAGAAAGTGGTTAATCCGCTTAAGAAACATTCAAATATTCCTTTATAATTCAGAACCATGATTTTAACAAAAATTGATTGGGCAAATGCCCTCGATATAGTAGGTTTCGGACTTGGAATGGTTTTCGTATTGCTTATCATGCTTGTAATTGTGCTGAGTTTGTTCAGCAAAGCCGTGGCTCCAAAGGTCAGGGTACCAAAGCAAAAGAAAACCAATGAAACAATTCAGAACCCCGAAGCTATTGAGCAGGAAGAGGAATATGAAGAAGATCACCTGTCGGCCAATTACAGTGCAGCCATCGCTATGGCATTGCACTTGTATTATGCCGAAGTGCACGACGAAGAAAGCACGGTAATAACGATTAAAACCGTAGAGAGACGCTATTCGCCGTGGAGTTCAAAAATTTATGGTTTAAATAACTTGGTAAAATAATCATTATGAAGAAATTCAAATTTAAAATAAACGGAAGCGAATTCGAAGTATCTGTAAACGAGATAGAAAAAAACGTTGCCGAAATTGAAGTAAATGGCACTCCTTTTACGGTAGAGATTGAAAAGCAAGAAAAAGTATCAACCATCAACCGTAAACCAGCCGGTAAAGTAGCACCAATAGTTTCGCCTAAAAGCACGGTGATGGCAAGTGCCATCAAAGCTCCGCTACCCGGAAGCATTATGAAGGTGTTGGTAAAAGCAGGGCAAAATGTAAAACGTGGAGATCTGCTGATGACCATGGAGTCGATGAAGATGGAGAACAACATTTTGGCTGAAAATGATGGAATAATCCGCAATGTACATGTTCAGCCTGGACAAACAGTGATGCAGGACGATGTACTTATCGACTTTGAAGGTACTGAAGAAGCAGTAGTAGCCGCACCAGCTGCACCGGTAGCTGCCAAAGCAGAACCGGCTCCAGCTCCCGCTACACCAGCTCCGGCAAAATCGCAGGGTGGAACTAAAGCAGTAAAATCGCCGCTGCCCGGAAGTGTATTGAAAGTAGCCGTTAAAGCCGGACAAAGCGTAAAGCGTGGCGACCTGCTAATGACACTTGAATCCATGAAAATGGAAAACAATATTCTTTCCGAAAGAGATGCTGTGGTAAAAACCGTGCATGTTCAACCCGGACAAACGGTGATGCAGGACGATGTACTGTTCGACATGGAGTAATTACTTGTTAAAAACAGAAAATGAATAATGAAGACAATTAAATATATTTTTATACTGATTGCTTTCCTGTCGACAAGTATTACGACAAGGGTTTGGGCTCAGGAGGCTCCTGTAGCCTCCGATACCACCACCGTAACTAATACTCAGGTGCAGGAACCAACGTCAGGATTAGCATTTATCGAAGAAAGTTTTATAAATTTTGTTGATGGCACAGGCTTTGCAAATCTTAACTGGCAGACGTTGCTTATGATATTTGTGGCGTGTCTGCTTTTGTATCTGGCTATTGTAAAGCAGTTTGAGCCTTTATTGCTACTACCAATTGCGTTTGGGATGTTGCTTACAAATCTGCCAGGTGCCGGGCTTTACAATCCCTCATTGTTCGAAGGAGGACATGTACATTGGGATATATTTGTAAACAACGCCGGTTTGCTGGATTACCTTTATTTAGGTGTTAAATTAGGAATTTACCCTTGTATCATCTTTATTGGTGTAGGTGCAATGACCGACTTTGGCCCTATGCTTGCCAACCCCAAAAGTTTACTTCTCGGAGCAGCCGCCCAGTTAGGTATATTTGCCACCTATCTTGGTGCTATCGGCTTAGGATTTATGCCTAACGAAGCTGCATCTATCGGTATTATTGGTGGAGCAGATGGTCCTACAGCTATTTTCTTAACGAGCAGGTTAGCTCCCGAACTATTAGGACCTATTGCAGTGGCCGCATATTCGTACATGGCATTAGTTCCGGTTATTCAACCTCCAATTATGCGGGCACTTACCACCAAAAAAGAACGTGCCATCCGGATGAAACAGTTGCGTATCGTATCAAAGAAAGAAAAAATCATTTTCCCGATTTTTGCTACAGCTTTTGTATCGCTTCTGTTACCGCCGGCTGCGCCACTTATCGGCAGTCTTATGTTGGGTAACTTACTGAAAGAAAGCGGTGTGGTAGAGCGATTGAGCAAAACCGTTCAGAATGAGTTAATGAATATAACCACCATATTTTTGGGGATAACAGTTGGGGCTACAGCTACAGCATCTGCCTTCCTCAATATGAAGACCATTGAAATTCTGGCTATCGGTATCGTAGCGTTTTCGTTTGGTACTGCTGGTGGTGTATTATTGGCCAAGCTGATGAACCTGTTTACCAAAGACAAAGTTAATCCGCTTATCGGTTCGGCAGGTGTATCGGCAGTACCAATGGCAGCTCGCGTATCGCAGGTGGTGGGTCAGGAAACCGACCCGGGCAACTTCCTGCTTATGCACGCCATGGGACCAAACGTGGCTGGAGTTATTGGCTCGGCAGTTGCTGCTGGTATATTACTTACCATGCTATCGTAAGGAATTATTCTATAAAAAATCAGAGGCAGTATCGCACATTACGTGGATACTGCCTCTTTGTTTTAAATCAGTTATTAATTACGCCACCTCCATTTCAGGCAGGAACAATTTCATATCCTCATCGACACTACCAATAGGTGCAATTCCAAAATTATCAACCAATACTTTAGCTACGTTAGGTGATAGAAATGCAGGCAATGTAGGTCCGAGATGAATATTCTTCACACCCAAATAAAGAAGCGCAAGCAACACAATCACCGCTTTTTGTTCGTACCAGGCAATGTTGTAAGCAATAGGAAGTTCATTGATATCGTTCAATTCAAAAACCTCTTTCAGTTTTAGCGCAATCAAAGCCAGCGAATAACTATCGTTACACTGTCCGGCATCAAGCACACGCGGTATGCCACCTATATCGCCTAAAGGCAATTTATTATAGCGATATTTAGCACAACCAGCCGTTAATATTACCGTATCTTTAGGTAGTTTTTCGGCAAATTCGGTATAATAACTACGGCTTTTCATGCGTCCGTCGCAACCGGCCATAACAAAGAACTTACGTATAGCACCCGATTTTACAGCATCAACCACCTTATCGGCCAGCGCAAAAACCTGCTCATGAGCAAAACCACCTACAATCTCGCCCGATTCAATCGGAGTTGGAGCAGCACATTGTTTAGCATGAGCTATCATATACGAAAAATCTTTGGGTTGGCCATTTATACCATGTTCAATATGTTTGAATCCCGGAAAACCCGATGCTCCGGTAGTATATACACGGTCGGCATAAGTAGCACTGCTTTTGGGCGGAACTATACAATTGGTTGTAAATAGTATCACCCCATTGAAAGTTTCAAAATCAGCAGTTTGGCTCCACCATGCACCACCATAATTACCAGCGAAGTGCGCATATTTTTTAAATGCCGGGTAATAATTAGCAGGAAGCATCTCGCTGTGAGTGTATACATCTACCCCTGTGCCTTCGGTTTGTTTCAGGAGTTCTTCCATATCTTTCAAGTCGTGACCGCTAATCAATATCCCCGGATTATTACGTACATTCAGACTCACTTTGGTAATCTCAGGATGTCCGTAGGTAGTAGTATTAGCATTGTCCAATAAGGCCATAGCCGTAACCCCAACCCTACCCGTTTCGAGAACCAACGCAGTAAGCTGTTCGGCACTCAGGGTATCATCGGTAGTATCCACCAATGCTTTTTGCATAAAAGCGTAAATTTCAGGGTCTTCATACCCCAGATTAAAAGCATGTTCAGCATAGGCAGCCATTCCTTTCAATCCGTAAATAACCAGCTCGCGCAAAGAACGAATATCTTCGTTTTTAGTAGATAAAACCCCTACCTGAGCCGCTTTAGTCTCCATCTCGGTCAGTGTAAGTGCCGTCCAGTCGGTAAGTTCCGACGGTTCCGGGTCAACACCTTTTGAAGCCAAAACCATTTTGAGCATAGATCTCAGTTTAAAACCTTCGCGTATGGTGTCAACGAAACGCTGATTATCAAAATTAGCGTTAGTGATGGTCATAAAAAGTCCATCAACTATAAAACGGTTTACCTTTTCATCCTCTACACCCATCTTCCGCAATTCATTAGTTAATACTGATATACCTTTAAGCTGATATACTAATAAATCCTGCAAAACAGCAACTTCGGGAGTTTTTCCGCAGACCCCTTTAATTTCGCAACCAGTTCCCTTGGCTGCTTCCTGACATTGAAAGCAAAACATGTTCATATACTTTTATTTTTTAGAATTTTTCCGTCTGAATTAAGCCGGATATATTTTGTTTTTTTTAAAATTATATATTTCTTATTCTTAAATTATTGATTAGTTCGCTCATAACTTTCTAAATATTTATAATGCTTATATTTCTTCAGTTTAGAATCTACACCCATTCTTCCTCAATTATTTGGCCCTGCACACTCACCACCACTACTTTTACCGGAATTTTTCGCCCACTTTCGGTCACTGCTTTTTGGGCTAAACCTAATAATCCTCCGCAACACGGTACTTCCATAATAACCACCGTCAGGGTGTTAATACGAGATTCCGTAATCATGCGCTTTAGTTTTTCTACATAATTATCTTTATTCGTATCAAGCTTTGGACAAGCAATAGCCAGGGTCTTTCCGGCCAGAAAACGGTTATGAAAATCGCCATAACTAAACGCAACACAATCGGCAGCCAGTACCACATCGGCGCCTTTGAAATACCCTGCTGCCGGATTTAGTAAATGCAGCTGCACCGGCCACTGACGAAGTTGTGATTGTACTTCAGATGCCGGTTTATCAGCTAATCTGAAACCGGAAGCTACCGGCTGTGGCTGTGAGAAAGACATCTCGCGACTTCCGGGACAACCGCCGCCATGATGCGCATGTTCAGCAGATTTGGAAGCACAGCCGGCACCACCATGGTTGTGTACCTCAGCAAAATTGATCTGTACACCATGGGCTTTCAAAAAACTTACACCCTGTTTCAGGTATTCGGTTTCGCCATGGTCTTTCAGGTGTTTCAGGTGAGCCAGAATTGTTTTTTCGCCCTTGGGTATCATGCGCTGAATTGTAGCAATTTCGTCGTAAGGCTCAGCTTCGCGCTCTTCGAGCGTTATGGCGCCTACGGGACATTCGCCGATACAAGCCCCTAAACCGTCGCAGAAAAGCTCACTCACCATACGCGCCTTACCATCAATCATTTGCAAAGCGCCCTCGTGGCAACCCTGTACACAAGCTTCGCATCCGTTGCAAAGTTCTTCGTCTATTTTAATTATAGTTCTTTTCATCAATTCAATTACTTAATCATGGTTAGCAACATTTTAAATCTTTCCACCGCGTTCACCGCATGCGGTACGTTGGCCGGCATGATGATGCTTTCGCCTGTTTTGAGGTCGAACACTTTTCCGGAAATAACCACCTGTCCTACCCCATCAATAATCTGAACCAGAGCATCGAACGGAGCTGTGTGTTCGCTCAAAAATTCGCCTTTATCAAAAGCAAATAAAGTGACATTTCCTCTTTCGTTTCGGATAATTATTCTACTCACTACCGACGACTCGGCATATTGAACTTTTTCGGTCATACTGAAATTTTCAGCCACTGGAAAAGATGCTTTAGCACCTAAAGAAGCAGACTTCTGCTTGTCAAATTGAAATTTATTGTTCATATTTGTATTGCTTTATCCACTTACCGTTATAAGGCAGTAGTTGTTTGACAATGCAAAAGTAGGTAAGCTGAAACTTTTAAAGTGTAACAGTTGTTACACATAAAAAAAAGATTGATTTATTAATAGATATAATGAGCATAAATACCAATCCTGAATGGAATAGTTTTGGGAATCCGAACAATAAAAATGAGGTATTTCCTGACGATTTGAAGTACACAATCAAAAATTATGGAAAAAATATCCTGATTTTCAGGCAGGGTGATTTGTGCGATGCTCTGAACATACTTGTATCGGGCTCGGTAAAAACCGAGATGATTACTGAAAACGGTAATTTGCTGGGTATAGAAATTATATCGGCGCCACGCCCTCTTGCTCCCGCTTTTATATTTTCGGACAACAACCGTTTTCCGGTGGATGTTACCACCTTAGAAGAGTGCGAAATACTCAGGATACCTAAAGATGAAGTTCTGAGGTTAATGTCGGTTCAGCCGGATTTTATGCGCCAGTTTCTGACTCACAATGCCAACCGTACCCAGTTTCTTACCAATAGGCTACAACTGCTTTCCATCAAAACCATCAAAGGAAAAATTGCTCACTTTCTGCTTGAGCAAACAAGCTTGCAGGGAAATCCGTTTGTAATCAAGCGTAATCAGACTGAGTTAGCCGATTTTTTTGGTGTAGCGCGCCCATCGTTAGCACGCAGTTTGTCCGAAATGATTGAAGATAACATCATTGAAGTAAATAAAAAAGAATACAGAATTTTAAACAGCAAAAAGCTACGCGACCTCTTGGTGTAAGAATCGGAAACATCTTTTTTAAATCTCACAAAAAAGTACATTTATCATGCACGTATTATTTTTTCTATCTACAACAGAATTTCGTCAGTGGCTGTCCCAAAACTACAAAACCGAAAAAGAAGCTGTTGTCGGATTTTATAAGGTAAGTACCGGCAAACCCTCGATGACCTGGAGTGAGTCGGTAGATGTAGCGCTTTGCTATGGTTGGATTGATGGTATCAGAAGATCCATTGATACTGAAAGTTACTGTATCAGATTTACGCCCCGCAATCCCAAAAGTGCATGGAGCAAAATCAATATTGCAAAAGTGGAAAAGTTGATTCAGGAAGGATGGATGACTGATGCCGGTTTGGAAGCCTACAGCAAAAGAAACGATGAAAAATCGGGCATATACAGCTTTGAAAATGGCTTGCAAAACCTGAGTGAAACATATGAAAAACGGTTCAAAGCAAATGTGCAGGCCTGGGAATTCTTTAGCAGGCAAAGTCCATCGTACCGTAAAGTACATATATACTGGATTATGTCGGCCAAGCAGGAACAAACACAACTAAACCGCTTGGAGAAATTAATTCAGGCTGCGTCGGAAGGTAAAAAGCTTTTTTGAGCAATGTTTTCAAAAAAAATAGAGGAATCAAAAATATGACTCCTCTATAACCATTCAGAAAAATTTTAAATTTTATCAATGCCCTCGTAATAGTTTATAAAAGCCTTGTTTACCAATCGGTTGCCCCCCGGCGTAGGATAATTTCCGGTAAAATACCAATCACCCTTGTGATTAGGACAGGCAGCATGAAGGCCATCAATAGTTTGATATACAAGTTCGACCGGACAATCCACCTCGGCAGGCGTAAGCATTTTACTTATTTGCACCGAAACTTCTTCCTGCGTAAATGGTTCATAAATTTCGGTTACATAATTAACAATTTCTTCTTTTGGCTTATTTTCCTGAGCTTTTGATTTGCGATAAACTTCGTCGATAATATGCTGACGTCCGGTATCTTTAAGTAACTGAATGGCAGCTCTGAAAGCACAAAACTCGCTCATACGCGCCATATCAATTCCGTAATAGTCGGGAAAACGAACCTGAGGCGACGACGAAACGATGATAATCTTTTTAGGTTCGAGTCTGTTCAGAATTTTCAGAATACTCTGTTTCAGGGTTGTACCTCTTACGATAGAATCGTCAATTGCCACCAGATTATCCACTTTACCCCTACGAATAGAACCGTAAGTAACATCGTACACGTGTGTTGCCAAATCGTCGCGCTCATTATTGGTAGATATAAAAGTACGCAGTTTAATATCTTTAATCAGCACTTTTTCCACCCTTGGAGCTTTTTTGGTTACCTCCTGTATACCATCAGTCATACCATAAAAAGCCACTTCGGCAGTATTAGGTATAAATGAAAAAACGGTATTATCCACCTCACCATTAACCGCTTTAAGAATAGGCTGAGCCAGCGACTCACCAAGTTTTTTTCTTTCCTTATAAATATCCACATCGCTACCCCTCGAAAAATAAATCCGTTCAAAAGAACACTTTTTCAGTTCCTGAGCAGCTGGTCTAATGGTTTCAAACCTAATGCTACCGTTTCGTTTAATAATTAATGCCTGTCCGGGTTCAAGTTCCTTTACATCTTCCTCTTTCACATTCATGGCCGTCTGTATTACAGGACGTTCCGACGCGGTAACCACTATTTCATCATTGGCAAAATAAAAAGCAGGCCGTATTCCTTTCGGGTCGCGAAAAATAAACGAATCGCCATGTCCCAACATGCCACAGATAGCATATCCGCCATCCCAGAGCTTCTCCGATTTTCGGATAAACGAGGCAATATCCAGATTTTCTTCAATTTTATGCGTTATAGCTACATCGTTGGTGTAACGTTGTTTAATCATATCGTACTCTTTCTGCACCTCTTTGTCGAGCATAAAACCGAGCGATTCGAGCATCAGAAACGTATCACCCTTATCACGAGGATGCTGTCCCTTAAGTGTCAGATGATTAAACAATTCATCCACATTGGTCAGGTTAAAGTTTCCGGCCAGTACCATCGTTCTGTTTTTCCAGTTATGACGACGCAGAAAAGGATGAACATAAGACAAGCCACTTCGGCCGGTAGTACTGTAGCGCAAGTGCCCCAGATAAAGCTCTCCGGCAAAAGGAAGTTCCTGCTTAGCCACATCCGGGTTTTGCAGCACATCACCGTTTGCTTTAGCCATAGTTGCATTGATATCGGCAAAAATTTCCTGTATGGCGTTTTTGCCCTCCACCCTGTCGCGCCAGATGTACTCTTCGCCGGGAGGAGTATCCAGTTTTACGGTTGCAAGCCCTGCCCCTTCCTGACCACGATTATGTTGTTTCTCCATAAGGAGATACATTTTTTGCAGACCATACTGCCATGTTCCGTATTTTTCCTGATAGTAATCCAAAGGCTTTAGTAGCCTGATCATTGCTATACCGCACATAAGAATTTGGGGGTTGAAAGTATTTTTAGTAAAAAAAATTTTTTAGCAATACGGGTATCGGGGATACGCGCATATTTAATTTCAGAATAATTGTTCTTTTTAAAAAATTAAAAACCCCGACGCAGATGCGCAGGGGTATATTATATTATTCAACGGTTACCGACTTGGCCAGATTACGAGGCTGGTCTACGTCGCATCCCTTCACTACAGCTATATGATAAGCCATTAATTGTAAAGGTATTGCCGCCAGCAAGGGCACCAGACATTCCTCTGTATCGGGGATACTGATGGTATAATCGGATAGATTCTTGACCACCACATCACCCTCAGTAACTATCGAGATAATTTTTCCTTTTCGGGCTTTAATTTCCTGAATGTTGCTCACCACTTTTTCGTACATGCCGGCGCTTGGAGCGATAACTACAACGGGCATTTCATGACTTATCAAAGCTATAGGCCCGTGTTTCATTTCGGCAGCCGGATATCCTTCGGCATGAATGTATGATATTTCTTTAAGCTTAAGTGCTCCCTCCAGTGCTACAGGATAGTTGTACCCACGACCCAGATAAATAAAATTCTGTGCGTAAGTAAATGTTTTGGCAAATTGAGCAATTGCATCGTTTTGATTAAGAATAGATTTAATTTTGGTAGGGATTAAAGCCAACTCATTTACGGTTTTCTCGTACTGAGTAGCTGAGAGAGTTCCTTTTTCCTTACCCATAATCAAAGCCAGCATGGTAAGCACTGTTACCTGAGCTGTAAAAGCTTTGGTAGATGCCACCCCTATTTCAGGACCGGCATGGGTGTAGCAACCCGAATCGGTATTGCGTGGAATGGATGAGCCTACCACATTGCAAATACCAAAAATAAATGCACCGTGAGATTTGGCCAGTTCTACCGCAGCAAGGGTATCGGCCGTTTCGCCCGACTGGGAAATAGCAATTACCAAATCGTTCTCGTTAATTACCGGCTTGCGGTAACGAAACTCTGATGAATACTCAACCTCTACCGGTATGCGGGCAAACTCTTCGATAGCATATTTTCCTATCAGTCCCGCATGCCACGAAGTACCACAGGCAGTAATGATAATCCTGTTGGCATTCATAAATTTATCCTTGTGCTGAATGAAGCCCGATAATTTTATTTTCAACTCTTCGGTAAGTACACGGCCACGCATACTATCGCTCAGGGTGGTAGGTTGCTCAAAAATTTCCTTCAGCATAAAATGCGGAAAGCCACCCTTTTCGAGCTGACTTAGCGTCATTTCAAGTTCTTTAATCTGAGGCGTTTTTTCTACATTGGAAATAGTTTTAATTTTTATTTCTTCACCTCTTTTGAGCGTAACTATTTCTTCATCTCCTACATAAACTACCTTATTGGTATATTCCACAATTGGTGTAGCATCCGAAGCCAGAAAAAATTCATCTTCGCCAATACCAACTACCAGCGGGCTGCCTTTGCGGGCTGCCACTATCACATCGGGGTTGTTTTTTTCGATTACAGCAATAGCATAAGCGCCCACCACCTGATTCAAGGCCAGTTGCACGGCGCTGGTAAGGTCAACATGATTTGATGCTTTTACATACTCGATAAGCTGTACAAGTACTTCGGTATCGGTATCGCTAACAAACGTATATCCCTGTTCTTTCAATCCTTGTTTTAATACTGCATAATTTTCAATAATCCCGTTGTGGATAAGAGCAAGAGTTTCGGACTGAGAAGAGTGTGGATGCGCATTAATCTGATTGGGCTCGCCGTGAGTAGCCCAGCGGGTATGAGCAATACCTAAAGTTCCGTTTATATTCTGTTGTTCGGCAAAACGCACCAGGTCAGACACCTTTCCCTTGGCTTTATAAATATTCAGTTTTTCATTATCTATCAGAGCTATTCCAGCGCTATCGTATCCACGATATTCCAAACGCTGAAGACCTTTAATTAAAATCGGGTAAGCCTGACGCTTGCCGATATATCCAACTATTCCACACATAAAAATTATAATTTATTTAATGTACGTTTCTTTATTTAGTTTTAATAAAAAATTTTTCAATTAAATTTGTTTATCAGAGATTTCCCCTGATTCTGTCCATGGCCATCAGCGTGCCTTCGCGACTGCTAAAGCCGGTAAATCTCATATATCCCTCGCCCGACTGCCCAAATACAACACCCGGAGTAGCCACTATCTGAAATTCGTACAACAGCTGCTGAAAAAATTTCCAGGAAGCCTGTTCGCCCGGAGTTTTAAACCAGACATAAGGTGAATTAACTCCACCATATACGCTTAATCCGGCATCTATCAATTCTTTTCGTATTATAGCAGCATTGGTCAGGTAATAGTCAACAAGTTCGTGCACCTCGGCCTTGCCTTTGCGCGAGTACAGGGACTCGGCACCACGCTGTACCACATACGATACTCCGTTGGTATAATTGGCATTCCGGCGACTCCAAAGCTTAATCAGCGGTACCTTATCACCATTCAGTGTGTAAACCATCAGCTCGGGCGGAAATACTGAAAAACCACACCGTAAACCCGTGAAACCGGCTGTTTTGGAGTAGCTTTTTATTTCTACTGCCACCTTGCGGGCTCCTTTTATTTCGTAAATGCTGTGAGGCACATCAGACTGAGTTATATACGACTGATATGCAGCATCGTACACAATTATACTATCATGTTCAATGGCATAATCCACCCATTTTTTCAGTTCCGCTTTATTTAACGTTGTACCTGTAGGATTGTTTGGGTTGCATAAATAAATTATATCAACCTTTTCGGTTGGAAGTTCAGGCAAGAAACCAGTATCTTCGCTACAGCGCAGGTACACTACGTTACTCCACTTTTGTTCGTCGGTCAAAAATCCGGCACGACCGCTCATAATCGTTGCATTTTCGTAAACCGGATATACCGGCTCAGCAATAGCAATAATATTATCCCGGCCAAGTACATGTCCGATGTTACCTATATCCGATTTGGCTCCATCGTTTATAAATACCGAATCTTTATCAATACTCACTCCAAGCGAACGATATTCTTTAACAATTTTTTCTATCAAAAAATCATAACCCTGTGGCGGACTATATCCTCTAAAGGTTTCGGCTTTACCCATCTCATCAATAGCAGCGTGCATAGCTTTCAGGGCTTCGCCAGGTATGGGGCGTGTAACATCGCCCACTCCCAAACGGATGATTTTAGAGACAGGATGGAGAACTTTGTAGGCGTTAACGCGTTTCTCTATCTCGTCGAAACAATAGATTTCTGGAGTTTTCAGGTAATTCTCGTTCGCTAAAGCCATTCGTGTGTGTGTAATATATCGAGATATTGTTTGTATATAAATACTACTAATATATAAAATGCAAAAATGCATCTTTTTTCTGACAACCGAAAGCATTTTTGTACAAAAAACACATCTCAGTCACAATAACATTTTTAAATTATCGCATCATGTCGCACTATTGTTCTTCCTCTGAGCTTTCCCTGAAGAATATCTCCGATGGCACTTTGCAGGTCATCCAGGGTTATTTCGTTGTAAATTTCGAGCAGGTGATCAGGCTTCCATACGGCGGCCAGCTTTTCCCATAATGGTTTTCGCAAAGCCGTAGGATAATTCTGCGCCGAAATACCTATCAGAGATATGCCACGTAAAATAAACGGGAACACCGTCATGTTCAACTGAGTAGATGACACGCTACCACAAGTGGTAACTGCACCCAGCGGATGAAGCTGTTTGAGAATTTTCTCAAGTATGGGGCCGCCCACAGTATCGATGGCTCCTGCAAAGGTGGCCGACAACAAAGGTCGCTTATCAGCTTCCTGAAATACAGATCGGGCTATTATTTCAGTAGCCCCCAGTTCTTTAAGAAATTCATATTCTGTTTCTTTACCCGAAACTGCTACGGTTTGGTATCCGAGTTTCGACAGTAATGATAAGGCTACCGACCCTACTCCTCCGGTGGCACCGGTTACAAGTACTTTTCCATCGGCAGGTTTTACCAATTGCGAAAGGCGCGAAAGTGAAATGGCAGCAGTAAATCCTGCTGTACCAATAATCATGGATTCTTTGAGCGTAAGTCCTGCCGGAAGTTTCACAGCCCACTCGGCAGGTACGCTGATATATACGCCGTATCCTCCGGGTGTATTCATACCCAAATCGTATCCGGTTACAATTACCTCATCGCCCGCCGAATACTCAGCCACATCCGATTTCACCACCACACCCGCAGCATCAATGCCGGGGGTATGCGGATAATTTTTGGTAACACCTTTGTTGCCGGTAGCCGACAGTGCATCTTTGTAGTTCAACGACGAATAATGTACCTTTACCAGCAACTCCCCTTCGGGCAGTTTATCTGTATCCAGAATTTTTACCGACTGTAGAAATCCGCTCTCAGTTTCGTCGGCAACAAATGCTTTGTATTGCATATACTGTTTGTTTAAACAATTATTATTTTTAAAAAACAGGGAAAACAAAAAAACGTCGAAGCAAACAAACTTCAACGTTACATTTATTTTATAACACCTGAAACAGCAAATAGTTATACGTTATCAACTTTTACCGTATCCCGCATGGAACAAGTGCCGTTAAATATTGCATTGGGCTCAATAATCAATATACGGGTTTTAACTTCGCCCTCAATATTGGCTGTACCTTTCAGCGTTAGCGATTCCGAAACCACAATATCACCAACTACACGTCCTACAATTTCGGCGTTTGTACAGGAGATAGTTCCTTTCAGCACTCCATTAGGGCCAATTACCACTTTACCGTTACAGATAATATCGCCTTCTACTTCCCCATCAATCCTGAAATCGCTGTCGGCAATGATTTTTCCAACAATTTTACTTCCATTAGTAAGGGCGTTATAGGTTGCACCCGAGTTATACACAACTTCCTTTGCCATGTGATTATTTTTTTTTGATGACCAAAATTACTGCATTCTTTGTAAATAAACAAATTAATTATTTGAAAATATCACAAATCATCAAAACATGCGTTTATTTTATCATTAAGCCGAACAATTCAGGCTCAAAGACTGTATTTTTTGCAAAAAAAAGTTACTTTTGCTATGTTTTCAATAAGTCAGGATTTATGCAGATTAAGCATTTTAAGCATACCGATATAGATTTCAAACTGTGGGATAAAGCTGTTTTGCGCTCGGAGACCAATTTAGGTTACGCCTTTTCGTGGTTTCTCGATGTGGTTTCGCCCGGATGGGAAGCGCTCATCAGCGATGGTTATGAGTATGTTATGCCTCTGACGGTAAAGCAAAAACTTGGTATCAGTTACATCGTGCAACCCTACTTTACGCAGCAGTTGGGAATATTCTCTGCCTCGGATATCGACGATGCAATTGTTGAACGTTTTGTTCAGAAAATACCTTATCTGAGCTATGAATTTAACCTGAATGAAAAAAACCGCCTTGTAGACAAAAGAATTATGGAGCGGCCAAACTATATTCTTAATTTGCAGCAAGATTATGAGCAATTAGCTTCCGGGTTTACAAAAAACACCCTCCGCAACATTGAGAAAGCGAATAAAAATCAACTGACGCTTGTTGAGAATATCAGCATTGATGACTTTGTGTTGTTCTACGCTAAAACGAAGAATCTGACTGAAGAGGTGGAAAAATTATTGCGGGATTTACTCGTAACAATGACCGAAAAGCAATCTGTTCAGTTGCCGGCCGTATACAACAGCGAGAACAATATTGTTGCATCGGTTTGCTTGTTCACATGTGGCAACCGCCTGATTTACCTGATGGCCGCATCGAGCCGGGAAGGAAAAAACAAAAGCGCCATGTTCAAACTCATCAACAATCTGATAAGTGTACATGCCGGCAGCGCTCAAATTCTGGATTTTGAAGGCTCGCGTATAGAAGGTGTAGCCCGGTTTTATCGTGGTTTTGGCGCCCAATACAGGCCTTATTATAATCTGAAACGTTTCCGTCCTTCATTTCTGGTAGGTAAATTTTAATTATATATGCTGAAAGTTTTATTTTTATCGGCCTGGTATCCTCACCGCAACGATCCGATGTACGGTTTGTTTGTTCGGAAACACGCAGAAGCTGTAAGCAGATTTGCCGAAGAAGTTGCTGCGCTCTATGTGGTTATGGATGAAAATATTGATAAAACGGAAATTGTAGCAAACAAAAACGGCAATTTCTATGAAGCTATTGTTTATTATCCCGGAAAAAAAACCGAAAAGAATAAGGTAAAAAGAGCCTGTAAATACTTAAATGCCTACCTGCGAGGCTTTACTTTTTTACATCGCCAGTGGGGCAAACCCAATATCGTACAGGCTAACGTATTTACGCGCACTGCTGTAATTGCTCTGATTTACAAACTCGTATACAAAGTACCCTATGTGGTTATTGAACACTGGACCCGTTATTTCAGGCCAGATACTTTTAGCAACAAACTACATCTGCTGATTACTAAAGTTGTAGCTCGCAAGGCCGGAGCTATTATGCCGGTTACCAGCCATTTAGAAAATTGCATGAAAAGCCACGGCTTAGAAAACGACAATTATATAGTAATCAACAATGTAGTAGATGATTTCTTTGGGGCTGGTAACAAAACAAATGTGAGCGATAAAAAAATGATACTCCATGTAAGCTGTTTCGACGACGACCAGAAAAACCTGACCGGCATACTCAACACCATACACAAATTAAGCGGGGTACTTAACGATTTTTGTTTTTACCTGATTGGTACCGGAAGAGATTTTGATTTGATACGTGAAAAGGCTCTTACACTCGGACTCAACGAGGATAAACTTGTTTTCACTGGCATGCTTCAGGGAAAGGAATTGGCCAATTTTTACAGGCATTGCAGCTTTGTGGTGTTGTTCTCCAACTACGAAAACATTCCCGTGGTAATTTCCGAGAGTCTGGTTTGCGGAAAACCCGTTATATCTACGAATGTGGGTGGTATTTCCGAACATATCAACAACTCCAATGGTTTGTTGATTTCGCGGGGCGACGAGGCTGCATTATACAAGGCCATAAATTATATGCTTGATAACAGCGAAAACTATAACTCCGGCGAAATTTCGGAAAAAGCCGGTGAAATGTATTCTTACGATGCTGTAGGCCGGAAACTAACGGATATTTACAACCACATACTTTTCAAATCCTGCTGATACAATGAGTTTTTCAGAAAAAATAAAATCCGTAATTAGCAGAAACAAAAAAGTAGCCGAAAACTACTTTTTTATGATTGCGTTGCAAATTATCAGTTCGGCCTTCGGCTTGATTATTTATCCCTATCTGATACGGGTAATGGGGAGCGAAAGCTACGGATTATATGTGTTTGCAGTGTCAGTTACCATGTATTTTGTTACGTTTATTAGTTTCGGGTTCAATCTGCCCGGTCTGAAATATATCTCGCTCAATAAAACCGACAGTGAAACAAAAAGCAGGGTTCTCTCCGAAATTACCAGTGCTAAGTTTTATCTGGGAGTTGTCAGCACAATTATTTTCGTTATTCTTCTCAACAAAGTTCCATTTCTGAAAGCCAATCAATTGGTATTCGGGTTTGCTTATATCCGCGTACTGAGCGAAATTATTTTTCCACTCTGGTATTTTCAGGGTATACAGAAAATGAAAATAGTGACTTATATACAACTGGCTATGCGCATTCTCTCGGTTCCTTTTATATTTATCCTCGTAAAATCGCCCGACGACTGCCACGTTTATTCCCTGATAAACTCCGTCACCTTTGTATCGGCAGCTTTTTTGCTTTTCACTTACTTAATTCGCACCGAAGGTATTCGCATTCGACTGGTATCGCCAATCAAAACATACGTTTTCTTTAAAGAAGCCATGCCCTTTTTCTGGACTTCGATTATTGACACCCTAAAAAGCGAAAGCGTTACCCTTATCATTGGATCATTCTTCGGCATGAGTCAGGTTGCCCTGTACGATTTAGCCAATAAACTGGTAAGTATACCCAATATGCTTACCAAAAGCATAAATCCTGCTCTGTTTCCAAAAATGATTGAAAACCCGCAAAGTTCCATCGTAAAAAAAATCCTGAAGTATCAAATCTTTATCGGATTGGCAGTGATGGTATTTATTGCAGTGTTTGGTTACTGGATAATTTTAGTGCTTGGTGGAAGCCAGATGACAGGCGCCTATCCAATATCGCTTATACTTAGTTTTACAATAATTGCATGGCTTATCTCAGAGAGCTATATCAACTACGTGTTTGTTCCTCACCAAAAATACTACTATGTTACGCTGAATCAGATTATTGCGCTCACAGCTTTTTTAGCCCTGTGCCTACCGTTTGTATTTATCTTTTCCGACATTCGTATGGTGGCATTATCGCTGAGTTTTTCAGGGTTATGCGAAATTATATTTTGCTACCTGATTGTCAAAAAGAAGAAAATGCTCTGATTATTATTTTAGGAGTTGACAAAAATTCTATTTTGCCTATAATTCATCGATGTGAATAGTGATTCATGTGAATAGAAACGCGGATATAGCGGATTAAACAGATTTTCGCTGTAAACTCAAAAGTTATTCTAACACGGATTACATTACAGATTTTAGACTTCACAAGTGAAGTCGACTGATTTTCAACTGCGAGCACTAATCCGTCATTTACGTAGTAAATAAATCAGAATTAAAATCCGTTTTATTTCTACAATAAATCAGTGCATATCAGTTAAATCCGCTACATTCGCGTTTCTATTTTTTTGTCATGTACTTAAGATTATTATACAAAAAATGGTTGGAAATTACATTTAGATGTCACTACAAATTGAAGATACAGTAAAGAGCTTCTGATAAAAATTTGTGTATTACGCCTTCATTGCATAACTTTGCAAAAAAGAATATCTGTTTTTTTTTACAGAAAAAAGGCGGCAAAATGAACCTTATACATAAAATACCGTTTAAATGAAGCCGTTTATTAAATCCCCCTAAAAAAACACCTCAATACAAAAACAAAAATATGATCGTACTTATATATACAATAATAGCCCTTACAGCAGCCAGTGTGGGCAGCGTACTATTAAGCGGAAGTTTGTTGCTGCTGAATAATAAATGGTTGGAAAAAATCTCCGGTTATCTGCTTTATCTGGCTGGAGGTACTTTGCTTGGCTCTGCATTGCTCGGACTCATTCCCGAAGCTACCGAAACAATCGGCACACACACTGCATTAATCTGGGTACTGATTGGTATTTTACTTTTTTTTGTTCTTGAAAAAATTATCCTCTGGCGCACCTGCCATAATAAAGACTGCGAACGTCAAAATCATGCAGCAGCTCCCATGATTATCATAGGTGATGCTTTTCACAATGCCATTGATGGCGTGGTGATAGCCGCATCGTTTTTAAGTTCTGTAGAACTCGGAGTGTTTGTCACTATTTCTGTGATTCTGCACGAAATACCTCAGGAACTTGGTGATTTTGGCATTCTTATCAAAAGTGGTTACTCTCGTAAAAAAGCAATGTTTTATAACCTGCTTTCCGGAAGTAGTTCGCTGGCAGCTGGTATAGCCGCTTATTTTTTGCTCGATTATGTGCAGGCAGTTATCCCCTACACCATTGCTATCGCAGCCGCCAGTTTTCTGTATATTGCCATGGCCGACCTTATACCGGAAATGCACAAGGAAACCAAACCGAAAGAATCGGTCATTCAGTTTCTGCTTATACTTCTCGGGGTGTTTGTAATTTTCTTATCCACACAGCATCACGCCCATTAATTGCAATTTCGGTTTACCTGAGAAAAATCAATATTCTACAAGACAAACCGGTGCAGGAATATCTGCGCGAAAACCTGTGTCTTTAAGCTTACCGGTGGTTTCATCTCTGCCGAAAACCACAATCTGGTTGGTTCGCTGATTGCCTACAAGAATGTATTTTCCGTCGGCCGTAACCGTAAAATTGCGCGGACCCACACCCTGTACCGATACCTGCTCTACAAAACTGAGCTTGCCCTTTCTACCTATTGAAAAACAGCTTATATCATTGGCTGTACCCCGATTGGTAGCATAAAGAAATTTACCATCGGGCGAAATATGTATATCCGCAGCTCCAGCCGTTGCAGTGCTGTTGCGTATAACCGTAGTTACCGCCAGCAGCTTCAGTTTCCCTTTTTTATACGAAAGCGTACTTAAGCTGCCATCAATCTCCTGCAACACGTATACATACTTACCGTCTTTACTAAAAGTCAGATGCCGGGGGCCACTTCCGTTTTTCAGTTTTATCCTGTTGTATAATTGAAGTGGGGCTTTTTCTGTATTCGGGTTATAGGCATAGCTGGTTACATAATCTGTACCCAAATCATTCACAAGCAGGAAGCGTCCATCGGGTGCGAGCATCACCTGATGTACATAAGGCTTCGTTTGTCGCTCAGGATCTATGCTGCTGCCCGTATGACGGATCACCTGAACAGTGTCGGATAAAGCACCATCAGCTTTGCGTGCAAAAGCACTCAAGCTACCGCCCAAGTAATTGGCACAAAAAGCATGATTTGCGCTCACCGCTACATAACAGGGCGCTTCTCCCCCTGCATACACGGTGTTTATCAAAGTCAGTTTCCCTGATTCCGACGCGAAAGCATAGGCGCTCAAAGTATTATTCTCACCCCTTTCGCTAATGGAGTAAGCGAATTTCTTGTCGGGCGTCAGAGCCAGATAACTTGGATCCTGAGCATCGGTAGTGGCAACCTTTATATCTGTTTTTCCAGTGCCCATATCTATACCGAGCGAATAAATTCCCTGACTTGAAGTGCCGGAAGTATAAGTTCCAACCAAAAAACGATAGGCATTGTCGGCTTTCAAAATACCGCCCGATAACACTATCGCAGCTACCAATAACATTGTTTTATTCATTATCTTTATCAATAAATCTGTTTATAAAAAATTGTTTTTCAAAAATCATGAGCCGGATAAACCACCCCACATGTTAAACGTATTTCATCCATCATTCCGGCAAGCATCAAACTATCATCGGGAGTCCACAACCGGCTGGTTAGCCTGCCCGCATGGAGGCACTCAGCCACTTCCTCCGCTTCGAGTTCGTACCCGTTACCGCGCACATCAAAGCTAAGCACAGTCTCCACTCCATCCTTGGTTTTCAGCCTTACACGTCCGGGACAAAACCACATATGTTCCAACGAAATACTACCTTTTGTACCATGAACTTCGGCTACCACATCCGGGTTAGCCAAAAACGACGAATACATAACGGCCATTTTACCGTCGGGATACGTAAAGTTATAACTACAATTCGTATCGATACCCTGATTGCTCAAGGTAGCCGATGCTGTAAATCCGGCAGGCTTGCCCAATAAAAAAAGTGATAAAAAGATGTTGTAGATACCAATATCCAGAATAGTACCGCCACATAAATCAATGTTATAATGTCTGTGCTCCGGCCCATGCTCGGATCTTACACAGAACGTAGCCGTAAGCAAAGTAATATCACCAATAACACCCTCATCTATCAGTTCTTTTGTTTTAATAATATGAGGTAAAAACCTGCTCCACATGGCTTCCATCAGAAAAAGGCCTTTTTCAGCGGCTATCCTGTACATTTCGGCAGCTTCACGTTTATTTACCCCGATGGGTTTTTCGCAAAGCACATGCTTGCCATGGTTTAGTGCCAGCACAGTATTATCAAAATGCAGGTTATGAGGTGTAGCTATATAAATAACATCAACCTCAGCATTCTTAACCAGTTCCAGATACGAACCATATGATTTGGGTATCTTATATTCAGCAGCAAAGTCCGAAGCTTGCTTCGCATTACGCGACCCCACCGCATACAATTCACATCCCTGAGCCACTGCCAGCGCGTCGGCAAACTTTCGCGCTATCCAGCCTGTGCCAAGTATGCCCCATCTTATATTTTTCTGCATCAATTAAATTCGTTTAAAAAATTGCATTTACAAGCTTAAGTAATAGAAAGAAAACAATATCATATTTTAAAACACATGAATCACTATTCACATCCATGAATTATAGACAAAATAGAATTTTTGTCATGACTAAAATATTTTTATTTTGAGTTCAAATTTAGACAAAAAAATCAGAACACGACAAAGAATATTGAAAATCGACCCGCTTACTAAGGCGGCAGCGCGTTATTTCTGAAATCTCCTTTTTCGCGCCGGTAAGTGCTGTATTATGTTCCAAACATAATTGCCAGACACAGTCTTTTTACCCTACCCGCTTCTCACTCCTCAAAAAATCCGGTTACACCACAAAACTAAGACATAGTTATCCTAACAATTGTTCATTATTAAACTTGTTTTGATTATCTTTGTAGTCCGAAAAAAAATTCTGATATAACGTTTAAATAAATATGGCTAAAGAACTTACTTCACGTAGCGAAAATTACTCGCAATGGTATAACGATTTGGTGATTAAAGCGGATCTGGCTGAAAACTCTGCCGTTCGCGGATGTATGGTAATAAAACCCTACGGATATGCAATTTGGGAAAAGATGCAGGCTGAGCTGGATCGTATGTTTAAAGAAACAGGGCATGTTAACGCCTATTTCCCATTATTTATTCCTAAATCGTTTTTGAGTAAAGAAGCCAATCATGTCGAAGGCTTTGCCAAAGAATGTGCCGTAGTTACGCACTACCGGCTCAAAAACAGTCCTGATGGTAAAGGCGTAGTGGTTGACCCCGAGGCCAAACTCGAAGAAGAACTGATTGTACGTCCTACTTCCGAAACCATTATCTGGAGTACATACAAAAACTGGATACAGTCCTATCGCGACCTTCCCATATTGTGTAACCAATGGGCCAATGTGGTTCGCTGGGAAATGCGTACGCGCCTTTTCCTGCGTACAGCCGAGTTTTTGTGGCAGGAAGGACATACAGCGCATGCCACCGAAGCCGAAGCACTTGTAGAAGCACGTAAAATGCTGGAAGTTTACGCCGACTTTGCCGAACGTTTTATGGCTATGCCGGTACTCAAAGGTATCAAATCGGCCAACGAACGTTTTGCCGGCGCTATAGAAACCTTCTGTATTGAAGCTTTGATGCAGGATGGTAAAGCATTGCAGGCCGGAACTTCGCACTTCCTTGGACAGAATTTTGCTAAAGCTTTTGATGTAACTTTTGTAGACAAAAACAATCAGCAGGATTATGTATGGGCTACCTCCTGGGGGGTTTCTACCCGTTTGATGGGTGCCCTTATCATGACACATTCCGACGATAACGGATTAGTGCTTCCTCCCAACCTGGCTCCTTTTCAGGTAGTAATTGTTCCTATTTACAAAAACGAGGAACAACTGGCTGCTATCAGCACTAAAGTGGACGAGATTTTGCCCAAACTAAAAGCCGCCGGCATTAGCGTAAAATTTGACAATAACGACACCAAAAAACCAGGATGGAAGTTTGCCGAATACGAACTGAAAGGTGTGCCTGTACGTTTGGCATTGGGCGCTCGCGACCTTGAAAACGGCACTGTAGAAGTAGCTCGCCGCGACACCCTTACGAAAGAAACCGTTTCCATCGAAGGAATAGAAAACTATATTGCCGGTTTACTGCAGGAAATTCAGAACAATATATTTAAAAAGGCATACGATTACCGTACCTCGGTTACCCGCGAAGTAAACTCCTACGACGAATTTAAAGTAGAGATAGAAAAAGGCGGATTCCTGCTTTGTCACTGGGACGGCACCCCCGAAACAGAAGAAAAAATCAAAGACGATACCAAAGCAACCATCCGCTGTATACCCATAGATGGCGATACCACTCCGGGTGTATGTATGGTCACCGGCAAGCCTTCGGCTCAAAGAGTTGTGTTTGCCAGGGCTTATTGATGATGGAGGTCAAAAATTGAAACGCGGATATAGCTGATTTAATTGATATGCACGG
>JAFNAV010000054.1 GCA_017860345.1 Bacteroidota bacterium | reverse complement strand
AACCGGATTCTCATTGTTGGCACACACTGCCAGTCGCGAGGGCGAAGTGGTGGTGAACAACCTCACCGGACGTGCCGACCGTATGCGTTACAATGCCATCCCGGGTGTGGTTTATACCAATCCTGAAGTATCGGGCGTAGGCGAAACCGAAGAATCGGCCAAAGCCAAAGGATTAGATTTCAAGGTAGCTAAACTACCGATGGCTTTTGCCGGACGTTTTGTGGCCGAGAACGAAGGCGGTACCGGACTTTGCAAAGTGTTGGTAGGTGCCAAACACGGCGAAGTTATAGGCTTACATATGATTGGGAATCCATCCAGCGAAATGATTTATGGAGCTTGTATGGCCATTGAACAGGAAATGACATTGACCGAAATGGAAGAAGTGGTATTCCCACATCCAACCGTAAGTGAAATTTTTAAAGAAACGATATTTTCATTTTAAGGTTATTTGCTGCGCGTTATTATTAGTTAATTGCTGCGCGTTATTTATTGTTATTGATAGTTATTTGCCCTTCGGGCGTTTTTAATATCAATAAATAACACGAAGTAATTAACGGCGAAGCCAAATAACATGAAATTAATAACGGCGCAGCCAAATAACACGTAGTAAATAACGCCCGTAGGGTAAATAACAAAAATATAATACCATGCCAAAAGTACAATTTATTGATCCGGCTGAAGCCCGGAAACCGGGTTTTGTGGAATTTCAACCGATTCCCGTCAATCAATATCAGAAAACAGTAAAAGACGAAAAAGGTAATTTTACCGACGAAGAGTTCAAAGCCATTTACCATGATATGTCTTTGATTCGTGAGTTCGAAACGATGTTGAACCTTATCAAAACCAAAGGTGAATACAACGGAACAGCATACAATCACCCCGGGCCGGCACACCTCTCTATCGGTCAGGAATCGGCAGCGGTAGGTATGGCCTGGACGCTGGGTGTGGAAGACTTTATCTTCGGAAGCCACCGTTCGCACGGCGAAATTCTGGCTAAAGGGATGTCGGCTATTCACAAATTAAGCGATAAGGAACTCACCGATATTATGGAGTCTTTTTTTGATGGCACTGTGTTGGCTGTTGTGAAAAAAGATTTCACAGGAACTACCAAAGAGCTGGCTCGCCGTTTCCTTGTATATGGAACATTGGCAGAGATTTTTGCCCGTTCTACCGGTTTCAACCGGGGGTTGGGTGGTTCTATGCACGCATTTTTTACACCATTCGGCGTTTATCCTAACAATGCCATCGTGGGTGGTTCGGGCGATATAGCTGTGGGCGCTGCCTTGTACAAAAAAGTCAATCGCAAACCGGGATTAGTGGTAGCCAATATCGGAGATGCTTCTATGGCTTGCGGTCCGGTGTGGGAAGGGCTTTCGTTTGCAGCTATGGATCAGTTTAATGAGTTATGGGAAGGTGATATGAAAGGCGGATTGCCTGTCATTATCAACATTATGAACAACCAATATGGTATGGGTGGACAAACCTGTGGCGAAACCATGGGTTATGGCATTGCAGCCCGCATTGGCGCCGGAGTGAATGCCGACCAAATGCACGCCGAACGTGTGGACGGTTACAATCCGTTGGCTGTGATTGATGCTTACAAACGCAAACGCAAAATTATTGAAGAAAAACGCGGTCCGGTGCTGTTGGACGTGTTGACATACCGCTATAGCGGACACTCGCCTTCGGATGCTTCGTCGTATCGTTCCAAAGAAGAAGTAGAAGCTTGGGAAAAACAGGATTGTATCGCTTCGTACGGTGTGCAGTTGATCGATGCCGGAGTGGCTTCGCAAAATGATTTGGATGCGGTGCAGGCAGATATTAAAGCATTGGTTTATGAGATATTTCTAAAAGCCATCGATCCTGTAGTTTCTCCATATATGCAAAATCCCGATGTGATAGGTGATATGATGTTCTCTAACGGTTCGGTGGATGCATTTAATACAGCCAAACCGGATGTATTGATGCCTTTGGAAGAAAATTCGAGAGTAAAGAAAATTGCAGCCAAAGAACGTTTTGCTTTCGATGCTGAAGGAAAACCATTCAGCAAAATGAAACAGTTCCAGTTGCGCGACGGAATTTTCGAAGCCATGATAGATCGTTTTTACAAAGATGCATCGCTGGTAGCTTATGGCGAAGAAAACCGCGATTGGGGAGGAGCATTTGCTGTGTATGGCGGGCTGACCGAAGCATTGCCTTATCACCGTTTGTTCAATTCACCTATTTCCGAAGCATCGATTATTGGCACAGCCATTGGGTATGCCATGTGTGGCGGACGTGTGGTTCCTGAAATCATGTATTGCGATTTCCTCGGTCGTTGTGGCGATGAGGTGTTTAATCAGCTTCCGAAGTGGCAGGCCATGAGTGGTAATGTGATTAAAATGCCGGTGGTGATCCGTGTGTCGGTAGGTTCGAAATACGGTGCACAGCACTCGCAGGACTGGACTTCGTTGGTAGCGCAAATTCCAGGTATCAAAGTATGTTTTCCAGTAACGCCTTATGATGCCAAAGGATTGATGAATGCAGCGCTTCAGGGCACCGACCCGGTTATCTTCTTCGAAAGTCAGCGTATTTACGAAATAGGCGAGCAATTCCACGAAGGTGGTGTGCCCGAAGGTTACTACGAAATACCGTTTGGCGAACCCGATGTGAAGAAAGCTGGTAACGACATAACTTTCCTTACTGTTGGACACACTTTGTATCCGGCATTGGAAGCAGCTAAAATGCTGGAAGAAAAATTCGGTATGAGCGCTGAAGTGATTGATGCCCGTTCATTGAGTCCGTTCAACTACGAAAAAGTAGTGGAATCGGTAAAGAAAACCGGAAAAATAATTGTAGCAAGCGATGCCACTACCCGTGGTTCGTTCCTCAACGATTTGGCGGCTAACATCGGACAACTTTGCTTCGATTACTTAGATGCACCGGTATGTGTACTGGGTTCGCGCAACTGGATTACACCAGCTTACGAACTTGAGAAAGCATTCTTTGCACAGCCGTCGTGGTTCCTGGATATGATCAACGAACGCATTCAACCGCTGGCAGGTTACGTGCCCGGTCAGAACTTTACGGATGCTGAGTTTATCAGAAGATCAAAAATGGGGGTGTAAAGCCCCTTCGGGCTGAAAGCCCGATATAACTTAGCCCAATGGCAAAGCCCCGGCGGGGCGACGCCTTGGGAACGGTAATGACAAATTCCAATATGAGCCCTGAAAGGGCGATATATAAACGAATTAGTTCAAATACGATTCGTTTTTTTGAAATTTTGCGAGCAATTTTATTTAGGGCTTTCAGCCCGCTAAATATGTTTGTTTGATATTTTACCCAAGGCGTCGCCATTTCATGGCTTTACCATTGGGCTAAGTTATATCGGGCTTTCAGCCCGAAGAACTGAAAACGCAATGAAAAATGTTTAAATTATGTCCCAATCGCTATCAAAATTATATGTTCACGCTATTTTTCATGTAAAATACAATGTAAGTTTGATTAAACCTGAAAATGATAAAGAACTGTATGCTTATATTGGTGGTCTTGTGAAATTGTCTAAATCAGTTCCGGTGGCAATAAATGGGACGGAGAATCATATTCATGTTTTGTGCATTATGTCCAAAAATATCTCTTTGGCAAATTTGCTGGAAGAAATCAAAACCAACAGTAGTAGATGGATTAAAACCTTGGGACCACATTATCGTGAATTTGCATGGCAAAGTGGATATGCCGGTTATTCTGTTAGTCAATCCAAAGTTAGCATTGTGCAGAAATACATTGAAAATCAAAAAGAACACCACAAAGTACAAACTTTTGAGGAAGAATACATTGAATTTTTAAAAGAAAATGGAGTTGATTATAATGAAGATTATTTGTGGACGTAAATTATAAAGTCTAATATAAAGTCTAATATGAAAAAAGTAAACGCACACTTACATACACCTTATTCTTTCAGCGCTTTCCAAAATATCGACGAAGCGCTGGATATGGCTGTGGACGAAGGAGTAAAGGTGGTTGGAATTAACGACTTTTACAGTACTGCCGGCTATAAAGCCTGGGCTGAAGGATGCAATGCACGTGGATTATATCCGCTTTTTAATATCGAATTTATAAGTCTGAACGAAGCCGACCAAAAAGCCGGTTTGCGCGTGAACGACCCAGGAAATCCGGGCAGAACCTACCTGAGCGGTAAAGGACTTTCGTATCCGATTAAGCTGAGCGAACCTTACGCCTCCCAATTGGCAGGTGTGGTGAAGGAGTCGAATGCTCAGGTAGAAGCCATGTGCACCCGGGTGAACGAAATACTGCTTGCAAACAACGCTGGTTTCTCGCTTGATTTTAATTGGATTAAAACAGAACTGACCAACGGATTAATCCGCGAACGTCATTTGGCTAAGGCATTACGCCTGAAAGCTTATGAATACTGCCGTAATAATCCGCTCGATTTACGATTGCTTTTCTATAAATTATTCGGGAATAAAGAGTTGAAGTCTGATGTGAATGACTACGCAGGTGTAGAAAATGAAATTCGTGGCAATATGCTTAAAGCGGGCGGGGGAGCATTTGTTCCTGAAGATCCCAAGGCTTTTCTGCCTGTGCAAACCGTTTGCGATATCATCGTAGCTGCCGGTGGTATTCCCACTTATCCTTTTCTGGCGGACGATGCCAAGGGTGGCTATACCGATTTTGAAGGCGATTTGGAAAGAGTGGCACGAGAACTAACCGAACGAGGATTTCATTCCGTGGAGTTTATTACCACCCGCAACGGCGTGGAATTGTTGGAGAAATATGCGTCCTACCTTCATGATCAGGGTTTTGTAGTAACTTTTGGTAGCGAGCATAATACGCCTGCTATGGAACCGATCGAATTGTTTGCCCGCAACAGTACGCCACTTACCGAACGCTTGCTGCAAATCAACTACGAAGGCGCTTGCGTGGTAGCAGCTCATCAATATCTGGTGGCACAAGGCTTACGCGGATATGTGGATGCCAACGGTCAGGCCGACAGAAGCAAAAGGGCGGAGTTTGTAAAACTGGGGAATGAATTGATAGCCCCTCCCAACCTCCCCAAAGGGGAGGCTTAAGACTTGTTCTTTAAAAGAAAAATAACTTTAATCAATAGAAATAATAACGATACTAACCAAAAAACCTCCCCTTTGGGGAGGTTGGGAGGGGCTGATATGATTCAAGATTTAATCACTATATCGCAATTCTACGGCGGCGATAGCCGTTTTGTAATTGCCGGAGGGGGAAATACCTCGTATAAAAACGCTGAAAAGATTTGGGTCAAAGCCAGTGGTTCGGCATTGGCAACTATTACCGAAGATGGTTTTGCCGTGCTCGATCGAGCCAAACTGAACCTTATGTCCGATAAAACGTACAGCGCCAATGCTGCCGAACGCGAGGAACAGGTGAAGAATGATTTGGCCGAGGCTACGCTTACAAAAGGCAAACGTCCTTCGGTGGAAACATCCATGCACAATGTGATTGACTACGCTTTCGTGGTGCACCTGCATCCAACGGCAGTGAATGGCCTAATGTGCGGTCAACATGCAGAAGCTGATTTGCTCAAACTCTTTGGCGAAAAAAATGTGTACATCCCCTATACCGATCCGGGCTATGTGCTGTTCAAAGTAGTGGAGGATAAAATCATCGAATATCGCGCTAAATTCAATGAAGAGCCGCAGGTGATCTGGTTACAAAACCACGGTATTTTCGTGGCTGCCAATAGCATTGATGAAATCAAAGTTATTTACGACAAAGTAATTGGCACACTTGAGAAATATGCCCCTCAACCTCTTAAAGGGGGAGTTGAGATTCCTACTTTAGGGGGTCAGGGGGCTGTTGAAATTCTTCCTGCTTTGCGTATGATGCTCTCGAAAGAAAGTTTGAAAACACTAAAGGTTCGCAAAAACGAACTGGTAAAGTTTTTTTACGACAGCGTGGAGGAGCAAACTAACATTGCACGTCCCTTTAGCCCCGACGCCATCGTTTATTGCAAATCGAACTATATTTTTAGCCCCCTAACCCCCTCAGGGGGAAATGAAGAAAGCATTAATAATTTTCTTTCTGATATGAAAAAAAGGATTGATGATTTCTCTCAAAAGTTTGGTTATCAGCCCAAAGTGATTTTGATCAAAGGTATCGGATTGGTAGCAGTGGGCGATAATGCCAAACAATGCGACATCATTCTCGATGTGTTCGAAGACGCAATGAAAATTGCTTATTTAGCCAAATCGTTTGGAGGAGCGCATCCGATGACGCAGGCGCAAATTGACTTTATCGATAACTGGGAAGTGGAAAACTACCGTCGTAGCGTGGCAGCCGGAGCCACTGCCGGTCGTGCCGAAAACAAAACCATCATAGTTACCGGAGCAGCTCAGGGCTTTGGCGAAGGTATTGCCCGTTGCTTGTTACAGCAGGGTGCCAACATAGTGGTGGCCGACATGAACGAAGAAGTGGGACTTGCCACAGTGGAGCGTTTTAATGCTTTGGCCAAAAGTAACCGTGCTATCTTTGTGAAAACCAACGTAAGCGAGATACCGAGCATCGAAAATCTGGTACACGAAACCGTATGCAATTTTGGAGCTATCGATTGTTTTATCAGCAATGCCGGTGTGCTTCGTGCCGGAGGATTAGACGATATGACGCCCGAGAATTTCGAATTCGTTACCAAAATCAACTACAATGCGTATTTCTATTGCACCAAGGTGGTGAGCCGTATCCAGAAATTGCAAACTAAATACGCCACGGCCGACTATTATGCGGATATTATTCAGATCAATTCCAAGTCGGGGCTACGCGGCAGTAAGGCTAATTTTGCTTATGCGGGAGGTAAATTCGGTGGTATTGGATTGACACAATCCTTTGCACTGGAACTGGCACCACACCGCATAAAAGTAAACTCTATTTGCCCGGGCAATTTCTACGAAGGTCCGCTCTGGAGCGATCCGGAAAATGGCTTGTTCGTGCAATACCTGCGTGCAGGTAAAGTGCCGGGAGCCAAAACAATCGACGATGTGAAAGCGTTTTACCTCGCGCAGGTTCCTATGCAGAAAGGCTGCTCGCCCGAGGACGTGACTAAAGGTGCCCTTTACCTGATGGAGCAATGTGGCGAAACCGGACAGGCATTGCCCATTACCGGTGGGCAGGTGATGATGGGGTAAGCCCCTCCCAACCTCCCCAAAGGGGAGGCTTAAGACTTATTCTCAAAAAAATGAACTACTCAAACCAAAAATAACAATACTAACCAAAATCCTCCCTTTTGGGGAGGTTTGGAGGGGCTAACATGCAAACAACCGCAATCCGTTTATATGGCAAAAAAGATCTTCGTATGGAAGAGTTCGAATTGCCGCAAATCAAAGAAAATGAAATTCTGGCCAAAGTTGTGTCCGATTCATTATGTATGTCATCCTACAAAGCAGCTTCACAGGGAACTGATCATAAGCGTATCCCGAACGATGTGGCCGATAAACCGATTATTATTGGTCATGAGTTTGCGGGCGAACTGGTAGAAGTGGGCTCCAAATGGGCTCATAAGTTCAAAGCCGGAGATAAATTTTCCATTCAGCCGGCTTTGTATTACGAAGATGGACCGGTGGGTGTGTTAAGTGCACCGGGATACAGTTACCAGCATATCGGTGGCGATGCCACTTATGTCATTATTCCCAATGAGGTAATGGAAAAAGACTGCCTGCTGGCATACAAGGGCGAAGGTTATTATCCGGCTTCGCTGGCCGAACCGCTCTCGTGCGTCATCGGAGCCATGCATGCCAACTACCATACTACTCCGGGTAGTTACGTTCATAAAATGGAAATTGTAGATGGTGGTAAAATGGCTATTCTGGCCGGAGTAGGGCCTATGGGGCTGGCGGCTATCAATTATGTGCTTCGACGCGACGACCGGAAACCATCTATCCTTGTTGTTACTGATGTGGATCAGGCGCGATTAGACCGTGCAGCAACGATTCTGCCTGTTGATTTTGCTAAAGAACGCGGGATAGATTTGCGTTACATCAATACTTCCAAAATGGAAAGTCCGGTAGAAGAGCTTCGGGCCATTACCGGCGGTTATGGTTACGATGATGTATTTGTGTTTGCGCCGGTAAAACCAGTTGTGGAACAGGGTGATGCTATTCTGGCTTTCGACGGTTGTCTGAACTTCTTTGCAGGACCCAGCGATCCGAATTTTGCTGCTTCGTTCAATTTCTACAATGTGCATTATGCCTATACCCACGTGGTTGGTACCAGCGGTGGAAATACCGACGATATGGTGGAAGCACTGGATATGATGTCCAAAGGATTGGATCCAGCCGGATTGGTAACGCATATCGGTGGATTGAATGCTGTTATTGAGGCTACCAAGCATTTGCCCGAAATACCGGGTGGTAAAAAGCTCATTTATACGCATATTAATTTGCCGCTTACTCCGATTTCGGAATTTGCCACGCTGGGTAAAACGAACGAGGTTTTCAAAAAACTCGCCGAAATTTGTGACCGTAATCTCGGACTGTGGAGTGTGGAGGCCGAAAGCTATTTGTTGGCTAATGCCGGAAAATTGTAAAAGGCCGTTTTCTATAGTTTTATTGTCAATAATCTAACTTTTGGGTTAACATATTTGTTGTAATTTTGCATCGGTTTAAAAAAGATTCATGGTATTAAGTCAGAAAGCATTGTTTGGATGTAAGTGTTTATATATAAACAATATACTCTTCTGGTTTTAAAAAAATTAAAATTCAAAAAGCAATGAAACAACTTGATGTAAAATTCATGCACCCGAAAGAACAGATTAATGTAATTATCGGACGAATTTACAAAAGTGGCATGACAACCACTTCTGGTGGAAATATTTCCATCATGGACGACAATGGTGATATCTGGATTACTCCTTCTGGAGTAGATAAGGGGTCGCTTACGGTGAACGATATTATTTGCATTCAAAAAGATGGCACCAAAATAGGGCTTCACAAGCCTTCGTCGGAGTATCCTTTTCATAAAGCTATTTACGAAGCTCGTCCTGAGATTAAAGCGATAATTCACGCTCACCCACCTGCATTGGTTGCTTTCAGTATTGCCCGTCAGGTGCCGGATACCAACATTGTTCCGCAGGCTAAGAATATTTGTGGCGAAATTGGTTTTGCTCCATACGGCTGCCCGGGTAGCGAAGATTTAGGTCGTAAAATTGCCAACGAATTTAAAAATAAGCAATTCAAAGCGGTGATCATGGAAAATCATGGCGTGGTGTTGGGCGGTACCGATATGATGGATGCTTACCAGCGCTTCGAAACGCTCGAGTTTTGCTGTCGTACCATCGTAAATGCCGGAAGAATTGGTAAAATAAATACGCTAACCGACGAACAAATTTCTAAATACATTAATCTTTTCCCGAAAAATATTGCTCCTTTTATGGACGTAACCTATCCTTCGGACGAAAGGGCTATCCGTACCGAAATGGTGAAAATTATCCGTCGCGCCTGCGATCAGGGTCTGATGATTTCTACGTATGGTACCGTGTCGGTTCGCTGGAAAGAGAACGACTTCCTGATTACCCCGCGCGATGTAGCTCGTTGGGATATTCAGCCTAAAGAGATTGTACAGATTAAAAACGGTATGGCCGAAGCCGGAAAAACACCAAGTCGTTCCGCTGCTTTGCATCACCGTATTTATCAGCTCAATCCGCATATCAACTCTATCATTACCACTCAGGCAACCAACCTGATGGCTCATGCGGTAAGTCACCAGAAATTTGATGTACGTACTATCCCCGAAAGCTGGATTTTCCTGCAGGATGTTCCGTCAATACCTTTCAGTATGCTATATGGCGATGTGGATGAGGTGGCTAAACTTTTCTCTCGAAACAGAGTGGTTTTAGTTGAAAACGATAGCGTAATTGTTACGGGCGATAAGTTGCTGAATACTTTCGATTATCTTGAAGTAGCTGAATTTTCGGCCAATTCTCTGGTAATGGCTTCGTCTATCGGACCGCTGCAACCTATGGGCGATGCCGAAATTGATGAATTGAGAATAGCGTTTAATGTGAAATAAATCCGCGGCACTCCGTGGAGTGAATATAACAGATTACGTCTGATGGTTTTTTGTACCGTCAGACGTTTTTTATTACTTTTGAATAAAGTTTCTGATTAAAGCTGAATAATTTGCATGATTTTACTGAAATCACCGTTTACATCGCCATACTTTAATCTGGCTGCCGAGGAGTATCTTTTTTCGGAAAAGTCGGAGGATATTTTGTTTCTTTACGTGAATGAACCTTCTGTAATAGTGGGTTCCAATCAGGTGATTGGCAATGAAGTGGACCTCGAATTTTGCAAACGGCATGGAATTCATGTCCTGCGCAGGATGTCGGGCGGTGGGGCTGTGTATCACGATACCGGAAATATTAATTATAGTTTTTTATCTGCCAAAAATGAAAACCTGTCGCCTTTAAGCAATCAGTTTCTGCTTCCGGTGGTCGATGTATTGGGCGATTTAGGTATTCCGGTTCATATTGGTGTACGTAAAGATTTGTGGTTGCCGGGCGAATTTAAAGTGAGTGGTACTGCTTCGCATATAACCCGCAACAGGGAATTACACCACGGTACCTTGCTGTTCGATACGCAAATTGAATATCTCGAAAAAGCGCTTACATCGCGCACAAAAAACGTACTGCTTAAAGGCACTCCTTCAGTGCCAAGTCCGGTGAAGAATATACGTACTTATCTTGCCGAATGCAGCAATAATACTCCGGAACCGGAATCTTTCTTTGAAAATATTTCTTTTGCTTTTGAGAAAAAATATAATGCCTTATTTGAATATGTTGAAAACTGTGCTGAAATTGAGCAACTTATTCAATCTAAGTATAAATCGGACGATTGGAATTTTAAAAAATAAATTCCTATTTTATCATACTAACATCTGGTTGGTTTTTCAATACATTTTCTTCACGAGCCCATTTTTTTTGCCATTGCGGATATTTGTTCAGTACCGACTGTGGTGAATAGGTATACCAACCGTATCCAACGCGACGTTCGCGGCTTACTTCTGAGAGTGAATAAAGAAACTTACTATTGCGGTCGCAAAAAAGTGGACGATGCGTGCCTAACTCGTAATAGCGTGTCCATATTGGAGCTGCTGCAGAGTCGGTTACTACAATTCTATCCGTTTGAATTTTCATGTATTTGGTTTGCTCGGCCGACGCTTTAATGGTTTCTACTCTGGTATTCAGTATTTTGGAGTCGCTAAACCATTTTACTGCGCTTTGTATGGACTTGATTATCTTTGTATCAGGATGGTCAATCTGCATCAGAAACAAGACAACGCCGGCACTCTCTGCATTACATATCGATGGAGGTTCAAATGCCCTTGCCCAGGCTGGTTCGAGAGTTACTTCATCGTGCTGCTGACACCAGGCGGTCAGCACTCCGTGGTCGTTAATCTGAGTTTTCAGGATGCATTCTAAGCCTTTCAGATAGGCTGTTTCTACTTTTTTTCTTAATGAATTGCTAACAAAAACATAATCTCTATCATTCGTGGTAATCTTTCGCAGCAATTGCATGATGCCTAAATATGCACCATCGTTGAAGGTAATTCGCCGGCTGTAACCTTTTGTATCAATCGGGTAATATTGGGCCCATCCTCCGTTAGAATACTGCGCTTCAAGACAAAATTGTATGCCTTTTAAACATGCGGCTTTGTATCTTTTCTGGTGGGTAATGTTATAAACTTTCGCCAGATAATCTATTTGTGTGTAGGTGGTAGAATTGTCGAACGTGGTATGCAATATGCTTTTTGTTTTACGCAGACTATCGGCTTGCTGTTCGGTAAGTATTGCCTGCATGTCGTAGTTTTTTGGCCAACCACCATTATTCCGCTGAAACAGCAGTATATTGTCGGCTATTCTTGTAATTTCATTAGGTTTGTAGCGGGGTTTGTCTTTCCTGAAGTTGATAATGTTGTTTTTATCATAAATCCCGTACCAATGGTCGCTGCTCGATTTGAAAGGTTCTGTACTTATAGCAACGTATTCATTGCCTGCTTTTGAGTTTTGGGCGTATGCTTGCAGGTACGATAGCCATATGATAAATGCAATGACCGTAATTTTGAATACAATTGTGTTTTTCATGATGCCTGAAAAATGATGATGTTATTACATCACAAAAATACGTCATCTTTTTGGTTGGAACTTATTTTAAACTCTTTATTAAGGTGTGTAAATTGATTTAGAAACTCTTTTTTTTGGTTTTTTCAAATAAAAAAACAGCAACGCACTGACCGGTATAAACCCTTTGTCAATTGCGTTGCAGTTTATTTGTTTGTTGGCGCTGATTATAAGCCAAATGTTTCGGCTACTGCTTTGCAAACAATCTTTCCGTTCACAATATTCAGTCCTTTTCGCAAATCTTCATTTTCTTCACAAGCTTTTTCCCAGCCTAAGTTAGCCAGTTTTACGGCATAAGGCAGTGTGGCATTGGTCAATGCCAGGGTAGATGTAAAGGGTACTGCCCCGGGAATATTGGCTACACAGTAGTGCTGTACACCTTCAACCTGATACACGGGTTCGGCGTGCGTGGTTGGTTTGGATGTTTCAAAACAGCCTCCCTGATCAATAGCCACATCTACTAATACCGAACCGGGTTGCATCAGTTTCAGCATATCTCTTGTAATCAGGTGAGGCGCTTTAGCTCCCGGAATAAGTACCGCGCCAATTACCAGGTCGGTGATGGGCAGTAACTGTTCTATGTTGAATTGCGACGACATAACCGTGTCAACATTAGCCGGCATGATTTCGCTTAGGTAGCGTAAGCGTGGCAGCGAAATATCCATAATGGTAACATGAGCTCCAAGTCCGGCAGCCATCAGCGCAGCGTGCATACCTACTATACCACCGCCTATTACCAGTACATTGGCCGCTTTTACACCCGGTACACCTCCCAGCAAAATACCTTTGCCGCCTTTGGGTTTTTCAAGATATTTAGCTCCTTCCTGAATAGACATGCGTCCTGCAACTTCCGACATGGGGATAAGCAGAGGCAAAGCTCCATCGGTTTCTACAGTTTCGTAAGCCAGACATACGGCATTGGTTTTCATCATGGCGTGCGTCAGTGTTTCGTTAGATGCAAAGTGAAAGTAAGTAAACAACAATTGGTTTGGACGTATCAAATCATATTCCTGAGCAATAGGCTCTTTTACTTTCATAATCATTTCGGCTGTGTCAAAAACCTCTTTGGCTGTAGCCATAATAGATGCTCCGGCTTGTTTATATTGTTCGTCGGTAAATCCGCTGTTGAAGCCTGCACAGGTTTCAATATAGACTGAATGCCCGTTTTTTACCATGGTTTGAACTCCGCCAGGGGTAAGCGCTACCCTGTTTTCGTTGTTTTTAATCTCTTTGGGAACACCGATTTTCATAACTTTAAATATTTAAATTAATTATACAAATTCATGAATAAAACAATACATTGGAGTAGGGTGCGCAAGATAGATATTGTAGCCCTATTCCTGAAAATCGATGTAAAAATACAATATTGCTTTTAAATTGGTATATAAAATTGAATAAAATCTTATTGTGATATGAAAAAATATTTTAATATGTTGATATTTAGTGTATTGTGCTTGTTTGAAAATGTAATGTAGCTAAGGCTTATTGTGTGTCTTAAACCTGAATAATTCTATTAAATTAACTATAATCAAAGACACTTTTCTTTGTAATTTTATTTAATGCTTACAAAATGAAATACAAGCTCTCTGTGTGTTAATGAAAACGTGCTGATTTGATAGTTTGATTTTTTAGGAATTAATTAATTTCGTAACTGAGTGGTACTGTAACGCGTTTCTGATTACTTGTTTTACTACCCAGAATACCTATGCCATTTTCAACATTGGTGTAAATCTGAACCGGTTCAGAGAAGAACTCTATGTAATTATCAGCTGCCTCACGGGTTTTCAGATAAAGATAAAGCGATTTGGAAATACTCTCTATGTCGACAATGATTTCCTGCTTATAATAATCCGGTTTTTCATAATCCGGTATTTCATAATCTTCATCGTAAGCGTAAGTATTGTACGGTATACTTAATGAGAGCCCATAATTTTTTCCATCAAAAATATCATCGTTAAATACATTGTACCGATTTGAATTTTCGTCTACAACCTCATCTTTGGCCGTTCCAAAAACAAGGTCGTTAGAGTCAAAGTACAGTGTGGTTACCACGTAATCGCCATTTTTCATAAATTTGGCTAAGTAAACTTTGGCTCTGTAATAATTCTTATATCCGGCACTGTCGGCAATATTTACTTTAAAGTTCAGATTGTTTTGGTAGTTTGTACCCACGGTATCTATAATTGTTTTCTGCCGTTCATAGTCGTAATAATAGTTGACAAGCGGAGTTGTTTCGGTTGCCACAGAGCTTGTGTCGCAACTGCTTATTCTGATGTATTTCTCAACGAGAGTCTGAGCTTCTATCTGTCCGTATTTACTGTGTGAGGCTGTTAATTTAATACGTTCACCGGTTTTTGGTAGGTAAATGGCTTCGTATATTCCCTGTCCTTTCGAAGTCAGGGTTTCTTTCAGCTCATCGTTCACAAATAGTTTCACCTGAGCATCGTTAATCAGCGTGAAAGTTTCGTTATCATCCAGAAAAAAGTTGCTTTTGCTCAGATGTACACTGATAACCGAGTCGGGCGATAAAAAGCTGTTCAGTACCATTAAATCTGCTGATGTATCACCATTAAATTCTATGGCTGTCTCGCACGAAAAGCAGATTACTCCGGCGATTAGGATGAGTAGGTAATGTTTTATTGAAGTTTTCATCTTTTTTTTTGCAGATAAATAATTAAAAATGATATGAATAACTAATTGATGGTATAATGGTAAATATAGTAACCTTGGTCAGTTCTTTTTTCGATTTTGTGGTGTAGGTATTGCTTGTCGGATCGAACTGACTGTCGTAGGTAGTTTTTACATACACCAAAAACGGATTTTTTTGGTTATAAGCGTTATACACACTTAGGTTCCATGTTCTGGTGCCGTGTTTCTTCTGTTTATGGAAGTTTACGCTTAAATCTAACCGATGATAATCGGGCAATCGGTAATTGTTTCTCTGACTGAGGTGCGAAATTGATTCATTGTAAGAATTATAACCATCTATAGCGGGTGCATAATAGTTCTGAAGCGCCAGTGAGCCGCAGTTGCCTGTACTGTATATCCAGGTGCCGGCGACATCTATTTTTTTACTGAACTTGTGCGAAAGTACGATGCTCAAATCGTGGCGGCGGTCGTACTTGGCCGGAAACTCTTTACCATTGTTCAGCTCGTTGCCGGGTTTGTTGAACAGGCGATCCGATTTTGCCAGCGTATAGCCTACCCATCCGGTAGTTTTTCCAAGGTTCTTTTGTGCCAGAAATTCCACTCCGTAAGATTTGCCTTCGCCTAAGCTTACTTTGTCTTCCCAGCCCGTACCCGAATCCATAAACGAAGCGCCATCTTTGTATTCAATCAGGTTTTTCATGGTTTTATAATATCCTTCTACCGAAAAATCTATAAAATTTTTGAAATTATAAAATAATCCGGCCGAAATTTGATGCGATTTCATAGGGCTTATACGCTTGGTTACAGGTACCCAAAGGTCGGTGGGGAGGCTAATGTTGGAGTTGGACAGTAAATGTACATTCTGGCTCATGACAGCATAACCTGCTTTGGCCGATAAATTGCTGCTAATCATGGCTCTTATGCTGGCTCTTGGCTCGAGCGACTGGTATGCTTTACCCTGTACCCAAAAGGCTGAATAATGCAGTCCGGCATTAATCTTAAAAATACTGTTGAGGGTAATATTGTCCTCGATGTATAATGCCAACTCATTGGCATGTATATTGGCATTGCCCAGCGTGGTATCATTATTCTCGGTAATATTGTCCGATACGGTATTAATCTTTACCACCTGTACCCCGGGCCTGAACGTATGATTAGAAAGGTTAACCCCGAATTTGACGTCCTGATTGGGGGTTAACGAGTAGTCGAAATCCGTTTTTAGTCCAAAGTCAGTAATGCCGGAGTTGTATTTTACCGTGGAGTTTGTCGAGGTTTTGCTTGGTGGGTCGATGTTAGTCTCATGCTCTGTTACCCCTATACCCATATCAAAACGATAGCGGGTAAAAGTGCCCGTGGTGTTCATAAAAAGCTTATTGTTTATCAGGTGATTCCATCTGATGGCCGTGATGAGATTTCCCCAGTTCCAGTTCATCTTAAGTCTGCTTTCGTAGGAACTGTTGGTGCTTTCATATTCATCTTGAATCATGTTGGCGTATATCACGTCGTCGCCCATGTAGGCACTCACAAATAATTTGTCTCGATCGCTGAAAGTATGCGTTATTTTTGCATTTACATCATAAAAGTAATAACCGGCCGAGTTGTTGCCCAGACCCTCTTGTTTGCTGTATATCTTGATAAATGGTTGCATCAGTAAATCATAATAGGTACGTCGGGCCGACAGGTTGAATGTGGTTTTACTGCTCAGTAGCGGACCTTCCAGATTTATTTTGGAAGATATAAGACCGATGCTGAAATTGCCATGAAGTTTGTACGGATTTCCATCTTTCATCTGTAAATCAACTACCGAGGAGAGGCGTCCTCCAAAGCGAGCAGGGAAATCGCCTTTGTAAAGCGTTACGTTTTTTAGTGCATCGGCATTAAATACTGAGAAAAATCCTCCCATGTGGTTGACGTTGTAGATAGGTACGCCATCGAGCAGAAACAGATTTTCGTCGGGGCCACCGCCGCGCACATAAAAACCCGAAGAACCTTCGGTGCCGGCTTGTACACCCGGAAGTAGTTGCAAAGCCTTGAGTACATCGGTTTCGCCAAATAGTGCGGGTACCGATTTTATCAGGGTTACAGGTACATCTATGGCGCTCATTTGAGTGCCTTTTACGCCCATATCTCTGTGATTGGCCACTACGGTAACTTCCTGTAGCTCCAGCGATTCCTGCATGTTGATGTTGATAATTGTGTCGCGGGTGAGCGTGAACCTCTTGTTTATAGGTCCGTATCCGACGTACGAGAAACTGAGGTCAACTACTCCTTTGGGGAGAGTGATGGAATAAAACCCGTAATTGTTGCTTACTGTGCCCAGTCGGTTGATGCCGTCGAATACCGAGCAGTTAATCAGTGTTTCGTTATTCTTACCATCTTTTATATAGCCGCTAATGGTGTGGTTTTGTGCCAGTAAATTAGTTAAGATAATAGTGAAGGCAAATAAAATCAGACTTTTTTTCATTAGAGATTAATAAAATATTTAATTGATGTGTTTAAAATCTTCCAGGATTGATTTGAATAAGTTTCCCGATAAAAAATTCAACTCTGGTTAAAAGATGCAATTCAAAGCTTGGAAGTTGCATCGGGTTGGTGAATTTTTAGCACAGTTTAAAAATATCGGCATATGAGCTAATAACTTTGCTGGTATCGCCCGCCACATTAATCATTGCCTGAGCCAGCTTACCGGCATGTATGGGTCTGTATTTACGAAATAAGCCAATTTTATTGAGCCCGAACATGAGCGATAGCGCTATGCGTTCTGCTACTCTGTTTTCATCGCGGTTGCCATATAGCTGAGCCGGACGGAGTATGTTCACGGCTTCGTAGGGTAGTTTGAGTACGGCTTCGTCCAACCGGCCTTTCATTTGTGTATAGAAAAAAGGCGAAGATACACTGGCTCCGGCCGACGAAATGAGAACGTAGCTTCTTACGCCGTTGCGGGCTCCGGCTCTGGCTGCGTCGTACTGATACATAAAATCAACCCGATACTGGTTGGTTTTACTACCGGCTTTTTTTAGGGTGGTACCCATGCAGGAGAACAGGACATCGCCTTTAACCAGTGGTTGCCACTGCTCAGGATGGTTGAAATCTACTACATGCTCGGTTAGTTTGGCATGTGTCAGGTTGCCGGCTCTGCGAACCAGTGAAACGACCTGGGTATATTCCGGCGAATTAATCAGTAAACGGATAAGCTCGCGACCTACCATTCCTGTAGACCCGATAACGATAGCTTTTTTCATTTGTTTAGAAGCCCCTCTAACCTCTCCGAAAGGGAGGCTTGCCGACTGATTGAGGTGTTGTCGGATTTGTTAATCATTTCTTTGCGTGAGTAAACTTACTCATAAGTGTTTCATTGGTTTGAAGAATGAAAATTTATATCACAATGTTTTTTTTTGATATACTTAACGGATTTTGGCCGAAATTATTGTTTGGTTAATCATTTTAATCGTCGCCCGGTGTATCTCTCATAAGTGTCCAGGGTGTTTATTACATAGGCAACAGTCTCTTTCCCCCGGAACCGGCCATATTTTACCACAGGGTCGTTGTAAAATTCCGGTTCTGATTTTTTGAGGAGATAATATTCCACGTTCTTAAACCAAATACCCGGATTTTTTCCATGTTTTTGCGAAAGTGCCATTGCATCAATTACGTGTGCCGGGCCTGAGTTGTATGCAGCTAAAATAAATTTAATCCGTTCTTCTTTATTCTCAACTTTTCTGAACGACAGATTTAAACTTTTAATATATTGCACCCCTGCTTCAATATTCTTTTCAGGATTAAACATGTTATTTCTGGTTAAACCAAACCTGGCGGCAGTACGGGGCATCAGTTGCATAATTCCGGAAGCGCCGGCCCACGAAACTTGCGAGGAGTCAAATCTTGATTCGTGAAAAGCCAGAGCGGCTAATAGTTTCCAATCCCAGTTTATTTCAGAAGCATATTTCTTAAAATAATGGTCGTAGGGCGAAATGGCGCCTTTGGGAATGCGTATTTTGCGCTGACTGAAATAGGGGCTTTTAATCCAGTATTTTTGCGATAGGTTAACCTGGAGTATTTCATATTCGGTAGTTTGCTGCCATTCGCTGATTCATCTATTTTTTTGTAAAACGATTTGTAAAGCTGGGCTGTATTGTGGTATGCTACGGTGTAGTCAATTTTTTTCTCAGCCACCATTTCTATCAGTTCCTCATTAGTTACCGAGTCGGGTGCATCAACAATTTCGAAGGTGTTACCCAACTCGTTATTCAGGTTTTCGAGCCTTTTCTTAAAAATGGTATTGGGCTTTACATATATTTTTTTGCCTTGCAGTTCGCTTACATCAGTCACCATCGATGCACTTATTTGCTGCACAAGTACCTGATACGAGTTGTCTTGAGGTAGTACAAAGTTAAACAGTTTTTTTAGTTCTCTGGTTTCGTAAATATTGTATGCGGCTATATCAACTTCTCTTTGTTGCAATTTATGCTCCAGTTCCAGTTCGGTTCGGGCTTCGGTTACTTTTAGCACTACTCCCAGCTTATCAGCCAGTGCCTGAGCCATTTCGTAATCGTATCCTACAAACTCATCTCTGAACAGAAAATAAGACGTTGGCCCATAGATAGTACCTACCTTGAGCGTATCCCGCTGTATGATATCGAGTAGGTCGATACTGCGGGATATCACGTGCGCTTTTCTATCGTGTTTGCATGCACTGAAAAGCAGCAAACCTGCAAACAGTATTGCAATGCTTTTTTGTATTGACATCAGGATAAAGCAAATTCGACGTTTTCGGGTTTAATGGTCTGTATATTATTGAGTTTTAGATATACCTGAGCTGTTGCCAGTACATCTTTCTGGCAATAGTTGGCTATTCTTTCCACATCTTTTTCCTTGTAATATACCGCAGCCACTTCGCTTCCGTCAATATCATCCTTAGGCGTGGGTATGCCAAATATGGCAGTCATTAATTTGAGTGAGGTGTAGTTCTTATAATCACCAAATTTCCATAATTCAAGCGTGTCGATAAAGGCTATTTCCCATGGTTTTTTTCCTGCTATATTCAGGATAGGAGGGAGCTCCAGCCCATTGATAAGCATACGCCGGCAAATATACGGTATGTCAAATTCTTTGATGTTATGCCCGCACAGGGTGTTGCTCTTTTCTGTGCAAAACCGTGCTAACATTAGGGCAAACTCCTGTAGAATTTCTTTTTCATCGTCGCCCGCAAAAGATTTAACACGAAATAACATCTCCCGCCCTTTGAAATGAATAAACCCAACTGAAATGCAAACAATTTTTCCGAACTCTGCGTATATCCCCGCACTGGATTCAAATGCCTGAGCTGCTGTTGTATCTTCGGGATACTTTTCGGGCATTCTT
>JAFNAV010000024.1 GCA_017860345.1 Bacteroidota bacterium | reverse complement strand
CATACGTAAATAATTGTTTTTTTAAAGGTCGTATGGAACTCGCATGTCAAATTTTCACTGTCTTTGGTGAATACTCGTATTCATGCTCGTTTCATGTGTGATTTAATTTTTAGTTTTTTTAGTCGGATTCTATTTTCCTCAATAGAATCGGATGAACTCATTTTGTTACTTCTTATTTTATGAATAATAATAATTGGAAAAAAGTTTTTGCTATTATATGGACCGGACAGTTTTTCTCGTATCTGAGTAGTTCGGTAGTGGGTTTTGCTGCTGTTTTGTGGCTGAGTTTCGAGACTAAATCGGCCGAAGTACTGGCCATGGCTGCCATTGCTTCTATGCTGCCGCAGGCGCTGATAGGGCCGTTTACCGGTGTGCTGATTGATAGGTGGGATAGAAAAAAGGTGATGATATTCTCGGATTTATTTGTGGCGTTGTGTTCGCTTATACTGGGTGTGTTGGCATTTACGGGTAATCTGAATGTGGCGGGTATTTATCTGCTACTGGCTTTGCGGTCGGTGGGGTCGGCATTTCACGGGCCGTCGATGCAGGCTTCGATACCGCTACTGGCTCCCGAAGATAAGCTGACGCAAATTGCGGGTTTTAATCAGATGATACTTTCGGTGTCGAGTATTGCCGGGCCGGCTTTAGGGGCTTTGATGATGACTTACCTGAATATTGCTTATGTGATGTTGTTCGATGTTTTGGGGGCGGTTGTTGCCTGCGCTTCTTTATTGTTTGTGCATATACCAAGAGTGGATCGTAAAGACAGGCTTGAGAATCCGCATGTGCTGAGGGAGATGCGTGATGGTTTTCGAGCTATTTCGGGCAACAGAGGTTTGCTTTGGATGTTTGGGTTTTCGGTTATTGTCATGCTGTTTTTGATGCCGGTGGCTGTATTGTTTCCGCTTATGACTTTGGAGCATTTTAAGGGTACTGCTTTTCAGATGAGTATTATTGAGGTGGTGTGGGGGATAGGTATGGTGCTTGGGGGCGTTTTTCTGGGTACGGTGAAGCTGAAAGTGAATGAGGTGGTTTTAATTAATGTTTCGTATTTGCTGCTTGGTTTGTCGTTCTTGTTTTCGGGAGTTTTGCCTCAGGGTGGATTTGTGTTTTTTGTGATACTTACTGCTTTGGGCGGAATAGCCGGCTCGCTTTACCATTCGTTATTTACGGCTACGGTGCAGAGAAATGTTGCTCCTGATGCTTTGGGACGTGTGTTTTCGTTGTATGGGAGTGTGGCGGTATTGCCGTCGTTGATAGGGCTTACGGCTACGGGCTTCATTGCCGATAATATTGGTATCGACTACGCGTTTATTTATTCGGGCATTGTTATTACACTGTTGGGCGTAGTGGCTATGTTTGTGAAAAGTATGTTGAGATTGGGGACGAACCGTAGCGGTGCTGTTGCGATGGAAGATGGTGATGCCGGTGATGGTACCGTGGGTGAGGGATAGAAGCGGAAAGGACGCGGACGCTGACTGAGGTGTAACCGAAAGGAGGCGGTAGCGGACTTGGAGCGGATAGCCCGACCCGACGCAGGAGGGGCACCCCCAAAAAAAAGAATTGTATGAAGTGAAAAAAAGTCGGATTGATTCATCGTTTCTGGTTTGAGCAGATTTTGGATGGATGCAATCCGACTTGTTTTTTACGTGGCGTGGATGGTGCGAAAACTTAATTTATAGAGGGCAGCACTGAATATTCGCGTGAATATCGCAGGTTTTGGTCTACATAGTTTTCGTCGTAAGAAATATGGATGTCGGTGATTTTGCCCGAGGCATCTTTTATGGCGGTGTAAACGGGGTTTACAAAGCCGCGATATGGCGCGAGATTGAGTTTTTTGTAGCGTTGCAGCACTTCGGCATGGAGCTTGGGGTCGACTTTTACGGCATAGGTTTCGACGAGCGTTTTGGCTCCCTCAAAATCGCCTGTGGATTTAATCTTCTGTATTTCAGCCAGTAGTTTCCCGAACAGCGTGCGCACTTTGGCGTAATCGTTGATAACGACATAGGTTTTTCCGTCGCGTTTTTTGAGCTCTACCACGTTTTCGGCTTTGCCTTTTTCGTATACCCAGGCGGCTATGAGCTGGCGGTTGCGCATGTGTGCTTCTTCAATGTTTTTGCCGGGTTGTATGCGGGTGAGCTGTGTCATCAGGCCGTTCATCATAAAGCGATAGTATTCAGCTTTATAGGCTTCGTTGTTGGGGAGTATGCCCAGTTCCACAATTTTTGGGTCGGCAATGTAGTACAGTCCGAAAAGGTCGGCACGCGCTTCTTCGATGGTTGATCCATAGGCTTTTAGAGCGTCGGGGTCTACGCCGGGCAGAAGCTTGCCTGAACCATGTCCGAGGCATTCGTGCAGGTCGGTGTGCAGGTTGTCGGTAAGCGAGCCGTATTCTTTGGCTATTTCGCGGTCGGCATCGCTCCACATAAATTCTTCGGCAAATCCGTTTCCGAGCGATGCCTGATCGTATGCTTCGGTGATATTTTCGATGGTCACGGATTTTGAACCGTGTTCGGCTCTTATCCAGTTGGCATTGGGCAAATTGACCCCGATAGGAGTAGCCGGGTAGCAGTCGCCTGCAAGTATGGCAGCGGTGATAACCTTGGCCGAAACACCTTTTACTTTGTCTTTTTTGTATTGTGGGTCGACAGGCGAATTGTTTTCGAACCATTGAGCGTTGGAGCTAATGATTTCGGTGCGTTTGGTAGCTTCAACGTTTTTGAAATTCACGATAGACTCCCAGCTGGCTTTCATGCCCAGTGGGTCGCCATAGGTTTCGGTAAATCCGTTTACAAAATCTATCTGCGAAGCCAAATCTTCGACCCATTTGATGGAATATTCGTCGTAAGTACGCAGATTGCCTGTGCGATAATAGCTTATAAGTGTGTTTATTACGTCTTTTTGCTTGTCGTTTTCGGCTACAGTGGCAGCTTTTTCGAGCCAAAAAACAATTTTTTCGATGGCTGGTGAGTAAAGTCCACCAATTCTGTAGGTTTTCTCTATTAGTTTGCCGTTTTCTTTCACCAATTTACTGTTCAGACCGTACGAAATAGGTCGCGGGTCGTTAGGGTCTTTCATCTGAGCATAAAAAGCTTCAACCTCGGGTTGTGTAACGCCCTGACCGTAATAGTTGTTGCCCGAAGTGAGAATCAGATCTACTCCATGCTCCTGATTGGTACGTTTGGGATATAGCGCGGGATCGAAAATTACCGGAGTAAGTTGGGCTATAAGACTGTCGGGTGTTTGACCGGGCTGCAGAACATTTTCGAGGTTTTTTGCATCGATAGAGCGTATGGCTTCGGCAAAAAACTGTTGCGTGAACTCGGGCGTAAACTTGTCCTCAGAATAATGATGATGAATACCGTTGCCCATCCATACGCGTTTCAGATAGGTGGTTAGGTGCTGAAAATCAGTTGAGTTTCGGTCGCCCTTGTAGTTCTGATACACTGCTTCGAGCGTACGGCGTATGGTAAGGTTGTATTTGTTGTTCTGATCGTACAAAATATCTCTACCTGCCAAAGCAGCTTCGGTGAGGTAGTAAACCAGCTCTTTTTGCTGAAGACTAAGCGTTTCGAAATCGGGAACGCGGTAGCGAAGAATTTCAACATCGGCAAACTTATCGACCGAATAGTTGAAATCTTCAATAGCCGGAGTAGCGTTTTTGTTGCTACTACATGCAATTAATAATGATGTCATAAAAATGAATGTTAGTTTTTTCATAAAAAAACGTTGTTTTAAAAAAAGTAGATGAAAATTTTTTAATTAAAAGCAAAGGTATAAAAAAAGGGTAAAAGTACAGAGTGTTTTTTGGTAGCTTTATGTGGTTGATATGTTTATAGCCGAATGCTGTGTTTTTTATATTATAATTCTAAGTGCATGACAAAAAAAGAATAGAAACACGGAATATCGATTCCGAATCAATTGCCCCGCTCAGCAGCATGAATATAAACAAAGCGTATGTGGATGAATAGTGCGTACGTATGCTATTGCACATAAGCAACTGTCTGTTCACCTTAACAGGTACCTGTTAAGGTATTAAACAGGTACCTGTTAAACGATTAAACAGGTACCTGTTAAGGTGTCAGTTCAACGTTACTCAGCCAACAGTAGATGAGCGTGTGTCAATATCAGGATAGAGCTATGTAACCTGACTAATGTGGATAAGCAATCTGATTTATTTACTACGTAAACGGCGGATTAGTGTTCGCAGTTGAAAATCAGCAGACTTTACTTGTAAAGTTTAAAATCTGTAATACTAAAATTAGAATCATTAAATTAATCATTGAAAGTGTGATTTAAATTCATATATTTGTCAAAAAATCCGATTAAAAAATATTTACACACATAAGCTTTACTTATGGTTTGTAAAGCGGATTTTACCGTTAAATTAATTCAATAATGATTATGAAATTCAATTACCTCTTTTCTATCGTATTATTTATTGGCTTTTGTTTGCCTGCGCAGGCACAAACTGCTAAGAAAAAACCAGTTAAAGCCACTACAACCGCTACAGCTGCACGCTCCAAAGCTGAAAAAATGGGCTACGCACGTACCAATAAATACTGGGGGCCGGGTACTTATTACTGTTATGCACCGGGAACGCCTAAAAATAAAATGGCTGATAATGCTGAAACGGCTATGCGCGACTTAACCGGAATTTTCGATACGGATCTTTATAAAGAACTTGCAAAACAGGGTTTTACCGAAGTTCCCAAAAAAGAGGTGAAAAGTTGGTTTAACGAATCGAAAAGTAAAGATGTAACATATTATTATTCGCCCGACAAGAGTTATGTGCTACAACCCTCTGTGAAAGATATGTATAACAGTCCGGCTATGGAAACAGGGAAATATGCTTACGCATCGGATTATATGGCAAGGTACGTACTTTTACCCAAAGCCGACAGTTTAAAAGTACTTGCAGCAGTTTGGCAATTTATGCGCGACCTGAACGAAATGAAAGTGGTTTTAGCTACGTTTGGTAGTAATTTTAAAAATGCCGACCCCAAGGCCTATCCCATTCAAAGAGCAGGCAGTACAGGGTGGACCAGTATGAGGGCAGGCACTTTTGTGCTAAAAATGGTTGATGGTAAACCGCGCGGTTACTGGGAGCAAAACGACGTTATTATACGACGTACTATGGGTATGACTGATTTCGACTTGTTGGTTATGGGTATGGAAACGGATTATTGGTATAGCTTGCGCGTTCGTCTGAAAAAAGAAGGATATGTGCTGGCTTATAATATAGTGGCCAGTAATATGAAAGATTTGGAGCCCGGAAATACATGGGTAAAAGAATATCCGAAACATGTTACGGAATATACCACTGCCGTAAAAATGGATAAAGATAATATTGAAGTGTACAAGAAAGCACCGTTGCCTCCGGTATTGGCCGATTTTGATAAATTGCTGATTAAATATTGATAAAAGAATTTTAGTACATGACAAAAATTCTATTTTGCCTATAATTCATGTGAATAGAAACGCGTATATAGCGTATAAAACAGATTTTCGCTGTAAACTCAAAAGTTTTCATCATACGGATTACATGACAGATTTTAGACTTCACAAGTGAAGTCGATTGATTTTCAACTGCGAACACTAATCCGCCGTTTATGTAGTAAATAAATCAGAATTAAAATCCGTTTTATTACTACAATAAATCAGTGTATATCAGCTAAATCCGCTATATCTGCGTTTCTATTCTTTTTTTTGTCATGTACTTAGTAAAAGAATAGTAGAAAAAACAGAGCATTGCAACTCCCGATTGGTATTAATGATAAGTATGGAAAAAGAAAAGGAAAAGGATACATCCGAAACGGTAAAAGCTAACGAAATAGCAGATTTTATATTAGATACAGGAGCTTTTTTAATGGCCTCCGGTGCTCATTCGGGTCGGGTGTGGCGCAACTGTAAGCGTATAGCCGGGCGATATGGGTATCACCTGAACATAAATCCGACTTTTACGGGCATACTTGTAAGTGTATGGGACAAGAACGATGATAGCAATGCGGTAACACGATACAAAACATCGCCTCAGAATTTGGTGCATCTTGAGGTTCTAACGCTTATCAGCCATTTATCGTGGCGTATTGCCGATGGTATAACCAGTTTTGCTGATGCGCGCGTAGAGCTTGAAGGTATAAAAAAACAAAAACATTATCCTTTTTGGTTTGTGGCTTTCATGGTGGGTGTTTCGTGCGCTTGCCTGTGCGTATTGGCCGGAGGTAATGTGGTGGATGCCGGAATCACTTTTCTGGCCGCTATGGTAGGCTCGTTGGTGAAGTATTATATTACCAGAAAAAACTTCAATCAGTTTTTGGCAGTTATTGTTGCTTCGTGCGCTACTACTATGATAGCCGGCGCAGATACTATTTTGGGAATAGGAAAATTACCTGAAATAACTCTGGCTACCTCAGTTCTATACCTGATACCGGGTGTACCGTTGATAAATAGCGTGATAGACTTGCTTGAGGGTTATTTTTCTGCTTCAATTGCCCGTTCGTTATATGCAGCATCGGTTTTACTTTGTATAGCTGTGGGGATGACTTTAAGTATTACACTATTGGGAATTTCTAAATTTTAATACTGATGGAAACATTTTTGTTGGAAATAGCGCTTGATTTTGCGTTGGCATTTTTAGTAGCTGCCTGCTGGGGAGTGCTGTTCGGAACTCCGGTTAAAGCTTTATATATGGCCGGCTTACTTGGCGGACTGGGGCACAGCGTTCGCTTTGTGTTACTCGAACTGGGACTGGGGCTCGTTGGGTCAACGCTTGCAGCTTCTGTATTTATTGGTCTGATAGGAATTTATGCCGCACACAAGGTACATAATCCTCCTGTGGTGATTACCATGCCTGCATGTATTACCATGATACCGGGTTTATATGCCTACAGATCCATGCTGGCAGCCATCAAACTTAGCGACCAAAGTATTCTGGACAAAGATCCGAATATTATTCCTACAATTGCACACAATGCGGTACTAACTTTTTCGCTGCTGTTAACCCTGGCTGTGGGTATCTCTATCAGCGCATTGTTGTTCCGCAACAAAAGTGTCAGAGATATTCGTTTAGGAAAGGATATATTTAAATCGAAAGAAGAAAATATTTAAAATGTACGCCTAAAGTCAGAACTATTTTTTTGTTTGAAGCCGACTGTTACAACTTAATGTACCTGTGTGATGATTTTTTAGATTTTTTGTAATCTCATGTTTTAAGTCGCAACCGTTACAGCCATCGCAACCACTTTTTTCCTTGGTGCGAAGGCTTTTTACCACCGAATAAATGGTATAGATTATAGCTCCGGCTATAATGATATATATAATGATGGTTTGAATCATTTAATTAATTATAAGTTGCAAATTATCCCGATAAACTATGCTATAAGTATTAAAGTCAGCCTTGTAAGTTGATAAATGCCCATTAGCTATCGCCAATATTATTTATTAAAAAAGACTTCCTATCTGATATACCAAAAATGCCATAATCCATGCTATGCCGGTGGTATATACCATGGTAAACAGTGCCCAGCCCCAGTTTGCTTCTTTCTTGATAGCTGCAATAACGGCTACACAGGGAAAATAAATCAGGATAAAAATCATAAACCCGAAGCTTACCAAAGGCGTAAATACTTCTTGTCCGTTTAAAACACCTGTGCGGTGCTTTTGTTCTTTAATCTTGGTTTGCAGGGTTTGCGAATTTTCATCGGCTTTCATATCGGCCTGATAAAGAATCCCCATGGTACTTACCACAATTTCTTTCGCAGCCAGACCTGTAATGATACTTACTCCCATTTTCCAATCGTAGCCTAAGGGGCTAATAATAGGTTCGATAGCATGTCCCATGCGGCCAATGTAGGATTGCTCCTGACGTTCCGATTCTTTTTCAACTTCGTAGAATTGTATCTGCTCTGCCTTTGTATCGTTACTTAACTGAGTATTGGCTTCTACAGCAGCTATTTGTGCATCGTAATCCTGAGAATACTCTACGTTACGCGGAAAATAACCTAAAGCCCAGATTAAAATTGACGCAAATAAAATAACTGTTCCCATCTTGCGCAGATACTGCTGTCCTTTATGCCACATATGTATTGTGGTGTTTCTTAAGGTTGGAATACGATAGGGGGGGAGCTCCATAACAAAAGGTACTTCTTTTTTGGCAAATGCAATCTTTTTCATAATCAAAGCTGTAACGATTGCCAGGAAAATACCGATGATGTAAATAGAGAATAACACCAGCCCTTGATTTTCGGGGAAAATGGCCGAAATAAGCAAAACATATACCGGCAGGCGGGCGCTACAGGACATAAACGGGGTGATAATCATGGTGAGTATGCGGTCCTTGCGGTTGTCGAGTGTACGCGTAGCCATGATGGCCGGCACATTGCAGCCAAACCCCATTACCAACGGAATAAACGATTTACCATGCAATCCGATTTTGTGCATCAGTTTATCCATAATAAACGAAGCTCGTGCCATATATCCCGTATCTTCCATCAACGAAATAAAGAAGAAAAGTATCAGGATATTGGGCAAAAATACGATAACTCCACCACAGCCCCCAATAATACCATCGATAACCAGATCTCGAACAGGCCCTGCAGGCATTATGGATTGTAGCCATTCGCTCAGCGCGCCTACACCGGCATCTATCCAGTCCATAGGGTAGCTCCCAAGTGTAAAAGTGGCCTGAAACATTAACCACATAAAGAAAAAGAAAATCGGAAATCCCCAGAAACGATGCGTCAGTATGTCATCAAGCTCACGTTTCGTTTTGCGTTTGTCGGCTTTAGCCTGACGGTATGTTTCTTTTAGCGCTCCGTCGATAAAACCGTATTTCGCATCGGTAATAATTGTTTCGGAGCGTTCGCCGTATTCTTTTTCGAGTGTAGCTATTGCTTTCTCTGCAACCACTTTTATGTTCTCGTAATTATCGAATTTCCGAAGCCATTCAAGCATCGTTTTATCGGTTTCGAGTAGTTTAATGGCTACAAAACGCGATGAAAGCTGAACCCTGATGGCCGGATTTTTCCATATTTCGTGCTGAATATCGTTGATGGCTTTTTCAATGGATAGTCCGTAATTAACATGTATGTGTCTAACGGTAGGGTCTTGTTCTTCGTAAACTTCTATTAATTTTGCAAATAACTCGTCGATACCTTTGCCTTTCGAAGCAACGGTAGGGATAAACGGAATACCAATCATTTCGCCCAAGGCTGTATAGTTAAATTTGGCTCCTTTATCTTCCAGCTCGTCATACATATTCAGGGCAATAACTACCTTGATATTCATATCGATAAGCTGCGTAGTCAGGAACAGATTTCGCTCCAGATTAGACGCATCTACTACGTTTATAACAATATCAGGGTGTTTTTCGGTAATGTGCTTTCGGACATAAAGCTCTTCAGGCGAATACTCCGTAATAGAGTAAGTGCCCGGAAGGTCGACAATACGGAACGTATAGCCTTCTTTTTTCATAGTAGCCTCTTTGGCATCTACGGTTACTCCACTATAGTTACCAACCCTTTCGTGCGCTCCCGAAGCATAGTTAAAAAGGGTAGTTTTCCCGCAATTAGGGTTGCCAACCAAAGCTACATTAATTACTTTGCCTTTCTGAATTGCCGATTTTTTGAGGGTTTCTTCATCAATGACTCCATTAAACTCAATTCCCGACAAATTTTTAGCTTCTTCCACCGAAACTACTTCCACCATTTCGGCTTCGCTACGACGCAACGAAACCTTATAGCCCATAATTTCGTACTCAACAGGATCTTGTAGTGGGGCATTTTTTATAACTGTAACCTTTTTTCCTTTTACAAACCCCATCTCAGTTATGCGTTTCCGGAAAGCACCATGCCCAAGTACTTTGGTTATTATAGCTTCTTCGCCCGATGGTATCTCCGATAAATAAGTGATTTCCATCGTTGTTTTTTCTTTCATATCTGTGCCAATATCAAATTTTCGCCCAAAAAATAGTGTGTTATTATCGTGTGATTCAGACAATCAAATGCTTTTAGCCTGCCCAAAAGTACACCTCAGAGGCGATGTCCTGAGGATAAACAGTCTGATTAAATAATAGTACAAAAATAACCATTTATTTAATCAGAATATAACATAAATTCAACCAATAGGATTAAAATACCTATAAGTAGGTATCGGGGGATGGTATTTTGCTCCTGAATAGCTTAATAATACCTGAATGTATTATAAGTTATACAATATTTTTTTGAGTATTTTTGCAATACAATTTAAGCAATGATTAGTTTAAGGTATAAAGCGAAATTTACAGGATTTCTATTGCTTGTGTTATTTCTTTTTTACTACGTGGGGATAACTGGTTTTCCGCATGTACATAAAATAGATAACATTAGTTTTGTACATTCTCATCCCTGCTCCAACGAAGTTAATCATCAGCATAGTGCACGCCAATTGCTGGTTATAAGTGATTTATCTTACTTTGTTAGTTTTGCCATTCTAATTCTCTTCTTTCACAAGTCGGGTTACATTTTACTAAGCAGGCTACTGTTTTCTGTTCTTCCTTTCTTACCTGCAAGCAGTTGTTTTCACCAAAACTACTTGCGGCCACCTCCCGCTATTTGATATTGGTTTATATTTTTTTACATCTTAATTCGTTGATTGTCTGTTTTTTTCAGATAATATCTATACTTGCATTATCACAATTATTTTATTGCGACAAAAAAATCTTTATTTAAAAATAAAATACAGAATAACATTATAATGAAAAAAATAAACTTCATATTCATTTTTTGTGCTTTAGCGTTTGCACTTTCGGCGCAGGTTGAATACAAATATACCGATAACCATACAAACGGAAACAATACGGTTAAAAGTTCGGATGCCAATATAAGCGGACATACAGTTGAAAAAGGCTCTCATAATCACATTGGTTACATCAATATTTCGCTTAAAGGCACCACCATTGGGGTAGCTACAGATGCCACCGGACACTATTTTCTGAAAAATCTTCCAATAGGCGATTATATAATTGTAGCATCGGCTGTTGGGTATAAAACCATTGAACTTCCTGTTAAATTAATAAAAGGGAAAACCGTTGAAATTAACTTTGAAATGGAAGAGGATGCGATTATGCTTGATAATGTGGTAGTTTCGGCAAATAGGAATGAAACAACGCGGCGAAAGGCTTCTAATATCGTAAACGTAATTTCGGGCAAGTTATTTGAAACTACCAATTCGATTTGTTTGGCGCAGGGGCTGAATTTTCAACCCGGGCTTCGTGTCGAAAACAATTGCCAGAACTGTGGATTTCAGCAAGTCAGGATTAACGGTCTGGAGGGGCCATATTCTCAGATACTAATTGACAGTCGCCCGATTTTCAGCGCACTTGCCGGTGTGTACGGTATTGAGCAAATACCAACCAATATGATTGATAGGGTAGAAGTGGTACGTGGTGGAGGTTCGGCTCTTTTCGGTTCAAATGCCATTGCCGGAACCATCAATATCATCACTAAAGAACCATTAAATAACTCATTGTCTGTTAGTAATACTACAATGCTTGTAGGCGGAACAGCAAAAGACATAAATACAAACTTTAATGCCGCATTGGTGTCGGACGATTATAAAGCCGGTGTAAGCATTTATGGTTCTACCCGTCAGCGTGATGGTTGGGATGCTGATGGTGATGGATTTACCGAACTTGGTAAGTTACAAGGCCGCAACGTAGGTTTTCGTTCGTACTTCAAAACGAGCCAACAAAGCAAACTCACCGTTGAATACCACAACCTTGGCGAGTACCGTCGGGGAGGAAATAATCTGGACTTACCGCCTCATCAGGCTGATGTGTGCGAAATGACCGAACACAACATCAATAGTGGTGGCGTGAAATGGGAGTTTTTTACGCCTGAGTATAAACATCGGTTTAGCATTTATTCATCAGCTCAGCAAACTGATAGAAATAGTTATTACGGAGCTAAAAAGAATTTAAATGCTTACGGAAAAACCGATGATCTTGCTTTTGTTACCGGAATGCAGTATGCTTATGAGTTTAGTAAATTGATGTTTATGCCGGCTCAGTTTACCGTAGGAACTGAATTTAGCTACAATAAATTAATTGATACTCAACTGGCTTACGACAGAGATATTAATCAGGAGATAGATATTAAAAGTGCATTTTTACAAAATGAATGGAAAAACAAGCAATTAAGCTTGTTGTTGGGTATGCGGGTTGACAAACATAAGTTTATAAAAGATGCCATTCTAAGTCCAAGAATAAATGTACGATATAACCCTGTAGAATGGGCAAACTTCAGAGTAAGTTACGCCAGTGGCTTCCGTGCACCGCAGGCTTTCGACGAAGACTTGCATATTACAGCTGTAGGAGGTGAGGTGCAGCTCATCGTGATTGATCCTGATTTAAAGCCAGAGCATTCCGACAGTTACAGTATATCTGCCGATTTCTATAAAAACTTTGGAAAAGTTCAGACCAATCTTCTTATTGAAGGCTTTTATACCGATATTACCGATGTATTTTATCTGAATGAAACGGGGAAAGATGCTGACAATAATACTATTCTGACCAGAACAAATGGCTCTGGCGCTGTTGTAAAAGGCCTTAATGTAGAAGCTAAAGTAATTCCATCGGCAAAAATAAACATACAGGGAGGATTTACCATCCAAACCAGCTTGTATAAAGAAGCACAAACCTGGAGCGAAAGTACTATTTTGGCCGCTTCCCGTACAATGTTTCGTGCTCCCGATAATTATGGTTATCTGTCAGCTTCTTATTTGCCTGTTAAAGCACTTACTGTTTCGTTGAATGGCATATATACCGGTTCTATGATGGTTCAGCATTATGGTGTTGAAGTAGATGATGATCAGGAAGTTAAAACTCCTCGGTTTTTCGATTTAGGTTGTAAAGTTTCATACGATTTTCGAATCAGCTCATCAGCCAAAATGCAGTTAAATGCCGGTGTACAAAATATATTTAATAGTTTCCAGAAAGATTTTGACAAAGGTGAAGACCGCGATGCCGGATATATGTATGGACCGGGATTGCCCCGTTCTTATTTCATAGGTCTGAAGTTTAATCTGTAATGTCAATTTTTTTCTTTTAAGTAAAAAACTTCGAGATGCTTCTCGAAGTTTTTTTTATTATTGAATGTTATAGTTATTCGTAAATTTATGAAATGTTTGATGTATACCGTTACAACAATAAACTGCCAGTAAATTTACTTAGTAACACAATACTTCAATAATGGGTGCTATTTTGTATAACTATTTTTTTTACAAAAGCACAAATGTTAATTTGGTGCTTTGTTAGTTTTTTTATATATCTTTGTCAACGCATTGGTTCACTCTTTTGCAATTACGTGAAAAGTGATTAAAAGGGAATCAGGTGAAAATCCTGAACAGTCCCGCTGCTGTAAGCTCTAAGCGCCCCTCCAAACCTCCCTAAAAGGGAGGCTTAAGATAGGGAAAAAACGTATTGAACAACACTTTTGCCACTGTTTTTCGACAGCGGACAACAGACAACAGACAACCCGAAACATTGTCAACTGTCAATTGTCAACTGTCAATTATTGACGGGAAGGCGTTCAAATTACGGGAGTAAGTCAGAAGACCTGCCATGCATTTTAAGTTTTTAGCTTTCGAGGAAAAGGCTGAAGAACCTGAAATGGATCATCGTTTTCTGTACTTATTTTTTTGATGCATGTGTGGCAACTTTCTGCCGCCATTTTTTCCATTTAAGCTATTCTTCTCTCATTCCCTGAAAGCAATTTTCACTTCATTTAAAATTTATTGTAATGAAATTGCTTCGATTTTTTCAGGGAATTATCCTTCTTTCTGTACTTATTTTCTTTTCGGCTTGTCATTCAAATTCTCGAAAAGGAGAAAAAAACCTTCCAACATCCGACAATCATGTTGCTGTAAATTATGCACAAGGATTTACTGTGGAGGAGTTGTCCGATTATACCCAGCTTACTGTCATTAGTCCATGGGTTAAAAATTCAGTTTACGCCCGATATTATCTTGTCAAAAGTAATAACATCCAAACACCAGCAGATGGCATTAAGGTATTAATCCCGATTAAAACCATTGCTACGGCATCAGTTACTCACTACGAGTTTCTAAATTTACTCGGTGAAATAAACACAATCACAGGTATTTGCCAGCAGAACATCATATATAACCCTACTATCAAAGCGGGTGTAAACAGCGGAAAAATCATTGACCTTGGCGATGCTTTCCATATCAATCTTGAAAAAGTATTAGAACTACGTCCTTCTGCTTTAATGATGAGTGGTTATAATCAGAACGACCCAAATGCTCAACGAATTTCGCAAGCAGGTGTACCAGTGATTTATAACAACGAATGGATGGAAACCACATTGCTCGGGCGGGCTGAATGGATTAAGTTCGTAGCTGCTTTTTACGACAAGAATAAGTTAGCCGACAGCATATTCAGCGAGATTGAAAATCGTTACAACGATATAAAAAACAAAGCTGCCAAAGTAATAAACAAACCTAATATTATGGCAGGTTCTAATTTTCGTGGCACATGGTATATGCCGGCCGGGCATAGTTTTATGGGTCAACTTTTTGCCGATGCAGGCACTCGTTATTTTTATGCCAACGATACTACTACGGGCAGTTTACCACTGAATGTGGAAACTGTTTTGAAGAACTTCTCTCAAACTGATGTTTGGCTCAATTGTAATTATGCATCCATCGACGAATTACTGAAAGCCGACCCGAAACACGCCCTCTTTAATCCGGTAAAGAATAACCGGGTGTATAACTTCAATAAACGTATGTTACCATCAGGGGCGAATGATTTTTGGGAGAGTGCCATTGCCCGCCCCGATTTAATCCTCTCGGACGTGATAGCCATTCTGCATCCTGAAGTCCTACCCAATTATCAACTGTTTTATGCCGAAAAATTAAAATAATGAACTTCAGAGATAAAAGCGGCTTCATCGCAACATCTTGTGAATAACTACATAAAATTGATTAATTTCTAATAATTTCTAAATACAAAAACTATCATGAGAGTATTTAAACTCACACTTTTATTGTGGACAATTGCGCTTTTAGCGTATAGTCCTTTACAGGCTCAGCGCAGAAAGGTGCTCGATCCTGCAACAAACATTTTCTATCTCAAAGTAGGTGACGGGCACGAAGATTATACCGTTTCAGGTACAACAACATTTAAATGTGTAGCTTCAGGCAGTATTCCTTCTTATCGCGATGCAGGAGTTTGTTTCTCGCCTGCAAATGCCGGCGATCTGATTCAAATTACGATTGATGACATTGACTTAGATGGTACAACAAACTACCTGTTGCTTTATCATGGGTATGCTAAAACCGGCTATCCAATGCCTTCCGGCTGGACGAGCAAACTCGGAGTATCGCAAAAAGGACAAACCATTCTTTCGCAATCGGCTGATGGCAAACTTTCGCTCGGGTTACATAGTTCAAGTGCCAACAGTCAAAAAGGCTGGACAATTACGGTACGCAGTGTTACACCTGCCGATATGACTTTTAGCTCGTGCAATTCATCGGTTAGCAATGCACAGGTTAATCGTGGTGGACGTAATCAACTGATTTTAGATGTTAATATCGAAACTGCCGGCTCAAATCTTCCGCTATCGGTTAGTCAATTCGACTTTAATAGTTCAATACCAGCCAACACACTTCAATCCGTTAAACTTTATTCAGACAATGGGCTGATAGCTGAGGCTACAAATTTTACAAGCAATTTTAGCATTCCGGCTTCAGTAACACTCCAAAGTGGCAATAATCATTTTAGCTTACGGGCTGAAGTTTTGCCGGATGTAGTAGTCAATACATCTTTGCCAATAAGCTTAGCTTCGGTAACGGTGGGTGGCGAAACAAAAATATCCGGTTCATCGCCGACTACCTACGCATCTGTATCAGGAGATATTTTAATCCAAAGCACACCGCTGTCGTACAGCATTGGCGATGCTGCAAATTTTTACGACGATGGAGGTAAAAGCGGAAAAATCACAGCTAATTTCAACGGAACAATAACGTTCTTACCATCTACACCGGGCAAGAAAATAAAGATTGATTTCTCAAAATTGGAGATTTTCAATACATCCTCTGTCGGTTACAACGATGTTTTGAAGTTTTATAATGGAACAGTTGTTGACGAAAGCAAACTCAACACCACCTTACTAAAAACTGCCGAAACAGTGAAATCCACCTCCGAGGATGGCGCTCTCACAGTTGCTCTTGTAAGCACCACAGGTGTTCCTGCTAATGGATGGGAAGCTGTGGTATCGGAATTTTTGCCCGGAAATATGAGTCTGGCAACAGTTGAAACTACCACAACAACTACTTCTACAGTGTCGGCTGGCGATAATAATCAGGCAGTGATTATCTTCAATGTAAAAACTGATAATGCACTAAACCCATTGAACCTTCAGGGTGTGAAAGTGGATGCAACCGGAACTTCGCAATTGGCTTACATTAAAAATGTACGCTTGTATTCACTGGGAAAAGTAGCTGTATTCTCCACAACATCTTTGGTTGGCGAAACAGCTCCAACTACCAATGAGTTCTCAGTTACCGGAAATCAGGAATTGCAAGAAGGAAACAATTATTTTGCATTGGGCTATGATGTGGCCGACAATTGTTTAAACACAAGCGTCTTGTCTGCAATATTAAAATCAGTTACGGTTTCCGGTTCGGAACAAACACTCGCTAACCAAACTGCCGCAACGCTTACAATCAGTAATCAGTTTAAAGCACTTGTAGGAAATTATGCTAAAACCATTTACGACGAATGGCAATACACCGACCAAAAAAGCCCTTACAATTCGACTCTCTATAATTACGAAAACGAGAATTGCGTGGTTACTTTTACTCCTGCAGTAGCCAATTCGGTAGCCGAATTAGAATTCAGTGCATTCGATGTGTATTATTCCAATTCAAGTATTGGCACAAAAGCTGTTTTTGAAGTATATAGCGGAAACACCACCGATGCAGCCAGTCTGATTTGGAAACTCGACGATAATAGCAAAAGTAAAACTGGCCCGGGTCGCAAGCTCCGTTCCGTAGCAACGAATGGAGCAATGACTATCAAGTTTAATGCCAATACCACTACTTCGTCTTACGCAGGTACAGGTTGGAAGGCAAAAGTTTGTCCTTTTGTAGATAGAAATATGGCAGTGGATAGCATTGTTGCTTTTCAAACCAATAGTGCTAATATTGCTCCATCAGCTACCAATCAGGAAATCATCGGATTTGAAGTTACAACTACAGGAACGCTGAGTCCGCTTAACTTGGAATCGGTAAAACTAAACCTGAAAAACTCCTTAGCGTCTATTAATAAAGTGAGTGTGCTTTATTCCGGAACTGACAAGAATTTTGCCAATGCAACAGCTATCGGGAATAGTATAAATCCTACAACAGCAGAATTAAATGTTGCTACCAGCCAAGTGATTCCTGAAGGAAAAGTTTACTTCTGGATTAGTTACGATATAAAAGATGATGTAGAAAGCAATCAGGTCATTGATGCGGAGTTGATTTCGCTGACTTTGAGCGGGCAAACAACCAATGCAACCAAAGGCAATCCCGATGGGCAACGTCTGACAAAGAATGAAATTGTTCTCAACAGTGGCAACAATGGCCAAGTAACGCTGAATAAATCACGCTTGTTTTACGACAATGGCGGGGCAAGTGCAGCGTACAGCCTTAGTTTCGATGGACAAATTACGTTTCTTCCTGCCAAACAAGGCGATGTGGTAAAATTGAAATTCAACACCTTTAATACTTATTCCACTCACTATATGTATGTTTATGCAGGTACTGAGGTAAATACAGATAAATTATTAGCTAAAGTATCAGGTAGCACACTACCGGCTCAATTAATATCTACTGCCGACAATGGAGCTATGACTATTCGTTTTATTTCCACTTCATCTGGATCGAACAATGCCGGCTGGGAAGCGGAGGTATCTTCATATACGCCATCGGCTCGAACAGTAGAATCGGTAACTACGTCGCAGGTGGGTGAAGCTACAATTATGAGAGGCTCAGGAAACGAACCGGTTCAAAAGGTAGTGGTTAAGGTATCGGGAGATAAAGGAAGTATCGCGCTAAGCAACCTTACATTCAACTCGGGTGCAACTACCAATCTGGCGGACATTACAAAAGCTACACTTTACTATAGTGCAAAATCATCCGGCTTTATTGCCAACAATTCGTTGGGAACAAGCAATAGTAGCACCTTGAGTTTCGACTTATCAGGAATAAACCTGCCCGATGCTGGTGAATACTATTTCTGGTTGGCGTACGACATCAACAAAACAGCAAACGCAGGGAATACAGTTGCCGCCACCCTGAGCAGCATAACGGCTGACAACAACGTAATTACGACAATTACAACTGCCACTCCGGTTAATCGTATCATAAAAGCCGGTTTCTCGGGTGAATATATTGTAGGTAGTTCAACCACTGCCAATTACAGCACCATCAATGCAGCTCTGATTGCTATGAAGGATGGAATAGAAGGTCCTGTGAAAATGAAGTTGGAAGCAGGGACATACGCAGAAAATGTAGTTATTCGTAATATCCGTGGAGCATCTGCTACCAATACCATTACATTCACTTCGTTATCGGGTAATAACGATGATGTTATCATCAGCGGTGCCGGATATTCCGAACCTGCTTACGGAGCGGTGAAATATGGTATGTTCTGTGTGGACAGTACGTCAAATGTGGTGGTTGAAAATATCAGCTTTAAACCAACCGACCAAAATTATCCGTACAATGTGCACGTGCGAAATATTTCACGCTATTTTACCTTACGCAATTGCCAACTGACAGCTAATCTGATTACCAGTGGTTATACCGGTATGAATCAGTTTTATATGGAGGCAACGAATGTAGAAGGTAAAAACAGTGATTACGTTACAGTGGAAGGAAATACAGTTACCGGTGGATACATCGGGCTATATATGGGTGGAACCAGTTATGTGGCTCTTACAAAAGAAGTGGGAGCCGTTATTCGCAACAACCGCTTGGTAAATCAGGCTTCAAAAGGTATATATTTGATGGATGAACGCAATGCATTGATTGAGAAAAATAACATTAGCAGTGCCACTACTCAAAAAACCGATTATCAGGCCATTGATATTTATCGTTGTAAAGATGAATTGATTATTTGTAACAATAAAATCAATATCTCTCAGGCATACTACTCTAAAGGTATCAACCTCCGAAGCGAAGTAGCCGGAACTGCTACCCAACCCGCTTTGATTTACAACAATGCTATTTCAATTATCAATTCGCCAAATACTTCTACTTATGGTATTGCCATTACCGATAATTGTTCAAACATTCAGCTTTATTACAACACGGTGTATATCAGCGGAACTGCTGGGTACGTGATTGGAATTACTGGTACAGCCGAAACAATGAAGAATATGATTTCCCGAAATAATTTGTTGCAGAACAAAACGGCTTCGCCAATTTACTTTTTCAACAGAGAATCGCAGGTAAAAGCACACACTTTTAGTCATAATGCTTATTTGCTTACGGGCAGCAGTTTCTCAAACAACTGGGGAGCAACATTGGCGGCGTGGACAACTACCTCTGCCGAAACCAATAGTTTTGCCGAAACAGCAAAGTTTGTGAGTGAAACAGACTTACATCTGACCGAAGCAGGCAATTTGAACGCTGCCAAGGTGCTGAATTTCATTACACAGGATGCCGACGAAAAAACCAGAAGTAATACCGCACCTACAATCGGAGCTTATGAGTTCGAAAACATAGTAGCCGTAACTCCCGAAATGGCAGCTGGGTATCCGAAAGTAAGCAATATCAAATACAATAGTGCCGATTATACCGTAAAATACAATCAAAGCGGAAAAATATATTGTATGATTTTCCCTGTAAATCAGGACGTTCCTGACGAAAGCGAATTGTTGCAACAAACCTATCGGAATATCAATCAGGACGAAGAACTGACAGTAAGCTTCGCAAATCTTAATGAAGAAACTGCCTACAAAGTATATTGTGTGGTAGTAAGCGCATTAGGTAAAACTTCTGTGATAAGCGAAAGTGCAAGTTTCAGCACGCTGAAACAGATTTTCCCACTTGTAGTAACATTACCGGAAGAATGGGGACGCATTGATGGTGGTACACAAACAGCAATCAGTGCCACTGTATCGGGAGGTGTATATCCGTATCATTTCACTTGGCGAAACGATATGAATCAAACCATTTCAACTGATTCTGTACTGAACGTGTCGCCTTCGCAAACCACTCATTACACACTCACAGTTGCCGATTCCAATGCCAAAGACACAGTGGTTACTACTGTATTGCTGGTAAATGGAAATCATATCGTGGCTGATTTCGAGGACTTGTATCTGGCACCCGAAACTTATTGGCAGGGACCTGACGGAAATACCGATACCAATATGGAAAGTAAATTCTATAGCGGATCGTATGCCTTCAGTAATACCTTTTATCCCGACTGGAACTACTGGGGTGGCTATGCATATTCCAATGTAACAAGCACAAATTTTGATCCAGCCAAGTTTGAAACTCAGCAATTTCGCTCGGTAGTAGGACATGGAGCTGGCAATACCGCCAATTATGCCGTAGTTTATACTATGGGAGCACGTACCGACATTAACTTTACGCACACGGCAAATGCCGATGTTATTCCCGGTGTTTATCTTACCAATGCAGCTTATACTTATTACAGCATAATGAATGGCGATAGTTTTATGGGAGCTGCATTTGCCGAAGGCGACTGGTTTAAACTAACTTTTAAAGGGACTAAAACGGACGGAACTACCACAACGAAAGAAATCTATTTGGCCGATTATCAATCTGCCAATGCTTCTGAACGATTTGTGGTAACAGATTGGAAATGGTACGACCTCAGTTCATTAGGACTGATAACCAAGCTCAGCGTAACAGTGGACGGATCGAGAAAAAACACTGGAGGATTAACAATACCAGCCTATTTCTGTATGGATAAATTAGGAGCTAAACAAGAAAATTCAACCGGACAAACCGACCTGTATCAATCAACTTTTCAGGTTTATCCAAATCCATTCACCAATCACTTAATCGTAAAATCGGATAAAAATCAAGTATTAAAGCTATTCAATATCTCTGGTCAGTGTCTGATAAGTACTCAAGTTGTTGAAGGAACAAACCGTATTGAAGTACAATCGTTACCGAAAGGCTCTTACCTGATTGAGTGTGGAAATAATAGAATAAAACTGATTAAATAAATGGAAAAACGATGTGCACGTTGCGAAAAAATGTTTGTCTGTACCGGCGATGTAAATTGTTGGTGTTCTACAACTTTTGTTGCACCCAAAGTGAGCAATTATATTTCTGATTTATATGATGATTGTATCTGTGAAGATTGTATTAAGGAACTGACAAAGAAAATGATTTCAGATAGTTAGCTTCAGCATATACATTTTCACAGGCTTGTTAAGCGGCGATTCTTTTAGGGTCGCCGTTTTTTTTAGGACTGTCGCAATCAATCTTAAAACGTCAAAGTAATATCGATATCAGCTTTGGATAAAGGTAATTCTCAAGATTAAAGAGAACTATTTTACATTATAACAAAAAGAGGCCATCTTAAAAATTTTCTTAAAAAATCACTTTGTGATTTGTAAATAATGATTTAGATACAAAAGCTAATAACTCAAAGTTTAACTTACAGTTTAAAAATTTACATACCATAAATAAACTTTTAAGACGGCCTCTTTCTGATTTATAGATTCAAAATCCCAATTAGTTTGTAAACTTCAGACTCACAAAAAACGAACGGGGGAGGGAAGGACCGTACACATAGCCGGCGTCGCGCAATGCGCCCCGATCCAAATCAGCCTGATAGCTATTCAACAGATTTTTTGCTCCGGCACTTATTTGCGTTACTATTCCGCTCAATCGCAAATCATAAGTTGCTTTTATATTCATATCCAAAAAATCGGGTGTTTTTTCTAAGCGGTCGGATGTAATATAGCCTGCAAAGTGTGGAGCCAACATGCTTCCGGTATAAGTGCCTGTAAAGTTTAATGTCCATTTTTTTGAAGGATTAAATGAAATGTCAAAGTAACCATATTGGTTGGGTGTGCGTAGCATTTTGCGTTCGGCGGCCACGTTTAATTCATCGCTCCATCGTTCGGCCACATCGTACAAGCTTTGTTGTAAGGTATAGCCAAATTGTAACTGATACCTGGCTGAAGGCACTATTTTCCCTTCAAGATTGATGCCGCTTACGCGAGCTCCTGAACCATTCTGACGTTGCATTACTATTTGTCCTGAACTATTCATACCCTGATCAACCAGAATAAAAATATCGTCGATACGGGTGTAAAATCCTTCTATCAGAAAATTTGTTTTTACATTTCCCAAATTCAGATAATAATCCAGTGATGAGCTCAGGGTATGGGAATACTCAGGTCGTAACCCATCAATAATTTCTATCAGTTTTACAGTTCCGCCTACGGCATCTATGTGTAAATCCTCGTCGAAAGCTTGTGGAGCCCTAAAACCTGCCGCATAAGAGCCACGCCAGTTTATATCCTTACTGAAATTGTACTTAAGGTTTATGCGCGGGCTTACCACTATTTTGTTGAGCATATTGTGCTTGTCGAAACGTCCACCTATCAGGATATTGAAATGTTCGTTTTTCCATTCGTTTTGCAGAAACAACCCCGCTGTCTGTGTAGTCTGAGTCAGGTGGCGATTATATCCGGGCATACGGTCGTTTATATCGTCGTATTGATATTCGAATCCGGTAGTAAATTCCGATGGCATAAACAGCAGGCGTTCCAGATTGGCTACATATTGTGCTCCTCCTACAACGGTAGTATTGGCTGTATTACCGTAAGCATTCAAGTCGTACTGTACTCCATAATAACTTTTCCGCAATACATTTTGCACTGATGTATAAGCATTTATTTTGTGCTTTGCGTCAGGGCTAAACCAGTTATACGCCAATCCACCGCCATTTATTTCGTGTTCCAGTTGTTCTGTAATTTCAGTTTCGTGTGGCGGTAGGTCAAATTTATTTCCACCGCGTCTGAATTCATTAATATTGTGATATTCAAGCGTAATTTTACTCTGAGAACTTAATCTGTAATACGAACGCATACCTATACTGTGATTCAGTAATTTGGGTGTTTCTGAATATCCATCACCATTATGGTCGTATGGAGCCCGGTTACGGTATGTTCCATACAAATACATGCCGGCTTTGTTGTTATCCGAAACAATCGCGGTATTCATATTTACCGAGTGGTCGGGAGCGTTGTCAGTTATTTGCAGATTATAGCCGGCATTCAGACTGTTGTTAAGCGCCTCTTTGGTAATGATATTGATAGTTCCGGCAATAGCGCTCGAACCATAAAGTGCCGAACCTCCACCGCGTACCACTTCTACCCGTTCAATCATACTCACTGGTATTTGTTCCAATCCATATACACCGGCCAATGCGCTGAAAATAGGGCGACTGTCTACCAATATCTGCGAGTACTGACCTTCGAGCCCATTGATGCGCACCTGTGTGAATCCACAATTATTGCAATCGTTTTCCACCCTTACTCCCGGTTGAAAACTTAAACCATCGGCCATACACACGGAGTTGGTCGACAAAAAAACTTTGGGTCCTAACACCCCTACAACTACCGATGCATCCTTACGGTTAGTCTCGTTTCGGTTAGCGCTCACCACCAGTTCGTCCAGCGAGAACGAGCTTTCCTCTGTGACAAAATTAAGCTCAATAGTTTTACCGGCTTTCAATTCAACTTCTTGTTCTACAATTTTATAGCCTACGCCGCCAACTCTGACTTTGTGCTTGCCAACCGGCAAATTCTTAAGGAAATAATGCCCTGTATGATCGGTTGTAGTCCCGATAACAGTATTGTTGATAGTTATATTGATAAAAGGTATATGTTCACCTGTTTTTTTGTCTTTCACGTCGCCAATAAGGTTGGCATCTGTATTTTTCTGCGAAAATACAAGAACACAATAAAACAGCAAAAATGTAATGGATAATATTCTGAGTTTCATTTTTTATATAGATGGATTATAATAGGTTGCATCGCATAGTAGATTAATAACTATGCGACAACCTATTGAATTTGTAATTAAATACTTCTGATTCAATAGTAATTTTTTAACTGGAAAGAATAACTTAAGTATCTTATATTAAATTATTTGTTTTTTTATAAGATATTTGATCAGATGATATGGGGAGGACCCCGGAGTGAGTAGCTGCGTAAAACTGAATTTACAAAGTTTGTAGTGTTTTGAATAACTAATTCGGAAATAAGCTGAAGAACAGGTGCGGAGATACATAAATCTGAAAAAACCGAGTTCCAGGTTATGTGATTAAAATCCTGAATTAATTTAAGCTGATTGGGTGTGTGGCTTTGAAAAGGAATGGCATTTGATGAAGACCCGAATGCGTAAAAATGCGAGTGACAATAAACTACACCATCAATAACATGGATATGATAAAACATGGTGATATTGCTGTAATGTATGATAAACAAAAACAGCAATGCCGATTTCAACCAATTGTTTTTTAATATATCCATAATTTACTCTATTGAACGTAAAAGTATATTTTTTTGTTCTCAGTTCCGCAGATATTCTTCTTATTTAATGGAAATGAAATATTTAGGTTTCATACATGAAAATTATAAATTGAAATTCTGATTTTTAATTTTGTTTGTTTTGATTTTTTTTGTAGATTAAATATGTGATTCTGTCCTAAAAAATTATTATGTAAATTTTTCATGAATTTCAAAAAATTAATATATTGATTAATAGTAATTTAATTATTAAAAAAAGAAATTTATATTTATCTGTTTATAAAAAAGTATTCCGAAACGATATATTATATCAAAAAATGTCATACCTTTGTTTACGTAAATGGTTTCCGGATATCATCACTTGTTATGCGGAATGAAAAGGGAATCCCGTGTAAACCGGGAACTATACCCGTAGCTGTAAGCTTATTTTTTTAATTGACAATTATCCTGATAAAGAATGGGATAATGATTGAGAGTTAAAGAAAACGTTTTGAACAACACTTTTGCCACTGGCTCTTGTTCCTCTCTTTTGGGAGTGGTTAGGAGAGGCTGGGAAGGCCGTTCTAAAACGCGAGCGAGTCAGAAGACCTGCCATTGTACGATTTTCTGTCCGGCTTTCGGGTAAAAGGCAAGAGGATGGTTTTCTACACAACAGATATTGTTACTATATCTGCTCAGAAACTATGTATCTTCTTATTGCAATACCTGTCCGGGTTATAAATTTTTTATAAGCATTTTTTTTGAACGCATAAATGGAAAAGTAATTACGGTTCTGCTCGTAATCAACAGCGCTATACGTGTTTGTGAATAAACATCACAGTCTCATTCAGGCTAATTCGCAAATTGGGAACCTTGTAACCTGTTGGGCGGAGTAAAATTACCGTTAGCGTTGCGTATCGTGGATAAGGTGTTATTCCCGTTACTGAATATGGCTGACAGCTTACTTACGTTCAAAAAAGTGTTTTTTTTAAACCTGTCATCGTTTTATAATTTAAAATATTATCAACATCAACATGGAAACATTTATTGTTAAGAGAGACGGAAAAAAAGAGGCTTTTTCGATTGAAAAAATCAAAAGCGCCATCCGTAAAGCATTTTTGTCGGTAGGGAGTTTTGCTACCGATGAGGTTATCACCAATATCCTTTGCAGGGTAAACATTACCAGCGGCGTTACGGTGGAAGATATTCAGAATCAGGTAGAAATAGCGTTGATGTCGGAGCGGTACTATGCTGTGGCAAAGGCCTATATGATTTACCGACAGAAACATTTGGAGGATAGGGAAGTGCGGGATAAACTGGAATTTCTGATGGAGTACTGCAATGCTCAGAATGCAGCTTCGGGGAGCAAGTACGATGCGAATGCGAATGTTGAAAATAAAAATCTGGCTACTCTTATAGGTGAGTTGCCCAAATCAAATTTTATACGTCTGAACCGCCGTATGCTGACCGACCGCATCAAAGACATGTATGGCAAAGAGGTTTCCGACAGATATATCGACCTGCTGAATAATCATTTTATCTATAAAAACGACGAAACGAGCCTGGCCAACTATTGCGCCAGTATTACCATGTATCCGTGGTTGATAAGTGGTACTGCTTCTATTGGTGGTAATTCCAAAGCACCAACCAATCTGAAATCGTTTTGCGGGGGCTTTATTAATATGGTTTTTATGGTATCCAGCATGCTGAGCGGTGCTTGTGCCACGCCCGAATTTCTGATGTATATGAATTATTTTATCGGGTTGGAATTTGGCGATGATTATTATCTGGATACAGAAAGAATTGTAGATTTATCTAAAAAGCAACGTACTTTAGATAAGGTAATTACCGATTATTTTGAGCAAATTGTATATTCCATAAACCAACCAACCGGTGCGCGCAATTTTCAGGCTGTGTTCTGGAATATTTCTTACTACGATAGCTATTATTTCAATAGTCTTTTTGAGAATTTCCTGTTCCCTAATGGTAGTAAGCCACATTGGGACTCGCTTAACTGGTTGCAAAAGCGTTTTATGAAATGGTTCAACCGCGAACGCACAAAAACCATCCTTACATTCCCGGTTGAAACGATGGCTTTGCTGAGCGAAAATGGCGATGCTAAAGACAAAGAATATGGCGATTTTACGGCCGAAATGTATGCCGAAGGTCATTCGTTTTTTACTTATATGAGCGATAATGCCGATTCGTTGAGCAGTTGCTGCAGGTTGCGCAACGAGATTACTGATAACGGGTTTAGCTATACGCTTGGTGCGGGTGGCGTTTCCACCGGGTCAAAAAGTGTATTAACTATTAATCTGAACCGTTGCATTCAGGACTCTACACGCAAAGGAAAACATTACCTCTTTTTCCTCGAAGAAGTAGTGGATTTGGTACATAAAGTGCAGGTGGCTTACAACGAAAACCTGAAATACATGCAGGAAAAGGGTATGCTCCCGTTGTTTGATGCCGGATATATCAATATGAGCCGGCAGTACCTGACTATTGGTGTGAACGGATTGGTAGAGGCTGCAGAATCGTTGGGAATTGAAATTACGGATAACCCCCGTTACGAAGAGTTTGTACAACAGGTGCTCGGGTTGATAGAGTATTACAATAAAAAATATCGTACCAAAGATATGATGTTTAATTGCGAAATGATTCCGGCTGAAAATGTGGGGGTAAAACACGCTAAATGGGACAAGCGCGATGGATTCAGGGTTAATCGCGATTGTTACAACAGCTATTTCTACATCGTAGAAGATGAATCGCTGAATATAATTGATAAATTCCGTTTGCACGGACGCAAATATATCGAACACCTGACCGGAGGTTCGGCCTTACATATGAATTTGGACGAGCACCTGAGCAAAGAGCAATACAAACAATTGTTGCGCGTGGCTGTGCAGGAGGGTTGCAATTATTTTACTTTCAATATACCTAATACCGTTTGCAATGCGTGCGGGCATATTGATAAGCATAATTTGAAGGAATGCCCGGTATGCAAAAGCCATGATTTGGACTATCTGACCCGCATTATCGGGTATATGAAACGAGTAAGTAATTTTTCGGAAAGCCGGCAGATAGAAGCTGCACAACGTCATTATGCTACAGTATCTGAGTTATAATATTGTGTTTCAGGAAGTGCCCGGCGAAGTAACACTGGCCATTAACCTATCCAACTGCCCCAATCGATGCAAAGGTTGTCATAGTCCGTTTTTGCAGGAAAATATAGGTGATGTGCTGGATGAAGCCGTAATAAATGCTCTGCTTATCAAATATGGTGAGGCCATTACCTGTATTTGTTTTATGGGCGGCGATGCCGACCCTCAGATGATAGAGCAATTGTGTAGTTATATCAAAAGCTATACAAACGGACAAGTGAAAACCGCCTGGTATTCGGGTAAACAAACCCTGCCTGACGGATTTGATATCAGGGAGTTAAATTATCTTAAGCTCGGACCTTATGTTGAAAGCCTCGGAGGGCTGGACTCGCCGGATACCAATCAGCGTTTTTATGTCATTGTTCGGGGCGAACTTATGGATCAATCCGTTTTTTTTCAAAAGAAAAAAGGATTTCCTTCGGGAATTTTGTTACAAGATAGTTGCAACTGAATAAATAATTTAGAATGACTAACGATATTTTGCTTCAATATACAAAATTTATTGCCGGTTATGCCGCTCATTTAATGGGTTGTGGCATACATACATCGCGTGTTATCCGCAATACCAGGCGAATTGGCGAATCTTTGAATTTCGACCTCCAAATCAGTGTTTTCCAGAAAAGTATGATACTTACCATGCAGGATAAGGAAACACAAAAGACTTTTAGTGAAGTAGTTGAAATTCCGGCATTGCCCATCAGTTTTGAGCATAATTCGGAGCTGAGTGCGCTGAGTTGGGAAGCCGTGGATAAACGATTGCCTTTTGATGTTTTAAACGATAAGTACACTAAAATAATATCGGCGCCGCGCATCGATCCTTTGTTTGTGTTGCTTCTGGTGGGCTTTGCCAACGCTTCGTTTTGCAAACTTTTTGGTGGCGACTGGATGTCGATGGTGATTGTTTTTTCGGCAACCATAGCCGGTTTTTTTGTGCGGATGCAAATGCTTAAAAAGCACATTAATCATTACATCATTTTTATCGTTTCGTCGTTTACGGCTTCGTTGCTGGCTTCTACTTCGCTCATTTTTGATATAACTTCGGATATTGCCATTGCCACAAGTGTTCTATACCTGATACCCGGTGTGCCTTTGATAAATGGCGTTATTGATATTGTAGAAGGGCATACTCTCACAGGCATAAGCCGGCTTACTAATGCTTTTTTACTGATAGTGTGTGTGGCTATTGGTCTGTCAATCACTTTACTTTTAGTTCACGATCGTTTATTATGAATATAGCTCTTGATATTTTGTCGGATGGTTTTTTTGCCGCTATTGCCGCCATTGGTTTTGGCGCTATTTCCGATCCGCCCATGCGGGCATTTAAGTTTATTGCTCTGTTAGCCGCCATTGGGCATGCCTGCCGCTTTTGTTTGATGTCGTATGCGGGAATGGACATAGCAGCCTCTTCGTTTATAAGTGCTCTGATTATAGGCTTTGGTAGTTTATGGCTTGGAGGCAAAATATATTGCCCGATGACGGTGATATATATTCCGGCTCTTTTGCCCATGATTCCAGGTAAGTTTGCGTATAATACCGTATTTTCTCAAATTATGTTTTTACAAAATATGAAAGTACCCGAATTGAAAGCAAAATATATGGAAATGTTCTTCTCGAACGGGATGGTTACCATTACTGTCATTTTTTTGTTGGCAATTGGTGCTACCATTCCCATGTTTATTTTTCACAGCAAAGCGTTTTCGTTAACAAGGCATATCAATAAATAAAACAGTACTTTTTTTCATGGAAATTTTCTGGAGAACCATCGCTTACTACAACAATTCTACATGGATGTTTCAGGTGGTTATCGTATTAACGGGTATTTTATTAACCATATTACTCATTCGCAAACCTACGCAGCAGCTAAAGTTAGGGATGAAAATATATCTGATTGGTCTCAATATCTGGATAGCTGTAGTTTATTACAGTATTTATTGTCGGGAGCGTGATTTCAATAATGTTTTATCCGTATTTTGGGGTATTATGGCATTGATATGGATAGGGGATGCAATAAAAGGTCATACAACTTTCAACAGAACTCATAAGCACGATTTTCTTGCATATCTGCTTATGCTGATGCCTTTTTTATATCCTGTAGCCTCGCTGATACGCGGCTTGTCTTTTCCTGAAATGACGTCGCCGGTAATGCCCTGTTCGGTGGCTGTTTTCACCATAGGGTTGCTACTATTGTTCTCCGAAAGGGTAAATATGTTTATCGTATTATTTCTTTGCCATTGGTCCATCATAGCTATCTCTAAAACATATTTTTTTGATATTCCCGAAGATTTTTTGCTGGCCAGCGCTTCAGTGCCAGCGTTATACCTGTTCTTTAAAGAGTATTTTGTGCGCGATTTGCACAAAGACACTAAACCAAAGGCTAAGTATATTAATTTACTGCTGATATTACTTTGCGTAATTATCGGAATATTGCTTACTATTACCCTGCTTATGGCTCTCAGAAAATAGTGCTGAAAGACTTGTCGCAATTGAATTAATGCGGCGGAATTTTAATTCGATATAAAACAGAATGTCCGGAAAACAAACATACGTTGAAACGTGAGTATTGTTTTTCGGACATCATTGTTTTTAAGGGAAAGTTTTTTAAACTTTACCCGTTATGATTGATCAGGCACGACTTACCTTGCCGTCCTTATATTCAAAATACAAGGGAAATCCGGTAGGAATTTCGAGTTTAAGCACTTCTTCTTCGCTTAATCCGTCGATGTGCATAACGATAGAACGCAGACTGTTGCCATGCGCCGAAACCAATACGTTTTTACCTGCCTGCAAGTGTGGTAATATATTTTCGGTGAAAAAAGGAATGGTGCGTTCGGCTGTATCTTTGAGACATTCGCCTGCAGGTGGGGCAATATCGTAACTCCGACGCCATATGTGTACCTGCTCGTCGCCGTAAATAGCTGCAGTTTCTGCTTTGTTTTTACCTTGTAGTTCGCCGTAGTAGCGCTCGTTCAGGTGCCAGTCGCGGTACACCGGAATCACCTGTTGACTCATCGAATCGTTATAAATGGTTGTCCAGTCGGCCATCTTTCCTTCGGTATGGATAACTACCGGTGTTTTAGTGCTTTTATTTGCAGCAATAGCTATCATAGCAGTTTCGATAGCTCTGATTTGCACAGAAGTGAATATTACATCGAACTCAATTTCAGCAATTTGCTCACCTGCTTTGAGGGCTTCGTCCACACCTTCGCGCGAAAGTGGTACATCAACCCAGCCGGTAAATACGTTTTTTTTGTTCCAGACCGATTGTCCGTGGCGAATTAAAATAAGTTTTGACATATAGTGTTTTTTTTTAATTATTCTGATAAATAAACAACTGAAATGAAAAAGTGTTTTGATTATCGCATTGTTTCTTACTATCCGGCGTAACTGTGCATGCCTCCAAGTATAAAGTTTACTCCAAAATAGGTAACCAATACGCTCAAAAAAGCAATGATACTAAAAATATGGAAAAACAATGGCTTACGAAACCAGGGTAAAGAGTCGGGGTGCAAGGCCAGTGAATAAATCAGCAGCGTAATCAGAGCCCAGACTTCTTTAGGATCCCACCCCCAATATCTTCCCCAGGAAATATTGGCCCAAACGGCACCGATAAAAATACCTGCTGCGAGCAGAAAGGTAGCCGGATAAAGCATAATGCGGCTTATGATATAAAGTTTTTCAATTTCTGCGGAACAATCCTTTCCCGTAAAATGTAATACAAGGGCTGTAGCTCCGTTGAGCATTACAAAGGCTAACAAGGAGTAAGCCAGCATGATAACAACCACGTGGATGCTTAAAAGTGGCGATGAGAGTACCGGCATGAGTAGCGTAATCTGAGGATTGCTCTCGCCCATAAAGGCCACCATAAGCGTGAGTCCGCTCAGCAAAAAGCCAAAGGGTAAAGCCATACTGAACTTTTTCTGGATAAGTATGGTAATCAACATGGTGCACCAGGCCATAAACTGCATGGTTTCAAAACCACTGGCAAGCGGAATGTGCCCTGCTACGTATCCCCGTAAACTGATAATTAATGTGATGAAAGCAAAAAACAAACCTAAAATGATGTTCGAAATAACAACTACGGGTTGCGAAGTTTTTTTATTATGAATCATTTTCAGTATCGAATTTATAAAAAGGAAAATACCACCTACCATGCAAATAATAGCTAACCAGAACGAGTTGTTCAGGTGGTTGTACATCTTTTCGGCTTTCAGTTTCGACGGCGATGGCAGGTCAGCACCAGCTTCTTTTTGCTGATATGCAATAAGTTTATCAAGCATTTTGTTTACAGCTGCATAGTCTTTAGCCACAATTAGCTCAAATATATAATCCATGGATTTGCGAACGTATACCCACTTATTGCTATCCATTTCACGGGGTAGCTGGTCGGCGGCCGCATACCACTGCAATGGTGCTTCAGGCTCGCTTCTGTAAGGAAATATTCTGAGCATCTGGCCGGAATAAAGCGATGCTATGAGGTTGAATTTTTCATCGGCCTCCTCAATACCGCGCTTGTCATACATTGCACTTCCGTCCATAATACCGGTTTTAGCTTCGGCCAGCTTGTATTGGTTTACAGAGTTTATAAAATTGTCGAAGGTGGCGTATTTTTCAGTAATTCCCAGGAGTTCGCGTATAGGCTTGCTTTTGATTTTTATTATGGCCTCCTTTTCCCAACTTTCGCTAAAAAACATCCAGCCTGTAAATACCTGCTCAGAGCTGTATCCTTTGTAAGCTGATTTTCCATATACTTTTACTGTAAAATCTTTGGCTAAGGTTTGTAGAGGGCATATTCTTCCGTTGTAATACACATTTAAATCGCCAAAATGGCTGGCCACATCTTTGGGGAGTACTTTGGGTTGCGATTGTGCCGGCGCATGGTTGGTTGTACACGATATAAGCATAAAAATCAAAGCTGTACGGCGAAGTAAAGGACTTTTAATTAACTGCCTGAACTGACTGTTTTTATCCAAGAAAAACAAAAGCATGGAAAGTAACAGCAATACATATCCTGTATAAGAAATGGCTATCCCGTAAGGGTCGTGCGATACGGATAAAGTGGTGCCCATTCCATCAATGTCGTAGCCAGACTGATAGAAACGATAACCCTTAAATGATCCTATTTGATTCATGGCTACTTCCATATGGCTGGTTTTGCCACTAACAGGTGCCACTTCTACTATACTAACAAAATCCATAGGCGTATCGGTACCTGTATAATTCAGAACCTTGAAATCTTTGAGAATAAGATTAAACGGTAGTTTTTTTATATCGTGATTTTTATCGATAAAAAAGGATGTGATTTCGCCTTTTCGAAGATGTACATTACCTTGTTCGCCACTAAGCCAGGTAGTAAATGCTCCGGCCAGTATCAGCAAAAAAGATATATGAAGCAAAAAAGTGAAAAGCTGCTTTTGAAGTTTGCGTTGTAAAATGTAGATAATGCCCGACAGAACAAAAACGCCCCAGAGCACAACAAACAAAACTGAACTATAAATATATTCGGATACAAAACCGGTTCCGTAAATTTTTTCGAGTATCGTAGCTCCAATCAGGATAACGAGCAACAGACCAAGAAGAGTAAAAACTATTTGTTTGAGTAAGCGCATGTGGTGAGATTATTTAGTTGCAATATAGCCGATTGTATTTGTTTGTTTTCTATGGTGTTATATATATTATGTTAAGACAAATATAATACTTTTATCTCATGTTGGCAAAAAACTCAACACAATATCAGGCTTATTCATTAAGTTATTGCCAGCGTTGTATAAAAATACAAAGTCAGGGAGTTCTCCTGGATTGAAGAATCCCTGACTTATCAGAAAAATGTTTTGCAATCTACTTTTAAATAGCATTAATGAATTTTTCAATAGCATCACGTTCCTCTTTGGTTAGAGCTCTGTATTTTTCTACTGTTTTTCGGGCATCGCTCTCCGTGTTTCCATGCCACATGATGGCTTCTGTTACGTTTCTGGCACGACAATCATGAAGTCTGTCACTTGCTCCTGTACATCGTTCGCTAAGTCCGCGTCCCCAAAGTGGGGTAGTACGACACCAGCCGGTACGAATATTATTTACCATAAACAAGCGGTGCTGTACCATGTCGGTATAAGGATATATGGTTTGTCCCGGATAACGTGGCAAGCGGCTATCACCATTGCTGAACAACAAATTTGGATCGGTAAAATTATCATCGCCAGTTGTCCATTTGGGACGATGGCAGTAGGTGCAACCAATCTGTGTGAACAGCTTTTTCCCTTTTTGTACATCTGCATCGTCAATATCGCGGGCTGCAGGAACTGCTAACCCACGATGCCATACCATGAAATTGACATACTGTTCTTCAGTAATTTCGGTAGGTAGGTTTTTAGACGTCAGGTAATTGTAAATATCAGTTTCTGCATCTCCTGTGATGTTAAAGTCAGGGAAATAAGTGTAAAAATCTTTCTGAACATCAGGGTCTTTTGATGCTACTTTGGCATAGGTAGTGGTGATATAATGGTAGCGACGGTCTTTACGGGTTACATTAAAGATATTCCATATTGCATTAGCTCCGGGGCCATCTTGTAGTGGTCCGCGACTCAACCCGTAGGTAAAACGGTAAGGATGTTTTTCCCCATTTCCCTGAAGGGTGTTGCTGTACTGCTTTACCCAATCGCCGTTAGCAAAAAAAGCTGAGTTGAGTATAACTCCTTTGCTTTCTTCTTTAGCATATTGCGCTTTTATGGAGTCGTCGGGTATAGCATCGAGTAATCCGCTACCATAAATTCCTATGGTTGATTCAAGTTTTACACGTACGTTAGCATAAGGTACGGTAGTGGTAGCGCCGTTTTTTGTCACTTCCAACGGAACATAGAAAGCGCTTTCAGGAATCGTTACTTCAGGATAAATGAGACCGTATGTTTCGCCATCAGGGAAAGTATTGTTCCATTCGTCGGTATAGTTTTTCCATTCAATCACAATTTTCGATTCGTCGATAGGAGCTTTAAACGGTGCTACTGCTCTCGTTTGCGGCATTCCTGTTAGCGAACTTAAATAGGTATCAGTTTCATCGGTTACTACCAATAAATATCCGTTGCCTTCTACGTTAGAATTGTACGAGGTCTGGCGCTTTCCGTGTCCGTATCCGGGATGGCAGGCAACACAGCTACTGCGAATCCACAATGGGCCTAATCCGCCAAGTGGACTTTCGCCCGAAGCAGTGGTCACAAAATTTTTATCAAATAAACGTTCGCCGGCTTTAAATGCGCTTACAAGGTTTGCATTCTCAACTGCTGGTGCTGGTTGCTGATAGGCACTGGCAGTGATGTTGAATGTAGTACCCAGCTTACCTCCGGGATACCATTCGTCAGATAACGTGTTGTCTTCATGATCTGTTTTATCCGGATTACAGGCACTAAAACCAATACTTGCCATCAGGATATATATTAAATGTTTACTCGTCATTGTAAGTTTTTGTTGTATTTAGGAATATCTTTCAATAAAAAATTATTGCTGAATCAGTTCTACCACCTCATCTAATTTTTCAAGTAAATCATTACATGCAGTTACTGATTTACTTGTAGCTGCCTGCGTAAGGTTATTTCTGAAAGGTGGTGTAATAGCCTCTATTTCAGTAATAGCTTTCGTTATGGCGGCTTTTACAGAGGTGTCAAGTGTTGCATTTTTCGATTTAATATAAGAGCTTAACGATAATGAACTTTCTTTGCCTGATGTACTTCCCAAATATACATTTCGTACACTACGGATGTTGTCGGCAAAGTCCAGCAACGAGTTCCAACTATACCACGACTCTACATCCAGCACGTTTCCGCTATTTACCGGGTCGGTGATTTTTGTATTGCCCACTTCGTCGGTAATATCGGCAGCTCCCTGCAAAGCTTGTACATAGGCCGAGATTTGTGATTTGTATAATACGTTTCCGGCTTCTCCTGCCGACGTAATGGCTTCTCCATAATTAAGCGAAGGTTCCAGTTCGGCATTGGCCAAGATGGTTTGTTTGGCAGTACTGATATTTTCAGTCCCGGCCCAACTGGCTTCTAAGCGGATACATTGGTTACGCAAATCCTCAGCTACCGCTTTACAATAAACAAGCTCTGTTTCGCTAAGAGCTGGAAAAGCTACACCATCAGAGTCGGTTCCACCGTTGATATTACGGGCGCTTCCATCTCTGAAAATTACGTACTCAATGGCATGAAAGCCAAGTAGGCCGTATCCCAAAGTTGAGAATCCATCGAAATTGCATCCATTTTCTTTCATATTCGAAATCAATGTTGTGTTTTTCAATGCCAAATCCAATTGTGCTTTATCTAAAGGCCATGAATCTATGTGAGGATCGATATTATAATCGGCAGCAGCTCCGTATAAAAAAGCTTCACTCAATTCCCAGTATTTACGTGCTGATACCCATTTCTCGCAAGCTTTTTGTACATTGGCCTGAGTAGGATTCGCAGCCATTACCACACATGCGTCATACAAATTTATCGACTCATCGGCCAGAGAATTGTATGTTTTTACCACTACACTATCCACATACTGTGTCAAAACTTTTGTTTTTTGTTGATCAATATCTTTGATATCGCCATTGCTGTCGTCGCACGAAACCAGACTTGCTGACGTTAGCAAAACTGAAAGTAGAATAAGAATTCCTTTTTTTGAATGATTCATATTTATTGAATTTTTAAAATTATTTTTATTGATATGTGTTACGAACTAAAAAAATCAGTTTTCTGATTTATTTCAACATCTTATTTGAAGAAACCTGCGTAAGCTATCCCAATGCTTAGCGTGTTTTCGTTATTGTACTGGCTTTTGAAAATTCTGTGTGAATATTCAGCTTTAATGACAATGTCTTTAAGCGGCTTGTAATTAATTCCTCCGGCTATCCGCTGGCGACTCCAACATTCGTTGTCGATAACACTGCCCGAAGTTTTGTACATGGAGTCGTAATAATCATATCGGCCAAATACATAGAGTTTGTTGTTGCCCAATGAGGTCCGATTAATTATTGAAAAAATATCATATCCTGCCTCTACACTGGCTGCTATAGCGTCGGAAGCTATCGCTGTTTTAGGTGATGGTGAACCTTTTCTGCTGTTATTGTTGGCAATAGTAATAGCTTCGGAATTAGTCAGATGCCCGTAGTCACAATTTCCGCGTACTATAAAGTTGGGCGAGTCGTAATGAAAATCGAATGAGCCAACGGTTACCGTTCCTTTCAAATCTTTGAATTTGTCGGGTTCCAGAGTGTTGGCTGCGCTGTTACCAATATAGCCACTTAAACCTAAACGCCAATTTTTGATGCTGTAGTTGTCTAATCGGAATGCTCCGGCATAGGCAGTGGCCAGTTTAAATTCGTAAGGGCTTCCGGCACCACCTTTTATCCAGTCTTTTGATCCGAAACGATTGGCATCTAATCCGGCTACAAAAAGCACTTCGTAACGCCACGTGTCCAATTTTCCCCACAGACTAACGCCGGTTTCGTGCCATGTGCAGGGTAGGATAGTACTTTCGCCTTCGTTCCTGTATACGGTAAAAAACTCGGTTGGCAGGTGGTATTGGTTTGTAAGTCCTACGGGTACAATGATATGCCCCATGCGCAGGTTCAGCGATTTTCCAAAACTTTTCTGAATCCAGAACTGTTCCAGAGCTACTTCGCCGCCACGTTCAATTTCGCTTTCATATTCTCCCGTCTCTTCTTCTTCAATTTCTACGGCCGATTCGGTTCCACCGTGTTCAAACTCTATTTCACTACCCAATGACCAACCCTTACCAAAGTCATATCCAACAAAAAATACCACATGAGGTAGGTCAAACTGACCATATCCAGTGGCATCGGCATATTTGGTGGCGTCGGAGTAGCGCTTGTAGTTGTTGCTGTAAAACATCCTGCTCATTACGGCTTCACCATAACCTCCTAAGGTGAGTTTACTTGTTTGGTTAGTTATACTTTTTGTCTCCGAATTGTCTTTTGATGAAGAATTTTCAGAATAGACATTAAAAATGGTGAGAATAGCAAAAACTGAAAGAAAGAATCTTTTTATACCCATTGTTAGTT
>JAFNAV010000078.1 GCA_017860345.1 Bacteroidota bacterium | reverse complement strand
GCTTTGCCCCAAACCCCAGTTACTCCCGATAGCTATCGGGATGTCTTGACACAAAAAAGTAACCAAAAAAAGGTCAATCCGCCAGCTGGCGGACGCCTCGCTCGAAAAACTGGCGCTCAGTTGGCTGAAACCGTCCAAACTCGCTCCTGCGTCGCTCAAACAGGACAGTTTCAAACGCCAACTTCACTGGTTTTTCGGCTCACCGGACGAGGTCGTTCGTTTAAGAGATAATCTCTTTTTTACTGGTCGTTATACGGATAATCATGTATTTTAACATCTTATTGTACTAACCGTTTGAAAAAGCAAATATAGAATATTGATTTCGCTAAATCTATCACATGAACAAGGTATTTTTCGCATACCGGAAATCAGGTACACAGTAAATGTGGCCAGAATTATTCCAGCGATTTTATCAGCAAATCCATTTCTTCAATCATTTTCTCTTCATTTATTTCGAAGCCTACAACGCTGTATCTTAAATTCCCGGTTTTGTCTATAACTATTTTGGTAGGTATCCCGGTTATTTTAAAGCTCTTAGCTACAGCACTTTTCACATCGAGCAATACATGGAATGGATAGTTTGTTTCCTGCAGATAATTACTTGCAACCCGGTAGTTTTCTTCTATCGACTGATAGCGTTCGTAAGTATCTATAAACAGAAACTTTACGTGATGCTCGCGTTCATAATTTTCCTGAAGTTTTTTCATGGCCGGAAAGCTGGCTTTGCAGGGTTCGCACCAGATAGCCCAAAAGTCCAGAACTACAATCTGACCTAAGAAATCGGACAATTTTACCACTTTACCGTCGAGATCCAGCAGCCTGAAGTTTGGAGCCGGTGTGTTTGAACTTACACTCGTTATTGCCCGTTTTTTATCCCGGTTACCCGACTTTTTTAGAATATTCAGATAAACATCAAATCCTTCCGCCGATTTGGTATCGAGTACATATATTTCTTTCAGAATATCATAAGCTTTTTGATTATAGTACCCGTCGCTAACCACTTTTTCTACTTCCTTTTTCAGATCTTTGCGTTTTAAACTTTGATAGGAAATTGTACAAAACTTCTCGTATATTTTGTCCTGATTATCAAAATTCCGGTTGATGCTTGCAAGCATGTTACGAGCTGAATTGATATAATAAAAAGCTTTCCGGTGGTCGTACCTGTCTTTGTTAATATCAGCCAAAATATCGTTAAGCCAAATGATGGCATATTCAATATTGTGCAGTTTTTCGGTGTCGCTAATATATTCATCGGCATAAGTCTGCATCAATTTTTGCTTGTTGATAGCCTCATTGTACATTTCGCTAAAAAAACTCAATAGCTTTAGCGATTTGGATTCAGCCCAGTTGTTTCTGCTTAATGTATCTTTGATTATTCTGATTTCGGCTATCATGTTTTCGGGGTAAAGCAAGATAGTTTGCTCTGTGATATTCAGATTTTTACCAAGCCAGGAGTACATGGCTGAGTCGTTCTTCAGTAGCGCATATTTTATTAACTCCTGCGTTTTGAATTGTGGCAAATTGCCATTTTTTGTTAAGGTATGCTTGTTCTCATAGCTCAGCTTGTCAAACTGAGTTTTTATTTTTAAAAGCAGATCATATTTTATTCTAATGTTATTTGTTTCGTTAAATTGAGTGCACCAGTCGGTATAAATTTTCAAGTCATCGGAAATTTGTTGTAAACTATCAGCTTTTCTTTCAAAATAACTTGCTGCATTGGATATTCCTAATTTCGCAAAAAGTACATTCAGAAGTCTTAAGTCGTTGTTGTTTAGGTTTTTATGTTGCATTATTTTGTTGATCTGGTCTTTGAGCAAAGCTTCTTGTTCACTTCGTTCAGAAGGAAGGTAATAATCATGCACTTCGCTCATTATTTCGTATGCACTTTCGGGGTAAAGTGTCGACTCTTTTAGCAAACAGGCACGTATTTTCTCCCGGTTTTTTGAGCTTGCGGTATCTCCTTTGCTATCTAAGCTCCTTGCATGCAGGTAGTTGGTGTGTTGCGCTTCCTGCTCGTTAGCATAGAAAGCGATAAATGTATCTGTGTCTTTTTCAGGAATTTGTTTTGTCCTGTACCCTATTTTTAATCGGTCGCGGTACAACTGTCTGATACTGAGGGTGTATGTTATTCCTCTGGTAAATAGGTCGGTACCTATGGTGGTGCGGAAGTCGCCGTTGTTATCTTTTTTAAGAAAACAAAGCTCTGATTTAAATTTTAGATTTTTTTGTATTGCTATTTCATCTTCGTAAAGTCCCCATTTTTGAATCCGGCACTCAATGGAATCGGGGAGCGGATAGTCGTCGGCAGCAGGTGAGTAGGTGAGTTTTATGCTGTCGCCGGGTACGGGTTTAGCAGGCCAATAGCTTAGTGGGGCTTGCTGAGCTTGAACCAAACCGGGCGAAAACAGACAGACAAGTAAAAAGTAAGTTAAAATTCGTTTCATAGATTACGAATATACTTTAAGGATAAGTCTAATAAAAAACAAGAAACGATGTCCATGAACAACAGTCATTTCCGGGTCGAAAATTAAACAAAACCATTGGGGCTGAACACGCATTGCCTCCCGAGCTTGTTTTTAATTTTTCCTGTGCAAAATAAGGAAAAAAATGATAAAAACAAAAATTTGGCGGGAAAAAAGTTTTGCGCTCAGGTTAAGTGTTAGTCAGGAAGGTAAATCGGGGAACTGATGTTGACTATAAAAAAAACAGGCCGGCATCGTCACGACGTCGACCTGCTGTCTGTTAAGCGCAAAATTAATGTTTTACAGGCTTATAAATGTGCGATGAATGTCCGTAAAAAAGTTCGGCGGCTTCCATTACCGTCTCCGACAGGGTGGGATGCGGGTGTATGGTGAGTGCCAGATCTTTTACAGTAGCTCCCATTTCTATGGCCAATACGCCTTCGGCAATCATTTCGCCGGCACCGGGTCCGCAAAGCCCAACACCCAGAATACGTTCTGTGTCAGGGTCTATGATAAGTTTGGTAAGCCCGTCGCTGCGGTCGAGTGTGGTGGCACGTCCGCTGGCAGCCCAAGGGAATTTAGCCGTTTCGAAACGGATTCCTTGTGCTGCGGCCTGAGTTTCGGTGATTCCGGCCCAAGCTATTTCGGGGTCGGTAAATACCACAGCCGGAATAGCTAAAGGCTCAAAAGCTACCTTTTTGCCCGCGATGGAGTCAACCGCCACGCGCCCTTCGTGCGAAGCCTTGTGAGCCAGCATAGGTTCGCCTACAATATCGCCAATGGCGTAGATGTTTTCATCGTTGGTTTTCAGTGATTTATCAGCGATAATCCAGCCCCGTTCATTCACCTGTACGCGGGTGTTTTCCAGCCCCAGTCCGTCGGTTTTCGGTTTTCGGCCTATAGACATCAGCACATAGTCAAACACGTGTTCTTCTATTTGTTTATCCTTGTTCTCAATTTTTACAAGTAATCCTTCGGTTACTTCCTTAATTTCCACTACTTTGGATTGAAGCATAATTTTGTCGAAAGATTTTGAGATACGTTTTTCAAGGTGCGACACCAAATCGCGATCGGCTCCGGGCAAAATACGGTCCAGAAACTCTACCACCGATACCTTCGACCCCAGCGCAGCATATACCGACCCCAGCTCCAGCCCGATGTAACCGCCACCTACCACAAGCAGCGATTTGGGTATGGCGGGTAAATCGAGCGCTGTGGTAGAATTAAGCAACCGCTGGCTATCGATTTGCAACGACGGAATGGTAGCAATTACCGAACCTGTAGCTACAATAGCCTTATCGAAAGCGATTTGTTCAGTTGTTCCATCAGCCTTAGCCACTTCGATAGTGGTTGACGAAATGAATTTAGCTCTTCCTTGTACAAAGTTGATTTTACGCTGTTTCGACAGAATGCCAAGGCCACCTGTCAGCTTATTTACCACTTTGTTTTTGAAATTGCGCAGCTTGTCAATATCTATCTGAGGTTCGCCAAAATCTACACCCCATTCTTTGGCTTCTTTAGCTTCGTTCACTAATTTAGCCACGTGAAGCAATGCTTTGGATGGAATACAACCGCGGTAAAGGCATACGCCACCGGGGTTCTTTTCCAAATCTACCAAGGTGACCTGCATACCCAAATCGGCAGCATAAAAGGCAGCAGCATATCCACCCGGTCCGCCTCCTATTACCACAACATGAATGGCATTTCCATTTCCTGATGAAGCTGTATTGTTATTTGAATAGTTCATAATTTTTATTTCAAAAAATATTGTTTTAACGCACTGGTTTGCAGTGGATTGATTGTTTTTTTTAATGAAGGTGATATATTGTCAATATCTTTTTAGTTTTCCACAATAAACTTCATCGGATTCTCAATAGCCCCGATAATCCAGCGGAGGAAGCGGATGCCATCAGCACCATCGATAATCCGATGGTCGTACGAAAGAGAAAGCGGTAAAAGCAATCGTGGTTCAAACTTACCATCTATGTACACCGGTTCAATATTTCCTCGGGATACGCCCAGGATAGCCACTTCGGGTGCATTAATGATGGGTGTAAAGAAAGTTCCGCCTATGCCTCCCAGGTTAGTAATGGTAAAGCATCCACCCTGCATATCGGCTATCGAAGCCTTTTTGTTGCGGGCTTTTTCGGCCAAAGCATTCATTTCGCGCGATATTTCTATCACGTTCATCTGATCGGCATTCTTTATCACCGGCACTATCAGTCCAAACTCAGTATCTACAGCAATACCTATATTAAAATACTTTTTGTAAATAACCTCTTTGCTTTGCATATCTACGCTGGCATTGAACTGAGGAAATTTTTTCAGCGCAGCTGCAATAATTTTTACTAAAACTGCGGTTACGGTTAGTTTCACTCCTTGTTTTTCAGCCTCTTTTGCATAGCTTTTGCGGAATTCTTCCAAAGCTGTAATGTCGGCTTTGTCAAACTGTGTAACATGCGGAATTGTATGCCATGCGTAGCTCAGATGATCGGCTGTTTTGAAGCGGATATTCGACATGGTTTGCCGTTCGGTTTCGCCAAATTTGGTGAAGTCGGGTAGTGGCTCCTGATGTTGCTCGGTACGGATGTGCTGAACTTCGTTACGTTGCTGGTGCAGCGCTTTGCTGTAAGCTTTTACGTCGTCGAGTAAAATTCTGCCACCAGGGCCGGTGCCTTTCACCTGATTTACGTCTACCCCTATTTCGCGTGCCAAACGACGTACCGACGGTGCTGCCGGAGCTGCATTTTGTAGCATGGCAGGTTGGTTTTCGATGGGTATTACTTTGGGAGCATCGGCCGGTGCTGATTTTTCAGGAACGAACGTTACAGGCTTTTCATCTGCCGGAGCCGATAACTGAACTACTTCGGCCGGCGCAGCACTTGTAACCGGTGCGGCTACAGTTGTTGCCTCACTGCCCGATATTTTAAATACAATGCTTCCGGTAGTTATGGTGTCGCCTTCTTTTACAAGTACTTCGGTTACTGTTCCGGCAAGGTCCGAGGGTACTTCAATGGTAGCCTTGTCGGTCTCCACTTCTATTACCGGTTGGTCTTTCTGTACCGTATTACCAACTTCCACAAGCACTTTGATAACGGTGGCCGAGCGTATATTCTCGCCCAATTCGGGCAATACAAAGCCGGTAATTCCAACAGCTACAGGTGCTTGCACGTCCGGGGTGGGCTGAGGTTGCGGCTGTGTTTCAACCACTGCTGCCTGCGGTTTTGCGGCAAGAGCGGGCGATTCAGCAGGCTGTGTCCCGGCCTCTTCAAACGTAAGGATTACCTGCCCGATGGTTACGGTGTCGCCATCGTTGATTTTAATTTCTGATACTTTGCCGCTGAAGTCCGATGGTACTTCAATGGTGGCTTTGTCTGTTTCAAGTTCCAGCACTGGCTGGTCGGGCTGTACAGAGTCGCCCACAGCCACCAAAACTTTCACAACGGTGGCTGTAGTTATATTTTCTCCTAATTCGGGTATTATAAAGTTTTTCATCTTTGTTTTTTTTAGTAAACAAGTTACGAGTTTCAGTTGGCTTTTAAGAATTCATCGGATTGCGCTTTCCGGGATCAATCTCAAGCTCAGTCATGGCTTTTTTCAGTTCGTCTTTTTTGATTTTACCTTCTTTGTATAGCGCATACAAAGTGGTGTAGGCAATGTGTTTGGCATCCACTTCAAAAAAGTCGCGTAACTCGCTTCGTCCCTCGCTTCGTCCGAATCCATCAGTACCAAGTGAGTATAGCTTCTTTGGCAACCATTTGGCAATCGAATCGGGCAAAGTTTTTACATAATCCGAAGCTGCTACAATCACACCATCGTTGTCAATTTGAGTTGCAACATAAGGTGTTTTTTCAGCTTCCGGGTGCAGCATATTGTGTCTTTCTGTTTCCAGAGCATCGCGGTGAAGTTCTTTGTAGCTTGTAACGCTGTATACATTAGCTTTTACTCCGTATTTTGTTTCAAGAATTTCGGCTGCTTTCAGAGCTTCGTTCATAATGGTGCCACTTCCAAGCAGGTTGGCTGTAAGTCCTTTTTTACTTTCTTTACCTTGCTGGTATCTGTACATCCCTTTCAGAATACCATCTTTAACGCCTTCGGGCATTGGCGGCATGGCATAGTTTTCATTCATAATGGTGATGTAGTAAAATACTTTTTCCTGTTCTTCGTACATGCGGCGGATGCCATCCCGAATAATTACGGCCAGTTCGTAGGCAAATGCCGGATCGTATGTAACCAAATTTGGCACAGGATAAGCGAGCAGGTGACTGTTTCCATCCTGATGTTGCAGACCCTCGCCGGCCAGAGTTGTTCTTCCGGCTGTTCCGCCTACCAGAAATCCTTTGGCGCTCATGTCGGCAGCTGCCCATACAAAGTCGCCAATGCGCTGTAGGCCAAACATGGAGTAATACACAAAAAACGGCATCATGTTCAGTCCGTGGGTGGCGTAGGCAGTACCCGAACTGATAAACGATGACATAGCTCCTGCTTCGGTAATACCTTCTTCAAGAATTTGTCCGTTTTTAGCTTCTTTATAATAAAGCAACAGCTCTTTATCAACCGGTTCGTAAAGCTGACCCACGTGTGAGTAAATTCCTGATTGACGGAACAGCGACTCCATCCCGAAGGTACGGGCTTCGTCAGGTACAATGGGTACAATCAGATTGCCTATTTCCTTGTCTTTTAATAGTTTGGTGAGTATACGGACAAATGCCATCGTGGTAGATAATTCACGCCCGTCCGAGCCTTTGTAAAATTCTTCAAAAACCTCTTCCGGTGGTGTTTTTATCGGTCTGATATCTAACCGACGTTCCGGTACTGGGCCACCCAATTCCTCGCGACGTTTTTTCAGATACTTCATCTCGGCCGAGTCTTCGGGGAGTTTGTAAAATGGTGCTTTTACCACTTCATCGTCCGACAAAGGAATTCCAAAGCGGGTTCTGAATTCTTTCAGTTCTTCTTCGTTTAGTTTTTTCTGTGAGTGGGTAATGTTTTTACCTTCGCCGCTTTCGCCTAAGCCGTAGCCTTTGATGGTATTGGCCAAAATAACGGTAGGCTGACCTTTATGATTAACAGCCGCATTGTAAGCCGCAAAAACCTTTTCAGGATCGTGTCCGCCACGTCTCATTTTTTTTATTTGCTCGTCTGTCAGGTTGCTTACCATATCGAGCAATTCAGGGTCAACACCAAAAAACTCTTTGCGAACATAATCGCCCGGAGCAATAGAGAATTTTTGCGATTGTCCGTCCACAATTTCGCCCATGCGTTTTACTAATTTGCCTTTGTGGTCTTTTTCAATCAGTTCGTCCCAATCGCCACCCCACAGTACTTTAATTACGTTCCAGCCTGCGCCTCGGAAAACAGCTTCGAGTTCCTGAACGATTTTTCCGTTTCCGCGCACCGGACCATCCAATCGTTGCAGGTTACAGTTAATAACAAAGATAAGATTGTCTAATTTCTCCCTGGCAGCTAAAGTGATGGCGCCCAATGCTTCCGGTTCATCGGTTTCGCCATCGCCCAAAAATGCCCACACCTTCTGATTGGAGGTGTTTTTTAATCCTCTGTCTTCGAGATAACGGTTGAAACGAGCCTGATAAATAGCCATAATCGGCCCTAAACCCATAGATACGGTAGGAAATTCCCAAAAATTAGGCATAAGCCATGGGTGAGGGTAAGAGGAAAGTCCGCCCTGTGGCTTTAGTTCGCGCCGGAAATTATTCAGTTGGTCTACCGATAATCTTCCTTCGAGAAAAGCACGTGCATAAATACCCGGAGCAGCATGACCCTGAAA
>JAFNAV010000023.1 GCA_017860345.1 Bacteroidota bacterium | reverse complement strand
AATAGAGGGCTCAGAATATCTCCTGAAAAGATTCGAGGAAATGGCTGGAGAACTTGCTGTGGCCAAAGCAAAATTAGCCGAATATGAAAAAGTAGTCGGCTCGAGTACCGCCTTGCAAAATGTGTCGGATAACAAAGCTGAAGAGGAGAAATCTAAATTAAATCACTAAATAACAAGACTATTATAGATTATTATATCATTATAGACGAAATAGACGGTTATTAAAATTTGAATTATCAGCTAAATAGAATATGGATTGAGCTTCCCTCCAGCTCCACAGAATGAATTTCAAAAACGAGTAAAAGCCTGTAAAATCTATGATTTACAGGCTTTTACTCGTTTTTATAAATATATCAATATATTCAAATAGAATCTTGAGGAGATGTGCTCATACATCCAAAGGTCGCTTTTTACAACTAAAGCAGAGCAACCTGTCATCAGTTTTTTCGTGAACAATTTTTTAAAAATTACCTCTGACTAAAAAACCTAAGAATGGAGAATAGGCTCCTCCCCAAAAAGCTCCGATTCGTAATCCGGGCAATACTTTATATTCATAACTCAATTTGAATGAACCGGTTAAACCATACCGATTCTCAACCGTCAGACTATAACTGGTTTGATCATTGTTGTGTGAAGTGTAGCTCGAAACAGATTTCCGATTTAAAACACCGTATCCCCCTCCTATTTTTAAAAGATGCCGGGAGTCTGAAGTAAAAAGACCAATAATATCTACTTTTGCTATCAATTGCAAAGAATTGTTTGCAAAATTCCCAAACTGTTCTTTGTCTAAATTCAAATCGTTAAACGCGTCGTCACCCGCCACATAATTAGCCGATACGTGATATTCATCACCCAGAGAAGTTCCTTCGTAATCGAGCCCTATACCTAAATCCAACCATTTATAGGTTTTACCAAACTCTATTCCAAACCTCAACAGGTTTTTATTGTCGGTCGAAATTCCGGCTTCTGCCTGTACGTATGGCGTGAAACTCTGACAAACAGCATTTTGAAGTACAAAAACACACAAAAAGCATGATGTTAATACAAATTTAATTTTAGTCATAACCAGGTATCCATTTTTTAAAAATAATATATCCAAAGACTATCGTAAAAAATCATAAAAATTAATAGTGCAAATATATAACATTTATTTATTTTATCAATAAATTGGTAAAAAAAGATTTAAAGTAAAACTCTGTTCAATAAGCATGATGTACCACAAACTGACTATCCGATGAGATTAATCGGACAACAAAGATAGATGCTGTAATAGCCTTGCGGTAATCTACAATTCAATATTAGTTAATAATTCAATCCTTTACCGTTAAAAAGCCCAAATTTATCGGTAAATAATGATTTTCATACATATATAAATGAATAAAAACATCTATCTTTGCAGGGTATAAAAATAATACAAAACAAGAAACCGAGAACATAATGAATAGAATCAGAAACATCTTCTTCGCCATATTACTGTGTGCTGCGTGCAGTACATCTGCGATAGCGCAGAAATATAGCATCGAAGCCGGATTTATCAGCCCGAAACAATCCGGAAAAAATTTCAGCACCAATTACTTCAACGGTGTTCGTTTGGGAGTAAATGCGGAATTTGAACTGAAACACAATTTTTCGCTTCTTACGGGCGCATTATACTCGGTAGTATATGCTGAAAAAATGCAACGATACAGTGCCGACTCGGTTACTTACAAAACTTACGGGCATTTTATTGATGTGCCTTTACGTATTTCGTATAGCCTGAAGTTAAACAAAAATCTGAAATTATTCGGTTTCGTAGGGCCTAATATCAACATAGGTCTGGCACAACCCCGCAAAACTAATGCTCAACTCAGCGAAACAACCACGGAGCTTATCGACGACCTTTACGGAACAGCTCCGAAGAGTGGAACCGAAGATTTATACAAGAATGCGCTGATTCATCGCATCAATTTCCAAATGGGAGCCGGTGGCGGTGTACAATGGAAAAATTACCAGCTGAAAGCCGGTTATGACTTCGGTATCAATAGCATCAATAAAATTGATTCGAGCAAACTTTTACGTCAAAGCGGTTGGTACGTATCTCTTGTTTATCAGTTTTAAAAACAAGTATATGCCATAAACATACCCAGAGGGCTGAATTCTGAAAAGGGTTTAGCCTTTTTTTGTGAATATTATAAATCCTATAACGTTTTGGTCTTGTTTTTATGATTATTTTTGCAGCTGGTTTATCATAAAAACATTCAGGCTACACCCAAGATGAAATTGTACCAATTGTTTCTGCAACATCCTGTAATATGTACCGACAGTAGAAACTGTCCTGAGGGATCAATATTTTTTGCTCTGAAAGGCGATAATTTTAACGCAAACACCTTTGCTGCCAAAGCTATAGAGAACGGATGCGCTTATGCTGTGGTGGATGATAAACAATATGCCCCGGATGAGCGCTATATACTGGTGGACGATGTGCTGGACGCTTTGCAACAACTGGCCCGCCATCACCGCAAACAGCTGGGAACAACTATCATAGGAATCACAGGTACCAATGGTAAAACTACAACCAAGGAGTTGATTGCAAGTGTACTGAAAGAAAAATATAACTTACTGTATACTCAAGGCAACCTTAACAACCATATAGGTGTGCCGCTTACCCTGTTACAACTGAAAGCGGAACATGAAATGGCCGTAGTGGAAATGGGCGCTAACCATCCGGGCGAAATACGGCAGCTGGCTGCAATAGCCTGCCCCGACTTTGGAATTATTACCAACGTAGGAAAAGCGCATCTCGAAGGGTTTGGGTCGTTCGACGGTGTAAAAAGCACCAAAGCCGAACTGTACGAAAATATCTTTGCCCATGGCAGCAAAGTTTTTATCAACGAAGGCAACGAACACCTGCAGGAAATGGTGAAACGCTCCGGATTTGTGACTAATGAACGCCTGATACCTTACCTGCTTAGCGATAAAAAAGAAACGAACAAAATTACAGGTAAAGTAAAATCATGCTCGCCCTACCTGAACATGATATGCAATACCGATGATGAATTTGAAATAAACACGCAGCTTATAGGTGTTTATAATGCTGAAAATGTGTTGGCTGCGGTAACTATTGGTAATTATTTTGGGGTTAGCAACCTAAGTATCAAAGCGGGACTTGAAAAATACAGCCCGCAGAACAACCGGTCGCAGCTAACAATTACCGACAAAAACAAGTTAGTGGTAGATGCTTACAACGCCAACCCTACCAGCATGAGAGCAGCTATAATTAATTTCGGACAAATGGACGTTCAGCATAAAGTACTGATACTGGGAGATATGTTTGAGCTTGGCGACCAAAGCGAAAGCGAGCACCAACAAATCATTGATCTGCTGGGAAAGTACGAGTTTGAGCGGGTAATACTTGTAGGCGCAAGGTTTGCCGCCACGCAAAACACTTACGAATGCTACCAGAATGCAGATGAACTGCTCGCCTATTTACAGACGAACAAGGATATAAATAACAGTTATGTGCTGATAAAGGGATCGAGAGGAATAAAGCTTGAAAAGATATTAGCAGATTTATAACTTTTATTTAGGATTAGATATTTTTGTATTTTCACGTATTTTTATGAAGAAAAATAATTTAGTAATACTTTCGGTGATGGCAGTTGTAATCATAGCGTTGATTATAACGGTGATATATTTCATTAATAAATCAAAACAAAAAGAAGCCGAAATTGCCGAGGTGGCCGAAATGATGAATTTTGAAAAGCAGCAGGTTGAACGTGAATATCAGGATTTAGCAACTGAGTTCGATGGCTATAACACCACCAATATCAGAAACGACTCGTTATTTAAATTACTCGAAAACCAAAAAGTTAAGGTACAGCAGCTACTCGAAGAGCTACGCGTGACCAAATCGACAAATGCGCGCCGCATAACCGAACTTAAAAACGAACTGGCTACCGTACGAAAGGTTATGATAAGATATGTAAACCAGATAGACTCGCTGAATGCTGAAAACAAAGTACTTAGAAATGAAAACACAGAGGTAAAACGCAAATACAGCGAAGCATCGCAAACGGTACAGCAACTGTCGAAAGAAAAAGAAAACCTGAACGAAGTAGTAACCAGAGCATCGAAGCTGGATATGACCGGATTCAGTGTACAAAAACTGAACAATAAAAACAAAAAAACCGGATGGTTTTCGCAAGTTGCTAATCTTCAGTTTAGTTTTACCATTGCCAAAAATATCACTGCTCAAACAGGGCCAAAAACCATATACCTGCGAATAACGCGACCGGACAACGAAGTGCTCACAAAAAGCGACAATAATGTATTTCAGTTTGAAAACAAAAGAATTACCTATTCGTCGAAAAAAGATTTTGAGTACACCGGCGAAGCACTTACTGATGTAATATACTGGAAGGTAGAAGAAGTGCTGCCCAAGGGAACTTTCAGAGCTGACTTTTTTGTAGATGGCAGCCTTATTGGTAGTTATAATTTTGATATAAAGTAAATATCAACTATTTTTACACAACAAAAAAAACGTATCGACATTTAAATTATTGACAAATAGTTATATACATAAAATAAACAAATCAATTTTATCCTGTATATATCTAAAAAATTCTTTTATGAAACATATAACTTTATTCTCTGTTCTTGTGCTCTTAGTTCTGAGCGTAACATCTTGTAAAGAAGATGAATATGCCGACTGGAAAATACTCAACAATGCCTGGCTTGAAAAACACAAAAGCGATACAGATTTTAAACAAACTGATTCGGGTCTTTGTTACAAAGTAATACATCAGGGATATTTGCGACATCCAACTTCGTCGAGCAATATCGTGGTTAAGTACAAAGGCAGACTAATTGACGGTACGCTTTTTGACGAAAGCGATGAATACGAAACCAATCTGGCATATATGATAGAGGGTTGGATTGAAGGTATCCCTAAAATGCAGGTTGGCGGACGTTATATATTTTATATACCGGCCGACCTTGGTTACGGCGAAGATGGTTCCGGCGACGACATTCCTCCGCACTCTGTGCTGATTTTTGACGTTGAGCTGCTCGGATCTGACGACCAACTATAAATCTTATCAATAATTTATTTTTATGAGAGAAATTCTTATTTCCTTTCTCATGATGATTTCGGCAGTAGTTTACGCTGCCGAATATACAATTGAAAACATACCCAACCCCAAAACTACAAACAGGGATGCTTATGTAAGCAACCCTGATGGCATTTTGAGCGCAGAAACTGTGGCTCAGATTTCTGCAGAATTATCGGCTCTTGAAGCCACTAACGGATCGGAAGTGGCTGTGGTAGTGGTTAACTCCATAGGTTACGAAGAAATTAAACCCTTTGCAACAAATCTTTTTAAGCACTGGGGAATAGGCAAGTCGCAAAACGACAACGGATTGCTCGTACTATTTGTACTTGACCAGCGTAAAGTAACCTTCGAGACGGGGTACGGACTTGAAGGAGCTTTGCCCGATGCAATATGCAAACGTATTCAGACGCAACAAATGATTCCCGAATTTAAAAACGGAAATTATGATGCGGGCATGCTGGCCGGTATAAGCGCTGTAATATCGACTGTAAAAGGTGAAACATTTGTAACCACACCCGAAAAGCCTATAGCCTGGAACGAAGTGCTTCCCATAGCTGCCGGAGTGTATATCCTTATTATTTTACTAAGCTTAGTTTGGGTTGGAAGCATTGTGGCCAAAGTGCGCAATGACAAAAGATACCCACATAACATAGCTCGCTACAAAGCCATTAAAAGCGAAAAAAACGCCGTACTTATCCTTCTATCGGTGCTGATACCGGTGCTCGGAGTGGGTTCAATCATCCTGTTCAAATTTCCATTTCCACTCATTATTTTACTGTTTCCGGTTCCGTTGGCCACGATACCTGCCAATGTGTATGGCAAGCTGATGATGCGAAAGATTCGTCGCCAACCGATACCCTGCACAGAATGTGGCAGTACTATGCACATACTTAGCGAAAAACAGGAGGATGCGCACCTGAAACTGGCTCAGCAGTTTGAAGAACAGCTTCATGCGGTAGACTACGACGTATTTGTATGCGATAGCTGTAAGAACGAAGCAATATTCACGCTGGACAAACCAAGTGCTTACAGCGAATGCCCCAAATGCGGAACGAAAGCATTTATACTGAAAGATAAAAAAACGCTTGTAGCACCTACTTATATCAGTGCCGGTACCGAACGCACTACTTACCATTGCAAATTTTGTGGCTACGAGGAACATCATAACGACAACATTCCTCGTTTACAACGCAACAGTGGCTCTTTTGTAGGAGGCGCAGTGGCAGGCAGCATCCTGAGCAGTGGCAGGGGTGGCTTTGGCGGAGGTGGCGGCTTTGGTGGTGGCAGTTTCGGCGGCGGTATGTCGGGTGGTGGCGGAGCTACCAGTGGCTGGTAAATTAAGCCCGGATTACGGAAGCCAACTTAGCGGTAAATAAAAAAGTGACTGCAACCACTGAAGGCTGATAGCTAAAAACAGAACTTCTGCTTTTATACCTTTACAGTAAGTATGTAGTCTGATTCATATAAAAAAACACATCATTTATAAATCTTATTATTAATCACATATTCAATTAATTTTATGAAAAAAGGAATAATCGTTTTGATTGCAATCGCGGGAATACTAATACTTGGAGTTTTTTGGGGAATTTCAAAATACAACGGACTGGTTTCGAAAGACGAGGCTGTTAACGGACAATGGGCTAATGTAGAAAACCAATACCAACGCCGTGCCGATTTGATACCAAACTTAGTGGCTACCGTAAAAGGTTATGCCAAACATGAAAGCGAAACACTTGAGGGTGTAGTTGCGGCACGTGCCAAAGCTACTCAGGTAACTGTAGATGCTGATAACCTGACGTCCGAAAAGCTTCAGAAATATCAGGCTGCTCAGGGCGAGTTGACTTCGGCGCTTGGCAAACTGCTTATGATAACCGAAAATTACCCTGAACTGAAAGCCAATCAGAATTTTATTGAATTGCAGTCGCAGCTGGAAGGAACTGAAAACAGAATTACCACTGAACGCGGACGTTTTAATGACCTTGCTAAAGAGTTTAACGCTTCTATCCGGAAATTCCCGACCAACATTATTGCTTCGATTACCGGTTTCGATAAAAAAGCTTATTTTGAAGCTGAAGCCGGTAGTGAAAAAGCTCCGAAAGTAGAGTTCTAACAAAAACAGCAATTTTCTAAAAAAAAAAGATCCAGATGTCTCATTCAGAAAAGTATATTGCTAATAATGACCGGTATAATTCCGCAGTAAGTTATAATTACTGTGGCAAAAGCGGGCTTAAGTTACCCAAAATATCGCTGGGATTGTGGCATAACTTTGGCGATGTGGATGATGCCGACGAAGCATTGAGCATGATAAAATATGCTTTTGACAATGGAATTACTCACTTTGATTTGGCCAATAATTATGGTACGCCTTACGGAAGTGCCGAGAAGAATTTTGGGCGAATACTTAAGGAGCATCTGCGCAAGTACAGAGACGAACTGATTATAAGCACCAAGGCCGGACATGAAATGTGGCCGGGTCCTTATGGCGACGGGGGGGCGCGAAAATACCTGATTGCAAGCCTGGAGCAAAGCCTCAAAAGAATGCAATTGGACTATGTGGACATTTTTTACTCGCACCGTTACGACCCCAACACTCCGATAGAGGAAACCATGGGTGCTTTGTCGGATATGGTGAAACAGGGGAAGGCTTTGTATGTGGGTATCTCAAAATATCCTGAAGACAAAGCGCGCGAAGCCTACCAGATACTGCGAAAAAATGGTACTCCGTGTGTTATTTACCAAGGGAAATATAGCCTGCTGAGCAGGGAAATTGAACAGGAAGTATTGCCACTGGCAGCTGAGCAGGGTGTAGGTTTTATTGGATTTTCGCCTTTGGCTCAGGGTGTGCTGAGTGATAAATATCTGAACGGGATACCTGAAAATTCGAGGGCTGCGCATAGTTACGGTTTTTTGCAACAGAAACAATTGACGCCGGAACTGATTGAAAGGATAGGGAAACTGAATAGCATAGCTGCGCTACGCGGACAAACGCTGGCGCAAATGGCCTTGGCCTGGTGCTTCCACCGCAAAGAGGTGAGTTCGGTGATAGTGGGTACCAGCTCGGTGAAACAGCTACAGGACAATATAGATGCGCTGAAAAACCTGCAATTTTCGGATGAAGAACTTTGGCAAATTGGTGAATTGGGCGGACGGATGTAGACTGTGGAGGTGCACTGACGAGCGACTGATGGCGCTGCATGGGTGAGGGATAGTAGTGGAAAGGACACGTAACGAAGGCACTGGCCGAGGCGCAGGCGTAGCCAAGCTGAGGGCAGGGACTGAGTGAGTGGACTTGGAACGGATAGCCCGACCCGACCGCAGGAAGGGGCACCCCCAAAAAAAAGAAAAAATGATGATAGATTTGGAGTTGGAGAATTGATAGACAGATATGTGTACTGCCATGAATTTAAGAAACTTAAATATTGGGTTATTGATATTGGGCGCTTCGTTGGTTAATGGGTGCGATGATAGTTATGTGTCGTCGATACCGAATTACCCTGTAAGTTTGCAGCTGAATTTGACGACTACTTACCCTACTTTCAGGAATTCGATTAACGAGTTTCTTACTTTTAAAGCCCGGAGATACGAGTATGACCGAATTGGGTTCGGAGGAATTTTGGTTTATTCGGGTTTGCCCGACGACTATGGCAATGCGGTGTATTATGCGTTTGATATGGCTTGCCCTTATGAGGCGCAAAATAATGTGAGGGTATATCCGGTAGAGGATGGTTATGGGCAGGTGAAGTGCGAGAAATGTGAGTCGGTTTATGATGTGGCGTTTGGATTTGGGATTCCGGTATCCGGACCGTCCAAAGAGGCATTGAAAAAATATAAAGCGACTTTGTCAAATGATGTTTTGTATATTTCGCGCTGAAAACAGTTGAAGAATACAGCAAGGGCTGCTTCGTTAGTTGCGAAGCAGCCCTTGTTAATTTAAATCAACACCCGGAGGGTTAATAGTTATCGTTTTGCCAGAATTTTCCTTCCTGACCTTTTAGCCCTACGTTGGTGGTGGCGTCTAACTGCGTTTGCGGGATGGGGCGCAGGTTGTGCTTACCGTTTACAAAATTAGCAGCAGCTCTTTTGTTTTTGTCGGCCAGATATTCCTTGGTGAGTTTGCCAAGACGTTTGAGGTCGAACCAACGGATTTGCTCTCCGCAGAACTCCATAGCCCGCTCGTCGAGAATGGTTTGTATGGTAACTGCGCCGCTGATGCGATTATTTTGACCGGCGATGGCTCTGGCGTCGCGCAGGGCGTTGAGTGTTCCCAATGCGTCGCCGCCAGTTGCAAGTTCAGCTTCAGCTTTGATCAGATACATTTCGGAGAGGCGGAACACAAAGGCATCGCGAGGAGATAAATCGCGAATGAGCGATTCGCCGGTACCCCAGTCGTCGAACTTACTCAGTGAGATAAACAGGTTGTTGCCATAGAAAATAAGATCGCCCGAGCTACCGCTGGTAATTGTAAGTTCGCTACCGTCGGCATTGGCATACATGGGGTATTTGATTGTACCTGCGGTTCCGCTGGTGCGGGTACCCATGATAAAGCGTTTGGCAGCAAATTTTTCCAGTTCGTTGGCGGTAAGTGTCCGGTTTTTGGACAGGTAGATAATCGTGTCGGAAGTATGCGAAGAAGCATCGAACCATACCGGGTCTTTTTTAGGAGCCAGAGCCATAGGAATGGTGTAAGTATCGCGGAACGAAGCTTGATAGCGTTGGTCGGTACTTGTATTAAACAAATCGAGCAGGTATCCCGAAGGTGCATAGCGACAGAAGCCTTTGCTGTAACGCTGGAAATGAGTTCCGACGTATACGCCGTTGATTGTTTTCTTGGCTTCGGTATCGGTGCGGTCGAGTACTTTGTAGGTACCACTGGCCAATTTGGTGTGATTGCTCCACATACCTGTAAACATAAGATGCCCTACATTGCCACCGGTTTTATTATCTTTTACCCTGGCCACCATTTGTGTCCAGTAGATATAGTTGTCGTTAGCATCTTTTTTGAGGCGGTAAGGGAGTCCGTTTTCGGTAAGATTGGCCGAGTATTCAATATGCCAGATTACTTCTTTGTTTTTGATACCATCTTCGTTAGCCTGATTCCAACAATCGGCATAGTTAGTAAAAAACGAGGCATTGCTTCCTGTTATCACTTCCTGCGCTTCTTTGGCAGCATCGATATAGGCCTGATTTTTACCACCTGTATAGTTACCACCGTTATACTCGCTGGCCAGATACAGCAACAATCTTGCTTTGAGCGCTTTGGCAGCCCAAAGATTGACGCGTCCATCTTTGGAGGTACGACTGGCCAGGTTGGTAATGGCCGAATTAACGTCGGCAAGCATAAATTCGTACACTTCCTGCTCCGAATTGCGTACTACTTCGGTATTGGCCGTTGTAACAGGCTCCTTTAACACAGGAACAGGCCCCCATGTTTCAACTAAATGCCAATAGTAGAATGCCCGCAGAAAAGCAATTTCGCCTTTGTATTGCTGGCGTGCTCCGTCGGAAATTACCTGATTTAAATCGAGATAGTGCAAAGCAGTATTACAAGCATTTACGGCAGAGAAAAGCATTTCCCAATACTCGTCGAGACAAGCGTTTTGTTTTTCAGGGTCGGAAGATGAAGCCGCAGACAGATTGTCGTATTCGGCAAGCGCATTCTGCCTGTTATCGCGGGCTTTGAGCCACAAGTCGGTTCCAGCCTCGGTAAGTCCAAAACCAGGTTCTTTACCATACCAGCCACGGGTGTAAGTGTAGCAGGAATTTACCAGCCCAACTATTCCGTATTCTTCTAAATAGATTGATTCCGTATTACCCGTCTTGTTGTGCTCTTCCAGAAAATCGGAGCACGACATCAGTCCGAAGCTTAAAACGGTAATTAGACTTAAAAATATTATTTTAGTTTTCATGATTAGCATTTTTTGAGATAGTTATTAAATCAGAATTCCACATTTAATCCAAACACAACTTGTTTCATCAACGGATTGGATATTGCCCCACCACGTTCCGGGTCATAATTATCGACATTACTAAATGTAAAGTAATTCTTCATCGAACCGTAGACTTTCACATTAGACAGTTTCGCTTTAGTTATCAAACTTTTAGGTAAGTTGTAAGAAAGCATGATGTCTTTGATTTTCCAATACGAAGCTTTTACATTATTCAAGCCTGAATATTCTGCTGTATTAGCTATCCCCGGACGTGGGAAGTGAGCTCCCTGATTTTCAGGAGTCCAATAATCGAGATCGGGTGTACCATCGGCCACAGTAGGGTTGAACGAGGAATAGTAATCGTAATTAATCCACTGACCTACACGGGCATAAGTAAGCACTGAGAGTGCAAAGTTTTTATAGGTAAAATGATTGTTCCATCCAAAGATAAAATCCGGACTCTTGTTGAACAATACGCGGTCGTTACCATCGATAACCCCGTAACCATCTTCACCCTCTTTCTGCTGATCTTTTACCTTAAGGTCGCCCGGTACTTTACCGTAAACAGCAGCCTGATCAGCCTCGTCGGTACCCCAGGCGCCAAGTGTTTCGTAATCGTAGAAAGCACGTACCGGTTTTCCAACCATCAGGGCGGTTTCCGGATTTGAAATATCCTGAGTTAAATCACCAACCAGCGACAAGATTTTGTCGCGATTCAATGAGAACGACCAGTCAGAAGTCCACTGAAAGTCTTTCGATTTAATATTCGTGGTATTCAACGACACTTCAATACCTTTGTTTTCGGTAGAGCCTACATTGTCCCAGGTGGTGATGTAAACCGATGTTGGAGGTAGGGTTTTCTGGAAGAGCAAATCGGAAGTTTTAGAGTAATAAACATCGATAGAACCGCTAATACGACTAAACAAGCCAAAATCGATACCAATATCGTAAGTCGAAGTGGTTTCCCATGTCAGGGCTTTGTTTCCGAGATTTCCGGGCGTAAGGCCTTTGTAGAAACTGCTTCCGAACGAATAGTAGTTGTAGTTATCGTTGAGCGTTGTAAGTGTGCCATATGGGTTTACGGCGGCATTTCCGGCTTTACCCCAACTGGCTCTGAGCTTCAGGTTGTCTATTTCCGTTGCGTTTTCGAGGAAACTTTCTTCGTTGATGCGCCACGCCATAGCCACTGACGGGAAGTAACCCCAGCGGTGACCACTTGCCAGTACCGACGAACCATCGGCACGTACCGACGCCGTGAGAAGATATTTATCATTAAACTTATAATTCACACGAGCAAAGTACGACAACATTTTCTTCTCAACATACTCGTTTACAGGAGTAAATATTGTTGTAAGTTTGGCAAGGTCGTTATATCCCGATTGCAGGAAATGTACGTTACCCGAGGTTCCGGAGAAATTACCGTACAACGACTCCCATGTATTTAAGCTTTGACCCAATAAAACCTGCACGTCGTGCAACTCAGTGAATTGTTTATTATAAGTTAAAGTATTGTCCCAGGTAATGCCAACACCGCTGGTATTGGACTGAGAAATACCGGTTCCCTTATTCGACTGATATCTGCCGGTACACATATAATCTTCGTAGATACCCTGGAAGCTGTTCTGAACATCGGCTGCCAACATGGTCTTAAAAGTAAGTCCTTTTATTATTTCCCAATTGATGTACGCACTACCGAAAAAACGGTTAGCCTGTGTAACATTCTGATAATAGCCTTCCTTTTCGTTCAACAACGGGTTGGTATGGGCTGGTGCCAGCTGCGAAGGCTGATCCAGTGTTATATCAGCTATAGCATGCATTTTAAGAAGCTGAGAATACACTCCGTCTTCGCGTTTGTCCCAGTTACGTCTTGTAAAAAGTATATTGGCTCCTACGCTTAAATTTTTTGCGATATTGTGATCGATATTTAATTTTACATTAAAACGTTTGAGCATATCATTTTTCATCAATCCGTTTTCATCGAGATAACCCAACGAAAGATTGAATGATGTTTTCTCGTTTCCACCCAGAACACTTAATTCATGGTTGTGCGAAGTTGAGTTTTGAAGAATCAGGTCGAACCAATCTACGCTTACACCTGCATTGTACAAATCGAGCACCGACCCGGAGATAACACTGGCTGGCGTATAGTCCGACAAATTTGTACTTCCCCAGTTTCCGGAAGCTTTCTCAGCTGTATAACGCTGTTTTTCGATAAGAAAACGAACATCCTGATCGGCGGTCATTACCTTGGGAATGTTGGTGGGCGAATTGGCCGACACATATCCGTTGTAAGTTATACGTGTGTGAGGTGTTGAACCCTTTGAACCGCGCTTGGTGGTAATGATTATTACGCCATTGGCACCACGGGTACCATAAATGGCTGTGGACGAAGCATCTTTAAGCACTTCCATCGATTCTATATCAGAAGCATTCAAATCCAGCGTGGAGCCGTATTCAACTCCATCTACTAATATTAAAGGAGAGTTTTCGGCCGATATAGAACGATTTCCACGCAGGGTAATGTTCACGCCAGCGCCAGCCGATCCGCTCGACTGAGTAATATCGAGTCCCGGCACGCGTGCCTGCATGGCCTGCATGGCATTGCTCGACGAAGTCTTCATAATGTCTGATGACTTCACTGAAGCAACAGAACCTGTAAGATCCCTTTTCTTTACCACGCCATAACCCACCACTACGAGTTCTTCGAGAGCTTTGGATTCATCATTAAGTGTAACATTGATTACTAAACCGGAAATGGGGAGTTCTTTTTTCTCCATGCCTACGAAAGAAAATTCGAGGCTTTTGGCTTGAGCAGGTACCGAGAGCGAGTATACGCCATCAAGGTTGGTTACTGTACCTATAGCTGTTCCTTTTACTACTACTGATGCACCAATGATAGGCTCGCCGGTTGCATCTTTTACTACTCCTGTTATTGTTTTCGTTTGCGCCCACGAACCCGAGAAAGTGAGCAAAGCTAATACAATAAACAAAACAGGTTTAAAACTGAAACTGTTTCTGTTCATATTCAATACTATTAAATTTAAGGAATTATTGTTTTTTCGCTAAAATCTCTTATGCAAATTAACTCAACAAAAGTAAATGATTTACTCATCCTTTATGTGTATTAATTATCATAAAATGTGTTTTTTTTGTTATTTAAATAATATAAAAACATAAAACACAAAACACACAAAGTGTTGAATATAAATAAATTACCACTCAATCACAGACCTTATCAACGACAACAAAATAACTACTGACACATAAAATGGATAAAAAACAGCCAATAAAAAAAAGCGAAGAATTGTAAACGGAAGTAAAAAAAAACGGTGAATGGTTTTAAAAAAGCACAAATCAGGGAGAAATTTAACAGTAAAAACCGCAAGAGTTAAAGGCCAGTACGAAAAATCAAAAAGCAGTATTGCAAGAGAAAACAGCTGAGCAAAACTGACTCCGGCCACGGCCAGAGCGGTAATAATTATTTGGCCGTCGGTGTAGGCGGGCGACTTAGCCGACCAACGGGTGCGTTGCTTGAGGAAGCTTTTCAAGCTATCCGAAGGGCAGGTGATAACAAATGCCTGAGCCGATTTCAGAAAACGTATTGTATAGCCGCGTTTTTTCATAGCCTGTAGCAAAAACATATCATCGCCCGAAACCAACCCGGGCTTCAAATCGTTCATACAATGCATCCAGCTATTTTTTTTAAATGCCAGATTGGCGCCATTACACATAACCGGCATACCTGCACCGGCAGCTCCCCCGCCCGACCCTACAAGTGTGGCAAACTCTATCTGTTGCATGCGCTGAAAATTGGTATCTTTCTCTGTTTTGTACCTGACAGGACATATGATTAAATCCGTTTCATGCGTAGCATAAAAACTCGCGATGGTTTTCACCCAGTCAGGATGTACTTCGCAGTCGGCATCGGTAGTTATAATTAGCTCTGCGTCAGCCGATTGTATTCCTTCCTTCAATGCAGCTTTTTTTCCTCTGCGGGTGGCCGATATCAGTTTGCAATTATCAAAAACAGAGATATACGTATTAATAAGCTGACAGGTACTATCGGTAGAATGGTCGTCGACAAAGATGAGCTCAAAAGCCGGGTAGGACTGACGAGATAAAGACCGGAGCAGGCCATCAATATGCTCTGCTTCGTTATGAAATGGAACAACCACCGCTATTTTATGCAGCCCGGGCTGCATACAGTCAGCGGCTTTATATTCAGGCATACGCCTCCACCCCACCGTAAAAATAACGATAAGCGCAACATACAATACAGCTATGGGTATAACGAAAAGATAAATGAGCATACTTTTGGCAAAGTAAATCAGAAAAGATAATTCAGACCAATATAAAACCCTGTATTACCATCCTGTTTATTAAATGCTTTACCAAAATCGGCCGAAATAATAAAATTCTCATTCCAGCCAATTTTAAGCCCTGCACCTGCCGAAGCATGGAGCTTGCCCTGATCGGTACCGGTTAATTTCAACTCAATCTTTTGAGCGTCGGTAAGCGGCACGTTTATATCAATAGGGTTGAGGATGATGCCCGAATCGAAAAATATATTAGTACCTAAGTAAAAATTCTGGTTCAATAGTTCGAACCGGACAAATTTATATCGAAGCTCGAAGTTACCGAATGCCACCGCATCGCCTACCACACGGTTGCGAAGTACACCGCGCAGTGTACGGTTACCACCAAGTCCCTGATTGGATGCTCCGGTAAGAAAACTTGTGATCAACAATGGCTGAGCGTAATAAGGCACTTTGTTTTTACCAATGGTAGCCTGATAATCAACCCGGTAAGCCAACGAAATATCTTTATTCAAAGTAAAATACTGACGATGAATAAGCGCAAACTTGGTATGCGGTGTTTTGTTGATAAAACCCGGGGCAGTTTGCAATACGGCCTCAGTCCACAAACCCTTCATCGGGCAAGCCAACTGGTCTCGTGTATCATACTTCAGTCCTATCTTAAAGTAGTTGATACTTCCACCGTTAGCCTCCTCAGCACTGATTAATCCGTTTTTTACATACCGCTGATACAGGGTACCACCGGGTACGGCATTAAGCTCCAGTTTTTTAATATCAACCGTATCAATATCAAAATTATAAAATGAATATCCGGCCACCCATCCAAATTTGGAACCATTGAAACTTCCCTGAAAATCGGCCTTTATGCGAAACATATTGCGCTCGTTTTTATAAAAATGGCGAGTAGTTTCACTCAAGTCAGCATCGTAGTAAGTCTGGTAACCGTTGAATCCATAAAAATCCATCATTTGATCGGTAAGGTAGGTAATATCTACGGTAGATCTCACCCCCGGTATCAGCTTTTCAGTATCGTACATCAAGCGGTTGATGCCCGTACCCTTAGTAAATCGCGAATACTCCATATACAAGGAGTGGTCGTACTTTGGAAAACGGGAGCCATCGCCATAATGGTAAAGATTAACCAGTGCACCGTACTGAAACCCAAGATCAGAATCGAACGAAATAGCAGGTAGCGCTCCGAAAGCAAAGCCTTTTTTGGCTTTCTGCTGCGCATACATGAGTGATGCGGAAAGCAGAAAAAGGCCGATTACAAGTGTTGCTTTTTTCATAATAAGCATAGATATTATATTAAATTATTTACAAAGCTGTATGTATTAACGGCTCGGATAAAATATACATATTTCAAGCAAAAAATATCAAAAATCTATATCAATCATCTAAATAATTATTAATCAGCCACATACATATTTAATAACGAACTATTGAAGTATAAAACCGTTCAAAGATATAAAAATTTGTTTACAAAAAAAGCATACCATTAAAGGCATGCTTTATAATATTAAGTGGCTGTGCTATATCAGCTTTCTCTGCAAGCGTTGCAAATACCGGTGTAGGATATTTCTACCGACTGAATCACAAAATCAGGATGCTGTGGTATTTCAAACATCTCAGGCTTCATATTGAAAATATCGTGCACCTTGCCACATTGCTTGCAAATAAAATGGCCGTGAGCAGATGTATCTACATCGTAGCGCGCATTTTTTTCATCAATCACCAAAGCTTGCACTGCACCCCGTTCCATAAACAGGTTCAAGGTGTTATAAACTGTAGTTTTTGACAATGTTGGCATTGTTGGACTCAATGCCGAGTAAATCTCATCTATCGTCGGATGAGTTCTGTGCTTAAGCAAATAATCCATAACAGCTGTACGCTGAACCGATGGTTTAATAGAAAATTGCAACAGATATCGGTGAGTTTGAAGACTGGTATTCATCTTTTTTTTGTAAAAAAAATTATTTTAAACTGAATACAAAGATACAACAATAACATTTAAACACACAGGTTTAAATAAAAGAAAATGACTGTCTTACATCTAAAAAAAATGATTTTAATGTTTTTTAGCATTTAAAATCGAACAATTTGAAAATCTATAGATGAAAAGACATATAGCAGCTTAAAAAAAGTCGCTGCGTATAAGAAACGCAGCGACTTTTAAGTTACCTATTTTCTGATTTCAGAAAGTATTCTTTTTATAGAGCATTGATTTCTTTCAACACATTGTTAGTTCCGCGAACTGCCGCAGCACTCTTCTCGAACAATGCTTTTTCTTCGTCATTCAGTTTGTAGTCCAGAATTTCTTCCAAACCGTTTTTACCTATTACACAAGGTACACCTATACAAATGTCGTTCTGACCATATTCACCTTCGAGCGAAACACAGCAAGGTATAATTTTTTTCTGATCATGAATAATAGACTCTACCAAATAGGCTGCTGCTGCTCCCGGAGCATACCAGGCCGAAGTTCCAAGCAAACCGGTAAGTGTAGCACCACCTACCATAGTATCGGCCACTACTTTTGCCAAAGTTTCTTTGTCAAGCAAATCGGCTACCGGACGACCTTTGTAGGTTGCAAAACGGGTAAGAGGAATCATTGTAGTGTCGCCATGACCGCCAATTACGAGACCTTCTACTTCGTTAGGATTAGCGTTAAGCGCTTTGCTTAAATAGCATTTAAAGCGTGAGCTATCGAGCGCTCCACCCATACCGATTAATTTGTTTTTAGGAAGTCCTGTTGCTTTCAGCGCCAAATAAGTCATGGTGTCCATAGGATTACTTACCACAACAATTATAGCTTCGGGCGAATATTTAAGGATATTTTCAGCTACAGTTTTTACAATACCGGCATTTACTCCGATAAGTTCTTCGCGGGTCATACCTGGCTTACGTGGAATTCCCGAAGTAATAACCACTACATCAGAACCGGCTGTCTGAGCATAGTCATTTGTACATCCTACTACTTTAGTATCGAAGCCCAATAATGAAGCCGTTTGAAGCATATCTAATGCTTTTCCTTCTGAAATACCTTCTTTAACATCCAGCATTACAACTTCGTCTGCTACTTCGTTGAATGCAAGTACATTTGCACATGTAGCGCCTACATTTCCGGCACCTACGACGGTTACTTTTGACATATTAATTTATTATTTTTAGTTTATCAGTTACTGAGACATATTTTAGTGACACAAAGATATAAATAATCCCTGATTAAAGAAAAATTTCCGTAATTTATTTGAGTGTTTTTTCAATATTTTTACGCTAAAATTTATTATCAACCACTCATCCATATGATTAAACCAACTCACCTATAGGTTTTATTATAATCCGACAATTGAATCTATTGTAAAAATCGGGAAAATAACTTACATTTGCAAGCTATTACCGAAAATTAACTCTTTATTCTCCATGAAAAAATATATTTATTTTGCTTTTGCAGCAATAGTTCTTTATGCTTGTAACTCGACCGATAGTTTTAAAACTGAGGGTACTGTGGCCAATGCCGACAATAAAACACTGTATCTGGAACATATTGGTCTGATGAAAACCACAGTAATCGATTCGGTAAAACTGAATAGCGATGGCGAATTCAGCTTTAAAGGTAAACGACCTGAATATCCGGACTTCTATCGCCTACGGTTGGACAATCGTACGATTGACTTTGCCGTAGATTCGTGCGAAAAAATAAGCTTTAAAGCCGATGCTAAAAACTTTTCTTCGGGCTATTCTGTAGAGGGTTCTACCACAAGTGCCAGCATACAAAAACTACGTAAATCGCTGAACGACATTCAGGCTAAAGTAAATTTGATAAAACCGGAACTAACCACAGCCGAACGTAGCGCTATCCTATCGGAAATAGAGGCCGATATTGCTGCCCATAAAAAAATGGCCGGAGCACTGGTTCTGCAAAATCCCCGCTCGGCAGCTGCATATTATGCCATTTACCAACAACTCAACAATGCTTATTTGTTTTCGCCCTACAGCGACGAGGACAGACCATACTGTGCTGCTGTGGCCACCGCGTACAATGCTTTTATGCCGGAATATGACCGCACAAAAAACCTATACAGCTTAGTGATGGATGCTATACGTACCAACAGAAGAGAGCGTTCAAATCAGGAATGGAAAAAAATAATCGAACAATCGGGCGTAGGCTATATCGATATTGCTCTGAACGATAAATCAGGAAAAACCCGTAAACTGTCGGAGCTTGAAGGTAAATTAATCCTTATTGATTTCTCTGCTTACGAAATGGAAAACAGCGTACAGTACACTTTTGCACTACGCGAACTTTACAATAAATACCATAGCCGTGGGCTTGAAATTTATCAAATATCGCTGGATCGTAGCAAGCTGATGTGGGAAGAGTCTACCGCTTCTATTCCATGGATTTGTGTAAGGGATGAAAACGGAACTTACGCCTCGTCGTACAATGTACAGCAGGTACCAACTATTTTTCTGATGAATCGCAAAGGCGAAATTATAAGCCGAAGTCCTGATCATAAAGAACTTGAAAGGCTGATATCGCAAAACCTGTAAACACTTACAAAGCAGCAGCGCCGAACTCCGGAAAAAGACGTTTCATCCGCGCCAAAGCATTTTAACTACAAATGCTTTGCGCAGATTGAGCTTCAGTTATTCTTTAAAAAATCTATTCCATGCATCAATTCATAAAAGACACTGCGTTAGAACTGGGTTTTGATGACTGTGGAATTGCCCGGGCTGAACATCTGGCCGTCGATGCTGAATTTATGCAGCTATGGCTCAAGGAGGGTAATCATGGCACGATGCATTACCTGGAACGAAACTTTGAAAAAAGAACAGATCCGCGGGTACTTGTACCCGGATGCAAATCTGTGGTAGTGGTAATTTTGAACTACTACCACACACACGCTCAACCGGCCGGCAGTCCGAAAATAGCCCGGTACGCGTGGCCTGCAACAGATTACCACACGGTTATCAAAGCCAAACTTAAACTTCTTGAAAAAAAAATTACCGATACTTACGGCTCAAACATTGTGAATGATTCGGCTCAGCACTCTTTTACCGACTCCGCGCCTGTACTTGAACGCCGATGGGCGCAAAAAGCCGGTCTGGGATGGATTGGTAAACACACGCAATTAATCAGCAACAAGTCCGGGTCATATTGTTTTATAGGTGTGCTGATGCTCAATGCCGAAATGGAATATGATACCCCTGTAGCCGACCGCTGTGGCACTTGTACCCGATGTATAGATGCTTGCCCTACCAAAGCGCTGAACGGAAAAAGCCTCGACGCCCGACGTTGCATTTCGTATCAGACTATTGAAAACAAAAACCCCATTGCACCCGAATTTCGTGAGTTATTATCCGGATATATGCTCGGATGCGATATTTGTGCCGATGTATGTCCATGGAACAAAAAAAGAGCCATTCCCAATAGCACGCATGAACTGAAGCCTACTAACGAAATATCGGAATGGAACGCTGATGACTGGAGAAACCTGACAAGTGAAGATTTTAACCGGACTTTCAAAAAATCGGCCATAACACGTGCCGGATACAACAAACTGAAAGAAAATATTCACTTCGTATTGAAAAACAATGAGCTTAGCGGATAACTTTTTATCTCGTTTTTTGTTTCAATGTATAAAATTTCATCTTATTTGTTTTTTATTAAAATAAATTTCCGTATTACAACTTATATATTTTTATGTGGAAAGTAAATCCTTTTAAATACAGCCGCCGACCTGCATGCGAGGTAAACATAGGCACCGTAAAACTTGGTGGCAACTACCCGGTACGGGTACAGTCGATGGCCAATACCGACACCAACGACATACCAAACTCGGTAGATCAGTGCGTGCGCATTGTGGAAGCAGGAGCCGACATCGTGCGTTTTACCACGCAGGGCATTCGTGAAGCCGAAAACATCAAACTAATCCACGATGGTATACGCCAAAAAGGATTAAGCACGCCTTTGGTGGCCGATATTCACTTTAATGCCAATGCTGCCGATGTGGCAGCCCGCAACGTAGAAAAAGTACGCATTAATCCCGGAAACTACGTTAGCAGTATCAAACCCGGCGACACATCCGACTATACCGACGCTGAATTTGCTCAGGAGTACGAAAAAATCAGAACGCGCTTCATTCCATTTCTGAATATCTGTAAAGAAAATAATACGGCTATCCGAATCGGGGTAAATCATGGTTCGCTCAGCGAGCGTATGATGAATCGGTATGGTGATACACCACGGGGTATGGTAGAGTCGTGTATGGAATTTCTGCAAATTTGCCGCGAACAGAACTTTCATGATGTGGTTATCTCCATGAAAACATCCAACACGGTAATGATGGTGCAAACCGTAAGGTTATTGGTAGATGAAATGGAAAAAGCTGACTTGCACTACCCTTTGCATCTGGGAGTTACCGAAGCCGGCGACGGCGAAGACGGCCGCATTAAATCGGCTGTGGGCATAGGCACACTGCTATACGATGGCATTGGCGATACCATACGCGTTTCGCTCAGTGAAGAACCCGAGGCTGAAGTGCCTGTAGCACGTTTACTGGTTTCGTATACAGGCAGGCGCGCCGATGCTGCCGAAATCAGCGCCACAGAAAGTGCTTCTTATTCAAGATACGAATACCAGCGACGTAAAACTTACGCCGTAAACAATATAGGTGGTGAACATGTGCCCGTAGTTATTGCCGACCGTGATGGTGGATTTGCAACTGTGCCCGACTATCTACTCAAAGATGGCAGCATATTATCGCAAGAAGGATTGACTTACCCGGTATTTGAAGCCGCTTATGCGCAAACCTTAGTGGCTGATAACTCGGAGGTGAAATTTTTGCGAATGGAATATGCCGATCTGAACCCCGAAATTGTAGCTATTTTAAAAGATAGAAAAGACATTGTAATACTGCTCAAAACATCGGACAACGATGGCTTAGGCGAACAAAGAGCCTTCTTTCACACATTACTTAACGAAGCATGCTCTACCCCAGTAATTCTTTGCAGAGAATATGCAGAAACCGACCTGCAAAGCCTTCAGATAAAAGCCGCTGCCGACCTTGGCGCATTGCTGATTGATGGTTTTGGCGATGGCATACTGATTGAGAACGAAGGCAACATCCCTGTAGAAGCAGTAGCATCAGTGGCTTTCGGCATTTTGCAAGCTACACGTGTGAGAGTAACTAAAACAGAATATGTATCCTGCCCCAGCTGCGGACGTACCATGTTTAACCTGCAAACCGTAATAGCGCGTATCAAAGCACGCACATCGCATCTCAAAGGCCTTAAAATAGGCATTATGGGATGTATTGTGAACGGACCCGGCGAAATGGCCGACGCCGACTATGGCTATGTAGGTGCCGGACGAGGAAAAGTAAGTCTGTACAAAAAGAAAGAGTGCGTTGAACGGAATATTCCTGAAGACGAAGCTGTGGATAAGCTTATTGAACTTATTCGCGCAAATGGCGATTGGCACGAATAAACAAAGCTCTGTACAAGAAAAATATTACAAGCTGTAGCAAAAAGCATTTTTATCAATGCCTATGCGACGGCTTGTTTTATTTTAAGAAAATACCTCTGGTATTCTCGTTAATATCCCGCCGTATAATTATAATCAACAATTCCTCTACAGCAGCTATAAGAGCTGTACCAAGTACAAAACCATAAAAATTGATTTGCGGATAAAATGGTAAAGATAAAATAGCCAGATAAATAACAAAACCCGCAAACTTATTGGCATAAGTATGGATGAACAGCACTTTGCGGAAACGAATTTTGGCAACAATAGCTGACACCGACCTGATGAATGCTACTATCAATAGAAATATCCACCAGCTAAGTATTAACGGATGATAGAAAACCCAAAGAACTATGAGTATTACCAGAAAAAACACCAAATCGGCCACCGAATCAAGTACGGCTCCAACTTGTGTCGTACAGTTCCATTTACGTGCCAAAAAGCCATCGAGCACATCGCTCAGACCAATTATTGCAACCAATAAAGAGAACATCCATGCCCTGTTGGCCAGCAGAGGTAAGAATGAACAAAGGAAAATTCGCAGTACAGAAATAATATTAGGTAGATTTTTCATCACGAAAGTCTAAAAATTTCAGACTGCAAATATAAGCATTTTTCTTTTAAATTAACTATATAGGATTATTTATACATTTTAAGAGTTTAAAGACAAGCATTAACGAGCAAATAAAAATTGCTTCATTTTATTTTCTTACTTCGTTCGGAATGACAATATGTTCCTTAAATCCTTTAGCGGTTGGTTACTTACAGTCAAACAGTCGGCATTGCTTTCCCTGCAAAACGCGAACTAATCAATCGGCTATTTTTTCGGGAATAATTATGGAGATACGTGTTCCCTCGCCCAACTTGCTATCGATGCTAAAATCGCCGCTAAGCAATGCCACGCGTTCGCGCATACCCACCAACCCGAAAGAATCAACCCGGCCCGAATTGTTTATATCAAATCCGCAACCATTATCAATAATTTCAAATTGGATTTCATCATCACGCTTACTTAAATTCACATTCACATTAGAAGCCTTAGCATGTTTTACAATATTTGATAGCGATTCCTGCAAAATTCTATACATGGCCACTGTCTGGTTTTGCGACAAATTCACCGAATCAACATTGGTATCGAAGTCACAATGAATCTTATAGCGTTCTTTAAAATTTTCAACATACAACTTAGCAGCTTCAACAAAGCCCAGATTATTAAAGGCATCCGTTCTAAGTTCGCTCATTATCCTGCGGGCAATGGCTATAGTTCTGTTGGTAAGCTCAAAAAGTTTGCTGAGCTCCTCCTTTACTACTGATTGGGGAACAATTACATTGGAATTAGACATTTTATTTTTCAACATACCTAAGTCCATCTTCATGGCTACAAGAATCTGCCCTAAATCATCATGAATTTCTCTGGCTAATGCAATTTTTTCTTCTTCGCGAATACTCTGAAGGTGACCGGCAAACTCCCTGAGTTGTTCCTTCGACTCGGCCAATTTGCTTTCTGAGGCTTTTCTTTCGGTCATATCTCTGATGATAAAAACCAGCCCGGTAGGATTTCCTTTACTATCGCGGATTACATCGCCATTTACCTCAGCAGGGAAAGTGTTTCCATTCGCACGCAACATCAGGTATTCGATAGAACCCAGATACTTATCGAACATTCGCTCAAGATTTACATTAACGCGCGACAACTCCGACTTATCCAGAAAATCAAAAATAGATCGCCCCTCAATATCGCTGAGCGATTCCGAACCATAAATTTGCAATGCCGACGGCGACGCCACCTTCACTTTGCTATCTAAGTCAATTACCACTATGGCATCGGGCGAGGCATTCAAAGTAGTTCGGTACAATGCCTCGTTTCGGTAAAGCAAGTCGGTCCACTCTCTTTGCCCGGTAATATCCTGCAGCGTAAAGTTCAGAACTTCAAGCTCTCCGTGTTCACTGTATTCAAACTTACCCCTTACATGGAGCCATCGTACAGCCCTGTCATTTACCCTGATAATCCTGAATTCACTGTCAATCATCTGAGCCTGTTTGGACAGAATATCCATAAACAAGTTTCGCAAATAATCAATACAATCAGGATGAATTATATCAAGCCACTTTTCTATCGATTTATTATAGCCATCCTCAAGCCCAACAATCTTATCCAGCATTTCGGAACTCTCCCAGCGGCCGGTTTTAAAATCGATAACCGCATTGCCTACGTTAGCCAGGCTTTGGGCTTCTTTGAGAAAGAAATTAGTTTGCTTCAGACTGTTTTCAATTTTCTTTCTGTAACTTATATCGTTAGCAAAAGTCAGGAAACGACCATTTGGAATTTTCACCGTGTCTACTATCACATATTTCAGAACTCCGGATTTTGTAAATACTTCAAGTTCATCCGAAGCCAAACCGTATTTACCTGCCTTATCTATATGTTGCTCCAAACGATGAATGCAGCTTTCGGCAAATATCTTATGAACGCGCATGCCCAGTAGTTCTTCCGGAGTAAAACCGGTTATACGACTTGCCGCAGGGTTAATCTCATCAAAAACAGCATCTTTATTACAAATCATAATTGCCAATGGAGCAAACTCAATGTACTTTCTGAATTTTGCTTCACTTTGCCGAAGCATATCTTCTATCCGTTTACGGTAGGTTATATCTCTGATAAATCCTTCGTAATACAAAGGTTTGCCCGAAGAGTCATAAGTAAAAGTTGAACTTACCGACAAAAAAAGTTCCTTATCCTCTAAACGTATCTTTAAGTTAAAATCAGAAACACTCCCTGTTTCATTCATCATTTTCAATAATTTATCCTTATCATCGGGCGATGAAAAGAATAAATCGGTGTTCATTCCTACAAAGCTCTCTCTGGGCAACGATGTATAGTGATGGATAGATGGACTTACCTCACGAATAATGTGGTTCATGTCCACCTTATAATAAATATCGGTTACGTTTTCAAATATCCTTTGGTATTTTTGCTCACTTTTCAGGGCTGTTTCTTCGGCTACTTTAATACGGGTAATATCCTGTACAGTTCCTATAATCATCTGCGCTTCGCCATCAACATCAAACACCAATACAGCATTATCCGTCACCCAGCGCTCCTCGCCGGTATTTTTTTTAATAATTTTATAAGTAGCACTTAACGAGGTCTTCTTCTGATGAATAGCCTGCCTTAGCAGCATATTAAATTCTCCACGCCAATCCGGATGTATTACTTCCATGGTTTCTTCTACCCTGTGTACATCTTTATATTGTAGTCCGAGTATCTCATGCATCAGAACCGAACCCGACCAAATCTTATCTTTCAGTTGCGTGGTATAAGTACCAATCAGTGCCATGCGTTGAATTTCTTCCAGGTAATTCACTGATTTCACTACTTTATCTATATTCAGCTTTTCGTGCGTTATATTTTCAAACGAAAAAACGATTTCATAAATATTTCCTACCGGATCAAAAAGAGGCGTACCACTAAATCTTATCCAGGTAATATCAGCCCCATCAAGCGAAACACCTGCTATATGGTTTTCGATAGTTATGCCCTCTTGCAAAATCTGATAAATAGGGAAGTTTTCTTTGCTCAATTCATGACCCGATTCGTCGAACATTCTTACTCTGGTGGTCATTACATTCAGATTCTCAATCTTCGATGCCTCTAATCCAAAAATTCCATAAGCAGCAGCATTAAAAAGAATGATTTTACCCTGATTATCACAAACCACTACTCCGTGGTTTATATTGTTTATCAGCCTGCTGTGATCTTTCTCAAGCGTAAACAAGGCTTTTTGCGAAACTTCGTTACAACTCTGTTGTTGACTATACATCTGTTTCAACAATGCCTTTTGAGTTATCTGTCCAATAAGTGAGTGTAAAAAATCGGTGGCTTTGCTAAGTTTCTCTTTACTAAGCTCCGGTACTTCCATGTACGCCGCAATGGCTTTATTTACATCCAACCCTATCAGTTCGGCATACTCAGTCACAAATTCGAGACTTACACCCTCACACTTCACCTGCCCAATCATCCAGTTGGCTAAATGAACACCATCTACAACTATGCTTACACCGGCATCCCACAAACCAGCGCTCAAACAAGGCTGCACATGTCCCTTTTCCGATACAACACTCATCTGCGACAATTGCATGTCGGATTTTATACAATTAGTCATACCTTGGTCGGTACTCCTGATTAAATTGCATAAAGAACAAAAATTGCTTGGTTTGGTAACGAATGTACCATCCAATAATGTTATTACCGACGCCACACCTACCAAGTCAGAGAACGAATCCTGTAATTCTTGTAATTCTTCAATTTCAAATAAATCATGGAATCCGTATTTTAGGGCATTTTGGGGTAGATTTTCCTGAATTTTATTTGTAAATTTCATTGTTTAACAATCGGTTTATTTCTTAAATATTAAGATTTATTAACTAACATATTTTAAGCCTCAAATATAAACATTTTTTTAAAATATTGAAAAATAGCAACTTGCAAAAAAACATAATAAAAGTATATAAATATCTTTACATAAAAAGACATAAATCAATTTCGTTAATATTTAAAATATTGAACTGTAAGCAGTTGCACTCAACAAAAACAAGCAAATGGATAAAACAGTACGCGCCCAAGAGCTGTATTTGTTGATTATTTTTTTATCAAAAAAATCTTTTTTATATATTTTATCTGATTTAATCTAACATATGTATGCACATTGTTGTTCAAATTTGCTTTAAAATGGTTAAATTAGCAGGTTCTCCTGTATATAATAATGAAAATTTATGCAAAATTGAATTATTTATACAAAAACTCATAACTGTAGAATTTACGCACATCAATGTATATAAATTCACTATTTTCACGCGTTCAATTTTAACATACACTTTAATTGCTTATAAATTAAAACTCAAAAAATATTCTCGCTTAATACATTTTCACTAACTTTGTATATTGATTCTCGATAAATTATTTACTTACTATATAAAAAATTAAACACAATAAAAGAGTTCATGAAGAAAATTACTGCATTTTTTATTTTGCTTATTCTCACAGCTGGAGTTAAAGCCGATGAGGGCATGTGGATGTTGCCTTTGATAGAAAAATTAAACATTCAGAAAATGAACGGGATGGGTTGCACCCTTACAGCCGAAGATATTTACAGCGACAAAAACATCAGTCTGAAAGATGCCGTAATCGTATTTGGTGGCGGATGCACGGGTGTGGTAGTATCCGACAAAGGATTGATATTCACAAACCACCACTGCGGATATGGTGCTATTCAGCAACACAGTTCTGTAGAGCACAATTATCTGAAAGATGGTTTTGCGGCTCAAAAGCCTGAAGATGAAATACCAACTCCGGGACTAACTGTAAAGTTTCTGGTAAGTATTACCGATGTGACCGAACGCGTAATTTCTCAGTTACCTGATAATCTGAAAGGTGCAACCCGGCAAACTAAACAAGACTCAATACTGGGCGCCATCAAAAAAGAAACTGAAAAAGATACGCATTATACTGTTCAGGTTAAACCATTTTACTCGGGCAACGAATTTTATGTCTTTGTATTCGAGGAATTTAAGGATGTACGCTTTGCTTTTGCACCGCCATCGTCAATTGGCAAGTTTGGCGGCGATACCGACAACTGGATGTGGCCGCGCCATACAGGCGATTTCTCGGTTTTCAGAGTGTATAGCGACAAAAATGGCAAACCTGCTGCTTACTCCAAAGATAATGTACCTTATACGCCAAAACGTTTTGCGGCTATTTCCAATCAGGGATATACGACAGGGGATTTTGCTATGATTATGGGTAATCCGGGCTCCACCGACAGATACCTTTCTTCGTGGGGAATAGAAAACAGGATGAAAACATCAAATCAGGCCCGAATTGATGTACGCGGTGCCAAACAAGCCGTATGGATGTCGTTTATGAAAGCTGACGAGGCCATTAACATAGCTTATGCCAGTAAATTTGCACGCAGCTCCAACTACTGGAAAAACAGCATAGGTATGAACAATGCCATTACCAAACTGGGCGTATTGGACAAGAAACGTGCTGAAGAGGCTAATTTTGAAGCATGGGCTAATAAAACAAGCGAACGAAAAGCCCGCTACGGAAATACGCTGACAGAACTGAAAGAAGGATACTCAAAGCTACTTCCTTACAGCCATGCCCTGAATTTTATCCGCGAGTCGCTTATAACAGGGGTTGAAATGCCACGCATGGCCTCGCAACTGGAGCGCATGACCCGCTCTAACTTAAGCACTGACTCTTTGATTGCGAAAGCTAAAAGTGTATTTGAAGACTACTACGCAGAGGTTGATCAGGCTACAATGCCTGTTATGCTGGCCGAGTATAAGAAAGCTGTAACCGACGATGCACTGCCACAGATTTATGATTTTATTCAGAAAAAATTTAAAGGTAATTTTGAAAAATATGCTAAATATGTGTACGAAAAATCCGTTTTCGCCACCTATGAGAAATTTGTAAAAGCTCTGAAAAGTGGCAAAACAGATTTCGACACCGACCCGGCATTAGTGTATTGGAATGATGTAAACTTAACTACGAAAAACATAGCCTCGGACGAATACTTCAAAACAACACAACAAATTGATGACGCTGAAAGATTATATGAAGCCGGCCTGCTTGAGATAGCTGCCGAAAAAGGGTTAGCCATGCACCCCGATGCAAACTCTACTATGCGCCTGACTTACGGAACTATTAGCGGATACAAACCTGCCGATGCGGTAACTTACAACTATTACACAACAACTAAGGGTATTCTTGAAAAAGAAAAACCGGGCGATTACGAGTTTAACGTACCGGCAAAACTCAAAAAGGAAATAACGGACAAAAACTTTGGCGCTTATGTAGACAAACGTACCGGCGAGATGCACGTAGCCTTTTTGAGCAACAACGATATAACGGGCGGTAACTCGGGTAGTCCGATTTTTAACGCTAAAGGCGAATTGCTCGGACTGGCCTTTGATGGCAACTGGGAAGCCATGAGTGGCGACATCGTTTTTGAACCGGATTTGCAAAGAACTATCAGCGTAGATGTGCGATATATCCTTTTTATCATGGATAAGGTAGGCGGTGCCAAACGCTTAATCGACGAACTTACGATTAAATAAACAAGGTAAGGCAATAAACCTGCATTACCGAATTCAAATTATATTGAAAATAACTTACAGCTAATAAGAAAGATATGACAGAAAATATTCCTGAAAGCAAAAAGAGTTTATTGAAACGTATTTTGAAATCGATACGCAATATTGCTGATATTCATAATGATACACACATAGAAGCAACCATAGAATCGATAAAAAAAGACATCGAATTCAGGGGCTCTAATGTTTGGATTTTGTTTTTTGCCATCATAGTAGCATCGGTAGGTCTGAATGTAAATTCTACTGCTGTAATTATCGGCGCCATGCTTATCTCTCCGTTGATGGGACCCATCAACGGAGTAGGGCTGGCCGTAGGAACTTTCGACAATGAACTGCTACGAAACTCGCTGCGCAACCTGTTTACAATGGTGGCTATAAGCCTGTTGGCATCTACCACATATTTCTTTATCAGCCCGTTGAGCGACGCCCAGTCTGAACTGCTTGCCCGAACCACCCCTACAATATTCGATGTATTTATAGCACTCTTTGGCGGCATGGCCGGCATAGTAGCCGCTTCGCGCAGGGAAAGTAAAATTACCATCATCTCAGGGGTAGCCATTGCAACAGCGCTGATGCCGCCGCTCTGTACTGCCGGATACGGATTGGCAAGCGGACAAATGTCTTATTTTTTCGGAGCTTTCTATCTTTTTTTCATCAACTCATTTTTTATTGCCTTAGCCACTTTCCTGATGGTTCGCTATCTGCACTTTCCGGTAAAGCAGTTTGTAAACCCTAACAGAGAACGTGTTGTAAAACGCTCAATTACCATATTTGCCATCATTGCCATATTACCAAGTATTTATATGGCCTGGTCGTTGGTAAACGAAACCAGATTCAACTCGCAGGCTACAAAATATCTACACGAGATACAAGAACTTGAAATGTTCAATAATATCGAAGTCATCAACACTCAACGAACCTATTCGTCTAAGCAATCGGCTATCGCGCTATCGTTAATTGGAGGCAAATTAACCGATGAACAGCTGGAAAGATTAAAAGGCAAGCTATCTGATTACGGATTGGCCGGAACCAACCTCATTGTAAAGCAAACCGGTGGTAGCATTGATATGGGCACGCAGGAAATGTTTATATCAAAACTACTCGACAAACAAGATCAACAACTGAAAGAAAAAGATACGCTGATTGCCCGGATGTCATACAAACTGGAAAAATATGCTGGCATGAATGATGAAATGATAAAAGTTGCCCGCGAATTAAAAATTCAATATCCCGACATTGAAAAATTTTCGTTCAGTTCGTCGGTTTTCACTAACCCAACTACGCTGCAACAAGATACTTTTCCTGTTTTTTATGTAGAATGGAAGAAAAGCTCCAGTAGTTATGACAGAAACCTGAACGAATGGCTAAAAGTGAGACTTAACGCACCTCAGTTGCAAATAATTGAGGTAAAATAGGCATTGAAGTTACTATAGAAACCAATAAATATCCTACAAAACTTTCGACCTAATGTATAGAATATCAGAACTTCCATTTTGATATTTCAAAAAAAAAGACTTACTTTGTTTGCTTTTTTATTCATATTGAAGATTTATAAGTTATTCCTCTATGAAACGTCTCAAAACTCTTTGCATTATATTATTAATTGTGTTCTTTGGCAGTCTGTATCAGGGTGCTATCATGCCATTTATTGAAGGCGTAAAGTATGGATTAGCCATTGCCCGATACGAAATTGACTCGAAAACCAAAACCGACGATTTTTTGATGATGGACGTAATATCAAAAAATCCGAATTACATGGAAACAACTGAAACTAACCTCAAAACCAATGATAAAGTACTGATTCGACCTATCAACATATCGATTTTGGTACACTCACTCCCCGAAAAACCGGTTTGGTGGATTATACTGCAGGTTATTTCAGGCCTGCTTACCGCTGCCACACTAATACTTGGATTATGGATACCTTTTCTGGTTGTTAAAATCCTACGATCACTGCAACAGTCCGAAGTTTTCGAGCGTATTAACCTTACAAGAATCAACCGTATTGGAATTATTATTCTTGCCATAGGTGTTTTCGGCTCGCTTATGCAATCGGCCAATATCTTTTTAGCTCAATATATGGTGGATCTTACTCATTATGAATTTTCGTACACCAGAGCCATTGATTTTAACTCAATTATAATGGGTGTAGTTATCCTGATTATGAATGAGGTTCTGAAAATAGCTATTGAGATAAAAGAAGAACAGGATCTGACAATCTGATATTTTTAAAGAAAAACTGATACTTATATGCCGATAATTGTAAATTTGGATGTAATGATGGCTCGCAGAAAAATTTCTCTCAATGAGCTTTCCGAAAAAGTGGATATTACACCGGCAAATCTATCCATTCTCAAAACAGGTAAAGCTAAAGCCATACGCTTCAGCACGCTGGAGGCTATATGCAAAGTGCTCGATTGCCAACCAGCCGATATCCTTGAATTTAAAGACGAGGAATAGCTCATTGGCATTGCCGAATATACAGAAAGGGTGTACGATTTTTAAGTTTCGTACACCCTTTCTGCATCATAAAAAACGGAGCTTTTGCAGTTAGCGAATATACTCGTAAGTAAACTCACTGTTTTTTTGCCACAATTTCCTTTTATACATTTCAATTACATCTACAGCCTCCTGACGGCGGGTAAAAAATTGTTTCGAATTATTTCTCAAAGATACCCTGTCGTTTTCGAGAATAATATAAAACCAAACGAAAAGAATCCGCATCTGAGGTTTGTAATTTTTCACATCATTGCCAAGGTCTTCAACCTGTAATCTGAACTTTGACATAGCGATTAAATTTTAAGATTAATTATATCTGAAATACTTAATACGCAACAAATATATACAATAGTTTGAAAAGTAAATCATTATTGAATTCTTTTTTTGATTACTATCCAAAAAACTAATAGCTAACAGCTTAGCCAATTCCGGCGCAAAGCCTATTTAACTACCACAGGCAATAGTTGTTTGCTCCAGCTATCCAGATAAGCAAAAAAATCGGCAGCTGTTTTAATTCTATTATTTTCTTCTTTGGCAGCCACAGCCGTTAAGAAAAAACGCAGTGTATCTCCTCGCTTGTACGACATAAGAAACAGATTATTCAAACCCTCGGAAACCTGCTTACCGGCATAAGGTAGCGGCACAAACACTCCCAAACCGCAAGTTTGTTTTCCGTACTTTACGGTGTCTGTTACAGGATAGTCGGTACCCCAGGAACCTACCAAACCACGCTCAGTTTTAAGCACTGGCCCGCCGGCTATGGTTTGCACTCCGGTAGTCAGCGTGTTGATATCTTCAGAGGCTGTAAGCTCGCACACAGCATCGCGGTGATGCGCGTAAAGTATATACCGCACGGTCATATTAATCTTTTTACCTTCGTATTGCCAACCTTCTACCACACTCTCTACAACGGCACGTACATTGCCTACAGCCACGATACGTTGTGTACGTTTGTCAAATTTATCAATATGCAAAGCTTTCTGCCCATCCCAACCCTTAACACTACCAACGCCTACCGACCCAAACACACGAATAATATCGTCGCCAAAACCAGCTGCGGCTTGTTCATCGGTAGGATACCAGCCTGTTTGCGCAAGCTCCAGTTGCGGCTTTACTTTACCGTATACATCTATCGTACTTTTATTATCAAAATAAATGCGGTAAGCCATCAATGCCGATTCAAACGCCACACCATGATGATGCAACGCATTGTACATATTATTTTTGTCCGACGAAACTTCTTTTACAAACTTTTTACTGCCATCTTTTTCTTTTACAATAAGATCGGCATACACCCCGGCCGGGAACTTGACCTTTTTCGATTCCTGAACAGTTTTGAGTGTTACCTTGCGAGTTTGGCCCGCCTTCAGGTCGATAAGGAACACAAGCTCATCAGGCACACCGTCATTATTCAGATCGTCAATCTGACTGCTGATTTGTTTTCCTTCCATAAAAACGGCCAACTGACTACGTTTATCGGGCGATATTTTGCGATAGTTATCTAATTTGACCACCACCGGCGCATTTTCCGTATGCACTGCATTAGGGTTACTTACACTTATTTTTACAGAATTAGCCGAAAGCGACCCAATACATAAAGCGGCTATAAATAATAATTTTGTTTTCATCTATTTAAAAAGACCCTCCAACCTCCCCGGAAGAGAGGCTCCCCGACTGATTGAGGTATTGCCGGATTTATTAATTATTCCCTTGTGTGAGTAAACTTACTCATGGATGTTTCATAATATTTTTTCAATAAAACTGGTTTAGTACATGACAAAAATTCAATTTTGATTATAATTCATGGATGTGAATAGTGATTCATGTGAATAGAAACGCGGATATAGCGGATTAAACATATTTTCGCTGCAAACTCAAAAGTTTTCCTAATACGGATTACATTACAGATTTTAGACTTCACAAGTGAAGTCAGCTGATTTTCAGCAGCGAGCACTAATCCGCCATTTACGTAGTAAACAAATCAGAATTAAAATCCGTTTTGTTATTACAATAAATCAGTGTATATCAGCAAAATCCGCCATATCCGCGTTTCTATTCTTTTTTTGTCATGTACTTAGAAAAAATAGATAAAGCAATTCATTAACAATCTGCTCTCTGAGATCACAGTTATCGGAGTCGTTTTATGATCTACTTGTTTGCCTGCAATCTACTAATACAAAACGCAAAGATACCCAAAAGGCAGCTTTGCGTTTTGCAGATTAACAATCTTTATACGTTATTTAATCACGATATTGCTATTTTGTCCCGACTGCTTAACTCTGGAAGTTTTTCCGTTGTGATCAGTAATATTTTCCAGAACAGCATTATCCACATTATGTATCTGTACCATATCGCCTACCTTGTGGTCAATTTTTATATTTTTCATCACCAAACCACTGGTCTGATTCAGCACAGCACCTATCCGGGAATTAAACACCGAGTTTTCCACCCTTACATTTTGCACCTTCATTTCGGGCAGTCCATTGAAGAACATAGCTCTATCCGAATTATTCGAAACAATATTACGGATAAAAATATTTCGGAATGCCGGAGTTTCAACCGTTACTTCCGGTATACTTTGTCCGCTATCGGTCACCTCTTCGTAATCTTCCTCTGCCGGACTTTTACCTCCGTAAAACAAGTCGAACAACAAAGGATCGGTAGGTATATCCGTCATATTAATATCCTCGATATAGATATTCTCAACCACACCTCCACGTCCGCGGGTACTCTTAAAGCGCAATCCCACGTCGGTACCCATAAAAGTACATTTCTTAACCATGATATTCCGAACGTCGCCTGACATCTCGCTACCTACCACAAAGCCTCCGTGACCATGGTATACCACGCAATTTTCAACTATTACATTTTCTGTTGGCATATTCCGGGCACGTCCATCTTCGTTTTTACCCGATTTCATACAAATAGCATCATCTCCCACATCGAAACTTGAGTTCACTATCAGCGAATTTTTGCACGATTCAAGATCAATGCCATCACCATTTTGCGAATACCAGGGGTTTCTTACCGTAACTCTATTCAGGATTATGTTTTCGGACATCAGCGGATGCAGATTCCACGCCGGAGAGTTCTGGAAACTAACACCATCGAGCAAAATATTTTTACATTGTACAAAGTTGAGCAACACCGGGCGCAAGAAGTCACGAATAGCCAGCCATTCGGCATCGGTATTGGCGCCTACAGGTACATTCTGATCTACACACATGGCTTGCGCCGCTTTAGATGCTTCGCTCGGAAACCATGTTTTTTTGTTATCGTCCAAAACTCCTCCTTTTTTCACCAATGCATTAAACTGCCTTTCGGTCATTTTCTCTTTTTTAACCGGACGCCAGGCATCGCCCGAACCATCAAACACTCCGGAACCGGTAATGGCTATATTAGTAGCATTATGAGCACTTATGGGCGACTGGCAACGCTTCGTATTCAGCCCTTCAAAAATAGCATCGACTATCGGATATTGATTAAAATCAGGACTAAACAGCACATAACTATTGACCTCCGTATATAAATTCACATTGCTTTTTAGTACAATAGGGCCGGTAAGCCATACTCCTGCCGGAACCACCACCGTACCGCCTCCCTTGGCCGTAACGTGGTCGATAGCCTTGCGAAAGGCCTCGGTATTTAAAGTCAGCCCATCACCTACTGCACCAAACTCAGTTATCTGCACTGAATATTTTTTAAACGCAGGCACTTTAAGCACCGGCATTTCAAAGGGCAAATCCTTGTAGTACGATTTCACTTCTTTATTGCTTATGGGCTTATAACCGCCTGCAAAAGTCACGCTGACTAAACCTAACGAACAAATTACTGCTATTACTCTTTTTCTTAAATGTATCATCGGATTCGTTTTTCTACTCAAGCACACTAATAATCAACTATTTGTATACTATTTAATTAAATAAATTTCTGATTTTTTTTAAATGAAAACTTTTGAACTGAAAAATGCTTAACCTGTTGCTGATATTCAGTATCCTAAGCTCAAACAAGCGAAGCCTTATTTTCGGATTTCAAAAGTAAATTATTATTAATTTTTTACTGTGTAATTTTTGCCATAAAAATTGTAGTAATTGACAAAATCGGGCTAATTCTCTCTTCTGAATCATTAGCTTAATTAAAATACTGATTTTAAGTAAATCTTTTTGTCCTCTACAAATAAACTCGCTTACTCCTGAATTGCTTATTGTTATCGAAATGTTTTTTTCATTACCTTTGTACTAACTACATTCGGCAAAAAGCTTTGTACAGAACAGCCCATTGCCGGGAGCTCACAATTTTTTTATTATAACGCTCAATTAATTTCTGACATGATATCACACGAAGAGGTTTTCCCTATTGGTCAAATTACAAAACCGCATGGCATTAACGGCGAAATGTCTTTCTCATTTACTTCCGACGTTTTTGATACCGAAGATGTACCCTTTTTGATTCTTGAAATTGATGGAATTCTCGTTCCTTTCTTTTTAGAAGAGCATCGGTTTAAATCAAACACCACCGCTTTAATTAAACTCGAAGGTATCGAATCCGACGAAAAAGCACGTCAACTGGCCGGACTTACCGTTTTTCTGCCCAAAAAATACCTTGAGATGGTAGATGATGCCGAAATTGAACTGGATTATTTTACCGGCTTTGAACTGATTGATGAACAACGGGGACGCATAGGCACAATCAGCGAAGTAGACCAAACTACGGACAATGCTTTGTTTGTAATAGGAAGTGGTAAAGACGAGCTGCTTATCCCCGTTGGCGATGAATATATTGTGAGTATCGACCATGATAAAAAAATTATCCATGTTGAACTTCCCGAAGGACTGCTGGACTTATAAGCAGTTATTATTAAATCAGTCTGTACACTAACAGCCTCACACCATTAACATTACTAACTCTAATCTTTGAAAAATAGTGCCGCATAACGAAAATTTATAAAACTACCCAAACCCGGTAAACTTAATCATTCTTTAATTGTTGGATAGGATACAAATCAAAACAAGTTATTTAGAATGAATACAAATAAGTTTATTCCAAAAGATATTGAAGAAATAGAAAATGAAGAGTGGTTTTACTCTTTGGATTATGTATTACAACAATGGGGACCCGACCGGGTAGTAGAGCTGTTGCGCCAATTGCAGGTGAGGGCTCACAAGGCAGGTGTAAATTTACCATTTACAGCCAACACCCCATATATCAACACCATAAGCCGGACACAACAACCTCCTTACCCCGGCAATCGTGAAATAGAACGCCACATCAAAAGTATGATTCGCTGGAACGCCATGGCTATGGTGGTAAAAGCCAA
>JAFNAV010000107.1 GCA_017860345.1 Bacteroidota bacterium | reverse complement strand
TTTCCCGGTGTCAGACTACGAGAATCTGAAAGCATACTTTGGCCAGTTAGCTACTAAGAATCAGGAAATGATAGTTTTAAAAAAAATATAAAGCCGTGTAACAAGCTTGACAAAATTTAATCGCCCAACTGCTATCGGAATACTCGCAGAGGTCTGATTAAGCTTTAGTTATGTGAGTTCAATACAACCTTAAAAAATAAACGCATGAAAATAAGAAAACAAATGCTGCTTTTAGTTGCAGTCTCGATGTTTATAGTTTTAAAAGCTGCCGAAGTGAAGCCGATTCGCTTAAAAAAGAAGCTTATATGGTGGTGAGGAGCTCAACAAGCTCTTTTGAGTATAAGTCGGCAAATGCGGGTGTATACAAAGCTACAGAAGTACTGACTGTGCTCGATAAAAAAGGCAAAGATATGTCTGATTTTAGATATACGGTTGATAAATTCAGAGAACTGAAATCGTTCACAGCCCTACTGTATGATGCTAACGGTTCTTTTCTGAAGAAGTTTAATATGTCCGACCTGCTGACTACCGAATATACCGATGGGCATACGCTTACTGATGATTCGAAGCATTGCTATTTCAGCAGCGATGTACCCGGATACCCATTTACCATTGTGTACGAATACGAAGTAGGTTATAAAAATGGTATTCTCAGCTTTCCACCTTTTGTGCCGCAGGAGGGGCTTCATATAGCTGTACAAAGAGCGAGTTACTCAATAAGTATACCCGAAGCACTGAAATATAAATCCAAGTCGGTGAATTTGCCACAAGAGCCTTCATTCACAGTTCGAAAAAACATAGCAACGCTTGTATGGGAAGTAAACGGTTTGAAGGCCATCGAAAGTGAAAATTTTATGGGAGATATCGAAAACTATATTCCGTTGATGTTTATCAGACCCATAACTTTTGTATACGACAATACAGCCGGAGAAATAACTGATTGGGAGTCAATGGCCAAATGGGAAAATACATTACTTCAAAACAGAGATATACTTCCTGATGATGTGAAAGCAAAACTCATTGATCTGGTGAAAAATGCTAAAACAGACAGCGAAAAAGTGAAGATTTTGTACGATTATCTGGGCGAAACTACGCGATACCTTAGTGTACAACTTGGGATTGGTGGATATCAGCCTTTTCCGGCATTGGAAGTTAATAAAAAAGGCTATGGCGACTGTAAAGCATTGACTAATTACCTGAAAGCAATGCTTGGAGTTGTGGGTATTCAGTCCTATTACACGTCTATCAGATACGATGAAGATAAAAAGGCTCTGTACAGCGATTTTCCTGGCTTTAATCAGATGAACCATGTTATTTTGCAGGTGCCATTACCCGGTGACACCCTATGGCTCGAATGCACCAATACCCGGGTTCCGTTTGGCTTTATACACAACGGGATAGCCGGCCACGATGCTTTGGCGATAGTAGGGGAGGGCGGACGTTTATGCCGGTTGCCCGACTATCCCGACTCGTTGAATGTTGAAAGTTACCGGTCTGAAATTACCATTAAGGCCGATGGAAGTGCAAGTTGTGTAGCGAAAAAAACATGTAAAGTGAAAATTTACGACGATAATGTAGGTTTTGTCTACAAAAAACCAGCTGAGCAAACCGATGATGTACGCAAAGATATTCATGTACCTAATGCTACTGTAGCCAAAGTTACATTTACCGAGGATAAGTCGGTGTTACCTTCGCTCCGTATCAGTTTCGATTGGGACGCATCGCTATATGGCACTAAAACCGGCAGCCGGCTTTTTATTCCGGTTAATCCTTACCGTACCGAATACGGAGGTATAAAGAAAAAGAACAGGGTACATGATATACACATCGTTACAGGTTTTAAAGATGTGGACAGCATTACAATCAATTTACCCGATGGCTTTGATATTGAGTCGCTTCCAGCTCCTGTGGTATATTCCAATGCTTTCGGTACGTTAAGCTCAGATGTAAAAGTGGAAAATAAACAACTTATAGTGAGGCAAACCGTATTTGTGAAAAGTGGACAATGGCCGCAAAGCGATTATAATGAACTTATCAGTCTTTTCGATAAGATAGGGGCTGCCTATAAGTCGAAGGTAATTCTTCGCAAAAAGGACGTGTAAAAGCAGTTCTTTACAGCAAACAGGCAGGAAGTATGTGCGCAAAAAAATAAACATCCTTTTTTTTTGACGCATAACTTCCTGCTTTCGTTATTTTTCAGGCATTCTGTAAAGCCTTCCCTGCCAGGTGTTTCTCTGTACCATACGCCTTTCTACCTTTACGATAAACTCAAAGTTTTTCAATCCCCAGTCAGGAGCTATAACAAAACCCGGTGGCGACTGAGATATCATGCGTTCAATCGCAATTTTAGGATTAAGTAATTCCAGAAAATCAATCACCAGCTCAATATATTCGTCGGCAGTATATAGTTTAAACCATTCAGGATGCTCGGCGTACTGACGTGCCATTTGAGTGTTTTTCACAAGTTGCAACTGATGCAGCTTAATAGCAGTAAGCGGCAATTCCGAAATACGTTCGGCATGGCCGAGGATAATTCTGTTACTCTCACGTGGCAAGCCCAGTATCATGTGAGCGCCGGTGCGTATGCCACGCTCGGCAGTAGCTTTAATGGCATCAACAGCGCAGGCGTAATCATGTCCGCGGTTAATAAATTCAAGCGTTTTATCGCTTGTCGATTCAATGCCATATTCAATCATCACATAATACCGCTCCGACAGCTTAGCAAAATAATCCAATAATTCACTGTTTACGCAGTCGGGGCGTGTACCTATCACTATTCCTTTCACCAAAGGATGTTTCAGTGCTTCTTCGTATATCTTTTTAAGCTTATCTATAGAGTCGTAAGTATTGGTGTACGACTGAAAGTAAGCCAGATAAATCTGTGCATTGTATTTATGTCTGAAAAAATCAATGCCTTCTTCTATTTGCTGCGTAATGGTTTTGGTAGGTTTGCAGTATTCCGGGCTGAAAGTTTGATTATTACAATACGTACAACCCCCAATACCCCTTGTGCCATCGCGGTTTGGACATGTAAATCCTGCATTTACAGAGATTTTCTGAATACGTTCTGTGAATTCAGATTTCAGAATCTGATTATAATTTAAATATCGACCACTTGTTGATTCAAGAATAAACATTAAAAAGGGTATTATAGGGTTGGAATATGCCATCTTAGCAGTAAACTCAAAACTGTATAACAACTTTTGTTCGCCTGTGTTTAGCAAGAGCTAAAAAAAGAAGTAATCAAAAGTAACTATTTCTGCCGGTAATTGGAAATATCAGCTTTATTTTATCATTCAGTTAGATAAAAATTTCCGGTCGGTAAAACAGCTAAAATAGTAAGGGGATGACCTCACGTCATCCCCTTAGCAGAAGCGAAAAAACTGATTATAA
>JAFNAV010000022.1 GCA_017860345.1 Bacteroidota bacterium | reverse complement strand
ACATAAGCGATGATGTTTTTTTGAATGAAGCTGATTATTTCACCTTGTCAGGGTTTTTGGATATAAAATCTTTCCAGCCGGAATAAGCTTTATCGGAACTTGGGCGACCCATTTGCAGAAAATGACAATAAGCAGCCGCCAGTCCATCAGTAGCATCCAGTTGGGGCAGCATATTTTCCTGAGGAATTTTCAGAAACCGTCTCAGCATATCGGCCACCTGCTCTTTGGAGGCACTACCGCTTCCGGTGATGGCCATCTTGATTTTAAGCGGTGCGTATTCGGTAATCGGGATGTCGCGGTACAATGCAGCAGACATGGCCACTCCCTGTGCCCTTCCGAGTTTCAGCATCGACTGCACATTTTTTCCAAAAAATGGAGCTTCAATAGCCAGGCAGTCCGGGTGAAACTCGTCGATAAGCGAAAGCGTGCGGGCAAAGATTCGCTGAAGTTTCAGGTAATGGTTACTGTATTTTTTAAGTTCAAGCACACCCATGGCCAGCAACTCAGTTTTATTTCCTGTTACCTTTAGCAGTCCGTATCCCATTACGGTGGTGCCGGGGTCGATGCCTAAAATAATGGTTTCTTTCACTTTTCAGTCAATTAGTTCAAGTACGGTAGTAAAGAAAATTACGTTGTTTCCAAATTTTTCACGGCAATTATTCTGAAAAGCTGTAGCATTTATCCTGTGCCAGTTTTTCAGCAGCTCCATATCATTAATGTGAAACTGAACTGAGAATGAAATGCCCTGTTCATCTTCGCTGCCTACTACGCGTGCTATCTGCGGACTCGAAAAGGTTCCGGCTTCAAGCATAAAAGGAATGTGAAAATCATGAATCCATTGCAGCCAACTATCGCGCAAATCTGTAGAAACTTTATAAGTGGTGTTAAAAATAAGCATAATAATATTCCAATTTTTATAGATAAAATGACCTTGTCAGAAAAAATCCCGGTTTCAACGTATCTTTTCGTTCAAAATATGAAAAAATTTCCTTACAAATGTACGTATATTTTCCAAAACTTCTTTATCTTTGCACCGCAATTTCAAAATCAAGCTTTGGGGGTTTAGCTCATCTGGCTAGAGCGCGACACTGGCAGTGTCGAGGTGACCGGTTCGAGTCCGGTAATCTCCACTTGATTAAAAAAACCTGCAACTCACGTAGTTGCAGGTTTTTTGTTTTTCAGAAACAGAACTTGCTGATTCTTTGGAAAACATTACGGAATGCTTTATTCCTTATCCGGTTCAAAAAATATCCAGCGGATGGCAGGATTGGTTTTTCTTAGAGCCTTTTCGCAGGCATTGATATTATCTATCAGTTGCTCCGACGATTCTGCCGGTTTCATTTTAGCTTTTACAGCCACCATAATGTCGGAGCCAAGTTGTATGGTTATCAGGTTCAAAACCGCTTCTACCTGAGGTTGCTCATTTATAAAAAGCCTGATGTTTTCGCGTGTTTCTTCGTCGGCGCTTTGTCCTATGAGCAGACTTTTTACTTTTATAGCAATAAATACCGATACTACAATCAGTAATACTCCGATAATGATACTGCCCATGGCATCGAATACAGGATTGCCTGTAATCATTGATAACAATACTGCTATCAGGGCAAAAAACAAACCGAACAAAGCAGCTACATCTTCGCCCAGTACCACGATGAGTTCACTCTGGCGTGAGTTTTTTATCCACGCCCACAGACTACTGTGATGATTAATTTTCTTAATCTGATTAATACAGCCCCAAAGCGACATACCTTCGAGCACCATACTCAGGGATAGTACAACTATCGCAATTAGAGGACTGCTGAGGCCCTCGTGGGTGCTGAGTTTGTGAATACCTTCGTACATCGAAAACAGGCCACCCATGCTGAAGAGCATCAATGCCACAATAAATGACCAGAAATAAACTGACTTACCGTAACCGAGCGGATGTTCTTCGTCGGGATTTCTTTTGGAGGCTTTCAGACCCAGAAAAAGAAGTCCCTGATTGCCACAGTCGGCAAATGAGTGGATAGATTCGGCCAGCATGGCACCCGAACCGGTAAGTACTGCTGCTATGGTTTTGGTTATAGCAATGCCCAAATTAGCCAAAAGAGCGAAAATGATGGATTTAACTGATGCGTCCTGATGCGACATAGTGTTTCTAAGAGTTTAGTTGTTATAACTGTTTTTTTTTGCAGGTGCAAAATTATTGATTTTAAATGAATAGCCGTGTTTTTTGCTATGCTTTTCGCAAAAAAAAACGTTTGACCCAAAAGTTTGGATCAAACGTTATTACTAAACCAATGTTGTTTTGTTGTTTAAAATTTCAGACTAACCGAAGCCAGAAAATTGATTCCCGCTTGTGGAAAGTAACGGGATTCATTCACTCTTTTTCCATCCAGATAATAAGAATACCAACTGTAGGCATTCGACTCGTATTTTTCGTTCAGCACATTGTTAATCAATAACTGAAAATCGATACCCCGGATTTTTTTTAAGGGCAATGAATATCTCATGCTGATGTTGTTGATAAAATACGGATCTATAGAGCGCTCTTTTTCAGAGGTATTGTCAAAATACTGGCGGCTTACAAAACTGGATTGTAACCCGATTTCAAAGTTATCCATACCCACGGTAAACATATTATTGCCAATAAAATTTGGCGAATAGGCTATATCTGTTTTACCCAGATAGTTATCGCGCGAAGCAATCCAGTTCCAGTCGGCATCGTACACATCTACATCCTCTTCGGTAAAGCGAAGTATTTTATTTTCGCTCAAAGTCAGATTCATATCCCACTTCAGCCAGTTGGTCAGTTTTACGCCGGCCATCAATTCTATCCCTGTACGATAGCTGTCGGGGATGTTGGTGGTAAGGAGTTCGCCTATTTCACTGATTTTACCGGTGAGGATAAGTTGATTTTTGTAACTCATATAGTAAAAATTAGTTCCTAACGAGAAACGTTTCGACTGAAATCTGTATCCAATTTCAGTGTCGTAAAGAGTTTCGTAGGTCGGTTGAGCTTCGTTTTGCGCCCTTTCGGTATAGTTGTTACGATTAGGTTCGCGGTTCGATATTGAGAATGAGGCATATACACCATTGTTATTATCGAACTTATACGTCAAGCCCACTTTAGGGTTGAAAAAGTGAAATTTGTATGGTTCAGCAGTCGTAATATCGCGCATGGCATTACGGTCTTCGTCGTATTTGTCGTCAGTTCCGTTCATGCTGTAGCTTATGTAGCGATATTGCAGGTCAAGCGAACCATATAAGTTGCTGCTAAGTTCGGCATTAAGCTTGGCATAAACAGTTACATCGTTTTTTTGCGATGTGCTTTGATACCAATCTTTACTCAGATCTAATTTGGTGGCATTTCGCACCCATATTATTTTACCATAGTGGTCGCCATCGTAACGGTTGGCAGCTCCTCCAAAGGTAGCATTCAGCTTTTTATTTTGATAATTTAAAGCGTAAGTAATGCCGTAAAAATAATTATCCAGCCATTTTTGCCTGATCAGGTCTGTTTTTTTTAAAGCAACTCCGGCCACAGTATCAGGTGTTAGTCCGTACTCTTTGTACTTTCTGTCAGTTTTGTAATCTTCGTAATAACCTATTCCACGGGTATAATGCGCCGTGGCGTTCAGGTGGAGCGAAGCCGACAGTTCCTGCAACCAATGCAACTGATAATGTGTCTGATTATAGTTATCTGTTTGTTTGTCGTAATACTGAATGTTGCCGGCGTTGTCAGTATATTCGCCCAATTCGTTGTATGTTCGGTTGGTTTTCATTATTTCCGAATCCACTCCGTTCCAGGCCTGATATGTTTTTTCTTTTCCGCCAAATGTAAGGAATCTGAGCGTGGTTTTTTCGCCGTAATATCCGGCCGAAAAATAATAAGACTGAAGGTCAACAGATGCACGGTCAATATATCCGTCGGAGGTGACGTTGGACAAACGGGCATCCAGAGCAAACAGGTTGTTTATAAGCCCTGTGCCGGCTTTTAAGGTGTTCTTATTGGTGTTAAATGAACCAACCGAACTTGATATTTCGCCATAAGGTTTTGCATTAAGTCCTTCGGTTTGCATATTGATACTGGCTCCGAAAGCTGCCGAACCATTGGTGGAGGTACCTACTCCGCGTTGCACCTGCACCGACGTAAGCGACGATGCAAAGTCGGGCATATTCACAAAAAAAGTCCCGTGAGATTCAGCATCGTTAAGAGGTACACCGTTCACTGTGATATTGGTGCGGTTGGCATCAGTCCCGCGGATACGAAATCCTGTGTAACCGATACCTGTTCCGGCATCTGAAGTAGCAATAAACGACGGTGTAAGCGACAACAGGTAGGGAATGTCGTGTCCCAGATTGCGCTGAGCTATTTCGTCTTTATTCACATTGGAATACGCCACTGCCGATTTGTCGGTTGCCCGCAATGATGAAACCGTAATTTCGCTCAAATCATAGGACTTGCGCTCCAGAGCAACCTGAACGATTCTTCCGGTAAAAGCCTGTACGGTAGTAGGTTGGTAACCAATAAAAGATATGGTTACCTCAAACCTTCCGGTATTTGGTACCTCAAAAACAAATTCACCATTTCCATTGGTCGTTTTTGCCAGATTTTGTTTTTTGATTTGAACGGTAGCATCGGCAACAGGTTTTCCGTTCTCGTCGGTTACTTTACCTTTTACAAGGTTTTGTGCAACCGACACGATAGTAAAAAACAGCACAATAGCTGTAAAAAAGATTTTTTTTCTCATAACAAATTGATTAATTGTGTTAATAATTTTGTTTTGAGAGCCTGATAAAATGTACGGATGTGGATAGTCTTATTCCCTTCCCGGAATTACCCGTGCAGGTTCAAAGGGTATGATCTCAGCCCGAAATATTAAGGCACCCCATTTGTAATAAAAATATTTATGTGAGAATGATGCTCAGCATGCAGCTTCATTTTCGGCTGCAAAGATACAACTTTTTCTTTGTTTGCAAAAACTCACGTTTATTGAACAAGATATGTAAGCGAAATGTTTGGCAGTATAAATAGTTTATATAAATTTACACTGTTATTAATAAATACAGGTATGAGTAGATTTCTTTTATTATGTTTCATTCTTTTATTTAATGTTTGTGGTGTTTTTTCGCAAACTACGTATCGGGATCAGATTTACAAAGCGTTTATTAACGGCGATATAAATAGTTGGGTAGGGGTGATGAATGCTATGGAGAAAGAGCATTTAGACACTGTGGATAAGCAACTGGAACTTGTAAGTTATTATTACGGTTACACGGGTTATCTTATTGGTAAAAAGCGAAATGCCGAAGCTGAGAAATACATTGTAAAAGGCGAAAAACTGATTGGAGAAATTATAAAATCTGCTCCACGCAATGCTACAGTTTACGCTTTTAAAGGTTCATTTTTAGGCTTTAGGATTGGTTTGAATAAGCTTAAAGCCTTGTCAATGGGAACAGAAAGTATTGCCAATGTGGATAAAGCGCTGGAGCTGGATCCGCAAAATACACAGGGACTTATTGATAAGGCAAATACATTGTATCATGCTCCAAAGTTGTTTGGAGGCGACAAAAAGGAAGCCATCAACTATATCCAAAAGGCCATTAAAAGTTATGAGTTGCAAAAAACAACACATAACAATTGGTTGTATATAAATACTATAGCTCAATTAGGGCGTATGTACGAAAACATAGGCGATTATCGTAGTGCCGCCCGCATGTATGATAAGGCTCTTCTGGTAGAGCCAAACTTCAGATGGATTAAAAATGAAGTATATCCTGCTCTAAAATCTAAAATTAAATAAAGTTTAAATAGCTGTATAAGTTAAATAGTGTTATTTTTTACAACATTTTATATCGTGTGCGATATAAAATGTTGTATATTTGTATCGCAAACGATATAAAATTAATAAAAGATATGAAACAGAATTTTTACGATTTTACAGCAAAATCTTTACAAGGTAAAGACATCAGCATGGATGCCTACAAAGGCAAAGTGGTATTAGTAGTAAATACTGCAAGTAAATGCGGGCTAACTCCACAATACGAGGGTCTTGAAGCTCTTTATAAAGCATACAAAGATCAAGGTTTGGTTATTTTGGGATTTCCATGTAATCAGTTTGGTAATCAGGAACCGGGCGACGAGAAGCAAATATCTGAAGGCTGTCTGATTAACTATGGCGTTACTTTTCAGATGTTTTCCAAGATAGATGTGAACGGGCCCGAAGCTCATCCCATTTATAAATATTTGAAAAATGAACTGAAGGGTTTCCCCGGCAACGACATAAAATGGAATTTCGGAAAATTCCTGATTGACAGAAACGGAAATCCCGTGAAAAGATTTTCGCCTATTGTAAAGCCCGAAAATCTGAAAGCATCCATCGAAAAGTTATTGTGATTATAGGTTTATAATCAGGCTTTCAGATAAATTTTGTAGTACATATGAAAGGCGTACTAAACTATAGTTTATTGTTTATTGTTACTTTTGAAGAAAAAACACAGGAATGGAGTACGAACAACTAAAACTCGAAAATCAGCTTTGTTTTCCTTTTTATGCTGTATCGCGGCTGATAACCAGAGCGTATCAGGATGATCTGGACGATTTAGGGATTACTTATCCGCAGTATCTGGTGCTTTTGGTGCTTTGGGAAAGAGATGGCGCTACCGTAAATGAAATAGCCGAAAAGCTTATACTTAACACCAACACGGTTACTCCATTGCTCAAACGGATGGAAGCCATGGGGCTTATAACCCGTACACAGTCGCTTACCGACCAGCGAAAGGTGGTAGTGAAGCTAACTTCGGAGGGTGAACTGCTTAAGGTAAAAGCTGCGGATATACCGTTTAAACTGGTACGGAAAATGAATATTGACTTGAATGAGACCAGTATTGAGGAGTTAAACAGGCTAAAAATGAAACTGAATGAATTAATTTTGGTACTTAAAAATATAGAAACATCTGAAAAGGCATAAATTTTATGATTAAAAAAATTACATTCGCAGCGCTGATGCTCATAAGCTTCATGAGCGTTACTGCACAGGAAAATATTTACGGTTTTAAAGTGAAAACGCTAAGCGGTACAAGCGCTAATCTGGCCGATTATAAAGGCAAAGTGGTTTTAATAGTGAATACTGCTAGCAAATGTGGGCTTACACCTCAGTATGAAGGACTCGAAGCTTTGTATAAAAAATACAAAGACAGCGGATTTGTAATTCTGGCATTCCCCTGTAATCAGTTTATGGGTCAGGAACCCGGCACTGCCGAAGAAATACAGAACTTTTGCAGTTCCAAATATGATGTAACATTTCCATTGTTCGAAAAAATTGACGTCAATGGCGACAATGCTCATCCGCTGTATGTTTTTCTAAAAGAAAAATTACCCATCGAAGGTAAAAACAACATTAGATGGAATTTCGAGAAATTCCTGATTGATAAAAATGGCGTTCCCGTAAAAAGATTTGCTCCAAAAACAAAGCCTGAATTTATTGAGCAAGACATAGTTGAATTGCTATAATTAAGCAGAGATTTTACAAATATTATGTTTAAAAGCGGTTTTCGTAAAGAAAACTGCTTTTTTATTTTATATGCTAAAAAATATATATATATTTACAAACCAATCTGAATAATCGTGTTATCCATATAGTATTAATCTTTTTTTAAATTTCATATTATGAGAAAGTTAAGAGTAATGTTTTTGTTTGTACCGGTTTTGATTATGGTAGCTTGCTCGGGAGGTAATACACCCGAAGATGTAGCCGAAAAGTTTAATAAAGCTGTTTATTCAGCCAACTTTGAAGGAGCTAAGGCTCTTTGCACAGAAGACAGCAAGCAGGCGGTGGATTTTGTTGCTGCCCTTGTTTCGGAAAATGTTGAGCAGATGAAAAAGTCGGATGTGAAATATGAAATACAGCAGGTGAAGATATCGGATGATGGAAAATCAGCTGATGTAGAAGGAGTAGTGCTGGGTAGCCTTGATTTTGAAACAAACCAGGTGAAAGATTCGGTTGGCTCGAAGTTGCATCTGATTAAGGTAAATGATAAGTGGCTGGTAGACTACAAGTTGAAATAGTTGGTGTACTGGCTTTTGCATGCCTGTTGTTCATTTTTTCGGGTTGCACAAGGTGTGAAAAGGCAACCGCTTTAAACTTATACAGTACCGACTCAATCAGCAGTGGCGATATTATTCTCCGAAAGAGCTACGGAATGGTGAGCGAAGTAATAGTTGCCCGCTTAAATGATACGGTGGATGTTTCGCATTGCGGCATAATTTACCGGGATGCGCAAGGACATTTTAATGTTATACATGCCTTATCGCGTAAGGTATCTGAAACGGATGGGATGCAGATTTGCAGGTTAGATGATTTTCTAAAAGATAGTAGACCGGAAACGGTGCGTGTGGTTCGTTATATCAATGATACAACTCATGGAATTATACGTCAGGCAATCAGGTATCTGGACTTAAAAGTTCCGTTCGATGAGGATATTGATATGGCTGATACTACCCGGTTTTTTTGTTCCGAGCTTCCGATACATATTATAAAAACGCTTTATCATACCGACATTAGTGACGGAGCTGAGAAACCCAAATTCTCAGTATTTCTTAATCGTCAGTATTTCAAAGAGATACCATTAATGCAGAAAGCGAACTGAATCTAATCAGTCCGCTTTCTTTTTTATAGTACAAGTTTACTTGTTGTTGACATAGTTTACTATCCATTCACCAACTTCGGATGTTGAGTAGGCTTTGCTTCCGCTCGCAATATCTTCAGTTACCACATTGGCATCCATGCTGGCGGCTACCGCTTCGCGAATCAGAGCGCCTTCTTCCATCATGCCAAAAGCATATTCAAACATCAGCGCAGCTGATAATATGGTGGCCAGCGGATTGGCTATGTTTTTGCCGGCAGCCTGTGGATACGAACCGTGAATAGGCTCAAACACAGAGGTGTGAATACCAATAGAAGCCGAAGGAAGCATACCCAGCGAACCGGTAATTACCGAAGCCTCGTCAGTGAGGATGTCGCCGAAAAGGTTTTCGGTCACGAGCACATCGAAGCTTTTAGGCCACTGGATAATGCGCATGGCAGCATTGTCCACAAACATATATTCGGTTTCGATATCAGGATATTGTGGGGCAATTTCCTGCGTAATCTGACGCCACAAACGCGAAGTGGCTATCACGTTGGCTTTGTCCACCATCGTTACTTTTTTACGACGTTGTCCGGCATATTTATAGGCCAGATGCAGGATACGTTCTACCTCTTCGCGGGTATAAACGCAAGTATCGTAAGCAGTATTTCCATCCTCGCTGCGTCCTTGTGGCCGACCGAAGTACATACCCCCGGTAAGTTCACGAATACACATAAAGTCGGCACCTTCCACCAAATCGGCACGCAAGGGCGATTTATGTATCAGAGATGGAAAAGTGGTTACCGGACGAATATTGGCATAAAGGCCAAGGTCTTTGCGCATTTTTAGCAAACCCTGCTCAGGGCGTACCTTGGCGTTAGGATTGTTGTCGTACTTAGGGTCGCCTATAGCGCCAAAAAGTACGGCGTCGGACTTCATGCACAATTCGTGCGTAGCCTGTGGATAAGGCTCGCCCACGGCATCGATAGCAGTAGCACCTACAATAGCATGTTCATAACTCAGTTCATGTCCGAATTTTGCACAAACGGCTTTCGTTACGTTTAGCGCCTGCTCAACTATTTCCGGTCCGATACCGTCGCCCGGAAGTACGGCAATGTTTAAATTTTTTGATTTTGACATATTTATTTTGTTATACTTTATTGTCGGATGAAATTCAGTTTTTTTACTGAAATTCTATAAAAAATTGATTTTACCTATTTAAAAAATATATGGGCTAATGAATGAAAAATTTAAATAATAATAGTTTAAACACAAAGACATTTTTACTGTTTTTCTTTACAAAAGAGCGCGAAGAAAAAACTTTTTTTGAGATAAAGCCTACACATCTAAGGTCAGCTTTATATGCCCGCCAAGTCCTTGATTGACAATTTTTATCAATGTAGAAAGTCTGATGTCACTGGCATTATTCTCAATACGCGAAATGTACGATTTATTTGTTCCACATTTTTGTGCTAACTGTTCTTGCGTCATTCCCAGACGATTACGCGCCTCTTCGATTAAAACGCCCAGTTTAAACGCTTCGAACTCCTGTTCCCATTCTTCCCGCGTTTCATTGCCTTTTGATCCGTATTTCTTATCCAGAATTTCTTCAAATGTCGTAATATTTTCATTTTTCATTCTGATATTCCTCCATAATTTTTAAAGCCCTTTGTATCTCTTTTATTGGGGTCTTTTGAGTTTTCTTTACAAATCCATTACCAAGTACAACTATATTTCCTTTATCAAAGAAAGAAAAAATTCTAAAGATATTACCTTCTACCTCTACTCTGATTTCATACAGTTTAGTTTCGTTGATATGTTTAAAATATTTCTCAGGAACCTTATCCAGCTCAACAACCAATCCGATGGTCCATTCTATTTTTCGTTGAACCATTAAAGATTGAGATTCATAAAAGTCAAGAAAATGTCTTTTATAAGCAATGACCTGACGTTTAATTTTCATAGTACAAAGTTATCTAATCAGACAACAATATCAAAATTTTCACCCATAAATTATTCTATTTTTCCGAAAATTTATTTATGGCAAATGATTATAATTAATTACAGGGATATTGCCTGTTTCGATAATATTCAGCATTTTCATAGTAGCTTTGATGGCAGCTACTGTTTGGTCTACATCTAATCCGCGGGTTTTAAACGTTTTATCATCAAACTTCCATGTTATAATAGTCTGAACGATGGCATTAGTTTGTCCTCCCGGCGGTATTACCACTTCGTAATCCAGTAATTCGGGAGTTGATTTTCCAAGGGTTTTGTAAATTTTATACATCGCTTTGGAAACAGCATTGAACTGGCCTCCACCCGAAGCCGATTGCTCATAGGTTTCACCGTTTATCGACATTTTTACAGCAGCAATAGGCCGTAATCCGGAAGAAAGCGCTAACGAATAATTCAAGAGCTGGATGGATTGTTCTTCCTGTTCGCTGTTAAGTACATCAGCTACAATATATGGCAATTCATCAATAGAAATAAGTTCTTTTTTATCTCCGAGCTCAATCACACGTTGCGTTACTTTTTGCATCAATTGGTCGTCAAGTTCTATACCAAGTTGTTGCAGATTTTTCAGAATATTGGCTTTGCCCGAAGTTTTTCCTAAAGCATATTGGCGTGTACGACCAAAACGTTCCGGTAGTAAGTCGTTGAAGTACAGGTTTTTTTTGTTATCGCCATCGGCATGTACGCCTGCTACCTGCGTGAAAACATTTTCGCCGATAACGGGCTTGTTGTGAGGGATACGTATGCCGGAATAGGTTTCGATAACCTTGCTTACGTAGTATACCCGGTCTTCGTTGATGCGGGTGGTAGTTCCTGCATGGTCGTGCAATACGGCAAGTACGCTGGTGAGCGGTGCATTGCCAGCGCGCTCACCAAGGCCGTTTACGGTAACGTGTACCCCTTTTATGCCCGCTTTTACTGCTTCAAAAACGTTGGCAACAGCCAGGTCGTAATCGTTATGTGCATGAAAATCAAAATGAAGTTCTGGGTAACGCGCTATCATTTTTTCGCAAAAAGCACGGGTTTCATCAGGATTAAGAACGCCGAGCGTGTCGGGTAGCATGAAACGTTTGATGCTTTCATTTCTTAGCGAATCCACCATAAAGAAAACATACTCTTCCGAATCGCGCATGCCATTGGACCAGTCTTCGAGGTATATGTTGACCGTAACACCCATTTCGCGTGCATTGGCCAGCACCTGTTTTACATCAACAATATGTTGTTCAGGTGTTTTTTTGAGCTGATAGGTGCAATGTTTAAGTGAGCCTTTACAAAGGAGGTTAATCACTTCGCAACCAGCATTTTTTATCCACTCCAGCGAAGTACGTCCGTCAACAAAACCCAGCACTTCAACTTTGCCTATATGTCCGTGACTACGAGCCCATTCAGCTACCCGTTTAACTGATGTATACTCGCCCTCTGATACTCTTGCAGAAGCAATTTCAATCCTGTCTACGCCAAGCTCTTCGAGCAAAAGCCGGGCAACGCTCAGCTTTTCCTGTGCAGCAAAAGAAACCCCCGATGTCTGTTCACCATCGCGTAGGGTGGTATCCATTATTTCTATCATAGTACAAATGTGATTAATGTGCCAATAAATTAATGTGCCAATGTGCCAATGCGATTAATATGCTAATGCGAATAATTTGCTAATGTGCCAATATGCAAATAAGCCAATGTGCTAATGTGTCAATATGCTAATTTTACAACCTCTTAATAAATTAATTGACTTGTTAATCAATTGGTTTATTGGCACATTAAATTATTGGCACATTGGCACATTAAATTTATTGGCACATTAATTTATTGGCATATTATTTATCTTGCTTTCTCGTATGCTTCTGTTAGCTCTCTTTTGCTTAGCAAATAATCAATATCGTCCAATCCATTGAGCAAACACTCTTTTTTATAAGCATTGATTTCAAAAGATTCTGATTTACCATCAGCATTGTTGGTAATGGTTTGATTTTGGAGATCGATAGTGATTGTCGATTTTGCATCTGAATTTATAGCAGCAAATATGTTTGATAAAAATTCAGGAGAGACAATAACCGGCAATACGCCGTTATTCAGAGCGTTGTTGCGAAAAATGTCTGCAAAAAAGCTCGATACCACTACTTTAAACCCAAATCCGGCAATAGCCCAGGCTGCATGTTCGCGGCTGGAGCCAGATCCAAAGTTTTTACCAGCTACAAGTACCGAAGCGCCAGTGTAAAGCTGGTTGTTGAGCACAAAGTCGGCCTTGGGACTTCCATCTTTATTGTAGCGCCAGTCGGCAAAAAGATTATCGCCAAAACCGTTTTTATCGGTCGCTTTCAGGAAGCGTGCCGGTATAATCTGATCGGTATCCACATTCTCAATCGGAAGCGGAACCATTGTTGATGTTAATGTTACAAATTTTTCCATATTTTTAATATGCCAATGAGAAAATAAGCCAATGTACCAATCGCAGTGTATTGTATATTAATGGTTTACGACATGCTTGGCAGTGACTTACTTGCTTTTTGACGTGTTTATTATACTGTTTATTATTTTTTGTATTTCTTTTATTTCATCTAATAGAAATTCTTCAAAAGGGTAATTTTCAGAATACTTACACAAAAGCAGCCAATATTCTGTTTCTTCTGCTTCTTTTGCTGCAATTTTAAATTTATGTATAAAATCCGGCTTACTTTCACAGTTTTGTGCCTCTCGTACATTCGCACCTATCGATGTTCCACTTTTCAAAAGTTGATTAGAAATAACATACTTTCGTAATTCTTCTAATCTACAGGTATAAGCTACTATCTTTAATGCAAAACTAAAAGATAAATCAACAATTCTGTTTCCTGTTTCAGGTAATTCAGCCATAAGTTCAAATAACCTTGTATATTTCTAAAATTAGACTATTTCATTTCTTTCATTAGCCAAATTAACTTATTGGCTAATTGGCTCATTTCGGAAATTGGCACATTGGCATATTAGCACATTGGCACATATATTATCCTCTCGGATCAGTGATACGGCCTGTTACAGCAGCTGCAGCAGCTACAAGCGGACCAGCCAAAATAGTACGAGCTCCGGGACCCTGACGACCTTCGAAGTTGCGGTTCGATGTTGAAACTGCGTATTTGCCGGCTGGTACTTTGTCGTCGTTCATGGCCAGACATGCGGAACAACCCGGCTGACGAAGTTCAAATCCGGCAGTTGTAAGTATGTCATAAAGCCCTTCTTCGCGGATTTGTTTTTCAACCACCCAGCTTCCCGGAACTAACCAGGCTACAACATTGTCGGCTTTCTTTTTACCTTTTACGTAATTGGCAAAAACGCGGAAATCTTCGATTCTCCCGTTGGTACAACTGCCCAGAAACACATAGTCGATGAGTTTCCCTTCAAGTTTCTCGCCCGGTTGAAAGCCCATATAATCCAACGATTTCTGATACGAAATGCGTCCGGCTTCGTCAATGGTATCTAATGTGGGGATAGTTTCTTTAATGCCCATGCCCATACCCGGATTTGTTCCGTAGGTAATCATAGGCTGAATATCAGCGGCATCGAATACTAATTCTTTGTCGAATTTAGCGCCTTCGTCGGTTTTTAAAGTTTTCCAGTATGCCAGTTTTTTATCCCATTCTTCGCCTTTAGGAGCAAATTCGCGACCATTTACATAATCGAAAGTAGTTTGATCCGGAGCAATAAGTCCGCCGCGCGCACCCATTTCGATAGAAAGGTTACATACAGTCATACGTTCCTCCATGCTCATGCTGCGGATAGCTTCGCCGGCATATTCCACAAAATATCCGGTAGCACCACCAGTGGTTAGTTTGGCAATCATGTAAAGCGCCAGGTCTTTGGCCGTTACACCAGCTCCGAGTTTCCCGTTGAAGGTGATGCGCATCGTTTTCGGACGACTTTGCAGAATACATTGCGTAGCCAGTACCATTTCTACCTCGCTGGTACCTATCCCGAAAGCAATGGCTCCAAAGGCTCCATGGGTTGATGTATGGCTATCGCCACAAACAATGGTCATGCCGGGTTGAGTAAATCCGTTTTCGGGGCCAATGATGTGTACCACACCATTTTTAGTATGGCCAAGCGGAAAAAATAATGGCATATTAAACTCAGCAGCATTTTTAGCAAAAGTGTCGAGCTGATTACGTGAAATAGGATCCTTTACCGGTTGATCCTGATTGATGGTTGGGGTGTTGTGGTCGGCCGTCATGGTGGTCTGTTCCGGACGGAATACTTTAAGACCGCGTTCACGAAGTCCGTTAAATGCCTGTGGACTTGTTACTTCGTGACAGAAGTGACGGTCGATGTACAACTGTGTTGGTCCGTTTTCGACCGACGATACGACATGCGCATCCCAGATTTTGTCAAATAATGTTTTCATACTTCGTAGACGGCGGACAACAGACGACAGATGACAGAAAAAGCATTCTGTTTATTGAAGTTTGAATCCGCACTTCATTTTTAATATTATTCTTTATTTTTTTATTTTTAAGATATTTAATTAATGCATGTATTCCGGAAGAAATACTTTTAGATTTTTCCCTAAGATATTTTGCTTTCTCAGAATCACAGTACTTTCTATCTTCTGCAAGATACAACATACTTTTTACTTCACCACAACTTGCTTTAGAAATGTCCAGATATTTGATAAACATGGCATCTGAGCCATAATCGAAGCCTTCAGCAATATTATTCATGACAGAAAGAGCTGCTCTTTGAATTTGATCTTTGAATCCGAAATCTCTCATATTTTCACTTAAATCATAAATCTGATTAGCAAAAACTCTGGCTTCCTGCCAAATTCTCAAATCTTCAAAACTTTTCATTTCTTCTGCCTTTTCAGTTGTCCATTGACTGTAGTCTGTTGTCAGTCGTCTGTTTTCTGTTGTCTATTTCACAAACTGATTTATCGCATTTACATAAGCTTCTACCGAAGCTGCAACTATGTCGGTGTTAGCGCCAAAACCGTAATATACCACGCCTGCGTGTTCTACCTGCATATGTACTTTTCCCATATCGTCGCTACCTTTACTCATCGACTGGATTGTAAATTCCTGAAGAGTCATAGTCCGGTTGATGATTTTTTTCAGCGCTTTGATAGCAGCATCAACAGGGCCATTGCCAGTGGCTGCGGCTTCAAATTTTTCTCCGGCTATCAGCAATCCCACACTCGCAACAGCTTTCACTCCAATACCCGATGTAACTTGCAAATAATCCAGTTTGATGCGCTGTTTTTCTGTACGTTCCATGCCGGCCAGTACCAATACGTCATCATCGTTAATGTCTTTTTTCTTGTCGGCAAGTTTCAGAAAAGCTTCATATATTTCATCTAACTTTCCGTTTTCCACTTCTACGCCTAATACACTCAGACGGTGTTTCAGGGCAGCTCGTCCGCTGCGGGCAGTAAGTACGATAGAGTTTTTATCAATTCCCACATCTGTAGGGTCCATAATTTCGTAGCTTTCGCGGTTTTTAAGTACACCATCCTGATGTATTCCCGATGAGTGTGCAAAAGCGTTACGGCCTACGATGGCCTTGTTGGGTTGCACCGGCATATTCATCAGGCTTGATACCATGCGGCTTATGGGGTAAATTTTTTGTGTATTGATGTTAGTATCTATATCCATGCCTTTGTGGCATTTCAGAATCATAGCCACTTCTTCGAGCGAAGTGTTACCGGCACGTTCGCCAATACCGTTGATGGTAACCTCTACCTGACGTGCTCCGTTCAGAACACCGGAAATGGTATTGGCAGTAGCCATGCCAAGGTCGTTGTGGCAATGGGTCGACAGCACAGCATTGTGTACTCCATTTACGTTTTCCATCAGAAATTTGATTTTTTCGCCGTACTGCCAGGGCAGGCAATATCCGGTGGTATCGGGGATGTTCACAACAGTAGCACCCGCTTTGATTACAGCTTCAACCACCCGGGCCAGGTAAACATTGTCGGTACGTCCGGCATCTTCACAGTAAAATTCTACATCTTCTACATATTTTTTCGCATATTTTACGGCAGCTACGGCGCGTTCCAGAATTTCGTCCTGTGTAGAATTAAATTTATACTTAATATGAAATTCGGATGTTCCGATACCAGTATGGATACGTTTATTTTTTGCAAATTTTAGTGCATCGGCAGCTACATCTATATCCTTTTGAACTCCGCGGGTAAGGGCGCAAATAGTAGGCCAGGTAACGGCTTTTGATATTTCAACCACTGAATTAAAATCGCCCGGGCTCGAAATTGGAAATCCCGCTTCGATAACATCCACGCCGAGAGTTTCAAGAGCTTTTGCTACCTGTATTTTTTCAATTGTGTTCAACTGGCATCCGGGAACTTGTTCGCCGTCGCGTAATGTGGTGTCAAAAATAAATAATTTATCCATGATAAGCCCCCTCTAACTCCTCCATAGGAGGGAGAACCGGGAGAGGTTCCGGATTTTTTTTGATTAAAATATTCTAATTCAATATACAGTGTGTGCTCTTTTAATTCCTCCCTAAGAGGGATTTACGAGGCCGTTTTTTATCAAAAAAAAGCCTTTCGCACCGTAGTGAGAAAGGCTTTTAAATATTATTATTCAATTATACCGCATACCAAACTCACTTCATCTTGTTTTGCAAGAGAATAATACCGAGTAGTAGAATATGTAGATAATTGTTGTTCATCGTTCATTTTTTAAACTTGTGCAAAGATAGTTCATTTTTTGAAAACCGCAATACAAACTGAATTTTTTTTGATTATTTTTCTTTCGATTCAGAATAATAAGCTGTAAAATAAAATTATTTTAATAGGTTTAATGTGTTATACAGTTAATATCTGTTTCAGTTTCACCAAATTCTATCATAGCATTAAACAAACGAATCTTCAAAAAGTTTGGTAGCTCATGTACGTTAATATCCGCTTCCGTAATTTTTCTATCGGCCAAAAGTTGAGCACGGTTTGTTCCGTATATGATAGGATGTTTTGGAGTAATCCAGTTTTTGCCGTCAAACAAAGCTATGTTGGCGTAAGAACTATCGGTTAAGAGCCCGTTTTTCACAAGCAAAACGTCGTCGCAATCAGCTCGTAGCCGGAATGCCTTATTCAGGTCTTCACGATTCTCGTGTTTAAATTCGCAGCTTTCAGCATCGGTTTCTACCAATTTTAAAGTCTTAATTTCTCGCAGTTTATAAGGGGTAAATTCGATAAGCCTGATTTCAGTGTCAAAAACAATCCGGCATTTATACAGCCCGGAAAGTGGATAAGAACTTGCAGCTAAAACCGGGGCAAGTTGTATGGCAGGGTAGTTAGGGTATAAAGTCTCAAATGCTTTATCAACACGTGTCTGATGACGTTGGAGTCTGATAAAGCATCCGTTCAGTAATTTGATGGATTCAATACAACGGTACATACACTTTACGAATTAGTTCATTATATTCTTTTTGTGCATTGCTCAGCGAGGTAATGCCTCCGCCACTTTTGAAAACCAGTTGATTACCTTGTTGTTCAACAAAACGAATCATTACCGCAGTATCCAGATTCTGGCCATCGAACCACCCGAATATACCGGTATAAAAGCCTCTGCTGTAACCTTCGGCAGCTTCAATTATTTCTAAGGTTTTAGATTTTGGGGCTCCTGTAACTGAGCCGGCTGGTAAAAGTTTGAAGATAATTTCGCCTAATTGCGGTAGAAAGTTACCAGGTAACTTACCGCAAATTTCGGAGCTAACCTGAAGCAAATCACCTACATTGGTGTGTAGCTTGTCAATATATCTGTATCGGACAACCTCTACCTGATGGGCTACCATGCTAAGGTCGTTGCGTATGAGGTCTACAATAGTGGCATGTTCGGCTTGTTCTTTTTTGTCGTTCATAATCAGGTTGGCGGCGTCAGGTATACTGGCATCAATGGTGCCTTTCATGGGATAGGAGTATATTTTACCATCTCTGATTTTTATAAAACTTTCGGGCGAAAGCACTACAAAACGATTTTTAAGCCACAGTTTGTATTTAGCTTTCCCGAGTTGGAAAAGCTGGTTCAGATTGAGATTGGTATGCACCAAAGTGGGTTGGGTCAGATTCACCAGAAACGAGTTGCCCCGGCGGATATTATCAACTACAAAATTGAATTTGCGAAGATAAGAATCTTCCGAAACAGGAACAGGCTTCCATGCTGGCCGCTGATGATTCTCCATTTTCTCGGTTACCAATTCATCGCCGATTGCGTATCTGACGAACTCGTGATTTATTGCCGATTCAGGAATAACATAACCACTTTCAGCTTTATAATCAATAATCAACAAGAAAGGAATGTTTTGCGTCGCAAGCTGATTTATAGACGTAATTAATTCAGTCTTATTCAATAATTGATATGGAAAAGATTGATTCATGAGTTGAGTAGTCCGGGTTGATTTTTTCGATGCCTTGTATCGAGCTATTTCGTAGTTTTTCTCGGATTTCCTTGTTTTTGGCGGCGGAATTTTCCTTTTCCCGAGTTAAATTTCTTGTGACCAAAGCGGTGTTTCTCAGGTTCGTATTCCGGAGCATCTCCCAGTTCAGCGGGCATGGGGATTTTATAAATAGATTTTTCGAGAAATTGCTCAATAAGCGAGAATTTATACTGCTCATCTTCCGAAACTAAAGTTATGGCCATACCTTCGGCCTTGGCACGCGCAGTACGACCGATGCGGTGTACGTAATCTTCTACATCGTGAGGTACGTCAAAGTTGATAATCAGAGTAATATCATCGATGTCGATGCCGCGCGAAACAATGTCGGTGGCAACAAGAATGTTGATGCGGTTGTTTCTAAATTCGTGCATCACATGGTCGCGCTGACTTTGTTCAAGATCGGAGTGCATTTCGCCTACCGACAGACCCATCTGTTTGAAAGTTTTGTTCAACTCTTTCACCTTAATTTTTGATCCGGCAAAAAGGATGACTTTGTTCAGATTCTGATCTTGAAAAAGATGTCTGACAATAGCCGTTTTCTGAGCTTCGTAGCAGATATAGGCAGTTTGCATAATACTTTCGGGTGGCCGCGAAACAGCAATGCGTACTTCCGCCGGATTATTCAAGATGGTTTTGGCCAACATGCGTATTTTGGGAGGCATTGTAGCCGAGAACATAATTGTTTGTCGCTCCTGGGGCAGGCGTTTTACCACTTGCATAATATCTTCGAAAAATCCCATGTCGAGCATGCGGTCAGCTTCGTCTAATATAAAATATTTTACCCCCGAAAAATCAATATCATAAAGGTTGATGTGCGAGATAAGACGCCCCGGAGTAGCAATTACCACATCTGCACCTTTGCTTAGTCCACGGCGCTGTACATCCCAGGCTTGCGAATCGTTTCCGCCATAAACAGCAACCGATGAGAAAGAGGTGAAGTAGGAGAACCCTTCCATTTGCTGGTCAATCTGCTGAGCCAGTTCGCGGGTAGGTGCCATAATTATAGCGTTAACTTTGTCTTCGGCATGAGGTTCGTTTTGCAGGTTGTGCAGGAGTGGCAGTATAAAGGCAGCTGTTTTTCCGGTACCTGTTTGCGCACAGGCTATAACATCGCGTTTAGCTAATATTACCGGGATAGTTTGTTCCTGAACAGGAGTAGCTTCTTTAAAATTCATGGCCTGTAAGCCTTCCTGTACGGCATCACAAAGCGGAAGTTCGTCAAATCTCATTTATACACTTAATTTATTAATATGCAAAGATACTTAATTAATTGTCATATATAAACAAGCGGTCAACTTTTTAATAAATCGCATTGTCATCAGTTGATAGAAGCCATAGAAAAAGTGCAATATCTCAAAGCATTGTGATTCAAAATTTTATAATCGGCATTTTTCAACTATCTTTGCATCCCGAAAAAGAATAAAAAAAGAGTCTGCTTAAAGCAGGTAAAAATGATGCGCGATTCGTTTCGTATCTTTATATATTGAATTGATACAGATGTTATTTTCAGATTTTAATATAAACACGCCTTTGCTCAATGCACTCGGCGATTTGAATATTACTAAGCCCACCACCATTCAGGAGAAAGCTTTTCCGGTAATCATGTCGGGGCGCGATGTGGTAGGTATTGCACAAACCGGTACAGGTAAAACCATTTCGTACTTGTTGCCATGCCTGCGTCAGTGGCAGTTTTCAAAAGAAAAGCACCCTACCATTTTAATTGTAGTTCCTACGCGCGAGTTGGTGTTACAAGTGGTAGATGATATTCAGAAGCTAACTAAATACATGAATATCAGAGTGGCCGGAGTTTATGGTGGTGTAAATATGGTACAGCAGACACCCCTTATTTTAGCAGGGCTCGATGTGTTGGTGGCTACGCCGGGCAGGTTGATAGATTTTGCGCTGAATGGTACTCTGAAACTTCGCTCTATCAAGAAATTTATCATCGATGAGGTTGACGAAATGCTAAATCTTGGTTTTCGTCCACAGCTGGTTCGTATTATCGATTTACTACCATCGAAGCGGCAGAATCTGATGTTTTCGGCTACCATTACCGATGAACTTCGCTTATTTATTGCCGATTTTTTTACCGACCCTCAGGAAATTGAAGCAGCACGTGCAGGCAGTCCGCTCGAAAACATCAAACAAGCCGGAGTAAAAGTTCCTAATTTTAACACAAAAGTCAACCTGCTTGAGTTTTTGTTACGAACCAATCCGGGTTTTTCAAAAGTACTCGTTTTTGTGTCGACCAAAAAACTGGCCGATGATGTGTACGAACTCATCTCGGCAAAGTTTCCCGACGAAGTGGGCGTTATTCACTCTAACAAATCTCAGAATTTCAGGTTGGAAGCTTTCAGGTCATTCAATGAAAATCGTTTAAGAGTGCTTATTGCTACCGACCTTGTAGCGCGTGGTCTCGATTTTGACGACATAACACATGTTGTCAATTTTGATATGCCTGAAGTACCTGAAAACTATATTCACCGCATTGGACGAACCGGAAGGGCTGATAAAAAAGGCGTAGCTCTGGCATTTATAACTAAGAATGACAGCGAGATACGTACGCAGGTAGAAACATTGATGGGCATGAAAATTCAGCTTATGAAACTGCCCGAAGAAGTCGAAATTTCTAACGAGCTAACTGAGTATGAGATGCCTCAGGTGGTGATGAAAAACGTTTTGACCGTTGTAACCCGTCCTGAGGATGGCGGTGGAGCTTACCACGAAAAGAAAGGTAAAAACAAAAAAGTGAACATCAAAACACGTTATGCTGATGTGATGATGAAAAAATACGGAAAACCCAAAACTAAAGGGCAAAAGAAGAAATAAACAGCCGTTTATCAGATATTATCAAAAGCCGGGATTCAGCTATAGCTGATTTCCGGTTTTCTTTTTCGCGAAAAATGGGTTTGACTTTTTTTGTAGTAAAAACCAATAAATATACAGGTTTAACATAAAAATCATAAAAGTAAAGCTTAAATCAACTTAATTATTTAAGTGTAGCTTAATTTTAAAAATAAAGTTATTATATTTGCAGAAAATTTATTTGGTATGAATCGTATTGGTGAAAGAGTAAAACGAAAAAGAGAATTGCTTGGCATGCAGTTGAATGACCTGGCCAAAAAGGTAGGGATATCGTCCAGTGCATTGTCGCAGATTGAGAAAGCAAAATCATACCCATCCATATTAACACTGAAACTGATAGCAGAAAATCTGTACACAACGGTAGGAGAGCTGATAGGAGAGAATGAGTCGCTGTTCAACAACCCTGTTTTCAGGAGCGAGGATATGGGCGTGATAGAGGTTAATGACTCAGGTACGCAGATGTTTATGCTTTCGCAGCACGATGCTTCCAAGCAAATGGATACTTTTCTGTTGAAATTTCCGGGAGGGTCGGACAGTGTAGGGCTTTTTAAGCAGCATACCGGTCAGATTTTCGCTTATTTGCTTCGGGGTGAGCTTCAGTTTGAAATTGACAACAGGAGCTATGTAATATTGCCGGGCGATACCATTTATTTCAATGGGAAAAGAAATTTCAGAATACAAAACATTATTCAGGATATAAGTGAGTTGCTTTGCGTAACTATTCCACACGATTAGAAATCTGGTTTTTGTTTCGGAATTTTTTTATTGAAAAAAATAAAGCAGATAAATATATATAAAAAAATATTGGTAAAAAAAGGTAGTTGTTTTAGTTAATAAGAACATTATGAGTCAGTTTATTTCAAAATTAGAGAACGCTGGTATACAGATACCGCCTGAGCTATCAGCATTGTTATCAGCATGTAAAAGTTATACCGTGTTTGATACGGTGGAACAGCTTGCCCTGGCTGCTGTAGGTGGCGAAGGCAATAATGTGTACGAGGTTAAGTACGATATTCCCGGCAAGGGCGTATATACCGAAGCCATAGTTCACAAGGTCAACAATGGAATTTCGGCCAATTACACCGATCCTTACATGCGTCGCCGCGACCCGGATACAATGGCCATTGCCGACGAATTTCCAACTGACAAAGATACTTTTAAAGGAAAGTTTGGTTACGATTTTAGTTCACTCAAAGCCGAAACTTTCGATTGGTTGAAAAATCAGGATTTAGGAGTTTTTCTCTATTTTGCTGGTCGCGAAGGTATTGGGGTGGGTGGTATAGCCATTTGTCCTGCCAATGCCGGTTTCTTTGCTATGGGGCTTGCCATGCTTCAGGTGCTGGTACCTACAACCAGTATTCCGGCCGATTTTAAAATTGAATCGGTGATATACGTAGCCCCAACATTCCGTCACACGCATTTTGATGGAAAACAAATTGTGGTTCATAACCGCACTGAAGATCGTCATGAAATTTTTTCGTACAATCTATATCCCGGACCAAGTGCCAAAAAAGGACTTTATGGAGCATTGCTTACCAAAGGTGAACGCGAGGGTTGGATTACGGCGCATTGTTCTACAGTACAGGCGGTTAGTCCGTACGATAATATTACTACCTTCATGCACGAAGGAGCCAGTGGTGGTGGAAAAAGCGAGATGCTACAGCACATATTGCGAGAGCCCAACGGTCAGGTTAAGATTGGTACGAATCAAATAACAGGGGAGCAGCGTTTAATTAATCTACCGCTTTTCTCCTCATTCAATCCCGTAACCGACGATATGGCCATTTGCCACCCATCGTTTCAGAATAATAACGGAAAATTGCGCGTGCTCGATGCTGAAAATGCCTGGTTTATAAGGGTAGATAGCGTTAACGAATATGGCGATGATCCGTTTCTTGAAAAAATAACAATTAAGCCTCCCAAACCACTTTTGTTTCTTAATCTGAAATCGAACCCCGATTCTACGGTATTGATTTGGGATCATACAGAAGATGCACCGGGCAAGCCCTGTCCTAATCCACGGGTGATACTTCCCCGTGAGGTTGTACCCAATGTGATAGGTACTCCGGTGTCGGTAGATGTACGTAGCTTTGGGGTGCGTACACCGCCAAGTTCGGCCGAAAATCCGAATTACGGAATCATCGGAATGTTCCATTTGCTTCCGCCTGCACTGGCCTGGTTATGGCGGTTGGTGTCGCCGCGGGGCCATGCTAACCCAAGTATAGTGGGAGGTACCGGCATGGGTTCCGAAGGGGTAGGTTCGTACTGGCCTTTTGCAACAGGTAAAAGGGTGCATCATGCCAATATGTTGCTTGAGCAGATATTGCAAACTCCCAATACCCGTTATACCCTTGTGCCCAACCAGTTTATAGGAGTATGGAAAGTAGGATTTAAACCTCAGCTACTTATGCGTGAATATCTTACCCGACGAGGTAATGCGCAGCTTCGTCAGGATCAGTATCAGGCATCGCGCTGCCCGCTGTTAGGGTATGAGCTTAATTATCTGACTATTGAAGGAGCCAAAATTCCATCGCGCTTTCTGAAAGTGTACAAGCAGGATGAAGTAGGATTGGGCGGTTACGATGCAGGAGCTGAAAAGTTGTACGATTTTTTCAAAGAAGAGCTGGTACAATACCTCACGCCGGAACTCAATCCGTTTGGCAGGAAAATTATTGAAGCTTGCCTGAATGGAGCTTCGGTAGCCGACTATGAGGCTATGATTGGTGCGGAATAATTTAATAATAATGCGGGCAAAAGTACAGAATATAATTTGTACTTTTGTATCCGCAAAAAATAAGTGACCACGCCATAAAACCATACTTATTGGCAGGATTACTTGACGCCACGAGCCGATGAAAATAATTACCGAAGAGCAGATTGACGAAGCAGCATTATGTTTGCGTAACGGTGGATTGGTTGCATTCCCCACCGAAACAGTTTATGGTTTGGGTGCCAATGCGCTCGATCCGGTGGCTGTTGCCGGTATTTTTGAAGCCAAAAAGCGTCCATCATTCGATCCGCTTATCGTTCACATATCGGATATAAGTCAGCTTAGTCAGCTTTTTTCAAATCCGGTCGATCCGTTGGTATATACTTTAGCTTCTGAGTTTATGCCCGGTCCGCTCACCATTGTTCACCGCAAGTCGGCATTAGTGCCTGAACTTGTAACTTCAGGAATGGAAAATGTGGCTGTTCGCATGCCGGCTCATGCCATAGCTCATAAACTTATTAAACTCTCCGGGGTACCGGTGGCGGCGCCCAGTGCCAACCTTTTTGGTCAGCTAAGCCCTACAAGTTACAAGCACGTAGCCAAGCAGCAAATGGATATTGACTACCTGATAGCAGGCGACGATGCCGAACATCTGGTGGGTATTGAATCTACAGTAGTACTTGTTGAAAACGGAACATGTACCATTTTACGTCCCGGGGTAATTACAGCCGAAGACATATCGCAAAAACTGAATATAAACGTAACTATTGCCAGTCACAACCATAAGGTTGGTTCGCCCGGTTTGCTCAACAGCCACTACTCGCCGCGCAAGCCCCTTTATTTTTACGATGATAATCAGTTCGAATTGCCCGAAGGTTCCGGACTGATTTTGCATACTACCGCCCTGCACGAAATAAAGGCAGCAAAAATTATTTACACTTCTCATACGGCCAATTTGCTCGAAGTGGCCGCTCACCTGTTTACCTGTCTCCACGAAATGGAAGACGACACGACTGTTACGCAGATTTACATAGCCCCTGTCGAAGAAAAAGGGGTAGGAATCTCTGTTATGGATCGTCTGAAAAAAGCTACCTACCAATATCGATAAATTATTTAATTTGCTGTAAAAAATATCACACAAAATGGTAATTTTTACGACATTGATGTGTATATTTATCAAAAATTATATAATTTTATAATCCAATTTCTTTTAAAATACGTAAAGTGCTGTGCTATAGTGTTATGCTTGGTATAATATTTTAATGTATGATAGAAGTTAGATGGATAAAACAGGCTTTTAAATATTTCAAATAAGTTATATATAAAGCATAAAAAAAACGATATGTCACGTATAAGAACAATTTTTGTTTGTACAACTATCAGCTTTTTTGTCGCTGCATATTCGCTGCCAGTAAGTACTTTAGAGGGTACGCCGTTTGTAAAAAATTATAAATTTGATAACGTCAATACCGTAGGACCGCAAATATGGTGCACCTTACAGGATAAACGTGGAATGGTTTATTTGGGCGATGGAACAGGAGTTGTGCAGTTCGACGGTAAGACCTGGACGAGAATAGAGACAAGGAACAACTCTATAGTTCGCTCCATGGCAATAGATGGTTTAGGGCGCATATATGTAGGTGGTTCCAATGAGTTTGGTTATCTTAAGCCGGGCTCAAATGGACAGATGATGTATGTTTCTCTATCGGCAAAAATTATAAATCTCGGAATAAAGTTTCAGGATATTTGGAGCGTGTTTTGTACCGCTGAGGGAGTGTTTTTCTTTTCAAACAAATACGTCTTTCACTATACTGGCTCAACAATGAAGGTTATTCCTGTCCGTTTCGCCGCGCAAGCAGCCTATCCGGCTACGCATGGTTTTTACCTTCCTACTTACGATGGAGTAAAATTGCTTTATGAAAATCGCTTACTGCTCGTCAGTAAGGAGCTTTTTTCCTGCATCACCCGATACAGGAATAATTTGTGGTTGGTGCTTGATAATAACAAACGGCTGTGTACTACCGCTTTTGATGGTAATAAGCCTGTTCGTTTGGACTGGCCTGTACAAGAATTATTAAATACCGATAATGTTTTAGACATAACCCTCATAGATGATACGCGGTATGCCATAACTACAGAGTCAAATAAAATAATTATCATATCAAATCATGGCGATATATTGCAGATAGTAAGTAAAGCTAATGGCTTGATTAACGGAAATATATACCAAATAGAAGTAGATGCGGAAAAAAACCTGTGGGTATGTACTTCCAATGGAGTATCTAAAGTGGATATTGCCTATCCGGCTCAAAGGTTTACTGACCGTGAGGATATTGGATTTAATGTTTTCTCATCGTATAAATTTAAAAACGTATACTATGCAGGCACAGTAAATGGAATTTTTTATTTACCTGCATTTGATACCCGGAAAAATATCAACGAAAGTAAATTTCTTAAAATTGGAGAAAATACCAAAGAGTGTTGGGATTTTCAGGTGCTGAATAATCGTTTGTATGCGCTTTGTAGTAATGGTATATGGCTGATTGATGGGCATAAAACTCGTCAAATATACAAGATTGAGGGCCCACAGAAAGCACACTGTTTTTCAACACATCCGGTATTTAATAACATCTTTTTTGTTGGAATGAGAGATCAGGTAGATGTGGTGAAGATTACCGACAGCCCAAACTCATCGGGTGTAAAGGCTGGGAAGTTAATGAATTTTCGGGGGATTTCTGAAAAAATAAGAAAAATTGTATGTGATAAAGATGGTAATTTATGGATGAATACTCAACTCGATGGAGTTTACTTTGTACGTTTTCTGAACAATGATATTTATAATTACCGGATTACATTGCTTGGCGAGCGTAATGGTATAAAAGATATTGCGCGTACCCGTGCGTTTCTGATTAAAAATGAATTGCAATTGTCAACGCAGCAAGGGCTGCTGACGCCTGTATTCCCCCCGGATGTTAATGATCCGGATTCGCTAATCAGGTTCGTACCTTCAAAACTGCTGGGTAAAACCATCGACGATTACGTAGGAACCTTACTCGAAGTGGATACTAATCGGTTTCTTGTAGTTTCCGATGCCATGTTTCTGGCTCAGATTAATGGTTCGAAACAAAAATATGACACCTGTAGCTTCAATAGACTGAATTCATTGGTTGAAGATGTGAGATTACTCGATAGCTGTACGCTTAGTATCTGTACTCCTAACGGATTGATTAATTATGACTTATCGAAGCATCATACCGATAAAAAACCGTTCAATGTTGTTATAAGTTCTGTTGTAGCAGGTAGCGATTCTGTTTTATTTGCCGGAGCTCATTCCCAAACCTATGGGAAGGTCAGTGTGGCGTCGCTTCACCAAAATCCAAATCAGATACCAAAGATTGATTATGCAAACAATTCGGTGAAATTTCGATTCTCAGCATTGTTTTTTGAAGATGCCGATTTAATGATGTATCAGTATCAGCTTGAAGGATTTGATAAACAATGGAGTAATTGGTCGGATGAGGGTAAGGCAACTTATACCAATTTGCCTGATGGAAGCTATACGTTCAGTGTGAGAGCCCAAAATGCTTATGGAGTATTAAGTGATGTTGCCACCTTTAGTTTTGTGATAGAGGCACCCTGGTACAAAACAATCTGGGCTTTTGCTGCTTATATACTGCTTGTTACGTTGGTATTATATTTCACAGTGAAATTTTATACCTACAGGCTAATCAGGCAAAAGGAAAAGCTGGAGAAGGTTATTGAGGAACGAACAAAGGAGATAAAAACGCAGTCGGAAGAGCTTTTACGGACCAATACAAAGCTTTTGCAATTAGATCGATTCAAACAGCGAGTTACAAGCATGATGGTTCATGATCTTAAAAATCCTATTAATGCTATAATTAATGCTCCTGATTACGAGCCCGAAAGTCAGTTGATAAGGATAAAGCATCGTGGCAAACAAATGTTGAATCTTGTATTGAATATGCTGGATGTTTACAAATACGAAGAGGCAGAAGTGGTGCTTAACAGGAGTTGTAGTAATTTATTTGAGATTTCGCAGATGGCTATTCAAAATATCAATTTTTTGGCCGGCGATAAAAATATCACTATATCCAACCACATTGACAAAAGCTGGCAGGTAGATGTAGATTACGATATAATTGTGCGGGTGTTTGAAAACCTGCTCACCAATGCAATTAAATATTCTCCAAACAACGCTGAAGTGAGGCTGATGGCAGAGCTTTTTGATACCGAATCAATACCATCATTTATTAAAATATCAGTTGCCGATAATGGTATAGGTATTGATTCGGAGAAAAAACATTTGATATTCGATAGTTTCTTTCAGATTAAACCTAAGGATTCCGGTTCGGTTAGTTCAACCGGTTTGGGCTTAGCTTATTGTAAAATGGCGGTTAACGCTCATAAGGGCATTATTGATGTGGTATCAGAGCTAAATATGGGCTCGGTTTTTTGGTTTACATTACCCCTGTGCCAAAATCAGAGTGTTGTTAATCAAATGTTGCAGTCTGGTTATAGTCCTGATAGCGATGATGTTATTCTGTCGGTAGAAAGTTTTGAACTTATTAAGCATCAAATAAGCCGGTTGCAGAAAACCGAAATTTATAAGATAACAGAGTTAAGTGTTATACTTGCCGAAATAGATTCCCGAACCAACGAGGAAGTAAGCCGTTGGAAAGAACATCTGGTAAAAGCAATAGACTCAGGCAATGAAACATTATACGAAAGCATTTTAAAATGTCGAATTAACAGATAAAATAGTGATTTTTTTGATAATTATTTAATTTAAGAAAATATCCACCCCATGACACTACACAAAATATTGATAGTAGACGATGAGATTGACAATATCAAATCGATATTCAATTGCATTGTTGACTCTAACCAACCTTATGTTATTTATCAGGCTCTGAATGGTGAACAGGCGCTTAAGATTGCAATCAACGAATGCCCGGATCTGATAATTACTGATTGGGAAATGCCCGGCATGGATGGTTTGGAACTAACCGCGAAACTCAAAAGTCTGGAACAAACGGCAGATATCCCTGTGATTATGTGTACCGGTGTAATGACTACTTCCGACAATCTGGAACTGGCGCTATCTTCGGGAGCAGTAGATTATATCCGAAAGCCTGTTGATAAGGTAGAGTTGATAGCCCGGGTCAAGTCTATGCTCGGTCTTTCGGACTCTCGCAAAGAATTGAGAAACAGATTACTTGCCATTGAACAAAATAACAAATTTATTCAAACACTGATTCGGAATTTGCCATATCCATTTGTGTTTTACAACTTTGAGGGAGAGGTGCTTTCGGTTAATGAGCGGTTTTGTGATTTGATAAGCACTTCCATGCATCAAATTACCGGAAGTTATCTATACAAAATATTCGATACATCCAATACTGTTTTACACAAAGATCAAGATGCAAAATTGAGAACGTATAAAGCAGAGATAAAGTATGAATACAACTATAATGGAGTGGAATACATGATTTCAAAATCGCTTTATTACGGAACCAGCGCTTTGCCCGAAGGAATAATGTGCATGTTTACCGATGTTTCGGAGCTGAAAGAGAGGCACGACGAAATTATTGAACGAAATAAACGCGAGCTGGCTTCCGGTACTTTACGTCTGGTGCAGCTTAGCGAGGTGAATAATAGTCTTGTAGCAGATTTGTCAGAGTTAATCAAGTATACAAATATTGATGGCGCCCAAATTATAAAAAAGGCATTGAATAAGTTCAGTCTCAATACGGGTGAGAATTTCTGGAAAGAGTTCGAATACCGTTTTGAGAGTGTACATGAGTCATTTAATAAAAAACTGAATCAATCGTTTCCAGACCTTACTCCCAGTGAGAGACGACTTTGCTCTTTGTTAAGACTAAACCTGAGTTCAAAAGATATAGCCACTATTACCTCGCAAAACTATCAGAGTGTTGATGTAGGAAGGTATCGTCTGCGAAAAAAAATGAATCTGAAGCCTGATGTGAATCTAGTTGATTTTCTAACCAATCTGGCTTAACAGATAGTTGCCGAAAATTTAGTTTATTGAAGCCTGACTTAACTTCCTTTTCATATATGTAGTACTTAAATATTTTTTTTTGTCCCAAAATTTTTTGTATAGATTTTTTTACAAGTTTGTATAGATTTTGTATAGATATTTTTTTGTAAGAAATTTTGCTTAATCAGTAATTTTGCATACCCATTTTTATTAATAAAAATAACAGGTATCAAAGATGAAATTACAGATTCATAAATTACTATTGATTTTATTCCTGCTTTTTGTGTTGGTTTTTCGCGTGGCTGCAGTGCCTGCTTATCCGTATCCAATCCAATACAAACAACCCGATGGTTCAAAAATAACTATTCAGCTCAAAGGCGATGAAAAAGTCCGATGGGCCGAAACTACAGATGGTTACACCTTGGTAAGCAACGGTGCAAACGGTTGGGAATATGCTGTACAGGATAAATCAGGTAATTTAAAATCGTCGGGGATATTGGCTCATGAGCCTGATAAACGCGTAACCGCTGAGCAAAAACTAATCAAGGGATTACAGAAAAAGCTTGTATTCAGTCAGATACAAATAAACACATTAAAATCAGTTTGGGAAGCTAAATTCGGTTCTGCCAAATTGGTAGATACTGGTGAGTTTTTTAATTCGCCAACCGAAATATCGGCAAATAAAGACAGCCGTAAAAAAGTGTTTACGCCCCGGGGAATCAAAAAACTGTTGATGATTTTGATTGAATATCAGGATAATAGTTTTACATTCACCAGGCAGAATTTTGTAGACCTGATGAATACGCAGAATTTTAGCCTATTGGGTGCTCATGGTTCGGTACGAGATTATTATCTGGAGCAATCTTACGGACAGTTCGACATTCGTACTGATGTAGCTCCTTCCGTTTATAAAGCCGATTATAATATGGCGTATTATGGAGCTAATGATGCTAACGGAGATGATATCAATGCCGGAGCGCTTATGCTCGAGGCGTGTGAAAAAGCCGATGCAGATGGTGTTGATTTTTCGCAATACGACAATGACAACGATGGTTCGGTAGATGGTGTTTATATCATTTACGCCGGTTACGGCGAAGCCTCTTCGGGAATTGACAATACGATATGGCCACATGCCGGAGGTATTGCCGGAAAAACTTTTGATGGAAAAAAAGTGTCAAAATACTCCTGCTCCAATGAACTCAATGCCGATGGGACATTAACTACCATTGGGGTGATTTGCCATGAGTTTGGACATGTATGCGGTGCTCCGGATTATTACGATACTGATTACGCAACCGGAGGCTCATTTTCTGGTAATGGAGACTGGGATTTGATGGATGTAGGCGTTTATAACGGAACTCCGTCAGGATCTCAACCTCCGCATTTTAATCCGTTTGAAAAAATCAGAGCGGGTTGGGTTACGCCTGTGCAACTTACTGGTTCAACCACGCTCACTATTCCTGATATAACAACCAATCCGGTGGTGTATAGCTATAATACCACTACTGACAACGAATACTTCCTGATTGAGAACCGGCAGCAAAGTGGATTTAACTCTGCTTGTCCCGGTCACGGATTAATGATTTATCATTACAGCAAATCATACTGGGATTTATCTGCCAATAAAACAGCTCCACAGGGCTTTTATCCTGTATGTGCAAGTGCCACTGTTAATCCAACTACTGTTTCGGATAAAAGCAGTTACGGAACTATTAATTCCACCGGCTGTCCTTTCCCCGGCTCAAGCGGAAAAACTGAGTTTTCCGATGTCAGTACACCCAGTTCAAAATCGTGGGCAGGCAATAATACCGGTTATCCATTGACTAATATTGTTGAAAGTGGTGGGTCTATATCATTGTGTTTCAATGGTTGTCCGGCAATAAATTCAATACAAAATTTTAAAGCCACTCCCGCTGGCGCCAATCAAATAAACTTATCGTGGTTAGGTAGCGCACAGGTAACTATTGCACGGAATATTACCAATAGCTTTGGTACTCCGGTGGCGGGCGGAACATTGTTTGGCGATGGTGAGATTGTGTTTTCCGGTACAGCTTCATCTTTTAATGATACTGGTTTGTCGGCATCCACAACATATTATTATCAGATTTGGGCTACCGATGGTAGCAGTTTTTCAGTGGCAGCTGCCGCGAATGGTACCACAAGCTGTTCGTCAGTTTCACAGGCCTTATTCACAGAAGGTTTTGAAGGGGGAGTGTTGCCTGGCTGTTGGTCAGTGGAATATGTAAAAGAACCTAAAGACTGGAGTTTTCAAACCGGAGGATATACAGGCTCAATTTATCCAACTTCGGCTCGTACAGGAACTAAAAATGCTTGTCTGTTTTCGGGAAGCTGGACTTCTTCAACTACCAAGCTTATCACACCACCCTTAGATTTATCAGCAGCTACTGCACCGGTTTTAAAATTCTGGCATACGCAAACCGACTGGGGAACAGCCAATCAGGATGTTTTAAGAATTTATTACCGTACATCGTTAACATCTGAATGGGTAAAGTTGGCCGAATATACCAATAGCATAACAATCTGGAAATTGGAGTCAGTAGAATTGCCCAACTCATCGGCAACATACTATATTGCTTTTGAAGGAACTACTAACTATGGTCGTGGTGTTTGTATCGACGATGTGGAGATATGGCAGGCATCCGGAACTAACCAGTGGACAGGCAGTGTAAGTACAGATTGGTTTACACCTTCAAACTGGTCGGCAGGTCTCGTGCCTACTTCTACCAACGATGTGGAAATACCGTCAGGTACTCCTAATAGTCCGGTTATATCGGCTTCGGGTGCTACATGTCAGAATATTACGATTCAAAATGGTGCTGAGCTTAGCATGGATGGAAGTGTGGCTCAAACCTTATCGGTTTATGGAAATTGGACAAATCATGGCTTGTTTAACCGCGGTATCGGTATTGTTAGTTTCGATAATCAAACTGAAAATCAAACTATAGGCGGCACAGCTAAGACCGATTTTTATATGTTGCGAATGAATAAAAAATATTTATCCAACATATTAGAAGCTACATCGGTTATAACGCTTAATGCTCCGGCGCAAAACTGGAATTCGCCGATGGAATTTGTAGGTGGAACGTTTAAGTTATCGAGTGCATCCACCATTACGCCGTTTCAGAGTGGAACCACATTACACAGCAATGATGGATTATGGAACAATGGAGGAGATATTAATCTATCCGGGAAGTCAGTTTATGTTCAAGGGCTTTTCCGTAATTCAGCAGGCAATTCGTTATTTGCATATCTGAATTCGTATAGCAATGTGTGCCAATTTATTATTGAGGGTGGTGTAGTCACAGTTACCGGATTTTTTGGTCCGTACAACAATGGAGCATATACAGCATCATATACACAGAGTGGTGGAAACTTTATTGTTAACTCATCGTACGCCACAGTTCCATTTAGCATAGGTACTACAGGTTCTTCATTCACCATGAGTGGAGGAAGTATTATCGTGCAAAAGGCCTCTGCCGCTGCATGCGATTACCAGAATCTTGCCGAAACATACAATATTACCGGAGGTACTCTCCAAATTGGAAATGCATCAACATCAGGTAGTCCCAATATTCGCATCAACAGTGCGGTACCTCTGTACAATTTGGTTGTAAATGGCACAGGAACTCCTTCGGCCACTTTACTCTCAAATCTTACTGTTCAGAACCAGATAGAGGTGCAGTCTGGAGCAAAATTACTTGTATCTTCGGGCAAACAGCTCACAGCAGCCTCTGTTACCAATAATGCCGGCGTAGCAGGCTTTGTGCTTGGTAGCGATGCTAATGGCACAGCTACTTTTGTTAATTCCGGTAGCGCCAGTTCATCAGTTCAGGCCACTGTACAGCAATTTCTTAAAGCAGGACACTGGTATACGGGAACACCTGTAAGTGGTGCAACAAGCGCCGTTTTTGCGCCGGGTGCCACCAATAAACTGGCTTTTTACACCGAAACATCTAATCCGCCTGCTTATGTTCAGATTACCGATAATACAACTCCGCTTGTGTCCGGTACCGGATATGTAACTCTTGCTGGTAGCGATAACACGTATTCGTTTTCGGGTGTACTACACGATGGTGATATCACACTACACCCAAGCCGTACCGGAAATACAGCGGCCAAACGTGGTTACAATCTTATTAGCAATCCCTACCCATCGTATATTGACTGGAATGCTGCGGTTAAAACAAACTTAGCTTCTACAATCTGGTATCGCACCCGTACCTCCGACGGGCAAATGGTATTCGATACTTACAACGGACTTACAGGTACGGGGGTAGGAGTTAATGGTGTTGTAAACCAGTATATTCCGCCTATGCAGGGCTTTTGGGTGCGGGTAGATGCCGATGGACATACTGGTACATTGATACTCAGTAATGCTATACGTTCACATCGCGACCAGTCTTTGCTTTCAAATCGCTTGCGCACTCCATCCGAAGTTGAAGTTCAAATGCAGGAAATCCGATTGAAGGTAACCAATGGAACTAATTCAGACGAAGCCATACTGCTGGCCACGCCACTTGCTCAGGAAGGTATGGATTATTATGATGCTCCGAAAATGAAAAATGAAAACAGCAATATCCCTGAAATTTTCACTTTGAATGGAGGAGAAGAACTGACCATTAATTGTGTTGGCGAATTTAAAGATAGTCAGGAGTTTGTATTAGGATTCCGTCCCGGAAAAGCCGGACAGTTTCAGATTAGTGCATTAACAAACGAACTTTCATTGCCACTGATATTAGTCGATAATTATACACATGTTCAGTATCCGTTAACTACGGAGAATAATACATACAGTTTTACTTCCGATGCCAACGAAACCAAATCACGTTTTGCAATAAAATTCAGATCTTCTTCTGAAACAACAGAAGTAGATGATTATGAATTAAATAAGCCTAAGGTATATGTTAACTCAATGAATGCTATTGTTGTTGAAACAGATCAGAATTTACCTGTAGGTACTTATGTGTCGGTGTATAACGCACTCGGGCAGAAGCTTGCGCATCAATTTGTTACATCTCACCGTTCCGAAATAAGGGGAACGTTTTCGGCTGGTGTATATTTTGTGCATCTCGTTTGTTCCGAAAATAATAGAATAGTGAATAAAATCGTAGTAAATCAATAATATAAAGATGTATACTATAAATGAAAACAAAGAAGGAGCAGCGAGAAAATATGCTGCTCCCGAAATAGAAATTATTGTGTTGGATAATGATATTTCATTGGCACTGGAATCCGCGTCAGAGCCTGATGGTGAGCCGGTATGGACTTATAATGCTACCGGAGATTTTTCTCAAAGTCCTTTTAAAGCATAAACGTAATGAACAAAATACGTTTTATATTGTTTGTAATATAAAATACTACATTTTTTATATAAAAAGTAGTGTTTTTTTTGTTATTTAATTTAAAAACGCTACTTTGTTACACCTTGTTAATATGTAGAGAGTTTAAAATTGTAGATATAATAAAATATTTTTGTTTACTATAAAAGTATTATATGTGTCTTGTTTTTAAACTTATACGTATAAATCTTCATCTTTTTTTTATAATCAGTTTCTTTTTTTGATAAAAATCAAGTTGCTTGTTTTTTTTTCATTGTTTTTTGTGATCAGAGCTGTATTTGGCTTAAACTCTCTGTCATAAAAGGCTTAGTTTTGGTATGTTATGTATATTAATTATTAGTTTATGATAAGATCTTTACAATTTAAGATTTTCCTTTCTTTGTTTTTTACCTCATTATCAGTTTTTCAACTTTTGGCTGACGGAAGTCGAAATCTTTATCCTAATGGAGTTTCCGGTAATAGAGCGTCATTACAGATACGAACCGGTGGGTCAGCTGGATATGACCCATTTCCAACCTCAGGTACAATGTATGTATACCTCAAAGCAGGTGAAACCTTGTATGTAGGTTCAAGTGCTCAGGGTAAACAATCCTCCACTATACCCGTTTATAGTGGCACAATTAATATGTGGTCACCAAATGGTAATAGTTACACCTCGGGTACCAGTACAACTGTTGGATTAATAGCGAGTAGAGCTGAGGAGTTAGCCGGACCAAGAACATCTGCAAATCCTTCCGGCTATTTGCCATATAATCACATTGTTACTGCTGCGGAGGAGGGTGTCTGGAAAGTTGAATTTACAGCTGCCTCAAACCCTAATGCCGGTAACATAACTGGTTATGGGCCAATTTTGGCAAATGATTCCTGGACGCAACCTATTGCGATTAGTGGTGATGCTGATAGATCGCTGCTTGCAGCATTTGATATATCGGTTGGGAGTGCTGCGAATGCTGCAACGATTATTCCGGGTCGTGTGTTTTGCAATACCCTGAATTTGAATATGCCGTTTAATACTCCGGGTTTATATTCCAAGGTTTATGTGTTGACTAATGTTGGTTATGTATACCAGATTAGTACCGATAATTTAGTAGGAGGAGGATTTAATATTTTCTCAAACAGCAAGGGGATTAAAAATGGAACAGACCCCAGTTATTTAAGCGAAACATATGTGAATGGTAATAGCTATGGAAATACTTTAGCTACTATTTTAGCTAAAATTAGTGATCCACGGTTGCTTGATAATGGAACCGATATAACTCATAAAATATTTTTTTCCAAGCCTGCGGCAGATATGCCCGAGACAGCAAATCGATATAGTGGTAGTGCTACTCCTGATAATATATGGTTAAGAAAAAGCATAAACACATTACCCCAGATAAATAATCTGAAAATAAAGGGAGCCGAATCTGAAGTTGAAGGTGTGTTTGGTCCGGACGGAGCCTATATATATTTCGTTTCAAATGTAGAAGGAAGATATAAAGTAATTTTACAGTTTGGAGGAAGTTTTACCGATAGGACATTGGAAGGTTATTGTGTAGAAGGAGATAACAATGTTTTGTGGGATGGCAAAGATGGGTCAGGAAACCCGGTAACGGAAAGCACCACCATACAAATTGTCGGGAAATTTACTGCTGCAGAAGTACATTTTCCTTTTTGTGATATGGAATTTAACGGGAATGGAGTGAAAATTGAATTGTTAGACCCAACCACACCTTCGTTAGATTTATACTCTCCTTCCAAAGATATTGTTTATTGGGATGATAGTAAAATTTCGAATACTACCGGTCCGTCAAGTCCTCAAATCAACAATAATTCTGGTTCCGGTGTATCAAGTAATACTAATGGACATAATTATGGTCTGGCTACAAGTCTTAATAATAGTTTTGGTAACGAATCAATACTGGACACATGGAGTTATATCCCCAGTAATCAAATGACCACAAGTGGCCTTACTTTTGTAATTAAAAAAATTGACCTTGCAGTGCAGAGCATTGTTTCTGATGTTACCACTGCCCAGTTAGGTAATACAGTTACTTATACAATTGTGGTTAATAATATCAATAATGCCGGCGCTGGAGCTACTGAAGATGCTATAGGGGCAAAATTTGGTTTTGAAGCTCCTGCAGGTTTTACAATTACAGGACATACATTTACGCAAACCATTGGAACGGCATCTGAAAGTAATGTCGCAGGTGTTGGAACAAATGTTTTAACCTCTGATTTTAACCTTACTAATGGAGGAACTGTGACTTATACCATTACAGGTACAGTAGGTTCAGCTTTAGTGCATGGTACTTTAGCTCCAAGGGCATACGTTATCCGTCCTGCCGATATTACCGATATTGATGCTACAAGTTATGTGTCGGGAACACCAACTGACCCGGACGTTGAATGTAATGGAGGAACAAGTGGTGCAGGGTGTAATAATATTAAAGTAGCGAGTTCAGTTACTATTACCAATACGGCTCCTGTTGCCAATGATGATGTAGCATCGACCAACGAAGATGTAACTTTAACGGTAACAGAAAGCAATGGCTTAATCAAAAATTCAACCACAGGCGATACCGATGTTGATGGCGACGCATTGACGGTAACGGGTTACACCATTTCGGGTATTTCGGGCACGCAAACTATCGGTTCAGCAGTAAACATCTCATCGGTTGGCTCTCTGACTATCCATAGTGATGGTAGTTATAGTTTT
>JAFNAV010000053.1 GCA_017860345.1 Bacteroidota bacterium | reverse complement strand
GCAAATGGTTTGTACAAAACTCTTTGGGACGAACAGCAGCGGGTAAAAGGCTGGAAATTTTGATTGACAGATTTCCATGAAATAAACGAAAAACAGACTTTCCGAATTTTTCGGAAAGTCTGTTTTGATTTGTGCCAATTATGAACTTCTAATGATTAATTTTTCTCGGCATACAATACAAAACGAGCATAATTGCTATTAAAATACTTTTTGGCAGCGTTTTGTAAATCTTTTGAAGATAGTTTGTTGATACGAGCCAGAGCATCTTCGAAGCTTTCAGGCTTTATATTGTAAACAGCCTGATTAAGCAACTCGCCTTCCCAATAGCTATTTGATTTCACACTCACTTCAATGCTATTTTTCTGTGCTTTCTTAATTTTTTCGAGTGTAGCGGCATCAACACCTTCTTTTTTAATTTTTTCAACAATTTCCAAAGCAGCTTGAATCAAACTATCAACATTGTTGCTGGCACACTGAAAGCTGATTTGCTCCTTGTAATTTGCATACGGGTGTTTTACAACACTACCAGTAGCACGAACGCCATACACACCGCTTTTTTCTTCGCGCAAAGTTTCAAGAAACCTGATAGATAATACTTCGTTAAGCGAACTAAGATGATAACTATCTGTAGGTTTATACTTTGTTTCGCCTGAAAAAATAAGGTTAACCGAACTTTTATCTTCTTTTCCCCTGAAAAAATCTTTAGCAATATTGCCTTTAGGTGTTCTGATACCTAAATCACGTGTTTGCTCACGTTTTTGAGTCGATGGTAGTGAGGCGATATATTTTTCGAGTAGCGGTTTCAGTTTTTGCGTGTCGACAGTGCCTACTATCACAAAACTAAAATCGGCAGCATTCGCAAAACGTTCTTTCACAATTCCTTCAGCAACATCTCGTTTCATTTTACTCAAGTCGTCGAGCGAAGGAATACCTCCTTTACGCGGATGATCTCCGCTCATGATAGTTTGAATTTGTTTATCAAAATAACGTCCCGGATTCAGCATGATTGTTGAAAGATTGGCTCTTTGTTTAGCCATAAAAGTATTAAAAACAGTGCTATCGATGGTAGGCTGAGTAAAATAGAAATTAAACAGTTGCAGACAAGTTTCCAGTTCGTCTACCGTGGCACGACCTTTAATACCTTCGGCATTAGCATTCAACACTATACTGGCCGAAACTGATTTCCCCGCCAGCGCTTTGTTGAGCTCAGTTTTGCTGAGTCCGCCTATTCCACTTTCGTTTACCAGCATCGAAGCATAAATAGCTGAGTAATAGTCCTCGTCAGAATAAAGGCTATGTCCGCCCTGACTGTAAGCAGTAACCGTGATTTCATTGTTTTTAAAGTCAGTTGGCTTTACAGCTACTTTTACCCCATTCGATAATGTGAAAGTGGTGTATCCGAACGCCTTATTGTGCTTTTCACCAACAATTTTTCCTGTTTTGAGTTTATCATCACCTTTCCATACAAATGCTACGGCTCTATCCTCGTACGGTTGCAAGCTGGCATTCGCAGCATTAGCCACGGCACTTTTTAAAGCAGCAATATCAGGAAGAGGGTCGTTTTTCTTTTCAGTGCCTAAAACCACTACTACCTTGTTTGAATCGGTTTTAAGAGTATTATCGTAAGCATTTACTTCTTTTAAAGTAATAGTAGGTAACTGCTTCTGGGTGAAGTTATATTCAAACGTAATACCCGGAATGGCTTCTTTGTCGAGATAATTGCGTACCAATTCACCCACCAAGTGTCCCGACTCCGTTTTATCCTTATTTTCGTAAGCTCTTTCATAGCTACGAAGCATTTCTTTTTTGGCCCGGTCGAGCTCTGAGGCAGTAAACCCGTATCGGCGTACTCTTTCCAGTTCTTCCAAAGCGGTTTGCATGGCTTTTTCCACACCACCGTTTTCACGAACACGACCAGAAACAGCAAAGGCATCCTTGGTACGCCCTACACCAGTAGCCGAGGCACGTGCCGACACAAATGGAGGATTGCTTCCCGGGGCAATTTCGTTGAAACGTTCGTTAAGCAAAGATAAATATAAACTTTCCACCAAACCATCGCGGTAATCGCCAAGGGTAAGCTGGGTGCTATGTTCTTTTTTGGAATAGATAATAAATTGTGACTGAGTTGATTCTTTGTCAGATACAATCACGTAACGGGTATCAGCATGGTCGGGAACGGGATAAAATTTACGTTCTTTCGGATTTTGTGGCATCGCTATTGAGCCAAATTGCTTTTTAATAATTTGCTCATATTTATCCACATCAATATCACCTACTACCACCAGAGCCATCAAGTCAGGACGATACCAGTCCTTGTAAAACTGTATCAACCTTTCATGCTTAAAGTTTTGAACAATATCAATTTTACCTATTGGCAAACGATTAGCATACTTTGAGTTATAAAAAATTTCAGGCAGGTATTGGTCGCGCATACGCTGGTCGGCTCCCCTACCCGTACGCCACTCTTCGGTAATAATACCACGCTCGCCATCAATTTGCTGTGGGTCGAAAGACAGGTTGTGTGCCCAGTCTTCAAGTATCTGAAAAGCATTGGTCAGCAATTCCTGGTTATTGGTTGGTATGGATAATTGATATACCGTTTCGTCGAAACTGGTGTAAGCATTCAGGTTAGCTCCAAATCTCACTCCCAATGATTGTAACGTGCTAATAAGCTCATTTTTAGCAAAATGTTTGGTGCCATTAAAAGCCATATGCTCAACAAAGTGTGCCAACCCCTGTTGGTCATCCTCTTCGAGAACAGAGCCTGCATTCACAGCCAGTCGTAGTTCCACGCGCTGTTCAGGTTTATTGTTTTTGCGGATATAGTACGTAAAACCATTGTCTAATTTACCGATACGTATATCTTTGTCAACCGGAATTTTATCATCCAGCTTATATTCCTGAGCCGTAGCAATCAGAATACTGAACAACAGCAGAAAAATCGTATTGAATTTTTTCATTATAAATAATTGAGTTTTCGTTTATGAAAAATAAATGCCTTTACGCCTTTGCAGCGTAGTGTTTCAGCCACAAAGTCGTAAAGACAGTACGAAAAAAAGGTAATTTATCAATTATTCAAACGAATAATCGTTACATCCATTCACAGTATACGATGCCAGATAGTCCTTCCCTCCGGCAGCTATTTGTTTGGATAACTTATCTTTCTGAGCACGAACACGCTGAAGAGGTGTGCTTTCTGTGTTTTCGTCATTAGCTTTTGCATCGGTAGAGCAATGTTCGGCAGCAGCAGCTTTCTTTTTTTCTGCTTCAGTCAAGCGTGCTTCGAGTTTTTCGAGATCGGCCATGTAAGTGCGGTTTTCGGTAACCACACCAGTAATAGTCACATCTTTGCCCAAAGCAGCACGATTAAATTTATCCACTTTATCGCCTGCGTTAAAGCGGAACAGCTTACCGTTTTCGGTACCCAGAAAAATCTTTTTACCGCTGGATGTACATACATGTTCGCAGGTACCTTTTACAGTTACGGTTTGTCCCACCAAGTCAGGAGTTTGCGCCACCAACTGATCCACGGTATAAACCGGATTAGCTCCGTTAGCTATCATAAACGAGCTTACACTGAGTACTACTGCTACAAGCGCAGTTCTAAAATTGAATTGTTTTTTCATATTTCTTTTACTATTTATTGATTGTTATTTCATTCATTATGTAGCTGTTTCGGGCAAATTTATCGATAATAAAAAGCACGTATCGTATATCCACATTCACCGATCTGTTTTTATCAGCTTCGTAAATATAAGTTCCGGCTAATGATTCGCGCACTCCATCAAAAGCAATTCCGGTCAGTTCACCTTTAGCATTGATTACCGGACTACCGGAATTACCGCCGGTTATATCCGTATCGGTCAGGAAGCATGTATACATAATGCCATTTGAACCATAAATTCCATAGTCTTTTTCATTGAATAATTGTTTCAGTCGTGGCCAAACATAGTAATCGTAATTAGTAGTCTCTTCTTTTTCAATTACTCCCTGTAAGGTAGTCTGGCTTTTGTAGATGATACCATCGCGCGGGGTAGCCCCACCAACAGTGCCATAAGTCAGCCGCATGGTAAAGTTAGCATCAGGATAACTGTGTTTGCCAGCATTTTTTTCGAGCATAGCCAGTGTAAACAGCCGTTCGGCTTTGCGTATTTCGGTTCCGTAATCGGTTACCGATTTTTTCAACTCTATCAGTTTGTTATACACCTCGGTACCGTATATATAAAGCGGGTCGTTGCGATAAATCATTTTTGGCGACTTCAAAAACTTCTCAACACTTTCAGAATTTGTAAAAATTGATTTTGAATACAGATTATCAACATATAAGTCAATATCGCCTTTGTACTGTTTATTGATTAAGTCGAAAATTCCGGGCAGGTACTTTTGATCCACTTCTTGCCGTACCAGCTTAAGTCTCTGAAACCCTCCACCGCCTTATTCATTTCAGGTATTTCCTTGTCCTCAAGCTTAGTCAGTATTTGTCTGGCTCTTATACCAAAAACGGCCGCATCACTGAAAAGAGCTGCTGTAAGCAGAGCGTGAGCATATTTTGCATCATGCTGAAGCGCATAGTTTTTTTCGAGGGTAGCCAGGCACTGACCGTATTTTTTCTGACGGGTGGTATCGGCCTGAATCCATTGTTTCAAAGCCTCCTCTTCCTGCTGCTTTTGCGAAAATGCCGGACTGAGCTGAACCTGTTTGAGCAAACCGGCTGCCAACTTATAACTATTACCTGCCGAGAAGTTTTTCGACGAATATTTTAAGCGAACACTTTCGCTGCTATTCATTTCGCGCTCAAGTACTTCTACATATTTTCCTTTAGCAAGCGCAGTTGCCTTGTTTTTTACATCCAGATCTTCTTTAAGCTGATACGAGGAAATAAAACGCTCTGTATTAAATGGGTAACCTACGGTCATTACGAAATCATTGTTCTTTACTCCCTGAAGGGAAACAGGCAGAAAAGCTTTGTGACGGTAAGGACGATTGCCGGGGGCGTAAGTTGCCGGCAGATTATTTTCATTGGCATATACTCTGAAAACTGCAAAATCGGCCGATTGCCGCGGCCATTCAAAGTTATCGTTTTCGCCGCCGAAATTTCCGATACTTTCGGCTGGTATACCCACCAATCTTACATCTTTAAAAGTTTGATAAACAGAAATATAATAACTCCCGTCGCTAAAGGCATCGAGACTGGCAGTATATCCTGAAATACTATCAGAATATTGCCTTTCCAAGTCATTCATCACCTTACGGAAAGTGCTTTTCTTCAACAGTTCTTTTACTTCCGATGTCAGATTTTTAGATTGAATCAGCAACTTCACAGTCAATCCTTTTACCGGTAGCTCTTCAGTTGCCTGATTAGCCCAATAGCCATCCCGCATATAATTTTTTTCGTTGCTGCTGAGTTGCTGCACCCTGTCGCGCCCGCAATGATGGTTGGTAAAAAGCAGTCCGTTGGACGATACAAACTCGCCGGTGCAGCCATTGTCGAACATAGCCACAGCACTGCGGATATCTGTTTGCTTTTCGTTGTAAATTTGTGAACTGTTCAGCTTCAGTCCCAATGCTTTCATTTTGGACATAAGCGTGGAATCGATATTTGAAATCAACCACATACCTTCGTCGGCACGTACACTCCCTGCTATTAAGAATACCAATAAACTGAAAATTATTTTTTTAGACACATGTTTTATCATAAATGCTTTGCTTAAGTCTTTGTTGTTTTTAAGTTTCAAAACCGGCATCCCAGCCTGGCCGACAGTTCGCCATAAGAGTTGCCTAAGTAACTCACATCAAAAGCCCGTGTATATCCGTAAACGAGTTCGGTATACAATTTAAGTTTCCTGTCAGGCAATACTTTGGTATAACGAAATCCGGCCTCTCCTTTGATGCGGGCGGCTGTCAGGTATTCGTATTCGCGGTAAAGGTAGCGATCGATGGTGAATACTGACACGCTGGCCGAGCTGTTATAAAGTCCATCTTTGGCAGCATAGCCGGTACCAAAACTATAACCGGCTGTACCAAAAACGGTATATATATTATTTCCTGAAAATATATTTTTTCCGGCCGATAGCGTAGCAGTGTATTTATTGATATGCTCCATGCGATAAACAGGATAAACTACAGCCATAATATCACTAATACGGGCATCGACCTGGGCTTTAAGCTCCAACGAAGGATAATTATTTATAATTCCGAAATTACCACTATAACCAAATTTCAGGTTTGATACAGTACGATTAAGCACTTTATTTTGGCCTATGTAAACCGTAACCGTATTTCCTCCCTCAATCGTTTCCTCCCGAAAGTCATTTGCCCTGTTCACAAGATCTTCGGTATCAAAAACCAGTTCCAGTTTATGAAGCGAATTCAGAGTTTTAATGGATACAATACCCTTGTAGTGAAACAGTGTAGCTTCATGTTCGGTGTAAAGAATAGAGGTTGAAGAATTTTTGCCGTAATACCCACTTCGCGTCGAAGCAGAAAGCTCGTTGTATAATGAAATTTTACGGAACGGGAAAAGGTTTACCTGAAAACCGATTGTATGAAACTTATTGAAAAATGGTTTATTATCAGATGAACTGGTATATCCACTCTCCCCGAAACGTTCCTGCTTTCCCAAAAAAGCCCCATAATTTATCAGCGAATTAAATTGCTGATCTTTGTTGCCAACCGATTGAAAGGAAATTCCTTCGGTAGAGCGTCGGTACGCATAATGAAAACCGGTTTCAATATTCCTGTTGAAATTATATTGTACGCCCGCCTTCACATTCAAATCCATAAAATCGTTTGTATGGCGAAGGTCTCTTATTTTGTAATAGCTTATATTTTTGTATCCGGCATGCAGGCCCAGCAACAATCTACGGGTTAGTTGGGTACTTAACGTTCCTTCGAGGTAGTAAGTTTCTTTTTTCTTGGTACCCGCCGTGCTATCGGCATATTCTACAATATCAAACGGGTTGTAATACGGATCTATGGAATTAGAGACACCCATGTTTTTACCTTCGAAACTGGAATACAAAATTTTACCCGATACAATACTTTTCGCTGAGAGCCTGTAATACGATTCGGTTAGTACGCCATACTCAAAACTGTTATTGGACTCAAAGTAGTTTTTAAACTCTCCGTTTCCTTTGTTCAGATATATTTCCGCAAAAGTTATTTTTACAGTATCCAAAGCATTTATACCTGCCGGATTTTCGCTTGATAGCCACGAGTTTTTATTTTCAACAAAAGCATAGTCTGAAAGTTGCGAAAAAACAGGAAGGTTTGCGCAGCTAAAAGCTGCGCAGACCACTAAAAGTTTAAACCGTATGAGAATTTTGTAAAATGGCATATCTGATGATTAGCGTAACGAAGCTACTTTACGTTGATGAAAATCGTTGGATGAATTATTCGTATCCAGATAGATAATGCGTGCACCGTTTTTAAAAGAAGCTTCGGCATCAATACCGCTCGTATCAGTAGTTCCATCGGTTACGTCGGTAGTTCCACCGGTATAGCTATATACCAATTTGCCGGCATTAGCTGCAATAGCCTCAGTAGCCGTTTTGTCCACATTGCGGTAGAGCGTATAACCCTGAGCATTGATATGATTTATATAACCTGCATCTACGCTGGCTAACAAACGTTTGTAATTTGTAGTTCCTTGCTTGAATACCTCAATTCCATCAATTACCCAATCGAGCGGAACTTTTTTTCGCGCCTGTGTAGAACTACCTCCATACAGATTTGTACGATCAGCATCGTTTGCAAAATCCACCGGGGTCACATCCTGCGGAGCAAAAATGAAGAATGCCGGCGAAGTGTTACTTAAAGACCATGCATTAGCAGTAACACCACTGTATCGGACAGCCTTTAAAAAATGTGACTCCGGAATAGCTATAGAAGGAGCCGGGTAGTAAGATGTATGGTTGAAACCTGATGCAATATCGTAAGTACAATAATATTCAGCATTGGCAAAGTTGATTGATTTGCTGTAGGTTACAGTATTGTCAACAGCGTTGGTTAAAGCTATCACTATTTGTTTGCCGGGAGCCAGCGTTACCTCATTCTGAAAATACCAGATACCATAACCAGCCGGAATCCAGTCGGTGTACGAAAGTGCTCCATCTACATAATCTTTGTTGGTGACATTGCTATTACTTGGCACCACAGCACCAAGACAAACATTTGCCAGCGAAGCATCGTAATCCGAATTATTGTAAAGGATAACGTACTGATCTCTGGAGAAAGCGCCGGAGCCATCGTCTTTTTGACACCCGCCGATATATAACTCCTTAATCACCAATTGTGATGATTTGGATACCACTAATTCGATATTAACCGGGGTGGTCGGCACCCAATTATCAGTTACCGTAACGCTAACCAAACCATTAAAATTATAACCGATACCCCCTTCTGAGCGTCTTTCAGTGGCACTGGCTTCGTAAGCACCCACCGGAACCTGAAAAGTTACCTTACCGTCAGCGTCGGTTTTTAATGTGTAGCTCGATTTGCTAATTGTATTGGTCAAAGTTACCGCCACACTATCAGCTGTTTCATAGCCCGAAGGATATGACAGTTGTACATTCACCTCATAGGTTTTAATCACCTCATCTTCCTTGCACGAAAACAGTGTTGCTGCCAGCGCTACGAAGGTTATAAAAAAATAAAGCTTTTTCATTATTTCAAATATTTAGTTGTTTTTTTAAAATTTAATTCTTAAAGAAATACCGTAGCTTAACTGAGGTATCTTACCACTTTGATAAAGCGATAAATTACTCCCTGTCCAACTATTGGTTACCTGCTTCATGTTATTGAAAAAATTATTGGCCATAAACGAGAGCGATACATGATTACCAATTTCTTTAGTCAGATTGATATTGGCTGAGTAATATACAGAGTTACGGGATGCGTTGAAATAGTAGTTGTAATTGGATTTCAATACCATTTTGGCCAATTCATCATACAGGGTTTTATCGTTATCCTTGGCCCACAAAAATGTTTCGAGAAAAGGAATTTGGGTATCCATATCGTCGATAGTGGTATAATAAAGCGGATAAGTAGCTACAAATACATTACCTGCGTAAATATTGGTATTGTTTGTTGACGGCACAAAACTATCCTTGTTATCAATTACATAACTTCGGGTTCCGCCGCTATATTGACTCAGGTTCTGACTATAATCATAAAAACATGCTTCGAGACGGAGTGTGAAAATCATACGAACCGCAGGAATATGGGTGGTAAACGTAACATTAGTAGTAAGCTTAGCTGTTTCCGAACCGTTAGCCCAAGATGCCGGGCCAACATAATAAGCTAAGTATTTATACGGATTACCATCGCTCATGTTCGACGAGGTTGGCCAGTCAACTTCTAATGTTTTATCAAGACCTTTGTATTGAAAATAGGCTCCATCAACTCTGACAGAAGTTTTCAGCGCTTTAATTTGCTCAAAATCTATCAACCAGTTGATACCGCTTTTTTCTACAGGTGAGCCATTAGCGTAATAGGTGGATGATTTAAACTGACGAAGGGTTTTGTAGGCCAGCTCTTGCGAAGCATAAGTACCGGAACGGTCTGAAACAGTAACCACACCACTTTGCTGATCTATATTAAAAACCCTGTTTTCAAAACTAATAGGCACATCATTCAGAGCTGCTCTATCTGTATATTTATATTCGTATGGACTATAGCTACTGACATACTTGTAAGGATTATAAGTCCGATCGTAAAAGGCCGACAGCGATATACGGGCGATGCTGGTTTTCATGTCAATCCCGATTTCCGACTTCCGGTTGCGCTCCCATTTTAAATCAGGATTATACACAAGACGCTCAGGCTGTGTATAATAGGCATAAAATACCGAGCCGTCAGATAAAGTCCCCGAAGCAAATACCGGCTTATCGGTAAACGTTTGACGAGGGTAAAGTATGTTGGCCGAAGGTAACTTCACCGCATCGCCCAGATTAGCATAAAACGTGAGGTTGCTTATAAATCCGCTCCTTCTATCCAATATGGTATATCTGCTGTTGATACGCGGCGAAAGCCCTGTACTTACACCATATTCCGAGCCTCGTATAGCTACAATATCTGCCCGTACACCAGCCTGTACCTGCATATCCCGACCCAAAACCGGAAAGTTTATTTTGTCTTCGGCATATAAAGCCAGTGTTTTTATAAATGGCTGAATATCGTAACGATACGATCTGTAAGTAGGAGCATAACGCATATCATCGTAATAAACGCCCCGGCCATAGTTTCCGGCATAATCAAACCCGGCACCCAGCAAAACTTTATTGGAAACTTTTCCGATTTCCTTATTCCATTTTGCTTTCAGTTCCAGCGAGTAAGTTACAGGTTTATCATCATCAAAACCAAGATCATACCAATATCCGGACGGAATCATTAAGATAGCTGCTTCGGGATTATCATCGTAATTAGTACCAATATGATACCCTGCTTCGGTAGTATGTATAGCCGCCACAGCCGACGACGATGAATGATTCGTCTTTTTCTCAGTTAGCTTGTCCGAGTAATTTACCGACGAAAAAAACTCCAGATTCGTTATCCACGATGTATTCAGCAGCCAATTGAGCTTTAAACTGCTACGTAAAACATTATCTTTAATTTTTGTATAAGTACTGGTAAATGCATCAGGATCTGATTCGGAATTATAACCTCCTGAGTTCCCGGCAAGGGTATAAGTAAGAATCACCGGTTTTGTCATCAATCTGAGGGTATTTTGATACGCCAGATTCACTCCATTCCGATTGTAAGTAGTGTAAGGTGATGCACGGTTCGAGATGGAACTTGTATGCTCTACCGAGGCGTTCAGTGTACCAGCATTTTTACCTAATAAAAAGCCTTTTTGCACTGAATATGACTTGATAAAAGGTTTGTTGATTATCTCAATCTCCAGCGGACTTTTTCCTTTCTTTGTATTGATTTTTACCATACCGGCTGTGAGGTCGCCATGCTCCACCGAAGGCAACCCGGTAACAATTTCTATCGATTCAATATTAGCCATGGAAATATTCCGGATATCTGTTCCCTCAACACCAGATGTGTAAGTAGAGTTATTGGTCAAACCCCCGCCATACTTAGTATTATTTGACATGCGGACACCATCTACTTCGATAGCCGTTCCAAAGCTGGCATTGTCCAGTTCAGTGGCATTCTGGCTTCTGATGCCAATGCGTTGTTCCGATGTAAGGCTTAAAGATTTACTGGTAGCAGCTCCCGGCAACAGTGCCATTACGTCTGTTATACTGTTAGCCTGAATATGATTAATCGCATTACGGTCGATGGCGTATGTGGTAGCAATTTCGCTTTTTTGCTTCTGAGCAGTAACCACCACTTCGCTGAGTTGGAGGTTATCTTGCTTTAAATAAAAAATATTGTTATGAGCTAAGTTTAAGCTATTTTCGTAGATAGTTGTATTTTTCACATATCCCAAACAAGATATAATCAGCGTAAACCTATCTTCGCCCACGAGGTTTATTCTGAATTCGCCGCGCTCGTTGGTCGTAGCCCACAATTCACGTTCGGGAACAGATACTACAGCATATTCTATAGGTAAGCGGGTTTTGTTGTCAAGCACCTTACCCGTTAATAAAGTTTGTGGATAAAGCATCTCCGAAAAAATAAAAATAAACGTATATAGAATAAATTGCCTCATTACGAACGCTGTTGTTTGGTGTATTCAATTTTCAACAGGAGATTTTAAACTCACTATTGAAAATTTCAAATGTTTCCAAAATTTAAATAATCGCTATTTGAGTGCAAAGTTCTATAAAATTATATTGCTGTGTTATCCCTATATTTAGGTAATTTGATTACCGTAAATGTGGTAGATATTAATTAATATATCCCATAAAATAATGATTTCTCATATGGATAGGTTTTATTACTTTTGTCATTCGTTATTTAATAGTCATATCTGAGGTGTAATAACTTCTCTGGTTTATAACCCGCTCTGGTTTACAATAGGAGCAAATATTTATCAACAATCTTATCTTCAACAGTTTAACAACAAGTATTAGAGATGAAAAAAATATTTTTTTACATTTTAATGTTCGCCGGTCTCACGGCTTATGCTCAACAAAAGCAAGGTAGAGTAGCTTATCACGAAATTAGTAATAAGGAAGTAGTACAAAGCATATATCCCAACGCTGAAAAAGTAGAAAAAGAAAACGATTTTTGGTTCAGAATTATCGGAAATTCAGGTAAAACTATCGGATATGCCATGTCAAGCGCTCCGTATTGTAAAGATATAATTGGATATAACAACACCACACCCGTGTTGATAATAACCGACACTAAAATGATTATCAGAAAAATAGCCCTACTCTCGCACTGGGAAACTTTAAGCTATATAACCAAGCTCGAAAAAAAAGGATTTTTCGATTTATGGAACAATAAAACAATTAAAGAAGCCCAAAAAGTAGAAATTGATGGCTATACCGGCGCTACACTTACGGCAAAAGCTGTTGAAAAAAATGTTCGTTTTTTGCTTGAAAACGGAATCAGGGTAATGCCTAAAAAGAAAAAATAAACCGGCTCGCAACTAACTGAAAATGAAATTTACAATATCGATTCTTTCTTTGATTTTTTTCTTTGCTATAAACAATTCGAATGCCCAAAGCTTACCTAATGAGCAGTTGTATGCTCAGAACTCCAAAAACGACGATGGTTTTAGTGATTTAAACAATACCGAAACTAAGGCTGACTCTGCTGAAGTTGATGAAGATTGGTTTGCTGCTGAAGACAGCCTGACCGAAAATAACAAGCCTGCAACCGTAAGCCCGGATGAGGAAGAAAGCCGTGATACGGTTTATCCGTTGGTAGAGGTAGGTGGAGCAACCATTGTATTTTACCTGATAAGCTGGTTGCTCACCAAATTTAAAATCTACAAAACCAGTGTTCACCGAAAAATCTGGAATGTAATTTTACTCATCTCCTTTGTTGTTTCGGGCATTTTAGGGCTTGTACTTGTGTTCCAGATCAACTACGATGTACTTGGTAACTGGTATGGCACTTTTATGTGGCTACATGTTGATTTTGGTATTGTGATGGCACTGACTTCGATATTTCATATCTTATGGCATACCAAGTACTTTGGCACTATGCTCAGGAAAAAGAAATCATGATACCGGGCATGAACGCAGAGGTTCACACTACGAGATTGGGATTTGTTATGCAATCTCCGTACGAACAAAAAAATGGTCGTTTTTGAAAAGTGAATAACTACACAACAATAAAAAAGCTGAATATCAGATGATTGATTTTCAGCTTTTTTTTGTATCAGAAGTAAATTTGTTTATTTTTTCGGCGAAAGTTGCTTCAAAACTATACAGCTTCTCTGTCTATCAAAACTTCTACTTTCAAGTATCACAACGCTTTTCTGAGCTTTGCCGGCAAATAAAACAAATCCGTTTTATCAACATACACAGCCACCGATCCTAATTCGAGCGGTTTGCCATTGAGGGTAGCCACCGAACTGTATGCAGGAACTATCAGGGTATTAGCGCCACTTTTTACCACTAATTTCGGCATAGTAGCATTCTGCTTATCGATAGTCACGTTCAACCCTTTAAATACATCGGTATGGCGGGCATATATTTCAGAAGTTATTTGTTTCAACGGTTTCTTTAAACCGGATGCTTTGAATAAATAATCATTAATTTCTTTGTTTCTTACATTTCCTTTGGGTACATCACCCTTAGGATGATAAGCTGCCAGAAAAACCTCCTCGCCTGTATGGCCACCACTGGTAAAGCCAAATGTACTATGGTCGTTCATTATTTTGGTAATGTAATGCGTCATGTTTTCGCTATGACTTACCTCCATATAATTTTCAGCCTTGTAGTTTTTCGATTTCAAAAGCAACGACACATCTTCGTCGGTTAAATCAATACCTGTAAATTGCTTGAATACATCTTTTATCTCAGTAGGTTTAGTATTGAGCAGAATTTTTTCGAGCCCCGTAGCAGTACGTTTATACTTATCCACCGACCCGAATAAATCGGTAAGTGTCATTTTAGTATACGTTTTTTTCATGGCATTCCGGCCGATAGAGAATCCACTATTACCATGATCAGGCAAAATGATAACCGTAGTGTTGCCATTTTTGCGTGCATAATCCATCACTACACCTACAGCTTTATCAAAAGCCAGATATTCGGTCATCATAGCAATAGGATCGTTGGCATGGGCAGCCCAGTCAACTTTACTTCCTTCTACCATCATAAAAAAACCATTTTTGTTTTTCTGCAAAACTTCCAGAGCCTTGGAGGTCATTTGCGCCAGCGACGGGATAGCAGTTGTATCACGGTCGATATCAAAAGGCACATCTTCTTTGTCAAATAAAGCCCAGAGCTTGTTGCCGTCAAAACTCAGCATGGCGTTTTTATCGTTCTGAATAAGCGAAGTTCCATTGTTTTTGAAATGCAGCTTAATATCGTCCGTCATAAAATCATTTCCACCACCTATCAGCACATCCAGATTATTGTAAGCCATCTGCGGAGCTATCACTTTGTAATTACTACGGTCGTAGGTATGCGAAGCACAGTCGGCCGGAGTAGCATGTGGAAATTCGCAGGTAAATACCAAACCGGCAGCCTTTTTTTGCTCTATTTTCATGGCTTCAAGTATGGTAGTCAGTGGCTGGTATGCGCTGTCAGGATTCAGTTTTATAAGGTCGTTTCCGGGATCCGTAACCGGATATATAGCCACATTGCCAGCCTGCTGAGCAACCCCGGTCATAAAGCACGAAGTAGTAGGCGCAGAGTCGCCAATAGGGGCATTCGACGAAAAAGTAGTTACCGTACCACATAAATATGGGTCAACTTCCAGCTTTGTACCTTCGTTGCGATATGTTTTGAGCCAGCGCGATGCCGATAATACGCTTAGCGATGTACCATCGGGAATCATTACAATCACGTTTTTTGTGGGTTTTACGTTGCCGGCCAATAAAATGCTACCGGTAAGAGCAAAACAGAGAATCAGAGATAATTTTTGTTTCATCCTATCAATAATTTTTTATTAATCAATGATTTAAAATGATTTTTCGTAAAGTATGGCTTTAGAAAAGTTCAGAATTATATCATTAAATAACAGATTTTGAATTGTATCACAAAGGTAGTTCTATTCAGTTAATACAATTGAACAAATAACATATTTTTATTTAAATTCAATCAAAAAAGATAATTGTATTAATGTTTCGTTACATCTTAGAATGCAATAAAACATTTTCAAAAGAATTTTTTTTTATTTTTTTATATCATTTATAAACTTTATATTTGCAACATTGTTTCATTTGTATCTTTATTTCACAAAAAACATGAATGCAACCGAAATTCTAAAACTGCACGAAATAAAAAAGACGCCCGGCAGAATTGCCATCATCAATGCTTTAGTAAACTATAATCAGCCGCTTTCAGAAAACGAAATTAAAGCTGAAATGCAGGAAATGTATGATAGAATTACATTTTACCGGAATGTACAAGCATTGACACAAGCCGGAATTATTCATAAAATTGTGATTGACAATACGACGGTTAAATATGGCATTAATCATTGTGATCACGGTCATCAGCACCAAAATGAACACGCTCATTTTTTTTGCGAACAGTGTCATTCGGTTGTTTGTCTGGAAGAGGTAAAGATACCTGAATACAATCTGCCATCGGGCTATAAGTGCACCGAGAGCGACATTATTATTAAAGGAAAATGCAAAAAATGCAATCAGTAAATATACATCTCATCAAAGTATTGCTATTAATCGTAGTTTTATATACAACCACCACCACACATGCCCAAAGCAGATATAGCCTTACAGGTACGGTAACCGACGAATATAACCATCCGCTAAACGGAGCCGCAGTGGTATTGGAAAATGGGAAAACCGGCACTGCAACCGACCGTAAAGGGAATTTCAGGTTCTACAATCTTGAAGCAGGCAGTTATGTTGTCAACATCTCTTTTTTAGGATATAAAAATGAGAAAGATACCGTTTATCTGAATCAGAATAAAGTGCTAAGCATTAGCTTAACTTCGGCCAACAAAGAGCTTACCGAAGTTACAGTGATGCAAAGTGCAATGAATCGGAAATCGGAAAATCCGCTTGCTACAGAGCTGGTAAACAGCGCATTTGTAAGAGAACATCTGTCAGGAAGCCTGATGCAGACCCTGAGCAGGTTGCCGGGTGTAAGTTCTATGGATATTGGTGCCGGACAATCAAAGCCCGTAATCCGCGGACTTGGTTTTAACCGGGTAGTAGTAGCCGAAAATGGTATAAAGCACGAAGCTCAGGAATGGGGTGCCGACCATGGCCTTGAAATAGATCAGTTTACGGTAGAAAGAGTGGAAGTTATTAAAGGACCCGCATCGCTAATGTATGGGGCTAATGCCATTGGAGGGGTTATTGACCTGAAACAAATATCGACGCCGGCTAAAAAATCGGCTGGTGGTAGTGTTTTGCTCAATGCGCAGACCAACAACAATTTATATGGTGCATCGGCTAAATTGTTTAAACGCAATAATCACTTTTATTTTAAAACACACATTACTTATACCGATTACTCCGACTATCGGGTGCCAACCGACAGTATCTCTTATATGACATATTATTTTAAGCTGAAAAACAATAGGTTACGCAATACGGCTGGTCGCGATAGAAACGGCAGTTTAATACTGGGCTATCTGGGCAATCAGGTATCAACGCATCTGAGTATATCGGATAATTTCTCGAAAAGCGGTTTTTTTGCCAATGCACATGGTTTGGAAATACGAAATTCCACGATTGATTATGATAAATCAAACCGGGATATTGACCTTCCGTCGCAACAGGTGAATCATTTAAAAATTCTGAGCAACACATCGTGGATGATTACCGATTATAAACTAAACATTGACCTTGGATACCAGAACAATTACCGGCAGGAATTTTCCGAAGCTGTAGCTCACGGCTATATGCCCGTTCCTAAGGATTCGCTCGAAAGGCTTTACAATAAAAACACCCTGACAGCTAATGTAAAACTCGAATTTCCGATTCATAATAAGCATCAGTTTACTACCGGTTTGAACTTTGAAAGTCAGAACAACAGTACAGGTGGCTGGGGCTTTATATTACCAGCCTTCAGCACAAACACCAGCGGGGTATTTATACATGACAATATCCGTTTTTCGGAAGTATGGTCGGTGAATGCAGGACTACGATATGATTTGGGTAATATCCATACAGATGCTTATTACGACTGGTATCTGACACCACAGGATAATAGTCAGGACACTTACATGCAACGTGCCAGCGAACTGAAACGCAGCTTCGGAAGTTTTAGCTGGGGTGTAGGTGCAATCCGTAAGGGCGAGAATACGGTATTAAAAATGAATATCGGCAAAAGTTTCCGAACACCTACAGCCAAGGAATTATCATCAAACGGCATTAATTATCACATGTATCGTTTCGAAAAAGGGGATACTACTTTGCGTGCCGAGGAGTCGTACCAACTGGATTTGGGGCTGATATTAAAAAGAAAGAACTGGAATGCGGAAATTACCCCATTTGTCAACTATTTTCCGAACTACATCTATCTGAACCCTACATCTGACTATTACGAGGCACAACAGGTGTATTATTACAGCCAGAGCCAGGTATTCAGGACAGGTGGTGAGTTGCTGATTAATTATAATCCTGTAAAACATCTCAGTTTTTCGGTTGATGCCGAATATATTTATTCGGTACAGCTATCAGGAGCCAAAAAGGGTTATACCATCCCCTTTTCCCCTCCCCTTACCTCAAATATCGGATTCAAATATTCGCCGGACACAAAAGGTATTTTCAACAAGACCGAAATAGGAATAGATCTTAAATTAGTTGCCGATCAAAACAATAGAGTTCCACCAGAGAAGAAAACTGCCGGTTATTCACTGATTAGCGTTAGCGCAGGAACAACTCTGAAAATTGGAAAGCACATGGCAGAGCTGAACTTACAGCTGAATAATGCGTTGAATACGCGTTATTATGATCATACCAGCTTTTACCGACTGATAGAAGTTCCGGGACAAGGACGAAATCTGATACTGACAGTTCAGGTACCATTTGGAGACATTTAAAACTTTTTATAATCAAACACATCATTGGAAATTCTTCGCCGACATATATTTTTTATCAGCGCCGTTTGGTTACTTTCGGTTGTATCGCTCGATGTAGTTATCCCCTTACATTTTTTTGTAAAGGAGCATAAAAACATTTCGTGCAGTTCGGAAGATCAATCCTGCTGTGATTCGAAGAACGAAAGTTGTAAAATATGTGCTTTTGATTTATTTGCCGCCTTTCCGCAGGAATACACTTTCTCGGTTCAGCGGATAGATGTATTGCTGTACTCACAAATTAATCCAAGGCAACAATCCATCGTATATCAACAAAAAAAATTCGCTCTACTTCGGGCGCCTCCGTTTTTTTATGAAATACCTATATTCATACTAATTAATAATTAATAATTAACAAATTAATAATTAGTAATTAAAAATCTAATTAACTGACAAATAAATAAAATCGAAGAAAATGAAACAAAATATTATTTTTATACTGGCTATTGCATTTACATTAGCATTTTCATCATGCGAAGAAAAAGTAACAGCGCCTATTATTCAAAACATTGAGATTGGTACCAACAATTCCAAAACCGCCTATATAGGAGGCGATTTACATCTTGAAGCTGAAATCATTGCATCAGGAAAAATAGCAAACATCAGACTACTTATTCATCAGGAAGAAGAAGGTGAAGAAGCACCAGCTCAAAAAATAAGTTCAGTTGTGCAACATGCCGATGAGTGGGAGCTTGACTCCACCTATACCGGTGTATATGCTAATGTAAAAAACACTACTTTTCATGAACATGTGGATGTTCCATCTGATGCAGTAGCGGGTACATATCATCTGCACCTGTATGTAACCGATCTCGACGGAAATCAAACCATGATTGAAGAAGAGATTACCATTCAGGCTCCGGTAGCTGATGGTAGTGCGCCCACAATTACAGTTACTTCAGCGCCAGGTTCAGGACAATCATTTACAACCGGTAACAGCATTACCATTACCGGAAATATCACTGATATACAAGGACTTTCTGGAATATACGTCGGACTGGTATCGGCCACGGCCGGTATAGCCGATGCTTCGGTTAGTTCGTCCAATTCAATTACGCTACTACACAATCATGATTTTGAGGATGCTAAATCGTATGCGTTCACTGCCACAATTAAAGTGGGAGCATCTACCGACAACGACATATCACCCAAATCAATTAACTGGTTGGCAGGCAGTTATTATATCTTAGTAAAAGCTCCGGCGGTAGATGGTGAGGTAAGCTTTTCGGCACATTATCCGGTAACAATCAGTTTATAAGAAAATGAAAAAAGTTATTCATGCGATTGGAGTAATTATAACCGCATTGCTTTTGTTTTCGTGCTCCGATACTGTAAAAGATGAAGAAGTACCCGTGATTGACATGTCGGTAACAGATGCTTTTCCTCAAAACTGTGTTACGGTATACCGGGGCGAGAGTTTTACTTTCAAAGCCCGCTTTACCGATAATATTGAGTTGGGGTCGTACAGTATAGAGATGCACAATAACTTTGACCACCATACGCATAGTACATCCGTAACCGAATGTGATATGGAAAACATCAAATCTGCTGTAAATCCGTTTCTGTTTCTCAGTCAGTATACCATTCCTGCCGGTTTGACAGAGTATGTTGCCACAACTACGATTGACATACCTGCGGGCGTAGATACGGGTGACTATCATTTTATGTTACGCGTTACCGACCAATCGGGCTGGCAAACGTTTGAAGGTATAAGTTTGAAAATAGCAGACCGGAAATAAGTACAAAACTGAATTACTCAGAAGGTGTCTTTAGTTATAAAGACACCTTTTTTGTGTCAAAAAGTCAATATCCCTATTTATAGGGATTGAACAAGTCGAAGCTTTTTCGTAACTTTGCACGCTCATTGAAGACAGGCGTTGTCTTTAACAAAAAGGTATTATTTTAAAAATTGTTATGAGTATATTTAAAACAGGTAACTGGGAAAAGAAGATTGATGTCCGTGATTTTGTAACCCGAAACATTACACCTTATGATGGTGATGAATTGTTTTTATGTAAACCATCCGAACGCACACAACGGCTTTGGAATATTTGCTTGGATGCCATCAAAGAAGAGCGAGCGAAAAACGGAGTTAGAGCCATTGACAATGAAACAGTTTCGTCAATCACCTCGCACAAAGCCGGTTATATTGATCAAAAAGATGAAATAGTAGTAGGCTTACAAACCGACATGTTGCTCAAAAGAGCTATGAAACCTTATGGCGGAATAGCTGTAGTAGAAAAAGCCTGCTCCGAAAATGGAGTGATAATTTCGCCAACAGTAAAAGAAACTTTTACGAAATATGCCAAAACTCACAACGATGGCGTTTTCGATGTATATACCAATGAAATAAGAACTTTCCGCTCGCTGGGCATACTTACCGGGCTCCCCGACAATTATGCACGCGGCCGTATCATTGGCGATTACCGCAGACTGGCTTTGTACGGAACTACCCGCCTGATTGAAGCTAAAACCGAAGATTTACATAACCTTACCGGCCCTATGACCGACGAGCGCATTCGCCTGCGCGAAGAGGTGGCTGAACAAATAAAAGCCCTTCAGGAAATTGAAGAAATGGGTCGTATCTACGGATTTGACTTAAAGCGACCTGCCGAAACTGCTCAGGAAGCTGTTCAGTGGGTATATTTAGCTTATCTGGCTGCCGTTAAAGAACAGGACGGAGCTGCCATGTCGCTCGGAAATGTATCCTCATTTCTGGATATTTATATCGAAAAAGACTTAACCGAAGGCAAAATAACAGAGGAATACGCTCAGGAACTTATTGACCAGTTTGTGATGAAACTGCGAATGGTTCGTCATTTGCGTATGGAGGCTTACAACGAGATTTTTGCCGGCGATCCAACCTGGGTAACCGAATCGATAGGCGGAACGCTGACCGATGGCAGACACAAAGTAACAAAAACTTCGTTCCGCTTTCTGCAAACGCTTTATAATCTCGGTCCTTCACCTGAGCCTAATATGACCGTGCTTTGGTCTGAAAAACTGCCTGAAGCATTCAAGCTGTTCTGTTCCAAAGTTTCGATCGACACATCGTCTATCCAGTACGAAAACGACGACCTGATGCAAAGCAGCCGTTGTAGCGACGATTACGGTATCGCCTGCTGCGTTTCGTATCAGGAAATTGGCAAACAAATACAGTTCTTTGGCGCCCGTTGTAATCTGGCCAAAACATTATTATTGGCCATCAACGAAGGACGCTGCGAGATAAGCGGCAAGCAGGTAATAGAGGGTATACCCGCCCTGAAGTCGGATGTATTGGACATTGACGAAGTGATGGCCAATTTCAGATTAGCCATGGAACAGGTTTCGCGCGTGTATGCTGATTCTATGAATATCATCCATTATATGCACGATAAGTATTACTACGAAAAAGCCCAGATGGCACTTATCGATACCAACCCGCGTATCAATCTGGCCTATGGGGCAGCAGGCTTAAGCATTGTGGCCGACTCGCTATCGGCTATTAAACATGCTAAAGTAACGGTAGTGCGAAATGAACAAGGCTTATCGGCCGACTTCAAAATAGAGGGTGATTTTCCTTACTATGGCAATGACGATGACCGGGTAGATACCTTTGCCCGCGAAATACCGGTATATTTCAATTCGCTGCTCAAGAAGCAAGGTACATACAAAAATGCAGAACCAACTCTGAGCATTCTTACCATTACTTCCAATGTAGTTTATGGAAAAAAAACAGGTGCTACTCCCGATGGGCGTGCCAAGGGCGTGCCATTTGCTCCCGGAGCTAACCCAATGCACGGACGCGACACACACGGCGCTTTGGCCTCGTTAAGTTCGGTGTCAAAATTAGACTATACGCACTCTATGGACGGTATTTCCAATACTTTTTCGATTGTACCAAAAACGCTTGGCCCAACACCGGAACAGCGCAAGGAAAATTTAGTAAGTATTATGGATGGATATTTTGCTAAAAGTGCGCACCACCTGAATGTCAATGTACTGAACAGGGAGATGCTTGAAGATGCCATGGTAAATCCTGAAAATTACCCACAGCTTACCATACGTGTATCCGGATATGCTGTCAACTTTGTAAGACTTACAAAGGCTCAACAGCTGGAGGTTATCTCTCGTAGTTTCTTTGAAGCCATGTAAAGATAAAATAGTGATTAATCACAAAAATACAGGAGTAATCATTTGCTTTTTGCAGATGATTGCTTCTTTTTATTATAAAAAATGATAAGAATTCACTCTATCGAATCTTTCGGTACTTTCGATGGGCCTGGTGTTCGGTTGGTTATGTTTTTGCAAGGATGCAATTTCAAATGCCTTTACTGTGCCAATCCTGATACGATTGAAAAAAAAGGAAAATCCAGATTATATACTTACGATGAACTAATGAAAATGGCTCGCAGTCAGCAGCCATTTTTTGGCAAAAAAGGCGGCATTACTGTATCGGGTGGCGAGCCTTTGTTACAGGCGGCTTCGCTTGTTCCTTTTTTCAGAATGCTCAAAGCTGAGAATTTCAATACCTGTATTGATACAAATGGAAGTATTCTGAATACCGATGTAGAGGAATTACTGCAATATACCGATTTGGTTCTTTTAGATATCAAAGAGGCTGATGACCATACACATCGGAAAATAACCGGCGCATCTAACAAAAACACTTTAGAACTGGCCGAATATCTCCACAAAAAAAATATTCCTGTATGGGTGAGGTATGTGCTTGTACCAGAATATACCGATATAGAAGAACATCTTCACAAACTCGGGAATTTTTTAAAAAACATGTCCAATGTGCAAAAAATTGAGATACAGCCTTATCACAAACTGGGTGAGTATAAGTACAAAGCATTGGGCTGGACTTATCATCTGGAAGGTGTAGAACAAAACACAGCGGAGCAGCTAAAAAAAGCAAGCGACATTTTCAGCTTGTATATCAACGAAGTAATTATTAATTAATCCGAAGTTATTTTTTGAAAAAATGAGTTATAACACATCGCAGCAAATTGTAGAGATTGTAAGTGAAGTAGCCCAAAGCAAGTCGTCAACATCAACACCCAAAACGCTCCTTTTGGCTTTTATGGCAGGAAGCTATATAGCTATTGGAGGTTTGCTGGCTCTGATTATAGGTGGTGGAGTACCCGGTATAGCGGCAGCAAACCCCGGCATACAGCGTTTTCTGATGGGTGCAGCCTTCCCTATCGGACTAATGCTATGTGCCATAGCCGGCGCCGACCTTTTTACCGGAAATACGGCTTACTTTATTCCGCCTTTGATGTCGGGAAAAATAAGCGCCACATCCATGTTGCGTAACTGGAGTTTGGTGTATCTCGGTAATTTTGCCGGAGCACTTTTTGTAGCCTACGTGCTGACTTATCTTACAGGTGTATTGAGTAATTCGCCCTGGATAGATACGGTTTACAAAATAGCTGAATCGAAAACATCGGCTCCATTTTACAAAGTATTCCTCAAAGGCATTGGTGCAAACTGGTTGGTGGCTTTGGCTATGTGGCTGGCTTATGCAGCCAAAGATGTAACCGGAAAAATACTGGGAATATGGGTTCCGGTGATGGCATTTGTAACCATTGGTTTTGAGCATAGCATTGCCAATATGTTTTTTGTACCTGTAGCCATTTTTCATGGAGCACCGGTATCGTGGGCCGATTTTGTATTTCATAACCTTGTACCAGCCACATTAGGAAACATAGCAGGAGGCTCGGTTTTAGTCGGTTTATTTTACTGGCTGGCTTACAAAGATTAGACGCACATACAATATTTTCAAATAAAACAGGGCTGATTGGTTTTAACCAATTAGCCCTTTGTTTTTTTGTAATTATTACAATTTTAATAACAAATGTTTACTTTTAATCTATTAATACCTAAAAATTGTTATTGATACCCGGTTTAACAATGTGTTACTTTGCACAACAAAAAAAAAACTAACAATGGGTATAAAAAGATTCTTTCTTTCAGTTTTTGCTATTCTCACCATTTTTAATGTCTATTCTGAAAATTCTTCATCAAAAGACAATTCGG
>JAFNAV010000077.1 GCA_017860345.1 Bacteroidota bacterium | reverse complement strand
CCAACGGTAATCCAGCAATTCTCCGTTTTTGAGACGCGTCAACAAGGGGTACAATGTTCCCTCCACCACAATCAGTTTGGCATCCTTAAGTTCCGATATAATATCGGAAGCATAAGCAGGCTTTTTCCTGAGCGTAAGCAGTATGCAATACTCAAGATAGCCTTTGCGCATTTGAGATTTGATGTTGTCTGCGTTCATTTTTATATATTTTTCTTCGTATGTTATAGTTATTCAGGTCGCGCTATAGATGTGCGACCGGTTAAAACTGTTTGTTCCCTCACTTTCTTGCCGAAAGTTATTTCATAAGTTCAAGTATTTTCAGACGAAATACATATTCGTATTTTGATTGAATAACTTCGGACTGCGCCAGCGTCAGGTTGGTTTTAGCCTGATAAAGTTCGTATACAGTAGAGCGTCCTCCTTCGTATTTCTGGTTGGCAAAGCGGAATGCCTCAGTGCTGGATTGCTCCGATTTAATGGCCGAATCCCACTTGGCACGTGCTGCCAGAGCATTATAATAAGCTTGTTGTATATCTTTTCGCAGTTCAATTTTGGTATTGTCCAATTGAAGTTTACTTTTTTCTACTTCTAATTTGGATGTTTTAATTTGATTTTTGGTCTCAAATTTATTGAAAATAGGAACTCTCAACGTAAAGCCCAGCCCGGCGCCAATTTTATCGGACAGCTGTTGCCCGAACGACTCTGAAGGTATATTCTGGTTTTTGTAATATCCTGTACCCAACGACGCATCAAGCGACAGGTTTGGATAAAGTCCCGATTCAGATATACGCACGTTTTTTTCTTTGCTTTCAAGTGAATATTCGGCTGCCTTTATTTCGGGTCTGCCTTTGAGGGCGCTCTCGTACACTTCGTTGGCATTTAGCAGTTGGAGCTCGCCGCTTGTGAGGTTTTGAGGTACTTCTACATCCAACCCCTCAAAATTCCGGAGTTCCATAATTTGTGCCAGGTCGAGCATCGACAGTTTCAGATTGTTCTCGGCTTGTATCCTGCTTACTTCTTCTTTAGCAGCTTGTGCCTGTAGTTCCAGAATTTCGCCTTCGGCCAATTTTCCCGAATCAACCAACTTTTTGCGTTGTTCAATTTTGGTATTGGTTAGTTCGGCCTGATTTTGGGCTACCTGCAACAATTCCTTGTTGAGCAATACTTGCAGAAAGGCTGTAGATGTCGACATAATTATGTCGCGCTCAATTAGCTGTTTGTCGGCTTCGGACGCTTTCAGTTCAGCCAGTCGGGCATCGATGTTGTATTTCATCTTCATCCCATCGAACAATGTAAGCGAGCTTCCTACTCCAAAACTCGTACTTTGGGTAAGCGATGTTGAGTTCGTATAGGTATTGTCGTCGGTAAGTGCGCGCCCCCATTGCAGGTTATGGCTGGCCGAGGCATTCAGGTTAGGCAACAGGTTGTTTCTGGACTGTTTGTAGGCTATTTCGCTGGTTTGGCGGTTTAGCTCTTTTTGTTTTACATTGCGGTTGTTTGCCAAAGCCGTGTCAATGCATTGCTGCAAGGTCCATTTCGACTGGGCATGAACAAGCATAGTTGCCAGCATGGCTGCTATAATGATAATTACTTTTCGCATAATTCAGAATTTTTTTAGAAAGTCTGTTTCGTTACTTATTTTTCTTCAGTTTTTACGGCAACCTTAGCTTCAATTTTTTCAGCGCCACGTACTTTTTCTTTTAGCTTAAGACCGCTTTTAACTTCTATACGTATACCATCCGAAAGTCCTACTTTAACCTGACGTTTTTCAAAGGTTTGTGGTTCAGGTGTTTTCAATACGTACACAAAGGCTGTATCCGAGCTAAATTCTACACAGCTTTCAGGAACGGTAAGTACATTTTCGGATTTGCTGAGTACTATTTCGGCATTGGCGCTGTAACCTGCACGTACAAACACATCGGCGGGTACTTTTACCGCTGCTTTCATCTCAAACATAATGGCTCCGTTTTCTTCCACACCTTTAGGCGATACATATTCCAGTGTAGCAGTGAGTTTTTTACCTTCTACAGCTCCGATGGTAATATCCATAGGCATGCCTACATTGATGCGGCCTACTTCGGTTTCGTCTAATTTGCCTACAAAAAGCATATCGGCCATATTGGCTACTGTGGCAATGGTGGTTCCGTCGTTGAAACTGTTGGACTGAATAACAGAGTTCCCAACCTTAACCGGAATATCCAGAATAGTACCGTTGATTGTTGAACGCACCAGGGTGTTGGTCATCTGGCTTTTGTCATTGGAAATACCGTCGCGGGTAAGGCTCAGGTTATCTTTGGCCGCCTTTAGTTCTTCTTTACCATTGAAGTATTGAAGCTCTGTTTTTTCAAACTCTTCGCGCGAAATAACTTTTTCGGCATACAGTTTTTTGTCGCGGTCGTAGTTACGTGTTGCCTGATCAAAAGAAATTTGAGCCAATTGCACACGCGATTCGGCTGAGTTAAGACTTACCATGTCCGGTATTACCTTGATTTTGGCAATGATGTCGCCTGCTTTTACCACGTCGCCCGCTTCTTTGTATATTTCAGCGATAATACCCGACATCTGTGGTTTAATCAGAATTTCGTTGCGGGGTTCTACTTTGCCGGTTGCTACCGTGCGTTTATCTACGTTGGTGCGGCTAACTTCCTCTATCTGGTAAATTTTTACTACCGGACGGGATTTTTTCCACAAATAATACATGGTGCCAAATACGGCAAATGCTAAAAGAACGAGGAGCAGAATTCTAAAAAACTTTTTCATCTTATTTTTTTTATTTGTAAACGGCTATCCTGATTGTAGTCTGGATAATTGTTCATTATTGATTATTCATTAAAAATTATTTGTGATTAATTATTCTTCTCTGATTGCTTCTATCGGCTTAATACTTAGCGCACGGTTGGCAGGCAGGAATCCGGCCAGTGTGCCTATGACTAATAGAATGAACAGAGATGCAATGGCTACCCCGAAACTAATTTGGGGATCCTTGAAAAACTGGTCGCTCTGACTAAGGCCTACGCCTACCAGGTAAAGCAATCCTACCCCGAATACCAATCCTGCAATGCCTGCCAGCAGGGTAAGTACTATACTTTCGCTTAATATCTGGGTAATGATGTTTCGTGGTGTGGCTCCTAAAGCCCGTCGGATACCAATTTCCTTGGTTCGTTCGCGTACAGTTACCAGCATGATGTTGCTGATACCAATACCTCCGGCAAAGAGTGTTCCCAGGCCTACTACCCAGATAAGACTTGCTATGCCGATACCCAGATACAAAAACATGGTAAACTGGTCTTCGATATTCATTCCGCCTACAGCCGATTTGTCGTCGGGCGAAATGTTATGACGTTCTTTAAGTACTGTGCGGATTTTTTCTTCCAAATCTTTTACCTTAACGCCGGGTTGAGCCGTTACTGCCAGAAAATGAACCACATTGCCCTGATTAAAGGCCTGCTGCATTGTGCTGAAAGGTAATACTACAGTTTCCTGTTCGTCTCCACCGATGTTGACGCTTGAGGTGTGCCGGCCTACTCCAACTATCTGAAAGTAGATGCCGTTGACTTTTATCTGTTTGCCAACGGGGTTCTCTTTGGTAGGAAAAAGCACCTCATATACGCGCTCGCCAATAATGCAAACTTTGCGCTTCTCGGCTATATCTACATCATTAATATACCTGCCGTATACCATTTTGCTGGCGTCAATCATATTGTACGAAGGGTAGTTCCCTTTTACATTGAAGGTGCCGGCCAGGTCGTTTCGTGTAACATTGTTGGTACCCCCACCGCCAAAAAGCACTGGCGCCAGATATTGTACTTCAGGTACTTTGTTTAAAATTACCGGAATATCTTCGTTGAGCATATCCCACCCGCGTCCTTTTTTGAGTCCGTTGTAGGGTAAAGAGGTGCGGTCGGCCCATACAAAACAGGAGTTGGTAGCAAATCCTTCTATCTGGGAATTCATGCCGCGTTGCAGAGCTACCCCGGCGCCTACCATGGCTACCAGCATAAACATGCCCCAGAAAACTCCGAAAGCGGTAAGTATGCTTCGCGATTTATTGTGAGTTATCGTAATCCATATTTCTTCCCATCTGTCGAGGTCGAAAATGCCCAGATTCTTGATAAATCCCAGTTTGTTGTTTGATATTTTGTCTGAATTATTCATCTTTTTTTATCTAAAAAACCAGAGAAAAGTTGTGTTGTTTAATTCTTTTTTTCAATCAGGTATGTTTCAATACGCCGCAGTGCCTATTCCTCTCTCATGGCCTCTATTGGTTTTATCCTTACCGCTCTGCGGGCAGGCAAGTAACCGGCAATAATACCGGCAATAATCAATATCGACGTGGAAACCAGTACGTATGTGAGCGATACAGTAGGGTCTTTAAACACCGACATACCATCAGGGTTACCAGCTGCCGATTTTTCCATCACAAAGCTTACAACCTCGGTAAGCCCAACCCCGAACATCATACCGATATACCCGAATATGGACGTTATCAGTATAGCCTCGATAATGATAGAGCGCAAAATAGTAGCAGGTGGCGCACCAATAGCTTTGCGGATACCTATCTCCCGGGTACGTTCTTTTACCGATACCAGCATGATATTGCTCACACCTACTATGCCGGCTATAAGGGTGAAAATACCTATAATGGCCACAAATATGGTTATACCGCCAAATATCTTCATGGTTTCGATATAGTCGCGCTGGGCATTCCATACATGAATAGCCTGAGTGTCTTTGGGGTCAAAATTCATGCTCTGACCCATATTGCTTTTCAGCTTTTCGTTGAATGCATCGTTTAGCTCTTCCGATTCAAGCCCGTCTACAGTCATAGCTATACTGTTGAACTTTTTGTTGGGGTTGTAAATGGTTTGAGCGGTGGTGAATGGTATGTAAGCATTCCCATCGCCCCAGCGGGCTTTTTTAGAGTTGACGCCTATTACCTGAAACATGATGTTTCCTACTTTTACGTACTTGCCCAGAGCTGGTTCTGTTTTGAAAAGAACGTCCACGATTTTTTGATCCAGAACAATTACTTTCTTGCTTGCGGTCATATCCAGCTGATTGATGAACCTACCGCCATCTTTATCAAATTTCAGATTAAAAATTTTCTCGTAGTCAATATTAGCTCCTATCAGTCGGTACGTACCGTATTCTTTTTTATACGTAATGGTAGAGTTTTTATTGATAATTCCGGTTTGACCTGTGGTTTCGCTCAGGTCATTCACTTCATTGATTTCTTTTTCCGAAAACTGGAGCGAACGTCCGCTTTTCAGACCTTTGTAAGGTTGCGAGGTTTCGCCGGGCCACATTTGTACGGTGTTGGTGGCTCTGTCTCTGAAGTTGGATGTTACTCCGTTTTTCAGTCCGTTGCCCGCACCAAGCAGCACTATGAGGATAAAGATTCCCCACGATACGGACAGTCCGGTGAGCACCGTTCGTAAAAGGTTGTGCCTGAGTCCCGCTAATATTTCCTGAATTATATCCATGATAAATTATTCTATACAATTATTATTCATCGCGTTAGCGGCGGTTTTCAATATTCTCGATTAGTCCGTCTTTGATGTGGATAATTTTGTGGGTTTCGTCGGCCACCGATTTTTCGTGCGTCACTACAATGGTAGTGAGTCCGCTATCGTTCAGTTCCTTGAATACTTTCATCACATCTACAGTGGTTTTACTGTCGAGCGCACCCGTAGGTTCATCGGCTAATAGTATTTTTGGCTCCGAGATAATGGCACGTGCTATGGCTACGCGCTGTTTCTGACCGCCCGACATTTCGCTGGGCAGGTGTAGCGCCCAGTCTTTCAGCCCCATGCGATCCAGATATTCCATGGCTATGATGTTACGCTTTTTGCGGCTGATATTCCGGTAGTAAAGCGGCAAAGCTACATTTTCCAGCGCATTCTTGAAGTTAATCAGGTTGAACGACTGAAAAACAAATCCGATAAGCTCGTTGCGGTAAGCAGCGGCCTGTTTTTCACTCAGATTTTTTATCAGCTTGTTGTTGAGCAGATATTCGCCGGTGTCGTAGTTGTCCAAAATACCCAGTATGTTCAGCAAGGTAGATTTACCTGAACCCGAAGCGCCCATGATTGAAACATATTCGCCTTTGGCAATATGTAAATCAATACCTTTAAGCACATGTAGCGATGTGGCTTCGGTATAGTAAGTCTTGTTAATGTCAGTAAGTGTTATCATTTCTTTTTGTTTCTCCCCGGCGGGGCAATTTTGTATTGATATTTATAAATTCTTTAATAATCAAAAAACAGTACAACATTTATTTTTCGGCAATAGTTTTTGCAATCGGTCAGACGATTAAATAAAACCTGCCTCAGCCTTCTGCCATGATGTTATTCACATTCACGTTGCAAATATATGTACTTTTAAAGTACCTTGCAATACATAGTACCATAAAAATAAAAAAAATCTTAATCTTTTTGCCAAAGTTCTTGTATATAGACGCTATTCAGTGTGGAAAGATTACAAGCGTTAACATTATTTAATAGAATAAAGAGCTTTCAGTGAGATGAGAGATATAGAGATGAGTGATAAACGATGAATGATGAATGATAAATGATGAATGATAAGTGATGAGTGATAATTCCTATAGCAATCAAGGAAATTATTAATTATTAATTATTAACTATTAATTATTAATTAACAAGTCGTTGTTCCCGAAAGTAAATTTAGCTCCTAAGTTTATTTCTTTTTCGTAATAAAAAGTGTTGTACTTTTTTGAATATTGCACAGGTATGTCCAACTCCCGGAGTTCGTCAATAATCATATACAACTCGGCACGGCTTATGTTGAGCTTTTGTGCAAATTGCTTGGGAGTGCCTGTTTGACCGAGACGAATCAGGGTGTGTAGTTTTTGAAGTTGCGGATAATAATCGATAAGTTTCATAGGGGTATCTTTTGTTCCGCAAAGTTATTATATTATTGCAAAAATACAATGGAATATGTGATAAAAGATAATATTTTGACGTTAAATATATGGAAAATAAAACAAATATGCTTGTTTGGTTAAATGAAATGCGGTCGTGCTCAAAGTTTTTTCAATACATGACGCTTTGCTCAACGGATAGTTTATATGCTGCACGCTAAGGTGCTAAGGTTCAAAAGATGAACTAAAGTGCGCCTTAGTGTCTTTCCGACATTAGTGCCCCGGCGTACAGCATATGGGTCATTTAACCCGAAAGTTATTTTTTCATTATAAGTTGTGTACTTATACCACTTCCGGTATGTACTTTTAGCAGATAACTACCTGCCGACAGGTGGTTGAAACCTATCGTACTGATATTGCCGGTAGCTGTTTGCAATAGTTTCCCGGCAAGGCTGTAAATCTCCACTTTGTGTATGGCTGTGGGGGCTTCCACCCTGAGTTGGTTGGTTACCGGGTTGGGATAGGTTTTTACGGTGATGGCCTTCGGATTATCTATTCCTGTTGATATATAGGCCGTGCTGATATAATACAGGTTGGAGCTGTCGCCTTTGGTTATTTTGTGCGCGCCGGCTGCCAGCGTAGTAATTACGATTCCATTTACGGCTGTATAGTTTACGTCGTCTATCTTTATTTTTCCGGTAAAATCGCTGTTGAATACCAAAGCAAGTTCAGCCGTACTTGTGGTGGTAAATGTAATACTGGTGCTCGATTCCATTTTCAGGCACTGAGTCATGGTTATGTCTTGATATACCACGGTGCCTTTGCTGTCCGAGAGGTTGCCGGTGATGGTGTAGAAAGTGCTTGTTTTACCGGATAGGCTGAAATTATGAATCATATCGGCACTTGTTTCTCCACCTCCTGTTTCTCCGCCTCCTGTGTCACCACCTCCGTTGTTGGTGCTTTCTTCGCCCTGTACCGATACTAATGAGGTTTTGTACCCGGATACTGCTGTTTTTAAGGCTGTGTTTACAGCGTATGAGGCGTCGTCTGTAGCGTTGTTGAATGTCCATTTCAGGTCGCCTCCGTTTACGCGTCCTGCGTATTGCATCACCTGTGTTCTGGCGGCTTCGGGACTGTCGGGGATATAGGCGTACATCAGGGCTTCGTTGGTGTCAAAGTTGTTGTAGGTATTGGCTCCGTATGCCGACTTAACTGTGGCGGGAACGGTTTCCATGCGGGAAGTAGCTACATAAGCATCAAAATCTACCGTGGTGGCATTGGTGTATCCCGTTGCTCCGTAGGCAACAAAACGGTGTTGCCCGCTCATAAAATTATTGAATGCTTTGATTGTACCTCCGTTTTCTTTCGAGAACGTAGGCATGTTTGTATAGTCGTTGGCTTGTTTACTTTCATCCCATACATCGCTACCCTGCATGGAAGTGAGCATGGGATACTTGCAGTTGCGGAAATAGTTGGCTTCCATAAAAACCGATGACCCCAGTGTAGATCCTGCTCCGTACTTGGCATTACCATCGTAATAGTTATTGTATACATGGGCTGAGTAGTAGCGCACGCGCGGATGGCGTGAGTCGGAATGGTCGTACCAGTTGTGATGATAGGTTATGTACAGACCGGTGGTGGTACCTTCACTTAATCCCAGCAGGTTGCATTTGCCCGAGTCCCAGAAATGGTTGTAGGAAAAGGTGATATATGTAGACTTTTTACAGTCTAATGCACCGTCGCCTTTGATTTGGTCGGCATCGCTTCCGGCATT
>JAFNAV010000021.1 GCA_017860345.1 Bacteroidota bacterium | reverse complement strand
GGGTTGAAAAACATAAAACCTCCCGTAAGACTGTCTTTAAGTCCCTATATGGCAAGCTACTTTGAGCCCAAAGCAAATGGCAAATCGTCATTTATGTACAAAGCCGGACTCGATCTTAAATATGGTATAAATGATGCTTTTACGCTGGATATGATGGTAATACCTGATTTTGGCCAGGTACAGGCAGATGACCAGGAACTTAACTTATCGCCTTACGAGCTGTACTATGACGAAAAACGGCAATTCTTTACCGAAGGTACCGAACTGTTCGACAGAGGAGATGTGTTTTATTCCCGAAGAATAGGCGCTGCGCCTAAATTCAGCGCAGACAATTCATTGAGCAATAATGAAAGTATTGCTTTTAACCCGGCTGAAACACAACTTGTAAATGCAACCAAAGTTTCGGGCAGAAACAACAAAGGCTGGGGACTCGGAGTTTTGAACGCCATGACGCTACCTGCCTATGCAAAAATTAAAAACAACCAAACTGGCGATGAGCGCAAAGAAATGGTACAGCCATTTACCAACTACAACGTGCTGGTGGTGGATAAGTCATTGAAAAACAACTCATACTTAAGCATTATCAATACCAATATGGCCATGGCAAACAACCCCTTTTATGCCAACGTTACGGCTACGGAGTTTGAGTTGAAAAACAATTCCAAAACTTATGCCCTGAAAGGAACAGGGGGCGTTAGCACACGATATAATGATGGCAAACAGAATGGTTTTGGTGGTAAGTTAGGTGTAGAACGAATCAAGGGAAAGCTATACTGGGGACTTACAGAACATATATACACCGACCAGTATAACCCGAATGATTTGGGGTATTTACAACGAAACAACCGGGTAACTACCGAAGCATGGGTGATGTATCAGATCATAGAGCCATTCTGGATATTCAGAGAAATAAATGGAGATATATGGTGGAACTACAACCGCATGTACAACCCGAATGCGCTTTATGACAATGAAATGGGCTATGACCTGAACATGAGACTAAAAAACAATTATCATGTTTCGTCCAACTTTTTTATTCGCACCAACCAATACGATTACTACGAACCACGGGTTGCAGGACGTTTCTTTTATGATCCATACTCCTACTATTTTAATTTTGAAGTAGAATCCGATTTCAGAAAACCGCTCACCGTAAATCTTGAATACAAATACAGTTACCAGCCAGCCTTAAAGCATTACAGCAACGAATACGAAACCGACATGACCTGGCGAATTGGTCAAAAACTCAACCTGAATTACGAAATGAATTACAGCAGTTCAAAAAAAGAGCAGGGTTATGCTTCGATGATAAATTCTACCGATTCAATAGTTTTTGCCCGCAGAAACGTATACACGCTATCCAACACGATAGAAGCCACTTATGTGCTGAACACCAAAAGCGGACTTAGCCTGCGCACCCGACACTACTGGAGCGGAGTGGAAAATAACCGGTTTTACCTCCTGCAGAATGATGGAAAACTCAGGGATTTTGATGATTTCGGCGGAAGTGCCGATCAGAACTATAATGCCTTTACGATAGACCTTGTGTTCAGATGGATATTTGCGCCCGGCTCCGAAATGTCGCTTGCATGGAAAACCCTGTCGTACACCAACGGTGAGACAACGGATTATCATTACTGGAATAATTTAAAAACTTCGTGGCTCAACAAGAATAATGTTTTATCATTAAAAATATTATACTACATCGATTATAATAAAATATTTACTCCCAGAGCAAATACCAAACGGAAATAACCTGTTTCAAAAATAAGCACCTGTTCAGTATTAATATATTGAATTTTTATACATTTTTAAACTTCAACATATACCTACAAATCAACACATTACATGTTTGTAGTCATTTTTTGTAATCTCCACATTGCAAAATGGATTTTTTATCGTATTTTTGTAGACAAATAATTGCACATGGAGGCATTTTACAAAACACACCAGTACTTGGTTGAGCATGTCCAATCGCCCATTCGCCGACAGCTTATGGACGAAATAAACTGGAACCACCGCCTGATAGGAATAAAAGGTTGTCGTGGTGTGGGAAAGACAACATTCTTGCTTCAATATGCTAAAGATAATTTTGGCACCGACAGGAGTTGCTTGTACATTAATTTCAATAATTTCTACTTTACCCAACATACCCTTGTTGAATTTGCTGAAAGATTTTGTGAGCAAGGTGGAAAAACTCTGCTGATAGACCAAACATTCAAATACGAGAATTGGTCCAGAGAGTTAAGAGAATGCTACGATAAGTTTCCTGAACTGCATATCGTTTTCTCCGGTTCATCTGTCATGCGGCTTATCGAGGATAACACTGATATTAAGGATATTGTGGCATCATACAACTTAAGAGGATTTTCGTTTCGGGAATATCTCAATAACAGTACCGGCTGCAATCTGAGTTCGTATACGCTCCAGGAAATTCTTCAAAATCATGTAGAGATAGCCGGTAAAATTTGCAAAGAAGTACAACCGCTTGATTATTTTCAGGCATATTTGCATCACGGTTTTTATCCTTTTTATCTCGAAAACCGAAACTACTCTGAAAACTTGCTTAAAACAATGAATATGATGCTTGAGGTGGATATTTTGCTCATTAAGCAAATAGACCTGAAGTATCTTTCAAAAATAAGGAAATTGCTTTATATACTCATGAACAGTGCTCCTGCCGGCCCCAATGTAAGCCAGTTGAGCGTAGAGATTGAAACCTCCAGGGCAACCATCATGAATTATATAAAATACCTGCAAGACGCCCGTTTACTTAATCTGTTGTACATGGAAGGCGAAACATTCCCGAAAAAGCCCAAACAGATTTATGTTCAAAACACCAATCTGATGCACGCCATATGTCCGGGAAATGTAGACAGGGAAGCCGAATACAAAACCTTTTTTTACAATGCCCTGCATGCCAGACATAAAGTGAATATGAGCCGGTATCAAAATGACTTTCTGATTGACTATCAGTTTCACTTCAGATGCGATGCAAAACGACAGCAAAAATATCAGGCAAACAATAAAATATTTTATGCTACTGCCGATATTGAAACAGGAAATAAAAACGAAATACCATTATGGCTTTTCGGATTCCTGTATTAAGGTTTTTTACATGTAGTCTTTTATAAGCTGAAAAATTAAAATATCTATAATACATTAATAACAAACAAAATGGCTAAAACGAAAAAATTCTTAACGTGTGATGGCAATCAGGCTGCTGCTCACATCGCTTATATGTTTAGCGAAGTGGCTGCAATTTACCCAATCACACCATCGTCGACAATGGCCGAATACGTTGACGAATGGTCTGCTACCGGCCGCAAAAACATGTTCGGTGAAAAAGTTCAGGTACAGGAAATGCAATCCGAAGCCGGTGCTGCTGCCGCTATGCACGGTTCTTTACAGGCCGGTGCGCTTACTACCACCTTTACCGCTTCGCAGGGTCTGCTGCTTATGATTCCTAATATGTATAAAGTTGCAGGCGAGCTGCTTCCGGGTGTATACCACGTATCTGCCCGTGCACTGGCTTCGCATGCTCTTTCTATCTTTGGCGACCATCAGGACGTTATGGCCGTTCGTCAGACTGGTTGCGCAATGTTTGCAACAGGTTCTGTACAGGAAGTTATGGATATTGCTGCTGTGGCTCACCTTTCAGCAATTACTACCCGCGTTCCTTTCGTTCACTTCTTTGATGGTTTCCGTACTTCGCACGAAATTCAGAAAATTGAAGAAATTGACGCCGAAGCTGTTCAGGCTTTGGTTGATCAGGAAGCACTTGCCGAATTCCGTCAGCGCGCCCTGAACCCTGAACATCCTGTGGTTCGTGGTACTGCCCAAAACCCTGATATCTATTTCCAGGCTCGCGAAGCCAGCAATCCTTTCTACGATGCCATACCAGCTGTAGTGGAAGACTACCTGAATAAACTGAATGAAATTACCGGCCGTAAATACGGACTGTTCGATTATTACGGAGCTCCTGATGCCGACCGTGTGGTTGTGGCTATGGGTTCGGCTACCGAAGCTATCCGCGAAGGTATTGATTACTTAACCGAAAAAGGCGAAAAAGTAGGTTTGATTTCGGTTCACCTGTATCGTCCTTTCTCAGCTAAACATTTCCTTTCGGTATTGCCTAAAACAGCTAAACGTGTTTGTGTACTCGACCGTACTAAAGAACCGGGTGCCGGTGGCGAACCATTGTACTTAGATGTAAAAGATGTGCTTTACGGTAGCGAAAACCAACCTTTGGTTGTTGGCGGACGTTATGGTCTTTCGTCAAAAGACTTTACTCCTGCTCAGGTATTGGCTGTATATCAAAACTTAACCCTGCCATCGCCACGTAATGGCTTTACGGTAGGTATTGTTGACGATGTAACATTTACATCGCTTCCTCTTGGTGAAGAAATTCCTATGGGTGGTGAGGGTACTTACGAAGCAAAATTTTACGGTTTGGGTGCCGATGGTACTGTAGGAGCTAACAAAAACTCCATCAAAATTATTGGTGACAATACCGATAAATACTCGCAGGCTTATTTTGCGTACGACTCGAAGAAGTCAGGTGGTTTCACTTGTTCTCACCTTCGTTTTGGTAACACTCCTATCCGTTCTACTTATTTGGTAACTACTCCCGACTTTGTGGCTTGTCACGTTCAGGCTTACTTACGCTTGTACGATGTAACCAAAGGATTGAAGAAAAACGGTACATTCCTGTTGAATACAATTTGGAGTCCTGAAGAAGTTTTGAAAAATCTTCCTACCAAAGTAAAAAAATACTTAGCTGCCAATAATATCACATTGTATATTATCGATGCAACTAACATTGCACAGGAAATTGGTTTGGGCAACCGTACCAACACCATTCTTCAATCGGCATTCTTTAAAATTACCAACGTAATTCCTTACGAACTGGCTGTTGAAAAAATGAAATATGCCATCGTAAAATCTTATGGTAAAAAGGGTGAAAAAGTTATCAATATGAACTACGCAGCCGTTGACCGCGGTGGCGAATATACAAAAGTTGAGATTCCTGCCGAATGGGCTAACTTAGCTGAAGAAGATGCGCTGATTACTTCAAATGTTCCTGATTTTATCAAAAACATTGTTGTTCCTGTCAATGCGCAAGCTGGCGATGATATACCCGTATCCGGTTTCAAAGGTCGTGAAGATGGTACCTGGGATCAGGGAACTTCAAAATTCGAAAAACGTGGGGTAGCAGCTTTTGTTCCGGTATGGGAAAAAGAAAACTGTATACAATGTAACCAATGTGCTTACGTTTGTCCTCATGCTGCTATCCGTCCGTTCCTTTTGGATACTACCGAAGCTGCTAAGGCTCCTTTTGCTGCTGACACTTTGAAAGCTAACGGTAAACAGTTTGCCGATATGAGCTTCCGCATTCAGGTAGACGTACTCGACTGTATGGGTTGCGATAACTGTGCTGAAGTATGCCCGGGCAACAAAAACGGTAAAGCGCTTAAAATGGTGCCTATCGAAACTCAATACGAAAATCAGGATAACTGGGACTTCTGTATCGAAAACGTTAAAACAAAACAAAACCTTGTGGATGTTAAAGCCAACGTAAAAAATTCGCAGTTTGCTACTCCTTTGTTTGAGTTCTCGGGTGCTTGTGCCGGTTGTGGTGAAACTCCGTACGTAAAATTAGTTACTCAGCTGTTTGGCGACCGTCAGATGGTTTCTAACGCAACAGGCTGTAGCTCAATTTACTCGGCTTCTGCTCCTTCTACTCCATATACCACCAACGACGAAGGTCGCGGACCAGCGTGGGCAAACTCATTGTTCGAAGACAATGCTGAATTTGGTTTGGGTATGGTGTTTGCTTATGATAACATGCGCGAACGTTTGGTGCGTTTAATGAACGAAGCTATAGCTGAAAAATGCTGCTCGGATGAGCTTACAGGCTTATTCACAGAATGGCTGGAGTTCCGTAACGATGCTGATAAATCGAAAGAACTATCGGCCAAAATTACTCCGCTTGTAAAAGAAGCTAAATGCGATAAATGTGCTCAGATTTCGGGATTGACTCAATATCTGATTAAACAGTCGCAGTGGATTATTGGTGGCGACGGTTGGGCTTACGATATCGGTTTCGGCGGATTGGATCACGTTATTGCTTCGGGCAAAAACGTAAATATCCTTGTACTGGACACCGAAATTTACTCAAACACAGGAGGTCAGGCTTCTAAATCTACTCCGGTAGGTGCTGTAGCCAAGTTTGCCGCATCGGGTAAAAAAGTCCGCAAAAAAGATTTAGGTATGATTGCAGCCACTTACGGTTATGTATATGTAGCTCAGGTAGCTATGGGTGCTAATCAGGCTCAAACACTGAAAGCTTTGCGCGAAGCCGAAGCTTATGATGGACCTTCTATCGTAATCGCTTACTCTCCTTGTATCAGCCATGGCTTAACCGCCGGAATGGGTCATGCCAACGATGAGCAGGAAAAAGCTGTTAAATGTGGATACTGGCATTTATATCGTTACAATCCTGATTTGGAAGCCGAAGGAAAGAACCCAATGCAGTTGGACTCGAAAGAGCCGCAATGGGATGAATTCCAGAACTTCCTCAAAGGTGAAGTACGTTACACTTCGCTACTGAAACAATTCCCTGCCGAAGCAGAAGAACTGTTTAAAGCTGCCGAAGAAAATGCCAAATGGCGTTACAACTGGTACAAGCGTACTTCTGAACAAGTATATTAATATCCTCACAACCTCTTCAATGAGGACTTAAGATAAAATCTCCGGACGACGAAAGTTGTTCGGAGATTTTTTTTATCGAAAAAATAATTTAATATTATTTGCGGTAAAAAAACACATAACTATGGATACTAAATTGTAATTTTATACCGTTGATATTATCATTATAAAAAAACAGATAAAAGTTTATTATTATGGGACTGTTTAATATATTTAAAAGACAGAATTCTGACTCCAATAAAAAAGCGACACCTGAAAGCGGTTTGAATGATATACAGGAAAACACGGTCAACAAGCAGGACGAAGCCAACAATAATCTGGTGGCTGCAATGCCTATTGATGAAATATATAAATACCTGCAAACCGACTTTGAGAGCCGTGGGTATGATGATGCGCTATGTAACCCGGACATTTCGTACCGCGACATGAACAAAAAACTGATTGTAAGTAACCTGAGAGTGCTTTTTAAACAGGTAAAACAAATATATACCGATAGCCTGAGTAATACGGAATTTCATATCAAATCGCGCCAGCAAGCCGGACTGATCGATATTGTGGAATTGCTTAAAAACAGAAAAGACACCTTGGATTCCCATTTGAAAGAAGTAGAAAAAATGGAACAGGATTTAGATAAAGATGAAGTATATATGGTAGGTATGTTACTTTCGTACGAAAGAGGTTTTCTCAGAGGATTGGCTGCTTTATCGTTGGAAACACTTAATATTAAAAAGTAAACATTATGAATTGGTGGACGAGAGTTAAATGTTTCCTTATAGGATGGAATCCGGAAATATTGAAAAATTGCAGTGAAGCAAGCTACAAAGCGCTGAAAAAATACAGCTCTTCTATACTCATCCTGTTATTTATCTGGGGTGCAACAGGTTATACTTTTGCGCAAAGATATTTGTCGATACAGTCCTGGTGGGGATGCGCCATTACTGCGTTGATTTTTATTGTCATTGTTATTCAAATTGAGCGACAGGTGATTCTCACTGTTGGCAAAAACACAGGTATCGTGGTTTTCAGAATTATTCTGGCTGTTCTGATGGCTGTAATTGGCTCTACCATTCTGGATCAGATTATTTTCAAAAATGATGTGGAAAAAGTATTGGTAGACTTAAGAACTGATAAGGTGAACGAGATTGCTGCTAAACGCCAGAAAACTATTCAACTTGAGATAGATAAACTGAATGGTATTATTGATTCGTTGGAAACAATCAACTCCAGACTGAACGACGAAGTGGCCAAAAAACCTACCATACAGGTAACCAATGTTAAGACTGAAAAAATTCCGGTACGAAACAACGATGGTTCAAAATCTTTTGACACCAAAAGTACAGTTGAAACTCAGCATGTTGCCAATACCAGAATAGAACAAATAAAAACCAACTACGAAACAATCAGTAAGTGCCGTAACCGACTGGAAATTTTGTACGATCAGAAAATAAATATTGAGCAAACCGTAAGAAAAGAGCTCGAAGAAAATTCGGGATTTTTGGAAGAACTTAAGGCGATGATTGTATTGATTAAATCGGAATCGCTGGCTGGTGCATTTTACTTTTTACTGTTCAGTTTTATTATAGCGCTTGAACTGCTGGTAGTAGTGAGCAAAATAGGCGATAAAAAATGTGATTATGATATGATTATTGAATATCAGCTGAATGTAAAATCCGATTCTTTGAAAGATATGGTAAAAAACAACAAATGATTTTCAGTAGTATTTTAAGAAATTACCACTTAAACCCTAATATATGGTTGGATTATGTTAGCTTAAATCTATAAAAAAAACACATGACTTCTTAACAAAATGATTATTAATAACATAGAATATCCGGAAACGGATAGAATCTGTATTATTCCGCTAACTTACGAAGAACTTTGGGCGTATCTGAAAACAGATTTTTCGCTCGAAACCATGCTCGGCGTAGTTCATTACCCGAGACATACCCCTGATTTTTTCAGGGAAATTATTGAAAGTTCAGTTATACCGGTGATTAAAAACTCTGGCAACGAATACCGATGTTACAATACCATTTGGGTAATCATTGATAAAGAAAAACATGTAATGGTGGGCGATATTTGTTTTAAAGGCTTACCAAACGCTAAAGGAGAAATTGAAATTGGATATGGCATTTATCCTGATTTTGAAAGTCAGGGCTACATGTCAGAGGGTGTAAGGTTACTGGTGAAGTGGGCATCAACGCAGCCCGGAGTTGATGCTGTAGTGGCCGAAACGGATAATGACAACCTGGCGTCGCACCGCGTACTTGAAAAGAACAAATTCAGAATTTTTAAAAGTGTAGATAGCATGCTGTGGTGGCGAATTGATGTACGCAAACCACGTAAAATACTATAAAATAAGCATAAACAAGTTTAGAATCTCACCCCAATTCTTAAATCGGCGTAATGAAGGCGAATGCGCTCTGATTCGTTAAACCTTGGATAAGAAGTATAGCTGTATTCAATTTTTGCATAATACTTAAGCCGTCCTGAAGTGTTCATATTCACGCCCAAATCAAACTGAGTCTGATGCCCAAACAAAGATCCTTCAGTATCGGTTATCCTCATATTATTAAGTAACAAACCATAAGCTACAAACGGGGTCCATTTATGGCCGTGCGATAAATCGTGGCGAACTGTCCAGCCATAATTGAGCATATGTACACTTTTGGACTCAGGATTATCAGGCATCAATACAGTATAACCCAGTGGAACAGACAAATAAACAGGCGATTTCTTCCCATCAAGTCCGCTCAACTGCCAGGCATAATCGAAAAGCATACCGTAACCATGAGTAGATTGGTTCACAAAGTTGGATTGCGCAAATAAATTACGGTACCCAAACTCAAAGCTATATTGCTTAGGCACTTTGGATATAAATGTTTGCTGAGCCATAACTATCACATTTACAGCTATTAAAAGTAAAATCAATGTCGTTTTTTTATTCATCGGTTTAAAAGCCCCTCCATCCTCCCCCAAAGGGAAGCTATCCGATTGATTGAGCTGATGTCGGATTTGTTAATCATTCCTTTGCGCGAGCAAACTTACTCACAAGTGTTTTATATCATCATTCAATTAAACTACTAAAAAAGATTACTCATAAGGTCGGTTGCTTAACCTCAAAACAGTAAATTACAATCGTTCAAGTCACGCACCTACAAGTCTCGGTCGGTGAATAAAGCCACCCTTTTTGCTACTTCTTTAGCCTGTTTCACCCGATCTGCCATTCCTATTCCGCCACTCATACTTCCGGCAATAATTAATCCGGGAAACTCTTTCTCAATTTTATCTATTGCATTAAAACGAGCTTCGCTCTTAATATCATATTGAGCTATAGCGTGTTTATGTTTATGAATACGTATTAAATCAGGCTCATTGGTAGTTTTCATCGTCAGGCGGATTTCTTCTTTCAGAATCGCTATTATTTCCTCATCAGGCAGATTAATCATTTCCCGGTTCTTAATACCTCCCATAAAAACCGAAAGCATAGCGCCTCCTTCGGGAGCTCTGCCACTAAAAATAGCCGATGGGTATAGCACACCGAGAATTCTTCTATTTTCGCGAGCTGGGATAAGGCCTCCAAAACCATCGAGCTTCACGCCTGTCCAATGTTTATATCCTACAGCTGCATGTATTACAGGCGAATAAGTAGTATCAGCTAAAGTATCGGTTAAGCTTTTGTCAATGTATGGCAAAAGCTCAGGCAGTGCATAGCCACCAACTGTAGTTACTAACACAGATGTACCTATTTCAACGGATTGGCCAGCAGAATTGGTGAAGTTAATCTGGTATTCACCGTTTTTAAACTCCGTAACCATGTTATCGCAACCGATAATACAATTTTCAACCCCAATTTCATCAGCCAGTACTTCTACCAGATTTTTTAAACCACCATTTACCGAAAACACCTCACGCGTAGGATGATTAGCATGAGATTTAGGCGGTTGTTTCTTTACATTTTTGTGCAAAGCAATGGTTCCGCGAATAAAACCTCCGTGATTATCTTCCAACGCATAAAGTTTAGGCAAAGCATGGCGCGTAATTAATTGCCATGGATCGCCGGCATAAACACCTGACACAAAAGGATCAACGGCATAATCAAGGTAGCTCTTACCTAACCGGCGAACCACCATCGAAGCTACAGGTTCATCAGGATAACAAGCCTTCCTACGGAAAGGTTCGCCCAGTATCCTGAATTTATCATACCATGTAAACAAAGGTGTTTTGATGGCAGCAAACAGCCCACCCGGCAATGCTTCCCAATGATTTTTTTTCAGGATATATCTTCTTTTGGAATCATTGCCTGCTATTTCAGGTTTACATCGGTCAGTTATACTGCTGAATAGCTCAGCCAGTTCCGACGAGCTTAATACTCCCGTAGAAGGGCCGGTTTCGTAAATAAACCCATCCTCGTTCATGGTATTGATAACACCTCCGGTACGGTTGGATTTTTCAAGCAATAATACCTCCTTACCAGCCTTTTTCAGAAAATATGCCAACGACAATCCGGTAAGTCCGGCGCCAATTATTACAATCTGCTTTTTCATGCGTAAATTTTAACTTTCTTGATAGTTGTAGTATAAAACGAGCGCCCGGAAAGTTTTCGGAATGCTCGTTTCATGATATTCATATAAATTCTTTAAACATCTTTACCAGAGTTGCATCGCTTTCAGGTATATTAACCCGGCAAATATCTTTAAATCCGCTTATTTTTCGGGCTTCGGGAATAATTTCGGTATCCAGATCGTATCGGGTTTCCAGATTTTCATTAATAAAACTTAGCGGTACAACTACCACCTGGTCAACACCTTCGCTCCTGAGTATTCGCAGATATTGGGCTGTATAAGGCTTAGTCCATGCTATGGGTCCTATTTTCGACTGGTAGGATACGGCATAAGGCAAAGCTAATGCGTCGGCTATAAGCCCGGCAGAACGCTCCATTTTTTGGGCATACAAATCGCCTCGCTTTATAAACGATTCGGGAATGGCATGCGCACTAAAAAGCAGGTAAGGTTTCTCGTATAACTCTGCATTAATTTTTTGTGCAATATTTTTTGTCCAGAACTCAATAAACAGAGGGTGTTCAAAATAATCATCAATAAACTCAATTTTCAATTCAGGAAATTTTTTGCGAATTTTTTCAGTATCACTTATTAAGCTTCCGGTAGTAGAATAACTGGCTTGCGGATACATCGGTATTACTGTAACTTCGCGGATACCCTCATCGAAGATCTGCTTATAAACATCGGCAATAAATGGTGCGGAGTATGAGTAAGCGCATAACACACGATACTCGCTACCCAAAACGGTACCAAGTTCCTGAGCTGTTTTATCCATAGATGCGTACAATGGAGAACCGCCTATCAACTCATATTTTTTCCACGACGATTTGTACCGAACATTGCTGATTAGTGTTGATACTACCTTACGAACCCCAAAAGGCGCGTAGATAATGGCTTTATCATTAAACATCCGTTTCAGAAAAATCTTCATTTCCTTTTCTGAGTACGGTGCCCCCATATTGGCTAAAATTACTGCTTTCATGGTTTATATTGATTATTATTCGCTACGATAAGTGGTTTTTCTTAGTATTATATTGTTCTTGAATATTGATTCAGCCCCGGAACAAAAGCCGGATCAAAAGCCACAGCCACATTACGTACCACAAGCATGCCCGTAGCCGTTACGCTCAACGATGTATCGGTAAGTTCTACCAAGCCATCCTGCAACATATCTTCAATTTTATCAGGGCTAAATCGGGTTATTTTAAAAAAATCGTCCTTATTCAAATGATATTTCCCGGCCATCCCGGTAAAATGAATGTATCCGTTACACATAATTTCATTGATGGTATCACGTATCAACATTTCGTCAGAACTAAGTGCATAACCTCTTTCAATAGCCCAGCCTTCCTGCTCTATCTTATTCATATACTGGTCAAACGACTTTACGTTCTGTGCAAAACAACTGTTGAGCTGACTAATGCCCGATGCACCAAAGGCATATACCTGTCCTGTGGTTTTTCGGGTGTTGTATCCCTGAAAGTTCCGATGCAGATTACCCGTTCGTTTGGCTATAGTCAGTTCATCATCGGCCAATGCAAAGTGATCCATTCCTATAACATCGTAACCATTTTGCGAGAAATAATTAATAGCAGAAACGAGCATCTTAAGTTTCTCGGCAGGCTCAGGAAACCGATGTTTTTCCATCAGTTTCTGTGCCGGATTGAACCACGGAATGTGTGCGTACGAAAACGTGGCAATCCGGTCGGGCTTCATTGCTGCTGCGATGCTGAGATTTTCTGCAAACGATTCTATTGTCTGCAAAGGCAATCCATATACTAAATCAATGTTTAAACCCTTAAAGCCTTTGGCTCGCAGGTAAGCCAACATATCCTCCACCGGATGTTTCGGACCCTGACGATTAATGGCGTCCAATACCTCTTTATGAAAATCCTGAATACCCAGGCTTACACGATTGAAGCCCATTTCGGATAAGCTGTCAACATCGGCATAATCAAGGTATGCCGGACTGCATTCCATAGCTATTTCGGCATATGGTGCAAAAGTAAACTCCTCGCGGAGCGTATCCATAATCTGGCGTATATATCCAAAATCAATAGAGTTAGGAGTACCTCCTCCCCAACTAATTTGTGTTACGGGTCTCCTTTTGTCTATTAGTTGAGCCACTTCGCGTATCTCTTTTTTTACACAGTCCACATACCTGCGCACTACATTTTCGCTTTGATAAAGTGCTGTATTGCAACCACAAAAGTGACAACGCTGTGTGCAAAACGGAATGTGAATATATATCGAAACTCCCGATGGTTCATCAGTATTGGAACGAATAATGTGTTTTACAAACTCATCCTTAGTAAAAGCTGTGTTGAAAGCTGTAGCCGGAGGATAACTGGTGTATCGTGGCACTGCTTTATCATATTTCTGAAAAATTTCTTCCATCCTGCTTAAATATTCATCCGTAAAATTTCTACCTAAAAGAAATTGTAATTTTTAATTCTTAATGGTACTGCCTGTTTTTCTTGTAGCACCATACACCAACAAAAAAACCATGGAAGCCACGGCTGCCTCGCCAAAAAACAGCGCGGTATAACCTGTTTCGTGAGCTATTTTTCCACTCAGTGTAGCTACCAGCAAACTCCCTATATGCGTGAGTACTATCTGTATTGTAAAGTCTGTTCCCTCGCGCCCTTTGCGTACCTTATCCATAGCCAGCGTGTAAATTGCTACTGTTGATAATCCGTAAGATGCCCATACCAGCCCGATACCCCCATACAAAGCCACAAGCGATGGTAAGGCTTCCGATGACATAAAGCCCCAATAAAGCCCGGTTATCACACTCAAAGCCAGAAACATGTACAACGATACTTTCCTACCTATCTTTTTTACGATAAACCCGCCGGCAAAAGTGGCTGTTGCAGCTGTAAGCGTACCAAAAATACCCGACATAAATGCAATATCTTTCACATTATATCCTAAATCCACCAAATAGGGCTTAAGCATAGTCATAATACCGATAATTCCGGCATAATAAAACAACAGCATCAGTATGTGAAAAACCTTACCCTTCTCACCAAAAAACGATAAGATATCCTTCAATCCTACTGTTTGTTTTTTCTCTTCGTTTACAAACACTTCCCGGCGCGATAAAGCAAACGGCAATAAAGCCAGCATTATAAAACCGGCTAACATAAACAGGATGACCGACCATCCAAAGTAATAATAAGCCACCAGCAAAACACCGGTACCAAAAAAAGAACCAATAAAGCTACCGCCCGACTGCATGCTGTTACCCACACTGCGTTCGCCGGGCTTTAAGGAAAGAATGGCATACCTGTCTACCGCTATATCCTGCGTGGCTGATGCAATAAAAGCAATGATAACCAGAAAGATAATCAGTTTAAAATCTGTTTGTAAATCGAAAAATGCTATAGCGCAGATAACCAGAGCATAAAACCCTTCCGATAAAAAAACCATGCGTCTTAATGCCCTGGTGGACTGAGCTTTGTTGTCAACAAGGGGTGCCCAAAGAAACTTCAGTATCCAGGGAAGCTTTATCAGTTGCAACAGTCCAATGGATGTTAGCGAATAATTTTCCTGTCGCATAATCACAGGCACTACCGTTGAAAAAAAGCTCATCGGGATGGATTGCGCAATATAAAGGAAAAAAAGTACCGGAAATTTATGCCAGTTTTTTTCTTGCATGATTTTTTATGATTTACTGTTTATTGATGGTTAATATGCTTTCATCTAAAAATTTACCAGAAGCTTCACTCCTATTTGCATTGGTTTTCCGGCTTGTACATATTTGCGACCCAAAGCCTCAAAATAAAAGGCATTGTACTGAGTTGCCATTAAGTTAGCTCCCCATATATCAAGCTGAATATTTTTGCGAATAAAACTGATTCTCCCATCCATTAAGCTGTAAAAATCCTGTTTAGATGAATTTGCTTCGTTCCAGTAAATATCGCCAACTCCCTTATACATAAGGCTTACAACTACTTTTTCAAACAAATCGGGTTGATTTACATACATTGTTTTCCGAATTTGTGCCGAAACCGTATTTTGGGGTACATATGGTATAAAATTGCCGCCATAATCTGTTGTTGCATTGAGTACATTGGTTAAAAACTTAGCTTGAGTATAGCCATAATTAACAATAACATCCAGTCCTTTCCATGGTGTAGCGGTAGCTGCAAATTCAGCTCCCTTACTAACCGAGTGCCCTGCATTTTTCAACATAGAGCCTTTTCCGCTTGGCACTGTATGATAAATTTGCTGATTTTTCCAATCAATATAAAACAGCGATGCTTCTAAAAAAAGTTTCTTATCCAGCAAGGTGGTTTTGGCTCCAATTTCGTAATTCCAGCTGTATTCTGGTTTAAAGGTAAGATCTTCGGGACGCTCAAAAGTAGAGTTAAAACCTCCTGTTTTATAACCACGTGATATCAAAGCATATAAATTGGTATTCTTTAAAAAATAGTTGAATGCCACTTTAGGTAAAAACTCTACCCCCGAAAGCACAGGGTAAATGGTATCAGTCAATTGTTTTTTTACACCTTGAGTTGTACTATGATATATGTAGCCCAATTGATCGGTTTCGGCATCAATCCGGATACCAGCAGTAAGATTCATGCGCTTAACCGGAAAATCACGAAGGGTTGATTCGTGAAAAAAAGCATAACCAGATATGATATGATCATATTGTTTATCGCTTTGAGTTTTTGCTGAATATGTATCAACTATTGACTCATTATCAAAAAGTTGTGTAAATCCATAAAGTCCTGCTATCCAGCTATAACGCTTTGCTGCCTTTGATCGTGCAGTAATTTCTTGCGAAAACGTATGCTGATTTTGAGTTTGCACAATAAAATACAGTGAATCTTTCGTAAAGTCCTGGTCAATATACTGTTTATCATTCATATATTGATATGCCGTAACCGATTTTATCTCAAAATTGTCTGCATCGTATTTCACTACTAAAGCGTCGGAAAGCAGGTCTCTGTTGTAACCGCTTTTCTGATTGTACGAGATAGGTAGCGCCGATTTTGTTGCAGCGTCGTACACTGCATACGGATATCCACCCTGCTCACTACGTTCAAACGACAAGGTGTTTTCAATACTCAGCTTACTATTGGGCGTGAATATGAGTCGGTTTCTGAAACCATACGAATTCATTCTGTCTACCTTTTCATCCAGATATTCATTATCAAAAAAACCATCCTGATGCCTGTAATTTAATGATAATGAATAGGAAAAAGTTCGGGCTGGTTTGGCATAATGCGACAAACCCAGCAAATATGTTCCATAACTTCCGGTTTGCATCATCAGGTCGGTACCCTGATAAATTTCAGGCGACTTGGTGAGTATATTTATTAATCCTCCCATGGTATTGCGCCCGTACTGCGTTCCCTGTGGTCCGCGCAATAACTCAATGCGGTAAATATCAAAGAAATCAAAACTGAAAGCTGATTTTTCAAAGTAAGGCACATTATCTACGTACATACCTACCGATGGTGCATTGATACGTGCGCCTATACCACGGATATAAACAGGCGATGTAAGCTTTGAGCCATAGTCGGCCATATAAAAATTGGGTGCAAGAGCAGCCATTTCGTTAAGCGACTGTACACCAAGAGATTCTATTTGTTTTGAAGTAAACAGCGACACCGACAATGGTAACTCCTTAAGTTTGGACGAAGTACGCGATGCGTTTACAACCAACTCATTGAGTAGTACCGTATCGCTAACCGTTGGGGCCGGATCTACTCCATAAACAAGTGCCGGAATATGCCAGAGAGCCAATACGGTAAATATTATATTTTTATTGCTCATTATATTTTTTTATAATTGGTATACAATAAGATAAAATAAATATCTTAAAGTAATGCTTTATTTTTTATACTGAATGAAAAACTGAAAGTAAGTTGGCCTGAATAATTTTTATCAGTCAACGGATAGCACAACTACAGAAAAGGTGCTAATCAGCAAAAAAACGAAGGAGGAGGACGTGAAAATAACTTGTAACAATGCCTTTCGCCCGGCGAAAACGTATTATCAGGAAAAGCTTGTTTCCGGAGGATATATCCGGTCTGGAAAATCTGAGAAACATATTCATTATCAGACTTTTCTGCTTTCACAAAATCGTGAAACGAGACTACCGATGATTGCTCAATACTTACGCGCTCGGCATGGATATAGTTGATTACAAGAGCTTCATGGTTTAGCTCAGGCTTGGTGTACGATGTGGGAATAAGGCATGTCAAATATCCCACAAACAGAAGTATCTGAGGAATAAATGAAGCAAATATAGCATTATCAAACATCAACATGGCCAACCCTTATTTTTTAAGTGGATGTGAGCAGAATGAGCCTTTTTGGGGACTCGAACCCCAGACCTATTCATTACGAATGAATTGCTCTACCAACTGAGCTAAAAAGGCTTTTTTTAAATTGCGATGCAAATATACGACTAATTTTTATACCCCATAAAAAAACAGCCGGAAATTATCTCTTTCCGACTGTTTCTTTAAAAACCCATCATATTACATTCCTAATTATCAAAAACTTCCTCTTCTTTAATTCTGGAAAACTCCTGATTTCTGAAAAGCGATTCCAAATAAGAGTTTACAATGGCCTTGGCTATCACTCTAAGTACATCACTCTTATAGTTTTCAATGTCGGTCAGGTTGATACCCCGCGTTCGCAAGCGAGGCAACTCTACCACCGATCTTTTGGTTTCCAGCAGTTTTTCAAGCTCATAACAAGCTATAGACCTGCTGTTCAAATCATTCACCCAGTTTTCAATATCAAACCTAAGGTCTGATACTGCCTGACGCGCATCTTCACATATTGCATCCCGGTGAGTCGCAAAAGTCGACCGGTTCAGGTGGCTTATTTCGCGCTCAAATTGCAAATCAATTTGCTTTAAATCAATTCTTGACATGATATATAGTTTTAAAGGTTTGTTATTTATAATGACACTTCAAATCAACTCATTTCATATTACATAAACAAATCAAAAGGTTTAAAGTTCATTGAAAATCAGTATTTTAAAAGCTAAATATAGTTAAATTGCGCATTGATAATAAATAAATTTTAAACATCGATGCTTTGCTGTGCCCGTTTTTTCCGGTTTTGTGTTTTTAACATCAAAAATTCTTATTTTTGTCCTCAAACTTTACACCCATCAAATGTCGGATACTTATAAAACTATTCAGAAATCAACAGAAGGAATTTACAAGGAGAAAGGGAGTAAGTTTTTATCTTTCGCTATTCCGGTTAATGATACTGATGAAATAAAAGAAATAGTAAAAGAGTATCGCAAGCGTTTTTTTGATGCACGGCATGTATGCTATGCCTATATGATAGGAGCCGAGCGTGAAAAATTCAGAACAAATGACGATGGCGAACCTTCGGGTACTGCCGGAAGACCTATACTGGGGCAAATAAACTCCCGCGAACTTACCAACATACTGGTGATAGTAATCAGGTATTTTGGAGGTATATTGCTGGGTACAGGCGGACTTGTAGTTGCTTATAAAGAAGCTACTGCCGATGCGCTTGACAAAGCCGAAGTGATTGAAAAAACTGTAGATGTAACAGTTACCGTTTATTTCGGGTACGAAATTATGAACGATGCCATGCGCGTAGTAAAAGAAACCGGAGCAAATGTTGTGAAACAAAGCTTTGATAATCTGTGTGAAATGAAATTATCTATCAGAAAAAATGATGCTGATTTATTGGTTTCAAAACTAAAGAATATTCAGGGACTTACTATTGAAGAAAACAATGAATGATAGTAATCTGTTAGAATAAAACACATTGCTTATTTTGCCTGTATTTATTCATCTTACATAAAAAAACTATGAACCAATCTAATAAATCTTTTTCCTCTGTTGATGAGTACCTGACTGCTCAACCAGAAAATGTCAGGCCGCTTCTCGAAGAAATACGTCATATAATCAGAAGCACTGTTCCTAATGCAGTGGAAACAATTAGTTACGGTATGCCCGCCTACAAGGTTCATGGCGTATTGGTTTACTTTGCTGCCAATAAAAACCACATAGGCTTCTATCCTACCGGTAGCCCCATTGAGGTGTTCAAAGAGGATTTAAGTGCTTTCAAAACTTCAAAAGGAGCCATTCAGTTTCCATTGCAAACAGGTGTTCCGGCTGATTTGGTAAAAAAAATCACTTTGTACAGACTGCGCGAAGATGAAGAAAAGTTTTTAATGAAGGCAAAAAAATGAGTGGTTTAAAAATTTCGACAACCCCAAAGAGAAACTTATCAACAATCGTAAAAAATCACCTGAATATTTGTCGGAAATTTTATATCTTTGTAACCATAAAAAATGAAATCAAGGAATTATAAATATCTTTTCGATCAGCGCAGCTTTCATTCAAATAGTTGCATAGGTCGAATTGCCTTATTCAATATGAAACCAATGTAAATCTTTAGCGGATTTGTGTTGGTTTTTTTTATAACTGTATACCTGTCTCTGCGGAGCGGACAACATGCGTCAGCAAACAATTAAGTTGTAATAATAATTAATCATAAAGCCCCTTAAGGGGTATGGATTTCTATGAGTAACAATAGTTTAGTATCCATATCGGATTACAGCAAAGAAGAAATATTATCCATTCTGGACTCGGCTGCCGAATTTGAAGCCAATCCCAACCGTAAAACTCTGGATGGAAAAGTGATAGCTACCTTATTTTTCGAGCCTTCCACCCGTACGCGACTTAGTTTCGAAACAGCGGTTATACGGCTCGGAGGTTCCATCATCGGTTTTTCGGATGCGGCTACCAGTAGCTCGTCGAAAGGAGAAACGCTCAACGACACCATTCACATGGTGAGTTCGTATGCCGATGCCATTGTAATGCGGCATCCGCTCGAAGGAGCAGCCCGATATGCAGCTGAAATCTCACCCGTACCAATTGTAAACGCCGGCGATGGAGCCAACCAGCATCCGTCGCAAACATTACTGGACTTGTATTCTATACTAAAAACGCAGGGAACGCTCGAAAACCTGAATATCTGTCTGGTAGGAGATTTGAAATACGGACGGACTGTTCATTCACTGATTATGGCCATGTCGCACTTCAACCCTACTTTCAGATTTATTGCTCCCGACGAACTGAAGATGCCGGAAGAATACAAGATTTTCTGCAAGAAACACAATATCAAATATACTGAATCGATAGAATTACACGATAATTTCAACGATGCCGATATTCTGTACATGACACGTGTACAACGTGAACGTTTTCAGGATTTGATGGAATACGAACGGGTAAAAAACGTTTATACGCTCAAAAATGAGATGCTGGAACACTCTAAACCCAATTTGCGAATTCTGCACCCGCTACCCCGCGTGACCGAAATAGACATGGACGTAGATGCAAGCGAAAAGGCGTATTATTTTCAACAGGCACAAAACGGGCTGTACGTAAGACAAGCGATAGTGAGTAAAGTGTTGGACAATGTGCCAATTATTTAATGTGCCAATATGCCAATCAAGACTCAGCAGTTATGGGGATAGAGATAAAACTCACAGGAAATAAGATTGTTGATTTGACTTTTGCTTTTTCCCTGAAGATCATTACATTTACAGAGCTACTTGAAGAAAAAAGAAAATTTGCTGTTGCCAATCAATTACTAAGAAGCGGAACATCGATTGGTGCAAATATCAGAGAGGCACAAAATTGTGAAAGCAAAGCAGACTTTATTCACAAGTTTAAAATAGCGGCAAAAGAAGCCGAAGAAACCGAATACTGGTTATTATTATGTCAGCATTCTGAAAATTATCCTTTTGATAGCCAACTATTGGAAGAAATAAAAGATATTCAGAGAATCATTAATAGTATCATCAATTCATCAAAAGCCAACACAGCCCAATAATCGGCATATTGGCACATTAAATAATTGGCAAATTTATTATAATGGAAAAGAAATTAAAAGTAGCGGCACTCAGAGACGGAACGGTGATTGACCATATTCCGGCTGATAAATTATTCAAAGTAGTGCATATCCTGCATTTGGATACCTGCGACAATCAGATTACACTGGCCAACAATCTGGAAAGCAAAAAAATCGGATTGAAAGGTTTGGTGAAGATAGCCGACCGAGCGTTGGCCGAGAACGAAACCAACAAACTGGCTCTTATTTGTCCGGATGCCAAAATCAATATTATCCGCGATTTCGAAGTGGTGGAAAAACGTCCGCTGATTTTACCGGACGAAATACGGGAAGTGGTGCAATGTGCTAATCCCAACTGTATCACCAATCATCAACCTGTGGTAACCCGCTTTATCGTTATAAAAGAAGATGAACAAGTGCGTTTGAAATGTCGTTATTGCGAACGGGAAGTGAAAGCCGAAGAAGTGAAAATAAAATAGTTTGTCATTTTAATGATATTATCTTGAAAAAAGTAAGTTGGAAACCCGGCACCATGATTTATCCGCTGCCTGCGGCACTGATTTCGTGCGGTAGTAGCGAGGCAGATTACAATCTCATCACGCTTAGTTGGATGGGGACTATCTGTTCCAATCCGCCTATGTGTTATATCTCCGTTCGTCCGGAGCGGCATTCGTATCACATTATTAAGGAAAGCGGAGAGTTTGTGATTAATCTGACAAACGAAGAAATGGCTTATGCTACCGACTGGTGTGGTGTGAAAAGCGGGCGCGACTTCAATAAGTTTAAAGAAATGAAGCTCACAGCGGTGCCCGGCGAGAAAGTAAAAGCTCCTGTGATAGCAGAATCGCCTTTAGCCATCGAATGTAAGGTAAAAGAAATTATTCCCTTGGGAAGTCACGATATGTTTATAGCCGATGTAGTAAACGTGCAGGCCGACAGTCGGTTTATCGATCCCTTAACCGATAAATTTGATTTGGAAAAAGCCAGACTCATTGCTTATTCACACGGACATTATTACAAACTGGGTGAAGAAATTGGAAAATTCGGGTGGACGGTAGAGAAGAAAAAGAAATAACACTGTTTCTTGAAAAATAATATCATGGCAAAAATCAATGTAAAAAACACAGATGTAACAATCATTCAAATAAATGATGATGATGATGATTACATTTCTCTTACAGACATTGCAAAACATAAAAATAGTGATGCAAATGCTGTAATTGCTAATTGGTTGCGAAACAGAAACACAATTGAATTTCTTGGTATTTGGGAGTATCTGTATAACCAGAATTTTAAACCCCTCGAATTCGAGAGGTTTAGACGCGAAGCCGGTTTAAATGCATTTACACTTTCACCTCAAAAATGGATTGAAACGACCAATGCCATTGGAATAATCTCTAAATCGGGGCGTTACGGTGGAACTTTTGCTCATAAAGACATCGCCTTCAAATTTGCAAGCTGGATTTCTGTTGAATTTGAGTTATATATCGTCAAAGAGTTTCAACGTCTCAAGGAAGAAGAACAGAAAGCACTGGGATGGACTGCAAAGCGCGAGCTGGCAAAAATCAATTATCATATCCACACCGATGCTATCAAACAAAATCTTATTCCGCAAGAACTTACGCCCATGCAAATTTCATACGTTTACGCTAACGAAGCAGATGTGTTGAACATGGCACTTTTTGGAATAACGGCAAAGGAATGGCGCGATGCAAACCCGGATTTGAAAGGGAATATTCGTGATTATGCAACTATCAACGAATTAATTTGCCTTTCGAACATGGAAAACTTAAACGCTGTTTTTATTAACGATGGACTTCAGCAAAAAGAACGACTCATTAGATTAAATAAAGCTGCTATTCAACAAATGACTGTTTTGCAGGAAAAGAATGAGAATAAAATATTGAAATAATTTTTAACTTATGAAAAATGAAATCGACATAAAAAACTGGAAACGCCGGGAGCATTTTGAATTCTTTAATCAATTCGATGAGCCGCTTTTCGGCATTACCGTAAAGGTGGAGTGCGCTTCGGCTTATCAAACAGCTAAAGAAAAAGGGTATCCGTTTTCACTTTATTACTTATATTTGTCGCTGAAAGTGGTGAACGAAATAGAAGAATTCCGGTACCGTATTGAGGATGATAAAGTGTATTGCTATGCATCCGTTGGAGCCGGGCCCACTATCTTCAGGGAAGATGAAACCTTCGGATACGGATTTTATTCGTTTTACGAAGATATTGAGGCATTTATGAAAAGCGCCCTGCTCGAGAACGAACGGGTAAAAGCAAATACCGGATTATGTTTCTCCGAATACAGAGAAGACATTATCCACTACTCTACCCTACCCTGGGCCGACTTTACAGCGGTAAATCATGCCCGGATGTGGGATGCAGCGCGGAGTGTACCGAAAATCACTTTCGGGAAAATCACCCGCGATGGCGATAAAATGTGGCTTCCGGTGGATATTCACGCCAACCATGCATTGCTGGATGGTTTTCATGTAGGGAAGTTTGTGGAAAGATTTCAGGCATTGCTTCATCAGGCATAACGGCCTTAGAGCAATAAATCATAAAACAATCGGTACGAATTCTGAAAGACGCTAGTATCAGTTTATGAAAGCATACCGATGATATTTTTGTTTGTTGTACATCTGAGTAAATATCAGATATACATCATAGCATATATTAGATGTACATCTAATGAACAACATGATATACATCAAAAGTAAATTTTGTAAGCAGGAGTTTGTAATTTTGTAGTGTAGAAATATAATTTTCATTCTTAGCTTTATGTCATTTCGTTACAGAGTAAAAACAAAACGGAGCGGAATTGGCGAAAAAACAGCCAAATACTATGCCGTTCCTGTGCGGTCGGGCGAAATATCCACCCGGCAACTGGCAAAAGACCTGACCAAAATCAGTTCGCTATCCGAAGGCGATGTGCATTCAGCACTTATAGGGCTTTCGGGGTTGATAGAAAAGTATTTACAGGAAGGTTACTCGGTACGGCTCGATAATTTGGGCTTGTTCAGCATTTCGGCAACGAGCGATGGTTTCGATACACCCGAAGAATGCACGCCTCACCGCGTGAAAGCAAATAAAATATGCTTTCGGGCTGAGAATGATTTGAAAAGCAATCTGAAATATGTCAGGTTCGAAAGAGAGAAATAAAAATTAATAATTAGTATAGATAAAATGAAAAGAGACCAGATTATTTTTGACATCATCGCACGTGAAAAACAGCGTCAGATGAAAGGTATTGAATTGATTGCGTCGGAAAACTTTGTGAGCGACCAGGTAATGGAAGCGATGGGTTCGGTGTTGACAAATAAATATGCCGAAGGTTATCCGGGCAAACGCTATTATGGTGGTTGCGAAGTGGTGGATCAGAGCGAACAAATCGCCATCGACCGACTGAAAGAAATTTTCGGAGCCGAATGGGCCAATGTGCAACCTCACTCGGGTGCTCAGGCCAATGCTGCTGTATTTTTGGCTTGTTTGAATCCGGGCGATACTTTCCTTGGTTTGAATCTGGCGCACGGTGGTCACCTTTCGCACGGTTCGCTTGTAAATAGTTCGGGTATCCTTTACCGTCCTACCGAGTACAATGTAAGTCAGGAAACCGGACGTGTGGATTACGACCAGATGGAAGAAGTGGCTTTGCGCGAAAAACCAAAACTCATTGTAGGTGGAGGCTCGGCTTATTCACGCGAATGGGATTACAAACGTATGCGCGAAATTGCCGATAAAGTAGGCGCGTTATTGATGATCGATATGGCTCACCCTGCCGGACTGATTGCAGCAGGCTTGCTCGAAAATCCTGTAAAATGGGCACACATTGTCACTTCCACTACCCACAAAACGCTTCGTGGTCCTCGTGGTGGTATCATTTTGTTGGGAAAAGATTTTCCTAACCCATGGGGAAAAACCACTCCTAAAGGCGAAGTAAAAATGATGTCGGCTTTATTGGATTCAGCCGTATTCCCCGGTATTCAGGGCGGCCCGCTGGAACATGTGATTGCCGCTAAAGCCGTGGCTTTCGGCGAATGTTTGGAACCAGAATACAAAGCATATCAGGCACAGGTACAGAAAAATGCTGCTGCTTTGGCAAATGCATTAATCAGCCGTGGATTTACTATCATTTCAGGCGGAACCGACAATCACTCCATGTTGGTGGATCTTCGTTCTAAATTCCCTGAACTGACAGGTAAAGTGGCCGAAAAAGCATTGGTAGAAGCCGATATTACTGTAAACAAAAACATGGTGCCGTTCGATAGCCGTTCAGCATTCCAGACTTCGGGTATCCGCCTCGGAACGCCTGCTATCACTACCCGTGGAGCAAAAGAAGACCTGATGGAACTGATTGCAGAACTGATCGAAACCGTACTTTCGAATGTTGAAAACGAAGCAGTCATCGCTTCCGTTCGCGAAAAAGTAAATAAAACAATGGAGGCATATCCGCTGTTTGCGTACTAATAATAGAGGTAAGAAAGTAAGAGGTAAGAAAGTAAGTAATTTGTAAGCTAAATGATTTTTAGAATATGTCAGAAGTTTTGGATTACAATGAAAAGTACCGACAACGAACTAAGAAATTTGCAGTGGCAATAATTTTGTTTTACGCAAAATATTGTAAGCAATCAGAAGAGTTACGTGTAATCGGGAAACAGCTATTGAGGTCAGGAACTTCTGTGGCGGCAAACTTCAGGGCTTTTACCCGTGGAAGGTCACATGCTGAAAGATTCTCTAAAATGTGTATTGTAGTGGAAGAGATTGATGAAACACAATTTTGGTTTGAACTGATTGAAGAGGCTGAACTTTTAGATAAATCTGCTTTTATAAATCTTAAAAATGAGATTGATGAACTTGTAAAGATTTTTTCAGCAAGTAAAGCAAATATGAAAAGATAACAAATTACTTACTTCTTACTTTCTAACCTCTTATTCCTGTATATATTTATGATAGAGCAAATCTTTGAACTCTCCGAACATACCGACACCATTGTTTTTTATGGTGTAAACAACAGCAATGTCCATACTTTGCGCAATTTGTATCCTAATATCCGCTTCACTGCTCGCGGGCATGTATTGAAAATATCAGGAAACGAAGAAGATACAGAGAAGTTCATTGATAAGCTTCAAAAGTTGGAACGTTATTGCATCGACAATAACAGTCTGACCGAAACCAATATCATTGAAATAGTGAAAGGTGGAAGTCAACCTGCCGAAATGAAGTTCGACCATTTGATTCTGCATGGCGTAAACGGTAAATCCATTACGGCACGCACCAAGAACCAACAAAAGTTAGTCAAAGATTTTGAAACCAACGATTTGCTTTTCGCTATCGGACCAGCCGGATCGGGTAAAACTTACACCGCTATTGCGCTGGCTGTTCGCTCGCTGAAAAACAAAGAAATTAAAAAGATTATCCTCAGTCGTCCCGCGGTGGAAGCAGGCGAAAAGCTTGGTTTTCTGCCCGGCGATATGAAGGAAAAGATTGATCCGTACCTCCAACCGCTTTACGATGCTTTACAGGACATGATTACGCCTGTAAAACTAAAGGAATATATGGAGAACGGCACCATACAGATTGCTCCGCTGGCTTTTATGCGCGGACGAACACTGAGCGATGCAGTGGTCATTCTGGACGAAGCTCAAAACACCACTACCTCGCAAATCAAAATGTTCCTGACCCGCATGGGACTGAACACCAAAATGATTGTAACAGGCGATATGACCCAGATTGATTTGCCATACCAACAAAAATCAGGTTTAATTGATGCCCTGCAGGTACTCAAAAACGTAAAAGGAATAGCTAAGATAGAATTTGATGTGAAAGATATTGTACGGCACCATCTTGTTCAGCGAATTGTGGAAGCGTATGAGAAACAAAGCCCCCTAAATCCCCCACAAGGGGACTTAAAAAGGGGGAAATGATATATTATTGAAACAATTTAAAATTAATACAATTTAAAAGCCCCTCCTTTGGAGGGGTTGGGGAGGCTTTATGAACGCACTTACAAACACCGATTTCCATTTCGATGGACAGAAAAATGTATATCACGGCAAGGTACGTGATGTATATACAGTGAAAAACGATTTACTCGTTATGATTGCTACCGACCGTATCTCGGCTTTCGATGTGGTATTGCCCAAAGGTATTCCTTACAAGGGACAAATGCTGAATCAGATTGCAGCCAAATTTCTGGATGCGACTGCCGACATTGTTCCCAACTGGAAACTGGCTACGCCTGACCCTATGGTCACCGTAGGTCTTCGTTGCGAAGGTTATCCTGTGGAAATGATTGTTCGCGGTTATCTTTGCGGAAGTGCCTGGAGAGCCTACAAAAGCGGCGTACGCGATATTTGCGGCGTGAAGATTCCCGACGGAATGCTCGAGAACCAACGTTTCCCGCAACCGATTATCACCCCTACTACCAAAGCGGAATACGGCCTGCACGACGAAGATATTTCACGTGAAGAAATACTGAAACAAGGCCTTGTTTCGGCCGACGAATATGCCATGCTGGAGAAGTACACCATGGAATTATTCCTGCGTGGTACTGAAATAGCTGCTAAACGAGGTTTAATTCTCGTGGACACCAAATATGAATTCGGTCGCCGTGATGGTAAAATTTACCTTATCGACGAGATTCACACACCGGACTCATCACGTTACTTCTATGCCGAAGGTTACGAAGAAAGATTCGAGAAAGGAGAAGCTCAGAAACAGCTGTCCAAGGAGTTTGTACGCGAATGGTTAATGGAGAACGGGTTTCAGGGCAAAGAAGGTCAGAAAGTACCTGAAATGACGGAAGAAATCGTTGCAGGCATCAGCGAACGCTATATCGAATTATTTGAGAATATCAGCGGAGAAAGTTTTGATAAGGCCAATGTAGATAATATCCAGGCCAGAATAGAAAAGAACGTTACTGAGTTTCTGAAAACCATATAACTAACTTTTCGCAGTCCTTAAAAAAAATCCGGCGAAGCAATTATCATAAATTGCTCCGCCGGTTTTTTATAATTCAACTATAACTCCTGAAGTTTATTATTGCTATCAATTTGCTCCTGAACTAAAGCATCAAGTACAGCAATCGCGGTCATATTCACAATATCGCGTACAGAGCTTTCTACATCCAAAATATGAATTGGCTTATTCAAGCCCATTTGGATTGGGCCTATAGTTTCGGCCAGCCCCATCTCTATCAGCATTTTATAAGCCGTATTTGCAGAGCTTAAGTTCGGAAAAATCAATGTATTAACATTCTTACCTGCTAACTTTGAAAATGGATATTTCTGGTCGCGCAATTCGCGGTTAAGCGCAAACGTAACCTGCATTTCACCATCTACCACCATCTCAGGGTAGAGCTGGTGCAAGGTTGATACCACTTCATGTACACTGGCAGGACTTCCCTGCTTATCCGAACCAAAATTGGAATATGACAACATAGCCATCACCGGTTCGTGATTGAAAAACTTAACCGTATTGTGAGTCAATTTAGCAATATCTATCAGAGTTTCACTACTTGGGTGACGGTTGAATAAAGTATCGGCCAGAAAAAAAGTACCTTTCTTGGTATTCATAATATGCATAGCACCAATATGTCTGAGGCCATCGCGTATTCCTATCACCTCTTTAGCAGCTTGAATCGAATCGGTATATTTGGTATAAACTCCCGTTATCAGAGCGTCTGCTTCTCCAGCTTCAACCAACATCATCCCAAAATAGTTGCGTTCATACATTTTTTCATAGGCCTCATCGTATGTCATCCCCTCCCTGCTCCTCTTTTCGGCAAGTTTAGTGGCAAAACGTATCCGGCGTGCTTCTTCTCTATCGTTTCGCAGGTTTATAATTTCTATGCCATTTAAGTCGATGTGGTTTTCAGCAGCAATATTGGCTATTTTCTCCTCGTTACCAAGCAATATGGGGTAGCAAATGCCTTCGGCAAAAGCTGCTTCGGCAGCCTTAAGCATATTGATATGGTTTGACTCCGAAAATACCACTCTTTTCGGATTCGAGCGGGCAGTATCGTAAAAACGGCGCAGCATTTTATTGTCATGCCCCATCATTTCGCGCAATTTATCGTTATACGCCTCCCAGTCTGTGATGTTTTTACGAGCTACGCCCGATTCCATCGCTGCTTTGGCTACAGCCGGAGCCACAGTGGTAAGTAGTCGCGGATCAAGTGGTTTGGGGATAATATAATCGCGTCCGAAACTCAATCGTTTAATATCATAAGCAGCATTAACAACGTCGGGCACTGCCTTTTTAGTTAATTCAGCAATAGCTTTTACAGCCGCTACCTTCATTTCTTCGTTAATGCACTTGGCTCTTACGTCCAAAGCCCCTCTGAATATGTATGGAAATCCCAGTACATTGTTGATTTGATTAGGATGGTCAGAGCGGCCGGTAGCAAAAATAATATCTTCGCGCGCCGACATAGCCTCTTCGTACGAAATTTCAGGGTTAGGATTAGCCAACGCAAAAACAATAGGATTATCGTTCATGCTCTGTACCATTTCTTTGCTCAAAACGCCGGCTACTGATAATCCCAGAAAAACATCTGAATCTTTAACAGCTTCGGCCAGCGTGGTTATTTTGCGGTCGGTTGCAAATGGTTTCTTTCTGTCGTTCAAATCGGTGCGTTGCTTATTAATTACCCCTTTTGAATCTACCATTACAATATTCTCAAGCTTAGCACCAAGCATCATGTAGAGCTGAGTACACGAGTTAGCAGCAGCCCCGGCACCATTCACTACTATCTTTACTTCTTCAATTTTTTTTCCGGTTATTTCTAATGCATTAATCAATCCGGCCGATGATATAATTGCTGTCCCGTGCTGGTCGTCGTGCATTATTGGAATATCAAGCTCAGCCTTAAGTCTTTCTTCTATTTCAAAACATTGCGGAGCTTTAATATCTTCAAGATTAATACCCCCAAAGGTTGGCGAAATGGCTTTTACTACCTGTATAAATTTCTCCGGGTCTTTTTCATTCACCTCTATGTCGAACACATCTATTCCGGCAAAAATCTTAAATAACAATCCCTTACCCTCCATAACCGGTTTGCCGGCCATAGCACCTATGTCGCCCAGCCCGAGTACAGCAGTTCCATTTGATATTACAGCTACCAGATTTCCTTTCGAGGTATATTCGTACGCCGCTTCCGGATTTTGTTCTATTTCCAGACAGGGCTCAGCCACTCCCGGCGAATAAGCCAGAGACAAATCGCGCTGCGAACTGTATGGTTTTGTTGGTGTTACCTCTATTTTTCCGGGTTTTCCCTGCGAGTGGTACAAGAGTGCATCCTCTTTAGTTATTTTAGCCATAATATTGAATATGATTTGTAAGTAATAAGTACTGTTTAATGTAAATTTATTGCAAAATTACAAATAAAAACTACAACTTACAGCTTTTAAGGTTTTTTATGACTACTTTATTTGATGCAGTAAATTAAGGATATTACTTCTCAAAATGATGATCGTCATAGCTCCTTGAAAAACTATGCCCCCACCTGAATCCTTTTTCTTTAAATTTGTTGACTACCGGATGTCCGGGATAGAATGTACCGGCCACTTCAGGGTTGTATGTGGCACCGTGAGGCTTATTTTTGCGGTTTGTATAGCCATCTTTCCAGCGCAAGGGATTAAAAAATGGGTTAATATCAATGGCCATACCATAGGCATGTTTTGAATAACTAATATCTCGATAACAAAAGCTGTAACTATTATTGGCTTCCATCGATAAATCATCGTCCCAATCGTACTTTACAACCGGAATTACCTGATGTACGGGAAACTTCTGTTGGAGCATAAAATCAAACATCTCTGTTATTTCATCGGCTATATGTGTATTGGTCAGTACCTGCCCACGGTGAATTTTTCCGTCAGTGGAATAATACTCAACCTCTATGAGCTTCAGGGTACGAATAACCGAATCGGGAGCTTTGGTTCCAGCTATGGCCTCATCAAAAGTATAATTACAGTCAACAATCACTGTATCAGAATTTAATGGTTGCGTTTTCTGATTCATTGGGGCTACATATCTCTTTTCTTTGGGCATATCAGTACATGCGCATAACCATACCGAAAGCGCTATCACCACAAATGCCTTATTAAACAAATGCATAAATAAAAACTAAACTTATTACTGCTATGAAAAACCACAAGGTAACTCCAAGTATCAAAGGCTTAAAACCCACGGCCTGTAAAGTTTTTCGCGAGAGACCTGCGCCAATCAAAAACAGTGTGAGTGTAAGGCATTGTCTGCTTATTGCTACAATGTCGGTGGTTATAAGTTTTGGAAGCGGCAGGTAACTATTGGCCAGCATAGCTACTACAAATAAAAGAATAAACCAGGGAATGCTTATTTTTTCGCCTTTAACCCGGAAATGAAATGCTGTGTAAAAAGTGAGCGGAATAATCCACAAAGCCCGGGTAAGTTTCACGGTGGTGGCTACCTTCAAAGCCTCTTCGCCATAAGTAGCTCCTGCTCCTACCACTGAGCTGGTATCGTGTATGGCTATAGCTGCCCACATGCCAAATTGGTGCTGACTAAGATCCAACCAATGCCCCAACACCGGAAATATAAATAAGGCAATGGCATTAAGCACAAAAATGGTGGCAAGCGATACCGACATTTCATTGTCGTTGGCCCGGGCCACCGGCCCAACGGCTGCTATGGCACTACCTCCGCATATGGCCGTTCCCGAGGCTATCAGATACGACTGTACTTTGCCGGTTTTTAGCCACTTGCCAACCAAAATTCCCATTACCATCACCGTTACAACAGAAAAAATGGTAAACAGGATACCATCCATTCCAGCCTTGACCGATTCCTGAAAGTTCATGCCAAAACCAAGTCCAACGATAGATATCTGTAATAAATATTTAGAGAATTTCTTGTTAAAAGATGGAAAAGGAGACCCAAAAACCAGAGCAAATATCAAGCCTGCGAACAACGCAACCGGAGGTTTTACAAACGAGAATAAACATAACACTGCTAACAGAACGTATAAAATACGACTAAGTAAAATAAGCTGATTACTTTTCATGCCGATAAATTTTTTTGATGGGCACAAAGTTACAATTATTATAATTTACCGGCGAACAAAAATGTGGAATTTAGCATTAGTTTAACTACAAACGATTATATGGTTTTCAATTCATACATAATTTTTCTATCTTTGTAAAACAAAAAAATCCCGTTTTCATGCGCCTAAATTCAATTTCAATAATTAATTACAAAAACATAGGTGAAGCCGAACTCAGTTTTTCGCCTAAAATTAATTGTTTTATAGGCGACAACGGCATGGGGAAAACCAATCTGCTCGATGCCATTTACTATCTATCATTCTGCAAAAGCCACTCCAACCCTATCGATACACAAAACATTTTACACGATGCCGATTTTTTTATGGTACAGGGTAAATATTCTTTAGGCGATAAGGACGAAGATATTTATTGCGGCATGAAGAAAAGGCAAAAAAAACAGTTTAAACGCAATAAAAAAGAGTATGACCGCTTATCGGACCATATAGGCCTTATCCCTCTGGTTTTGGTATCTCCCGATGATTCTGCACTCATTTCGGAAGGTAGTGAGGAGCGCCGTAAATTTGTTGATGGAGTAATTTCGCAATACGACAATACTTACCTTCAGCACCTGCTTCAGTACAACAATGCGCTGAAACAGCGCAATGCACTACTGAAACTTGAACAAGAACCTGATGTGTCGCTCTATGAAATATGGGAAGAACAAATGCTTATTTATGGCACCTATATTTACGAGAAAAGAAAGCTGTTTATCAATGAGTTTACTCCTGTTTTTCAGAATATATACGAAGAAATATCCGGTGGAAACGAGGTTATAAGCCTTAGCTACCAGTCGCAGTACGACAACCGGGATATAGCGCAAAGCATGAAAAACACCCGCGAACGCGACAGAATACTGGGCTACTCCACTCAAGGCATTCATAAAGACGAGCTCGAAATGCTGCTTGGCACCTATCCTATCAAACGTGTTGGTTCTCAGGGGCAAAACAAGACCTATCTCATTTCGCTCAAGCTTGCGCAGTTCGATTTTCTCAAACGTGCACATAATTTTTCACCAATACTTTTGCTCGATGACATTTTTGATAAATTAGATTCAAACCGGGTAAAAAAAATAATTCAACTCGTATCCGGTGAAATGTTTGGCCAGATATTTATTACAGACACCAATCGGGAACATTTAGACAAAATGTTATCTCACTTAGGTAACGAAGCCCGTATTTTTTCTGTTTCAAATGGAAATTTCCTTCAATTAACAGCCATTTAATTTACATTTTTTCATACATACAAAAAAATGTCAGATTTTTGTATTTTTTTACCAATAAATATTATAAAAATATTTTTTGGAAAACTTTCTTGTCAATTTTTAAAATTAAAAATTTAATATACTGATAGTTATGTATTTTTTTTGGAAACTTTGAATTTTTTATTTGAAAAATTATTGATTTAATAATTGTATAAGTAAGAAAAATTATATAACATTGTAGTCCGAATTCATCGGACATTATTTATTCCTAAAACGTTTATTCAATTCATTTTAAGATTATCTGTATCGTGGAAACAAAAGTTTATTCTCAAGAAGAAATACGTGAAGCATCCTTTGAATTCTTCAAAGGCGATGATTTAGCCACAAAAGTGTGGACAACAAAATATGCTCTTAAAGACTCGTTTGGAAACACATATGAGCTCACTCCGGACGATATGCACCGCAGGCTGGCTAAAGAAATTGCCAGAATAGAGAACAAATACCCAAATCCTCTCAGCGAAGATGAACTTTTTGAATTATTCCGTAACTTTAAATATATAGTTCCTCAGGGAAGCCCTATGACCGGTATTGGCAATAACTTTCAGGTAGCTTCTTTGTCAAACTGCTTTGTTATTGGATTTGATGGCGACTCTGATTCTTATGGTGCAATTATTAAAATTGACGAAGAACAGGTTCAGCTTATGAAGCGTCGCGGAGGGGTTGGACACGACCTTTCGCACATCCGACCCAAAGGCTCACCGGTAAAAAATTCGGCGCTGACGTCTACAGGTATTGTTCCATTTATGGAAAGATACTCGAATTCAACGAGAGAAGTTGCTCAGGATGGGCGTCGTGGAGCTCTTATGCTCTCCGTTTCCATCAAGCATCCTGACTCTGAGTCTTTTATTGACGCTAAGATGGAATCGGGAAAAGTTACAGGAGCTAATGTTTCTGTAAAAATTCACGACGATTTTATGCAAGCTGCGCTTCAGGGTACGCCTTATCGCCAGCAATACCCGATCAATTCGGAAAATCCATGGTTTCAAAAAGATGTAGATGCCAATGCCATCTGGAAAAAAATAGTACATAACGCATGGCAATCGGCCGAACCCGGAATTTTGTTCTGGGATACTATTATTCGGGAGTCGGTACCGGACTGTTACGCCGACCTTGGATACAAAACGGTATCGACTAATCCTTGCGGCGAAATTCCGCTTTGCCCCTACGATAGTTGTCGGCTTTTGGCTATTAACCTCTACTCTTATGTGGTCAACCCGTTTACGAAGGATGCCTATTTCGATTTTGAGTTATTTGCCAAACATGTGGAATTGGCTCAGCGCATCATGGACGATATTATCGATCTGGAAATGGAAAAGATTGAGAAAATCATCGAAAAGATTGATTCAGACCCCGAAGATAATGACATCAAACTAACTGAGTATCAGCTTTGGGAAAAGATAAAACTAAAAACATCGCAGGGACGCAGAACCGGAGTAGGTACTACGGGCGAGGGTGATATGTTGGCGGCGCTTGGCTATCGGTATGGCACCGATGATGCTACTGATTTTTCCGAAAAGGTTCATAAATCTGTGGCTTTGGCCGCATACCGCTCATCGGTACTTATGGCTAAAGAGCGCGGGGCTTTTACCGTATACGATGCTCAACGGGAAATAAACAATCCATTTATTACGCGTTTGCGCGAAGCCGACCCGGCATTGTACGAAGAAATGGTGAAATACGGACGACGCAATATTGCTTGTCTGACCATTGCTCCTACCGGTACAACCAGCATTATGACTCAAACTACCTCGGGAATTGAGCCTGTGTTTATGCCTGTATATACACGTCGACGCAAAGTAAACCCCAACGACAAAAATGTTCGCGTAGATTTCGTTGATGAAAACGGAGATTCGTGGGAAGAATACGTGGTATTTCACCATAAATTTGTAACCTGGATGGAGGCCAACGGGTTCTCTACAACCAAACATTACTCCAAAGAAGAAATTGATGATTTGGTTGCCAAATCGCCTTATTACAAAGCTACTGCAAATGACGTAGACTGGCTTAAAAAAGTGCAAATGCAGGGACGCATTCAGAAATGGGTAGACCACTCCATCAGCGTAACCATTAACCTGCCTTCGGATGCTACCGAAGAGCTGGTAGGCAAACTTTACGAAGAAGCCTGGAAGAGTGGCTGTAAGGGAGTTACGGTGTATCGCGACGGTTCACGTTCGGGAGTATTAATAGCTGCACAGGATAAGAAAGACGAGAAGAAAGACGAGAAAACAGTTTGTTTCCCATATGACGAAGAACGGTTTATCCGCCCGAAAGAACTGGCATGTGATGTGGTGCGTTTTCAGAACTCCAAAGATAAATGGATTGCTTTTGTGGGATTGAAAGATGACAGACCCTACGAAATTTTCACCGGACTGGCCGATGACGAAGAAGGTATACTGCTACCCAAAACTGTTACTGAAGGCAAAATCATTAAAACACTGGATGAAAACGGGAATAAGCGCTACGACTTCCAGTTTATGAACAAACGTGGTTTCAAAACCACTGTCGAAGGTCTATCTCACAAATTCGATAAAGAGTTCTGGAATTATGCCAAACTTATATCAGGAGTATTGCGCTACGGAATGCCTATTGATCAGGTAGTAAAACTGGTTTCAGGTCTGCAACTGGACAATGAGTCGATCAACACATGGAAAGTGGGTGTTGAACGCGCGCTAAAAAAATACATACCTGACGGAACTCAAATTTCGGAGCAAACATGTCCAAGTTGCGGGCAAAAATCTCTTGTATACCAAGAGGGTTGCCTTACATGCAAAAGCTGTGGATACTCCAAATGCGGCTAATTTATCATATAATACAGCTGAAAAACGGATACAAAAGTATCCGTTTTTTGTTTTTAGAATTTCTCCTTGTATAATAATTTGTATATTTGCAAATAAAACGATATGATAATGAGAAAAACACTTGCTTTTTGCATTTCAGGTCTTTTGCCGCTTACAACATTAAGTGCGCAGAGCCAAACCAGCGGCTCGTTCAGCGATAGTGTAAACAATTTCTTCAGCCCTATTGTGAAGTTTTTGGATGCTGTTCTGTTTTGGGATCCGGTAGCTGCACTTGGAATTGATGCTGGTATTAAAATACCTTTTATCATTATCTGGCTCGTTTTTGGGGCTTTGTTTTTTACCATTTACTTTCGTTTTATTAACCTCAGAGGTTTCCGGCATGCCATCGAACTGGTTATGGGTAAATTCGACAAAGAAGGACATGATGGCGAAATATCCCATTTTCAGGCTATTGCTACAGCTACAGCATCTACTGTAGGATTGGGAAATATTGCCGGAGTTGCTGTAGCCATTTCGCTTGGCGGCCCGGGTGCTACTTTCTGGCTTATTGTAGCCGGTCTGCTGGGTATGTCAACCAAATTTACCGAATGTACATTAGGAGTAAAATACAGAAAGATAAATCCTGACAACACAGTTTCGGGAGGTCCTATGTATTACCTGAAAGAAGGACTGGCCAAGCGTGGTTGGAGTAAACTGGGCAAAACCCTGTCGGTCATGTTTGCCATTTTTGCCGCTATTGGAGCTTTTGGTATTGGCAATATGTTTCAGAGCAATCAAGTAGTGGCTCAAACCGTAATCACCTTCCCTCAGTTGGAAGGCTATCAAATATGGATTGGTATAGCCATTGCAATACTCGTAGGAGTGGTTATTATTGGCGGAATAAAGGGAATTGCAAAGGTCAATGACAAACTTTTCCCTATCATGGCTATTCTTTATATTACCTCCTGCCTGGTGGTAATTGGCATTAATTACCGCCATATAGACGATGCTTTTCTGACCATTCTCAACGGAGCCTTTAATGCCGACGCTGCTAAAGGAGGCTTTATCGGGGTAATGATTATCGGCTTCCGCCGTGCCGCCTTTTCTAACGAAGCCGGCATTGGTTCGGCAGCTATAGCACACTCTACCGTAAAAACGCAAAAGCCCGTTACCGAGGGCATCGTAGCACTGCTCGAACCGTTTATCGACACGGTGGTTATCTGCACCATGACGGCTTTGGTTATTATTGTAACAGGTCTGTACGATAATCCGCAAAACCTGAATGGAGCTGATCTCACTTCGGCTGCTTTCTCTACGGTTTCAAGCTGGTTTCCGTATTTACTTTTACCCACAATCATACTTTTTGCTTACACCACTATTATTTCATGGTCGTACTATGGAGCCACCAGTTTTGATTATCTATTGGGTGATACCTGCGAAAAAACTTTTGGCAAAAGAATTTATGCAACACGGTTTTATCAAATTATCTTTTTGATAGTTACTGCTATAGGTTCGGTATTAAGTTTAAGTGCGCTTGTTGACTTTTCGGATATGCTTATATTATCCATGGCGGTACCAAACATTATCGGGTTGCTTATATTAGCTCCCGAAGTGAGAACGGAACTGAAAGAATATATGAAATGGCTGAAAACAGAAAGAAAGTTGATGAAAAATAAAGCTTAGCACGCAAAAATCATAAAAAACAATGGAACAACAACTTACACAAACAATAACCGTAGACGAAAATCAGACTGCTGAAAACTTAGGGTCGGGTCTGCTCCCTGTATTCTCCACTCCTGCCCTTGTGGCATTTATGGAAAATACTGCCATGAAACTAATTAGTACCCCGGAAGGTAAATCGAGCGTAGGAACTGCCATAAGTGTAAAACACCTGAAAGCAAGCGCTGTAGGCGAACAAATTACCTGCACGGCCACTCTTATTGAAAACGAAGGACGACGCTATGTATTCGCCCTGACGGCAACCGATAGCAAAGGTAATCTGATTGGGGAAGGAACTCACGAAAGATTTGTGATTGATATAGAAAAATTTATGTCGAAACTATAAATATCTGACTGTAACGGAGTGTTTTCAGCATGTAAAATTTTCGCAAAAAAACGCAGGTTTTTATGAGTAAAAATTTGGGGTATTACATCAATCCACATGCCTCGTGAGCAAATTCGCATTTATCTTTTCATGGCTCTATCCATGCTGCGCTTATCTTCTTTTTCCTTGAGTGTTTGCCGTTTGTCGTAAGTTTTCTTACCTCTGGCCAGTCCGACTTCAAGTTTTGCAAGCCCTTTATCATTTACAAATAATTTTGTAGGTATGATGGTAAAACCGGTTTCGCGTGTAGCACGTTGCAGCTTACGAAGCTCACGCTTGGTAAGAAGCAGCTTGCGGTCGCGACGAACCTCGTGGTTATTATAAGTGCCAAAAAAATAAGTGGCTATGTGCATATTTTTCACCCAAAGCTCATCGCCAAAAAACGTACAATACGTGTCGGTAAGGGCAGCTTTTCCATCGCGGATAGATTTTATCTCGGTTCCGAAAAGCTGAATACCAGCCACGTAGCGCTCCACTATTTCGTAATCGAAAGTAGCCCGCTTATTTCTAATCAGAATATTGGATTTTGCAAACATAACTTTAAAAAATCAGGGTTCTAAAACGCCGGCAACATCAACCGGATAATTTTACTGATAAGACCCGGTAAAAAAACAATACAGGAGCTCATCATAATCATCATTTTTCCTCTATTGTCTTCATCGAGCACAAGTACAGTATTACATCCTTCCCAAACAATATAGGCCGTGTACACGTTCAGTATTTTCAGAAAAAACAAACTTGGAATAATATCCGTAATTACTTTGATAACAAATACCACTGTGAATGAATATGCCAGAAGTTTTTCGATATCCTGTCTGGGAACTACTTTGGATATATTGGCTGCAAAAAATGAAAAAGAAAAAGCCTTAGTCAGGAAAAAGGCAGCAAATAACGAAACCGATGTGATAACAGCATGCAGAAAACCGGTTTCCAACACTTTACTATCAGCATAAATTACGCCAAATACCAACGATACAATCGAACAAAATATAACCCACGGTGCAACGAAACTCCGGAACGATTCGTTAGTTCTGGTTTTTTCCCCGGCAATACCTTCCCAGGTTGGGGTTGTAGTCATCATTAATCCCCACGAACGGGCAAAAATCTTAGCAATATTCATTTCCATACAATTCGGGCG
>JAFNAV010000052.1 GCA_017860345.1 Bacteroidota bacterium | reverse complement strand
ATTATCTCTTCAGGGGTTTATAGCATTGGGGTTTCACCTCTTGCCATTCCGATCCGCCAGCTGGCGGATAAGCCCAATCACGTCGATGGTACTGCGTAAGAGTGGGAGAGTAGAACTTGTCCGACTATTGGCGGATAGCCGCCGTTTTTTTGGGACACATAGTCAACATAGTTTTTCTTTTTTACTCTAAAACCAAGACCACATAGTTGTAAATGTTTTTCAAACATTTACTTGGGTGGGAGGGTTTTTTTTGTGTCTTTGTGTCTTTGTGTTTAAAAAATAAAAATCTATTAAACCACAATAGGCACAATAGAAAGAAAACTAATATGAAAATATATAATATAGAGCACAATAGAAAAATGCCTATCGGCATTTAATCTAATGGAATTGTAAAATCTTAATCAAGAAATCATTGTTCTAATGTGTCTATTGTGGTTAAAGTCTTAGTATATTCCGGGTCTTCAACCTTTGGGGTAGGGGTGGGGAGGATGTTTTTTTGCTACAAAGAAATCGGGGTGATGCCCCTAAATGTTAGCTACTTAGCGGCTTAGCGTTCAAAATGGAGTTTGCTTGTCGTTTTGTGTGCCGTCAGTTATTGAGCTGACAGGTAACTGGCTACGCATGTCCCGATGCCTGCTCTACCGCTTTTAGAACCAAGATTTTTGACCTATGATTTACTACCTACGACTTTTTAATACCTGCTCCCCGTTTCTCACCTCCCGCTCCTCACTTATTTCTGCGCTTTTCTGTGTATTCTGCGAAGTGCTTTTTGATATACTTAAATTTTAATTTTTATTTTGTCTTAATTTTATTTGCTAAATTTTTGCAATAATGCTTATATTAAGAGAGTTATAATATTTTTGTGTCTCAGTTGTTTTTAACTGTATTTCTTGTTTATTTGGTATTTTTACTTAATTTAGTAGCGGTAAAAAGTGTCAACTTATTTAAAATCAAATTATTCATATCTAAGCACTTTTGTAGCTAAAAATTGAAGTTATAGCTATTAACCTGATTTCATAAGGCGTTATTATATATTTAATCTGTTTTTTATGGGACATTATCCTTTTTTGTTTGTAAATACAACCTTGGTTGTAGGTTGTATGGCATTGGCAGTTGTTTTTCTTACATTGCCATTGCCCAAAACAGAAACGTTGTATAAGTATAAGGTTTCTCTCCGTTTTTTGGCTGGCAGCTATATAACCTTGGCTGTTCTTAAAATACTGATCATGTGTTTCAATTTATCGCTGCTTAATCTGCTATCGATGGAGAGACTGACAATTGCATCTTTGCAGGCTACATTATTTGCTATATCGCTCATTATTCTGATTAATCCCCGGTTTGTAACCAAAAAATATCTTTACCGACAAATTTCGCCGGTATTGTTTTTGGGACTTCTATATTTGCTTTTTGTTGCTAAATGGGGAGATTTAAACATTCAGTCGTTTAGCGATTTGTTCCGTTACAAATTTTCTCCTGTTATGATTGTAAGGGAGTTTTTTGCACTTTATTACATATATCAGTTAATATATCTGACATGGTTGTTTGCTCGTCAGGTAAAATTGTTCGATAATAAGATTAATAATTATTTTTCTGAATGTTCCGGACAGTGTCTTTCCTGGATTCGCTATTGTTATATAGCAGTACTTATGGTGGGGATTGGGGCTTTTTTATCTTGTTTTTTGCTCAATGATTTATGGTTTTTTATATTCACTGCTATTTACACGCTCTTTTACTTGTCTTTTGGCATTTATTATATTCAATATCCGCGTAAGTTTGTGTATATCGAACCAGCAGTCTTTGCACGAAATAAGGCTGTTGACAGGGTTGTAAGTTACAGAAAGAAACTTGAGTGGCCAGAGTTGCGCTCAAGGATTATTGATGAAAAATACTACCTGATTCAGGGTGTTAATATCGAAGATATGGCTTTGCATTTGAAAATTGGGCGAACCACGCTTTCAACTTTCATTAATAATGAAGAAGGTGTGAATTTCAATCAATGGATTAATTCGCTCCGTATTGAGGAAGCTAAAAATCTGCTTGCTAACTATCCTGAATATTCGCTTACCCAGATTTCCGAATTGGTAGGTTATAGTGAGCCTTCCAATTTTAGTCGCCAGTTTAAGTTATTTACTAATGAATCGCCTTCAATTTGGCGCCACACATTATCCGATACTCCTGATTATAAATTAAATTAATGAATGGCTGAAAAATTATCGGCTCTTCTTTTGTTGGCTTCACTCCTTGCATGATGTTTGTAAATTCACATCCGGTTCTTTGTATCTGCCTTATGTTTTTGTAACCCTCTTTTAATTCTCTATTCACATACTCTGTTTTTGTTGATTGCGTACAAACTCTTAGCTTATTGTTTGATACGTACATTTATTCCTTTTTTAATCGCCTGTTTATTCCGATTTTTAGTTTAGCCGTATTTTTAAAGATTGAATATTTAAAAAAAATATTCAATTTGTCAACTTGTACGCTCATTTTGTATTTATTGATACATGATGTACAATTTGTTTCGGCTATTTTTACCACTATTAAAAAAAGTCTACCTTTTGTTAGAAGCATGATGGTGCGCAACATCTGAATATAGAAGAGGTAGAATGATTGTGAAAAAAAAACACCACCGTGGAAGCCGAAAGACGTTATGAGTAGGCGTTTATAAATAATATTTAAGTTATGGGAACAGATTTATTACCAGGGGGGTGGACTCCTTATGTTGCCCCAATTCCAGACGATGTCCAAAAATTATTTGATTCGGTAATCAAAAATTTAACGGGTGTAAAGTATACCCCTTTGGCAGTGGCTACTCAGGTAGTGGCAGGTGTTAATTACCGCTTTTTCTGTAATGCAAAAGGGGTATATCCTAATGCATTGAACGAAGCAGCTATCGTTCAGATTTATAAACCTCTGGATGGCTCTGCACATATCACCTCTATTCAAAAGGTGCCTTAATTCCTTTTTATTGTTTAAAAAGAGGCTGACCTATAAAATAGTATTTTTTAAAAGAATTACAGATTGAAATTATTTACTACCCCGGTCTTCAGAAATGGACGTTGAAGTGTATGACGGAAATTAGCTCGTTATGTGATTTAACTCCATTTCTGGAGATATAGGGGTAAATGTATTTTGGCTATCAATTTTGGTAATGATATTATAAAAAAGAAATTTTATTGGCATCCTCTTTTTCTGTTTATTGCCTGTCGTTCCCGGCGTTAAGAAGGAACGGGTGTATCTGAAAAACCTTAAGAGTAGGATAATTATTTCTCAAATTATAAAAAATTATGTCACAAGTAAATGAAGCGATGCAGACATTAACTGCACAATGGTATAATGCTCTGGTGACTGGCTTGGGTTTAAGCGATCAGAGTTTTCAGCTTTATCAGGGTCCTAATACAATGGTTGATACTTCGCAACTTATGTGGAATATTTTTAATGCAGTACCTCCCAAAGCTGTCAATAATTATTATGATCCCACTCAGGCAAATAACTTTACCGGAGTTTACGGCCTGATTCTGGATGCATTGGTAGCAAATCCGGATACCAGTTTTAAAAACTGCATGGGCGATTATTATGATGTATGGCAGGCGTACTTAAAGGCTAATAAACCAGAAAAGCTGAATGCTAAAACAATTTCAAGCTTGTTTAACGATTGGGCAATGGTTAATGCTCCTGAAAAAGCCAGTTGCGTAGCAGGCCTGACCAAAGCTTATATAAATCCTGTGAATGTAGCCAATTTGATGTATCTGACTGCCGACAATAGCTACGCATGGAATAAAACAATTGAGAATTTGGAAAAAGCTTTAAAAAGTGGTGCTTATAAGGAGTTTACCCTGAATTCGACTACAGAAAGCAGCAACACAGAGCACACCTGGGCTGGTGGCAGAGCATCGGTATTTTTCGATTTATTCTCATTTGGAGGTGGAGGTAGTTATGATAAAGTGACTACGAAAGCCACATCGGCAGGGATCGAAATTTCAGCAACGTTTGGCAGCGTAACTACATTTGCTGCCGGGCCATATACGCAATACGATGCGCAAGATCCTACATTATGCGATTACTCGGCCTGGTACAATAGTGCTGTTATGGCTTTGGCATATACTACCAAAGGGCCTAAAGTGTGGAATCCCGAAAAACCAAGTAACTGGGATAACATATTCGGAGATAAAGGCACGTTGCAACGCATGGCTACGGCTCTGGTGGTGGGTGATGATATTACGATTAAGATGAAATCGAAAGCCGATTACTCTTCGTCGGAACAAACTCAAATCAGAGCAGCTGCCAAACTTGGTTTCTGGCCGTTCTTTAGAGCATCAGGGGGTGGTGGTACCGATTATGACGTGCAATTTAAAGATGATGGTACGTTTGAATGTACAACCATCATCAAGCGGGGTAATCCGCAAATTTTGGGTATTCTGCAAACACCAATGGCTAATGTTTTCTAAATTTGATTAAAGAGCAGAGATGCACTGAGTTCAATCAGTAGTATCTCTGCTCTTTGCATTTTGCTCACTTCCATACCTTCACTATACCTATATGAAGATCAAAATAGCAGTTTTCCTTGTCGTTTTACTGATTCCATCCTCCGAAACGGTTACTGCGCAAACAGTTGTCGACGAATATCCGGTAAGTTTGTTTTGGCAGATGAAATTATCCGGTCAGTTGCATATTGACCCGGCCGAATTCAAACTTTGTCAGGGTGTACATACCATTGGTGAAAACTCTCGTTGGATATGGTCGGTTTTCAATTCAATAACTACCCCTGAAAACGAATATTGGTATAATCCTTCGCAACACAGCTCTTTAGCCAGCAGTTATAGTTTAATACTTTATCAGAGTCAGGTACAGGCCGATACCGACTGCTGTACTCTGGACAATGCCATACAACTGTACGATGAGGCGCAAAATGATTATGCCTGGGATAAAACGTATGATGATCTGATTTCTGAATTGCAGGTGGCCGATTCTCTGTTTATGGTTGCCGACACATCGTTTGTGGAACAGCATGGCGCAGAAACTTTTTATAAGAGAATAAGAATAAAAGCTCATTTTGAGCACATCGTGATATTTGTGTCCTATCCTCTTTCGAGGGTAGATACACTTCATTCTGACCTAAAAAATCAGAAGCCCTGGTTTAGTCCCTGTTTTTTGTTGAGAGCTTACAAAAACAGTGATAACACCGTATTGTCACCAGACAATTGGGAGTCGGCATTTGGTGTTTCAGGATATTTAACCGGAATAACAAGAGCTTTGATTATAGTTGATAAGGGACAAATTGAGGTTGGAGTTTTTACTAATGATGATGAGGCATATTATATTACAAAAATAACGACTCCTGTAATGCTTGGTGTACAGATTTTTGATATAAACAGATATTTGAAAAAACAATAAAGTGTCTGATTATCTGTGTGTTGTTGCTTGGTTTCGGGGTGAAAACATCTGTTTGCGGCGAGTCGGTACGACTGGTGAGGGTTTTGATGTATTTGTTGAATTTGTCAAATCGTACGCTATTTTGTACGTATTGATAGAAATAAATTAACGAAAAACTCATTTCTTTGCATAACTAAGTTAATTGTAGTTTTTGTTGTTGTTTAATGAAAATTCAGCCACTATAGTTGTCTGTTCGCTTAGTTGATAAACCGACTGTATTTTTTATAAACATAATTTATGACAGGTCACGACTTGTCCCTGCACAATAAACCAACTATGGTTTTTTAAAACCCTGTTTGACCGATTAAATAAAAACTGGTTGGCATAATAACGAACAGCTTAAGTGATTGTATAAACTGTTCTTGTTAATGAGAAAATTCAAAAAAAGATAGTTTCCAGAAACAAAAAATATACATCCGGAAGGACGGAAACATTCGGCCGGGTGATATAAATAATTATTATATATTATCAATATCTAAATTAAAAAAATTATGGACGTATTTTTAGCATTTATTGCAGCATTCGGTTTTAATTTTCCTCCGATTTATTGGGCTTTTTGTGATGGAACACAACTTCAGGTAGCCCAAAATACGGCTCTTTTTGCTCTTCTTGGAAATATGTATGGAGGCAATGGTACTACCAACTTCAAACTGCCCGATTTACGTGGACGAGTGATGATAGGTGCAGGTTCCGCTCCGGGTTTGCAGACTTACACTCAGGGTCAGACCGGTGGTGCCGAAATCAGTACAACTTTGGTGGCGCATAGTCATACTGGTAGTATAACGAGCGCGTCGGCCACCATTAAAGCTTATTCTGCCAGCGGCACATCTGCTACTCCTGTAGCACGTGGGAATATTAATGTTTTATCAGGTTCTACAGCAGGCTCGCTTTATGGTACAGTGGCTCCCGATACAGTGTTAAATGTAGGAGGTGGCGCTGTTACAGGAACTATTGTTACTGATGTAGCAGGTTCAACCTCCAGCAGTATTATGCAACCTTATTGTCCGATAAACTTTTGTATTGCTTTGGCTGGTATTTACCCATCAAGGAATTAATAAAAAATCGATCCCGGATAAAATAATTTTCGGGATCGTTTTTTATATTTATTGGAAAGAATAATGAATAAGATTATCAAAATAGGATTTCTTTTTCCATACTCGTCCATCCATCCAAATATGTCGAACGATATAATGGATGGATTTTATGCTGCTTTACCGGCGGCTTACCACCAATATTATCAGTTTTATCCTGAGTTTGTTGATCAGGGTGGTTCAGAGTCCGTAAAAGCAGCTATCAACAAGTTGCGTTTGTTTCATCATGTGGATGTATTGTCAGGGTTTCTGAGCTATAAGCTGCTCCCGGAAATTCTGCCTTCGGATTCAGGAAAATTCCCACTTTGTTTTTTTTTCGATATGGGTGAATATCTACCTCCTCTGTACCCTCTGCCCAACAACTGGTTTTTCAATAGCTTTCAGTTCTGGCAACTGGAATATGCACTGGGCAACTGGGCGCAGAAAAGATTCGGAGGTAAGGGAGCTATGCTGATGTCGGTGTATGATGCCGGATATCATATTCATAGCTCGTTTTGGCAAGGTGCTATACTGGCTGGCGCTAAAGAGATTGACATGCACATAATACCCTACAATCCGAATGTACCGGATATTAAGTCAGTTTTGCAGGATTATCTGAGTAGGATTGAAAAGAGCGGAGTAGATTACCTGCATGCACTGTTTTGCGGCAATGAGGCACTCGATTTTTTTAGTGCATATAAACAGTCTGGTTTGCACAAAAAAATACCTCTATTAGTTACGCCTCATATGGCTTCGGATGTTATTCTTTCCAAAATCAGCAATATAGGTCTTCAGTTCTATTCAGCTTCGGGCTGGAATTATCAATTAAATACAACTCAAAACAAATTATTTAAACGGCAGTTTGAACTGTTTGCAGGCAGGAAATCTACCGTTTTTGCAGTAATGGGTTACGAAATGGGACTGGCTCTTCTTCCGGTGTTGCCACAGACGCAAAAAGGAGATATTGAAAGTGTTATCAGTTACTTGAAAGCATCTTATATAGATGGCCCGCGCGGAAAAAGAAATTTCAGTATAAATCACAATTTCGAAAAGCCAGCTGTCGAAATTGAAAAAATTTCGGTTCAAACGGCCAGTTATTCTGAACTATTAGTAGAACAGGGTACCGCCATGGAATACAATCATGCAGTTTTTGAAGATATTCATAATCAATGCGCATCGGGTTGGAAAAATCCTTATTTGTGCGTGTAAAAATAAATTTAATGACTATTATTATATGAAAACAAAACTACTTTCATTAGGAATTATGATGTTCTGTCTGATGGGAATGCAATCAGTTATGCTTGCGCAGACAGTATATGTCAACTCAAGTTCGGGTAACGATACTTCCGGTGATGGCTCATCGGGAAACCCCTATAAAACATTTACAAAAGGTTATGCAATGACCAATGCTGGCGGTACGCTAGATTTGACAGGTACATTTACATGGACAGATGCTGCCGAAACAGGAGATGTGGCTGATAATGGGTCATCAACTCAAGAAGCAAATGGTTGTCCGATAAACAAAAGCATTACTATTAATGGACATGGAGTTGGTAGCACAATAATTCAGGCAGCATCTTCATCGAATTCCTCCTCCAGACTATTCTACATAGCCCCAACAACAAATATTACAGTTACATTTCAGAATTTAGAAATGCGATATGGTAAAACAACTTATTTGGGAGGATGCTTTTTTTTAAACCCTACCGCCGCCAGTACAATCAATATACTTAATTGTCACATCCATGACAATATTGCCACTCAGGGTGGTTGTGGAATAGAAATGGCAGGACAGACTAGTTTGAATATTACAAACTCAACATTGTCGGCTAATTCTGGAACAAATGCTTCAGGTGGTGGTATTAGAGTGCAGCAGGCAACAGGTACACTTAAAATAACAAATTCAACGATTTGTAATAATACAGTAACTAAGGGTTCGGGAAACGGTTTAGGGGCTGGGATTTATTTTTATGCAAGTACAACTACTTCATATCTTACAAATTGTACTATTACAGGAAACTCTGCTAATGAAATATATGGAGGCGGAATTTGTCAGGACAACGGAACGGTGTATTTGAAAAATAATTTAATAGCTAATAATTCATCTGGTAGTCTCACCGTGAATGACTATGAATTTTACAACGGAACGTTAACAGATAACGGAAATAATATAATTGAGTATGGTTCAAAGACTGGATCAGGAACAGGAGCTTTTTCAGGGTCGAATATAACAGGTAATCAAACAAATCTATTTGGCACGGGAATAAGTGCAAGCCCATCTCTTGCTTTAAATAGTTCACTGAATGGTACTCCAACTTTGGCATTATCAGCAGGTAGTGTTGCTATTGGTACTGGTAGTGCCGGTTCAAATGGTTCGGTAACTGTCCCATCAACTGACCAACGTGGTTTAGTCCGAAATACTACCTATGACATTGGAGCTTATGAGTATGGTGCAACTGTAGCTGCTCCTACCATATCAAGCATCTCGCCAACCAGTGGCCTTATTACAGGGGGAACATCGGTGGTGATTACCGGGGCAAATCTTACAGGAGCTACGGCTGTAAGCTTTGGCGGAACAGCCGCTTCGGGTTTTGTTGTGAACTCGGCTACACAAATCACAGCTACTTCTCCTGCCAAAGCCGCCGGTACGGTTGATGTTACTGTAACCACCGCGGGCGGTACCAGCGCTACGGGTAGTTCCCAGTTTACATACCTCACCGCCGGTACCTTTACAGGCGCTACTAACAGCGACTGGAATACTGCTACCAACTGGGCTGGTGGTAGTGTTCCCACATCGGCCACCGATGTAACTATTCCGTCAGGGAAAACTGCTGTTGTTAGCCCAACTGCTACGGCAACGTGTAACAACTTGAGCGTTACGGGCAATCTTACCATTCAGTCGTCCGGTTCGGGTACAGGTTCGTTAATTGTTACTGGTACTGCAACGGGCAGTGTTGACTGTCAGCGGTATATGACCAATGGTAAATGGCATCTGATATCACCAACAGCATCGGGTCAGACTGTTGCTGCTTTCCTGACGGCCAATACCAATATTTCTACCTCAGGCACTTCCCGTGGAATGATGGATTATAACACTTTGGGAAATAACTGGAATAGTTATTATCAAACCTCAGGTGCACCGGGCACGATGACTGCCGGCAAAGGTTATGCCACGCGTATAACTACCGACGGAGCCATTACTTATACCGGAACGCTAACAACCGGTACAAAGACAGTGGCGCTAACTACAACCGGTCAGGGTTGGAATTGTGTGGGAAATCCGTACGCTTCGGCCATTAGTATGAATACCACGGCCAATGCAACTAATAATTTTATCACCGTAAATAGTAGTAATCTCGATCCGAGCTATGCCTGTATTTATGTTTGGGATGAAGATGCTACTTATACCGGTCAGAGCTGTTATAAAGTGATTTGTAACTCGGGTTACTCCACTTCCAAAACTATACTTGCTCAAAACTATGTGGCACCGGGTCAGGGATTTTTTGTAAAAGCCAATAGCAGTGCAACAAATATTTCTTTTACCTCTGCAATGCAGTCGTCGCAACCAGGTACGGTGTTCAGAGTACCGGTATCCACCGACAGCTGGCCGGGCATCACATTAACTGCTACCAATGCCTCAACAAGCTCTTCGGCTGCGATTGCTTTCAATGCCAACATGACCTGCGGACTTGACCCTACTTACGATGCGGGCCTGCTGCGTGGCACTAATGGCCTGTCGCTCTATACCCGCTTGTTAGAAGATAATGGTGTTGATTTTGCTATTCAGTGTCTGCCCGAAGATTACAATAATCTGACTATTCCTGTAGGCATAGATAGCAAAACGGGTGGCGAAATTACCTTTAGTGCCGAAACTACAGGGTTGCCACAAGCCTGTAAACTGATTCTTGAAGATAAGGCCAAGGGAACATTTACCTCGCTCGCTGATGGCAAAAGCTATACAACAACTGTGGTTGAAGGTGCAGCCGGAGTGGGCAGGTTTTATCTGCATGCTGGTAGCGATGTATCTACTGAAGTTGCCGAAATAAGTCAGGAATCAGGAAGTTTGAAGGCGTATATGGGAAATGGTACAATCGTAATTGAGGGTGAAGTAAGCGGTAGGGCAATAGCTACACTTTACAACTTACAGGGACAGATACTTCGGGTTAATACATTACAAAAAGGGTTGTTGAATGTTCTGCCGGATGATGGTTTGCCACAAGGCGCATATTTCATAACCATCCAACAATATGGCCAAAAAGTAACCTGTAAGCTAATTAAGAAATAAGTAAGTTTTTTATTTAAAAAAAATATAAGTATGTGTATGAAACAAGCCTGAATGCCTGGCTGCCAGCTTATGGAATACATCACACGGGTTTCATACTACCATTAAAAAAACATTTATTGAATGAAAAAGAATATAATTCAAGTGGAAAAAAAGGCTTATAGTCTACCACAAATCGAAATGATTAAATTAGACAATGAAATATCATTGGCTCTGTCGTCTCCAGCCAGTTTGCCCGACGACTTTGGCGACAACCTGATGCAACCGGACGGCAATCCTTTTAAGGGAAATCTTGTGTAGAGGATATTTTTTAATAAAGTGTGTGTTATTAGTTCCGAAAGTTGGTGCAGAACTGAAGGTTTTATCCCTGGATGAGGCTTTCGGTTTTTGCCCAACGCTTTTACATTGTCACCTGACTGATAGTTACAAAAAAAAGAAGCAACCATAAGTGGTTGCTTCTTTTTTTATGGTTGTTTCCTTTGTGCTTACAAGTTAGTAATGATCAGTTTGTGACCTTTACCATGGATGTTTACAATGTTGATATTGTTGTCTTTACCCAATAGCTTACGAAGCTTGCAAATATATACATCCATACTTCTTGAAGTACGGAAATTATCTTCTTTCCAAATAGTGGTAAGGATATATTTACGTTCAAGAAAGCTGTTTGAATTAGCAGCCAGTAAAACCAAAAGATAAGATTCTTTTCCGGTAAGCTTAACAGACTCATTTTTGTAAATGAGCTGACGGGTTTCTACATCAAATGTGTACGCACCGATTTTGTACGATGGTACGCTCATAAGAGCTTTTAAATTTTCGTCCAGACCAATAAGGACGAGTTTTTCTGTTTCGATTTTCATGTTTGTTTCTTTAAAAGTGATTAAGTGATAGTGAATTTATTAAAACATTTTTTCTTTTTAATATCTATATAACGTTCTTAATTAACGTTTTGTTTTCTTATTGTTTTAAATTTTAAGTAAATTTCTAAATATTTAACTGTTTAGACCGATCGTTTTTAGTCTTTATTCAGTTTATAAGGCTGGTTAAACAGGTTTATCTCAATTTGATAATGCAAATATAAAACATAATTTCACAATGTGAGCAATTTTGGATAATATTTAACTGTTTTTTTGAATTTAATAATCAATAACAGTAAATTAATGTAAGTAGGGCAGATAAATTGTATTGATAGCGGAGCACATACAAAAGTCAATAATCGGTATGTGAATGGCAGGAAAATGAAGTAAAAATAACAAAAGCTCCTTCAAGGAGCTTTTGTGAGTGGTACCACCAGGAATCGAACCGGGGACACAAGGATTTTCAGTCCTTTGCTCTACCAACTGAGCTATGGTACCTCTTTCGCTTAGCGGGTGCAAATATACGGCTTTTTTTTTATTGTCCAAGCCTCGGGGTGCTATTTTTTCAAAAAAAATCGAAGCTGTTTTTTGTTTTAATTTTATTATATAAATTAATTGCCTGAAATTCGCAGAAATAAGTATTTTTGTAGAAATAAAATTTTGTGAAAAATAATATAATGTTATATATAGTATGACTGTATCTATAGAGCTTTTTCTGTTAATTGCTTCTCTTTTGCTGTTTTTTAGCTTAATTGTTGGTAAAACGGGATACAAATTTGGTGTGCCTGTTCTGCTGCTTTTTCTTTTTATCGGTTTTGCTGCTGGTAGCGACGGACTTGGACTTCAGTTTAGTTCGCCCGAGGTGGCTCAGTATATTGGTGTTATAGCGCTTAATATTATTTTGTTTTCAGGGGGGATGGATACCCGCTTTTCCGAGATTAAACCTGTGGTGCTCAAAGGGGTTGTTCTTGCTACTGTTGGTGTGTTTCTTACAGCCGTAATTACGGCTGTATTTATTTATTATATTACCAATAATGTTGTAAAAACGGTTACATTTACTTTTATGGAATCGTTGCTGCTGGCCAGTGTCATGTCATCTACCGACTCGGCCTCGGTGTTTGCTATATTAAGGTCAAAGGGGCTGTCGCTCAAAGAAAACCTGCGCCCTTTGCTTGAGCTTGAAAGTGGTAGTAATGACCCGATGGCTTTTATGCTTACTATCGTGCTTATCCAATTATTTCAATCGCCCGAAATCAGTACGTGGGAGGTGGCCTTTATGTTTCTGAAACAGCTTGTTCTGGGCGCTCTTTCGGGCTTTATACTTGGTAAACTTTCGGTTAGGGTAATAAATAAAATTAATCTGGACAACGATGCTCTGTATTCGGTGCTCTTACTTACGGTAATGTTTTTCCTTTTCGGATTTACAAGCTTTATTGGCGGAAACGGATATTTGGCCGTATATACCGGCGGACTTATGGTGGGTAATCATCGGTTTGTTCATAAACGTAGTTCGCTCAAGTTTTTTGACGGCCTCACATGGTTGTTCCAGATTATCATGTTTCTGGCGCTCGGGCTGCTGGTTAATCCATCTGAACTATTGCCCATAGCTGGTATCGGTATTCTTATAGGTCTGTTTATGATTGTTGTTTCGCGCCCGCTATCGGTGCTTATCAGCTTGCTGCCATTTCGCAAAATGACTTTTAAGGCAAGGCTTTTTACATCGTGGGTAGGGCTCAGGGGAGCTGTACCTATTATTTTTGCCACTTATCCGCTCATAAGTGAAGTGCCTCATGCTAAAATAATGTTTAATATCGTGTTCTTTATTACCATATTGTCGTTGGTTATTCAGGGTACTACGGTGTCGGCCATGGCTGGCTGGCTGGGTTTAGCTTTGTCCACTCCCCCAAAACGTCAGTTGAAAGAGTTCGATGTAGAGTTCTCCGACGAAATTAAATCGGCCATGTGCGAAATTACAGTTAACGACACTATGCTGAAAGAGGGCAAAAGGGTGATGGATATTTCTTTGCCTGATCAAACACTGCTTGTTATGGTAAAAAGAAATAATAAGTATTTTATTCCAAGAGGTAATACTCAGCTTGAAGGAGGCGATTCGCTACTTGTGATTACGGATAATGAAGAAGCCATGCGTGAAACTTACAAGCAACTGGGAGTGAAAGATAGTATGGTTTCCTGATAACAAGTGTCTTTATTCTGTATAATCATTTTTCAGGTCTTTTGATAACTGTTTGTTTTTTTGTATTTTTGCACGCCAATTAAAAAAAATAATAAAAATTACGAATGAATAATATCCGCAATTTTTGCATCATAGCTCATATCGATCATGGCAAGAGTACACTCGCCGATCGTTTGCTCGAATATACCCAAACCGTATCGGGAAAAGATATGCAGGCTCAGGTGCTTGATGATATGGACCTGGAGCGTGAAAGGGGAATAACCATTAAAAGTCATGCCATTCAGATGAACTATGTGCTGGATGGTCAGAAGTATATTTTTAATCTGATTGACACTCCAGGGCACGTCGATTTTTCGTATGAGGTTTCACGTTCTATAGCTGCCTGCGAAGGGGCTTTGCTCATTGTAGATGCCACTCAGGGTATACAGGCGCAAACCATATCAAACCTTTATATGGCCATTGAACATGATTTGGAAATAATTCCGGTGATGAATAAGATGGACATGGACAGTGCCATGCCCGAGGAGGTTGAAGATCAGATTGTGGAATTGCTGGGTTGTAAACCAGAGGAGATAATACGCGCCAGTGGTAAAACGGGTATGGGTGTACACGACATACTTCAGGCTATTGTAGAACGGGTGCCTGCTCCCAAAGGCGATCCACAGGCGCCATTGCAATGTCTGATTTTCGACTCTGTTTTCAACTCTTTTCGTGGTATTATTGCTTATTTCAAAATAGAAAACGGAACAATCAATAAAGGTGATTTGGTGAAATTTGTTGCTACCGGCAAGGAATATAATGCTGACGAGATAGGTATACTTAAGCTGGATATGATGCCAGCGACCTCGCTGGGTGCCGGCGATGTGGGCTATATTATTTCCGGTATAAAAACCTCTAAAGAAGTAAAAGTGGGTGATACAATTACCCACGTGAAACGCCCTTGCGAAAAAGCCATCAGTGGTTTTGAAGAGGTGAAACCAATGGTATTTGCCGGAGTATATCCTATCGAAACTGAAGATTTTGAGGATCTGCGTGCTTCGCTCGAAAAACTACAGCTCAACGATGCTTCGCTTACCTTCGAACCTGAGTCTTCGGTGGCGCTTGGCTTTGGTTTCAGATGTGGATTCCTGGGTATGTTGCACATGGAAATTGTACAGGAGCGTCTGGATCGTGAGTTCGATATGAATGTTATAACCACGGTTCCCAACGTATCTTATAAAGTATATACTAAAAAAGAAGAACTCATAGAGGTGCACAACCCATCGGGCTTACCGGATATTGTACTTATCGACAGGATTGAAGAACCGTATATCCGCGCATCGGTAATTACACGTACCGAATATATCGGGCAAATTATGACTTTATGTTTGGGCAAACGTGGCGAACTGGTAAAACAGGATTATATCTCGGGCGACCGTATGGAGCTTATTTATGATATGCCTTTGGGCGAAATTGTATTCGATTTTTACGACCGGCTGAAAAGTATCTCGAAAGGATATGCTTCGTTCGACTATCATATGCATGGTTTCCGCCCATCCAAACTGATTAAGCTCGATATTCTGCTGAATGGAGAATCGGTAGATGCTTTATCATCGCTTATACATATTGATAATGCACTTACTCTGGGGCGTCGCATGTGCGAAAAACTTAAGGATCTTATTCCCCGTCAGCAGTTCGATATTGCAATACAGGCGGCGATAGGTGCAAAAATTATTTCGCGCGAAACGATTAAGGCTGTTCGCAAAGACGTTACAGCCAAATGTTACGGCGGAGACATCAGTCGTAAACGAAAACTGCTCGAAAAACAAAAGAAAGGTAAAAAGCGAATGAAGCAGATTGGCAACGTGGAAGTGCCACAGAAAGCTTTCCTTGCCGTGCTAAAATTAGATTAAACTTTTGTAATTTTTACAATATCGTAAAATAAATAAGCGAAATTCGTGTTTGGTTGAAAAAAAAATATCTAATTTTACGCTTCGTAAAAAAACAACTATTGATAAATGCGAACAATGTCAGAGTTAACTGGAAAAGTTTCTCAGATTATCGGGCCTGTAATTGATGTGCTCTTCAGGCTCGATGAAGAATCGGAATTCAGATTGCCGGCCATACACGACGCCCTGTGCGTGAAAAGACCTAATGGCAAAGACCTTATTGCTGAAGTTCAGCAACATATAGGCGAAAATATTGTAAGGGCAGTGGCTATGGACTCTACCGACGGACTTTGTCGCGGACTGGACGTTATCGCCCTGGGAAGCCCTATTTCCATGCCTTCGGGCGATTTGGTTAAGGGGCGATTGATGAATGTGATAGGGGAACCTATCGATGGGATGAAACCTATAGTATCCGAAGCTCTTTTTCCTATCCATCGCGAACCTCCTTTGTTTGAAGATCTTACCACCGGAGAAGAGGTGCTGTATACAGGAATAAAAGTTATCGATTTGCTTGAACCTTATGTAAAAGGAGGTAAAATCGGACTGTTTGGTGGTGCCGGTGTAGGTAAAACCGTAATTATTATGGAACTTATCAATAATATTGCGAAAGGTCACAGCGGCTTTTCCGTATTTGCCGGCGTGGGCGAGCGTACCCGCGAAGGTAATGACTTGTTAAGGGAAATGATAGAATCCGATGTAATCAGATATGGTGAGGAGTTCAAAAAAAGTATGGAAGAAGGTCACTGGGATTTGTCCAAGGTGGATTACGACGAACTTCAAAAATCGCAGGCTACGCTTGTTTTTGGACAGATGAATGAACCTCCGGGCGCACGTTCATCTGTTGCTTTGTCGGGTCTTACCGTGGCTGAGTCATTTCGCGACGGTGGAGCTGGTGGTCGGGATATTTTGTTCTTTATCGATAATATATTCCGCTTTACACAGGCCGGCTCCGAGGTTTCGGCTTTGCTTGGTCGTATGCCGTCGGCTGTGGGCTATCAGCCTACACTGGCTTCGGAAATGGGACGTATGCAGGAAAGAATTACTTCAACCAAATATGGGTCAATTACATCGGTACAGGCTGTATATGTTCCTGCCGATGACTTAACCGACCCCGCGCCGGCTACAACTTTCTCGCACTTAGATGCAACTACTGTGCTAAGCCGTAAAATATCCGAACTTGGAATTTTTCCGGCAGTAGATCCGCTCGAATCCACATCGCGTATTCTTAATCCTATAGTATTGGGCGACGACCATTATAATACGGCTCAGCGTGTAAAGCAAATTTTGCAACGAAATAAAGAATTGCAGGATATTATTTCTATTTTGGGAATGGAAGAACTGTCTGACGAGGATAAAATGATTGTTAATAGAGCCCGAAAAGTGCAGCGTTTTCTTTCGCAACCATTTCACATGGCTGCGCAGTTTACCGGCGTGCCCGGCGTAATGGTGCCTATCGAAGAAACCATACGCGGCTTTAAAATGATACTTGACGGACAGCTTGACGAATTGCCCGAAATGGCTTTTCTGAATGTGGGTACCATCGACGATGCTATAAGCAAAGGACATAAACTGATGAAACAGGCAAGAAAAGAAATGGCCTAAAAATTTTTTTTTCAAACATATATAATCTTGCAAAGAAAGATGAAAGTACAGATTATTACACCCGAAAAATATCTTTACGACGGAGAGGCCACGGCTGTGATTTTCCCCGGCGAAGAGGGCTATTTTTCTGTGCATGATCATCATGCTCCGATGATTGCAGCTCTGAAATACGGCGAGATACGTTTGGAGTCGAAGGCTGGCAAACAGGAATTTGTTATTATGAGTGGCGTTTGCGAAATAAATAAAAACAACGTAATTATTTGTGTAAATGAATATTGATAGCATAGATAAGAGGTTTATTCGGTTCAACGTTGTGGGGGTACTCAGCCTGATACTGGTTTACGTTGTCTCGGCACAGTGTACGAGGTTTGTACTCGAAAAATTTATGAATACACAATTTCTTAGCAGCTATTATTATATCCCGGCCAGCTTTTTGTTCACCGGAATGTTGACCGTAATAATTTTAAATGTGATTGATATTTCCAATCAAAAACGTATCCTTCAGGTAATGCTGATTGTTAAGGTACTTAAAATGTTTGTTTTTGGGATAGCTGCGGTGTTGTTTATTGCCGGTTTGGGCGTGAGTTTCAAACATTTTTTGCTTATTGCCGGAATTTCGTATATGCTATATCTTGTTTTCGAGACCATATTTTTGTTTCGGTTTGAGAAACTGATTAAAAGAAAATGAAAGCGATATTAAGAAAACTAACTATATTGTTTGTTGGTGCTTTATTGCCTGCATTGACTTATGCGGCCGACAACCATGAGTCTGCAGTTTCCACTCATGACAAAAGCGAGGAATTTAATGTGCGCGATTTTATTCTCGAACACATAGCAGATGCGTATACATGGCACATTACCAAAATAGGAGAACATGACATTGCTGTTCCATTACCTGTTATTGTAAGGAGTCACAACTCAGGTTGGCAGGTATTTATGTCATCGGCTTTAGCCGAAGGTAAACATTATAAGGGGCTGTATATTTCCGAAAGTGAACAATATAAAGGTAAAATTGTAGAACTTACTGATGTCGGAAAAGAAGTAAGACCGCTTGATATTTCGATAACAAAGAATGTTTTTACTCTGATTTTAAGCGCTGTAATTCTTATATTTCTTATCCTTTTCGTGGCTAAATCGTACAAAGGTGGCTTTGCGGTAAAAAGCAAGTTTGTTTGTTTTATGGAAATGTTTATCATGATGATACATGATGATGTTATAAAACCTTGTGTTGGAAAACATTATAAAGAATATGCTCCCTATTTGCTTACGCTTTTCTTTTTTATATTTATAAATAATATGATGGGCGTAATTCCCATTTTCCCTTTTGGAGCTAATCTGACAGGGAATATCGCATTCACATTCGTACTGGCTTTGGTAACTTTTGTGATTGTAAACGTATCAGGAACGCGCGAATACTGGAAAGAAATTTTTTGGCCTGATGTACCAATGCCTTTGAAGTTTCCAGTGCCTTTTTTCCCTTTGTTGGAACTAATTAGCGTGTTCACAAAACCGTTTGCCCTGATGATTCGTTTGCTGGCCAATATGATGGCCGGACACACCATTGTACTGGGTCTTGTTTGTATGATATTTCTCACCACAAGTATGGGAAGGGCTGCTAACACGAGTCTTACATTTGTTTCGGTCATCTTGTCGGTGTTTATTAGTTTTGTCGAATTATTGGTGGCATTTATTCAGGCATATATTTTTACGCTTTTATCAGCAGTATATATCGGTTTGGCTAAAGCTGAACCTCATCATAAATAAAATTGAGTGTTAATTTTTAAAAAATAAACGGTTATGTTATTATCAGTTGTTTTGCAGGCAGCAAGTGCCATCGGATTAGTTAAGTTAGGTGGAGGTATCGGTATCGGTTTGGCTGCTATTGGTGGCGGTCTGGGTATTGGTATGATTGGTAGCTCGGCTATGGAAGGTATGGCTCGCCAACCTGAGATGGCTTCCGAAATCAGGGTGAATATGCTTATCGCATCGGCCCTTGTCGAAGGTCCTGTGCTTTTCTCTATCGTTGCTTGTGCTTTTATTTTATGATTATTTCCCTGCTTTTTTAGTGGGGAAAATAAGGGTGTTGAAAGTTAAATCTTTATAACGGCAAATTTATGTCATTGTTAGTTCCCGATTCCGGACTTTTGTTCTGGATGGTATTTATTTTCGGTATAGTTGTATTTGTATTAGCTCGGTTTGGTTTTCCGGTTATCCTGAAAATGGTTGACGAGCGCAAAGCATTTATCGAAGACTCGCTACTTATGGCCGAAAAAGCCCGCACCGAATTGGAAAAAGTAAAGGCTGATAGCGAAGTGATTATTGATAATGCGCGTAAAGAACATTTACGCATTATCAACGAATCGAACTTGCTAAAGGAACAGCTTGTAAAAGAGGCCAAAGTGAAGGCTGAGCAAGAAGCTGCTAAGGTAATTGAGGAAGCGCGTGTGAAAATTGTGAGTGAAAAGGATGCGGCCATGCGCGAAATCAGACGTGAAGTGGCTGCTCTGTCTGTGGATATTGCTGAAAAAGTGCTCAAGTCCAAACTTGCTTCGGGCGACGAACAAGAGGAGATGATTAACAAGCTGCTCGACGAAATCACTATTTCTAAATCTTAAATAAACCGATTTGAATGAATGCGAGTTTTATCCCTGTAAGGTACGCCGGTGCGCTGTATGAATTTGCTTTGGGGCACGGTTCCGACTATGAAATTTATGTTCAGGTTGGTCAACTTGCAGGCTTATTAACTAACGAAAAATCGTTGCGCGAAATGCTGGGAAATCCGGTTTTGAGCGCAAAAATTAAGAAAGCTTTTCTGCAACAAGCATTCTCAAGCCCGTTTCATCCTGATTTGGATACATTCCTTGATATGGTTTTTCTTAAGCGTCGCGAAACTTATTTGAATTTTATTTTTCTGAGATATACAGATATTTACCGCGAACGGAATAATATCCATTTTGGAAAACTGATAACTGCCGTAGAAGTGAACGCTGAGACGGAGGAAAAGCTGCTTGGTGTGATGAGTAAGCAAACCCACGGTACACTGGAGATAGAAAAAATTGTTGACAAAGAATTGATAGGGGGTTTTGTGCTGGAGGTTGATAATGTACGCTGGGATGCAAGCGTAGCCGGACAACTTAAACGGGTGCGCAAAGAGTTTTCAAAAATATATGGTAAAAAACTGTCATAGGTGTTTTTAAATTAAAGAAATAAAATGTCCGATAATATTAAGGTAAGCGAAGTGTCAGATATACTCCGGATGCAACTGGAAGGTGTTGTGTCGGGAGTGCAGTTCGACGAAGTAGGCACTGTACTTCAGGTGAGCGACGGTGTGGTGCGTATTTACGGCCTGAACAAAGCCGAAGCCAACGAACTCCTTGAGTTTGAAAATGGCATGAAAGCTATTGTTATGAACCTCGAAGAGGATAATGTGGGTGCCGTTTTGCTGGGGCCTACCAATCTGATTAAAGAGGGATTTACGGTTAAGCGAACCCGCAGAGTGGCTTCAATTAATGTCTCCGAAGCTATGCTGGGACGGGTTATTAACCCACTGGGCGATCCCATCGACGGAAAAGGGAACATCGATGCCGCTGGAATAGAGATGCCTTTGGAGCGCAAAGCTCCCGGGGTTATTTTTCGCCAGCCGGTTGTGGAGCCATTGCAAACCGGACTCAAGGCCATCGATGCCATGATCCCAATCGGGCGCGGGCAGCGCGAGCTTATTATTGGCGACCGCCAAACCGGTAAAACGAGCATCGCCGTTGATACCATTATCAATCAAAAAGAAAATTTTGATGCAGGAAAGCCTGTATATTGCATATATGTTGCCATCGGACAAAAAGGTTCAACAGTGGCTTCGATTGTAAATACGCTGAAAGAACATGGTGCACTTGATTATACAATAATAGTGGCTGCCAATGCTTCCGACTCTGCGGCTTTGCAGTATTTTGCTCCGTTTGCCGGAGCGGCTATAGGTGAGTTCTTTCGCGATACGGGTCGGCATGCGCTTGTGGTTTACGACGATTTATCCAAGCAGGCTGTGGCATATCGCGAGGTTTCGCTGATTCTTCGTCGTCCATCAGGGCGCGAAGCATACCCGGGCGATATATTTTATTTGCACTCCCGCTTGCTCGAACGGGCTGCCAAAATCAACAACCAACAGGAGGTGGCTGAGCAAATGAATGATTTGCCGGAAAGCCTTAAAGGTAAAGTAAAAGGTGGAGGTTCGCTAACAGCGTTGCCGGTTATCGAAACTCAGGCTGGCGACGTGTCGGCCTATATTCCTACCAATGTAATATCGATAACCGATGGTCAGATTTTCCTCGATACCGATTTATTTAATCAGGGTAATCGCCCCGCTATTAACGTAGGTATTTCAGTGTCGCGCGTTGGTGGTAATGCTCAGATTAAGCCGATGAAGAAAGTGGCAGGAACACTGAAAATTGATCAGGCACAATATCGCGAGCTGGAAGCATTTACAAAATTTGGTGGTGATATGGATCCGGTAACTGCCATGACTATTAATAAAGGACAGAAAAATACCCGTTTGCTCGTTCAGTCGTTGCACGAACCGATGCCGGTTGAAAAACAGGTGGCAATACTTTATTGTGGTACTAAAGGTCTTTTGGCTAATGTGCCATTAGATAAAGTGGCAAATTTTCAGTCCGAGTTTCTGATGGTTCTTGAGCATACACACAAAGCCGATGTGCTTGATGTAATAAAATCAGGAACTATCAACGATGAGCTTATTGCAATTATCGAAACGGTAGCTGGTCAGGTAGCCCGGAAATTTGCATAATTTTTCAAAGAGAATTTTTATCAAGATAATAAGGGGCTGTTAAAAGTGGCATCATTAAAAGAAATAAAAACAAGGATTAACTCGGTGAGGTCAACCCAAAAAATTACCTCAGCCATGAAAATGGTTTCGTCGGCCAAGTTGAGAAAAGCTCAGCGCGCCATCGAAGCTGCTTATCCTTATGAGCAAAAGATGACTGAGATATTCAATCATTTTATCAATAGTCAGGATGTTGTTGGAGTTTCTCCTTTTTTGGTGACGCGCGAAGTGAAACATGTGGCCATAGTTGCTTTTTCATCGAATTCGAGCCTGTGCGGAAGTTTTAATGCCAATATAGCCAAGCAACTGGTTCAGACATTGAGTACCCGAAGCCAGCTTGGGAATGAAAATATTCGTCTTATCTCCATTGGGAAAAACATAAGCAAGTTCTGCCGGAAAATCGGATTTAAGCCAGATGAATACGACGACATGGCCGATAAGCCTGATTATAAAAAAACACTCGAGCTGTCTGATAAGTTGATGAAACTTTATACCGACGAAGCGGTGGATGAGATAACACTCATTTATCATCACTTTGTGAGCAAGGGGCATCAGGTTATCACG
>JAFNAV010000106.1 GCA_017860345.1 Bacteroidota bacterium | reverse complement strand
GGCAGTATTGAGTACCCAGTTGTGGTCGTAGCCGTTACCATTTTTCAATTGTTCAAAATCATATTTGTCAATGTCCTGACCAATTGGTTTTGCTGTTACAAAATCCATAGGTGTTCCCTTTACCGAATCGATAGCGCCCGTAGTCATGAAAGTTGAGTCAACAGGTGTATAGCGATCAGCATTTACGTAAAGAATATCTTCGGTAATTGTATTATTCGGATCGCCCGACAGGTTGAAGTAAGAGTGATTACACATGTTAATCACCGTTTTTTTGTCGGTAGTGGCTTCAAAGTCTATTTCAATAGCGTTGTCGGCGGTCAGTTTAAAAGTAACCTTAGCTGTTACACTACCCGGAAAGTTCTGATCGCCATCAGGCGAGAAACGGGTAAGTTCAATGGTGGAATCGTTAGGCTGATTTACCATTTGATAAACCTGATATTGCCATCCCTTTGGACCTCCGTGTAAGCAGTGTCCAAAATTATTTTGCGGCAACTGAATGGTATCACCATCAATCACAATACGACCCTGATTAATTCGGTTGGCATAGCGTCCGATGGATGCTCCGAAATCACTTGGAACGTTAATGTAATCGGCTATACTGTCGAAGCCTAATACTACGTCCTGAAGTACTCCGTTTTTGTCGGGTACCATTACCGATACTATACGCCCGCCATAATTGGTAATACAAACTTCGGCTCCCGAAGCATTTTTGAGCACATACAAATCGGTGGAATCACCATCAATTACGGTCTGGAAATTCGACCGGAGAAGCCCTGAGGCCGTTTTTTCGTCCTGTTTCTTACACGAAACAAAAATCAGTGCCAATGCGGCTACTGCAAAAAGTAATTTTTTCATAAGCAACTACTTTAATCTTAAAAAGTTGATGTGGAGAATTTGTAATAAATACAACTAAATAAAGGTATTTTTCTTCATTAGCGGCTCAAATTTATTTCAAAAAATCATTACTCCAAAATAAAAAGTGTATCAAATACACTAAAAATGTTGTATAACATATTTTCAAAAGATAATAAAGCACACTATCGATACAAAATATTCAAAAATGTATACAAAAAAGGCGTTTCAACTAACCATTTAGTAATAAAATTGTAAAAAACATGCAAACATATACATTGGGTGATACAAAAAAACCACTCAGCCTGACTCAAAACAGGTGAATGGTTTTTGGGTGTCACAGCCTCTTACAACAGGGGCTGTAATATAAGTCTATATCAATTTATTTAAAAATTTCGTTCAAAACATTAGCCAGCTGTATACCTCCGCGGTAAAGCATCTCATCAGTATCGTTACTAAAACGATATATATAATGGTAGTTGCTGGTATCAGTATAGTCGTAAGCATAAATAGCTGTGCGAATGCGATAGGCTTCCTCCACCGAGTTTAGTATAGTATATTGTTTGTACACCGATTTTTCGGAATCAAATTTATCCTGCAAATATCTTGCATACTCGCTATACGACATCTTTTTACTGTCAATAATCTGACCATCCCACACCGCATGTATATTCGTTTGCCTACCAAACCAGTTGATGCTTACGCGATTGCCTCCCAGGTCGGTCAAACGACCTAAGTGCATCGGTTGATGCAAATCGCCCACCAGATGAACGATAAATTTTAAAGCCTCAGCATCGTTGGGGTTTTTCTTAAGCCGGTCGCGCATCTGATTGAGCGCATAAAACAAATGTTCGCCTTCGGCAGTAGGATTGTCCAGCAACGATTTCAGCCCTTCAGCAGTAAGACTATCTTTCAGGTTCTGAAAATGCCACTGATAGCTATAGTCATAGCTTTTATCGCTTTTTACCTCGTCGGCCCAGGTGGCATAATAAATAATTCCATGTACACCAAGCACTTTATCGCATTGTTTTTTAGCTTTCTTTGTCAGATTCTGATATGCTATATCAGATATTATCCTGTGACCTACTGCATCATAAGCCCATAAAAAAAGGCTTGAGCATAGTAAAACTGCTACTAAAATATTCTTTTTGAAATTCATTTCAATCATATATAATTTTTACATCTAAAACTTTACAAAAAATCTATCGTTTAATATCCGGCCATCAATAAACCAATATCGCTGGAGGGGATGTTATAATAGTTGCCTACAAGCCGGTTTACAAGCACACCTCCAAACACATACACACCATTGCGAAAGCCGGAACTTTCGGCAATAGCCGGTTTTACACCACCCGAATGAGATATTTTAAGCAGTATGGGCGAAAAAATATTACTCAGGGCCATCGAAGTAGTACGGGCTACCCTTGCCGATATATTGGGAACACAATAATGAATTACACCGTATTTCTCGTAAACAGGCTTTTTCAGCGTACGACATCTCGATGTTTCGAAACACCCACCCTGATCTACACTCAGGTCGATGATTACAGCGCCCTGTTTCATAGTCTTAACCAATTCTTCCGATACCATAAAACGTTCCGAACCATTGATGTACCTTAGGTTACCAATAACAGCATCGGCCGAGGCAAGCGCCTTGAACAACACTGCCGGATGTATAACCGACGTAAACACCTGTTGACCAAGATAATGCTGGATTTTGCGCAGTTTATTTATATCGTGGTCAAATATTTTTACCTGAGCGCCAAGCGCCAGAGCCGACCGCGCTGCTACCGTACCTGCTATGCCGGCACCCAAAATTACCACTTCAGTAGGCGAAATACCGGCAACTCCTCCCAATAAAATTCCCTTACCGCCACGCTCATTACTCATCAGCTCTGCTGCTACCGAAATAGCTGTATTTCCTTCAATTTCGGAAATGGAACTCACTACGGGAAATGCTTTCTGCTCGTCCTTAATAAGTTCGTATGCAATGGCTGTCATTTTTTTCTTCATCATCAGAGCAATGCACTCCGATGAAAAATTGCTTAGTTGCAACATGGAAAATACGGTAGACCGATCGCTCATCAGCTCTAACTCTTCTATGGTAGGTGGGGCTATTTTCAATACAATATCTGCACCATACACCTCTGCCTGCGTATCAACCATATATGCTCCGGCCTCGCTGAATTGGAGGTCGGTATATGACATTGGCTCACCTGCACCGCGCTGCACATACACGCTGTGACCCTCCTCGGTAACTATGGCCACTCCTTCGGGCGTAAGCGCGAGACGGGTTTCCACTTCGCCATCCTCTTTGGGAATACCTATTGATAAACGAGGTTGGCGGGCAATCTCCCTTAACAAACACTCTTCAGGGAAATTAGCTCGTTCTGTTTTCGGATTAATATTCATTATACCATATTTTTTTCAAAAAAAAGACTGAATACAAAGCTAAACACTATTATTCAATTAAGCAAATAAACTGATGATATTCGTTT
>JAFNAV010000105.1 GCA_017860345.1 Bacteroidota bacterium | reverse complement strand
TGAAACGAGCATGAATACGAGTATTCACCAAAGACAGTGAAAATTTGACATGCGAGTTCCATACGACCTTTAAAAAAACAATTATTTACGTATGAAAAAACTGTTTGTTATAATAATAATGTCTACGTTTGCGGGCTTAGTTCGTGCTGATATTGTGGATTTTTCTTTTGATCCTAAACGTATTGTGCCAGGCGAAACCGTGAATTATAAGGCTAAATGGGGTATACTTACCATAGGCTCAGCCAGCAGTAGGGTAGAGCGTACGGTGTACAGGTATGGTCGGCATGTGTGTTACAAGGTGGCTTTGAGCGGGCGTACCAATGGTTTGGCGAGCCTGTTTTATTTACGTAATAACTGGACAACTTATATCGACAACAAGACGTTTACATCGCATCTGTTTACGCGAAGTATACGCGAGGGAAATTATAAACTCGACGAAAAGGTTTATTTTAATCATAGAACCCAAAAAGCTACTGTTATGCGTCTCAATTATCAAACGCAACAGTATTATCTGAAAAAAGTGTACAATACTCCTGAAAATATCCGGGATGTGGCTACCGGATTTATGCTTGTCCGTATAGTTGATTTTTCTAAATTCAATGCGGGTCAGCGAATTAATGTCTCAGGTTTTTACGATGCTACAGGTTACAGCGTGGATGTAATTATAGCCGGACGCGAATATCTGAAAACCAGTAAAGGTAAAGTGCTTTGTTATAAAATAAAGCCTATCGTACCAAGCAATAAAGTTTTCGATGGACTTGATGCTGTGGATGTTTGGCTATCGGCCGATAAAACACAGGCTATCATTCAGGTAAAAGCCAAATTGAAGCTGGGCGAATTAATTCTCCAGCAAACAGATTACTTCGATTGAAATATTTGCTAAATAATGTTGCATCTATAGGCTTTGTAATTTTAATTGTTTAGCTTTGCCTGTGCCGACAGGATAGCGTAATAACTGAATTGTATTTTTTCAGATGCGTTTTCTGTTAATTTACTCGTAAATCTATCAAAATATACTATGAAACGAGCATCCTGATAGCTATCTCGGGACTGGTTTAAACCAAAGACCATGTCCATTTGCAAGTTCCATATGACAACTTATTAAAAAAAACGAACACATGAAAATTAAATTTATTGGCGCCGCCCGTGAAGTTACGGGTAGCAAACATTTGATTACTACCGATGATGGTACAAAAATTCTCCTCGACTGTGGCATGTTTCAGGGTAAGGGACTCGATACGGATGCGCTCAACCGCGATTTGGGCTTTAATCCGGAAGAGCTTGACTATATGATACTTTCGCATGCTCATATTGACCATACCGGACTTATTCCCTATCTGTATAAACTGGGTTTCCGGGGGTCGGTTATTTGTACCAATGCTACGCTGGACTTATGTTCCATCATGTTGCCCGATAGCGGACACATACAGGAAATGGATGTTAAGTGGTTCAATAAAAAAAGGATGAAACGAAATCAATCGCCGGTAGAGCCGATTTATAGCGTGGATGATGCCGAAAATTGTATGGAACTTTTCCTTGGCGTGGGCTACAACAGGCGATTTTATGTAAACAACAAAACGAATAAGGATAATAAAGTCAACGTGAAGTTTACCAATTCGGGGCATATGTTGGGGAGCGCTGTTGTTAATCTCGAAATTATTGAGAACGGACAAACCAAACGTATTGCTTTTACAGGTGATATTGGTCGTAAAACCAATAAAATTCTTGCACCGCCGGCGCCATTTCCTCAGTGCGATTATCTGATTACTGAGTCAACTTATGGCAACCGCCTGCATCCAACTGAGAAAGAAAGTGTGGAAGACTTGTTGAAAATTGTGGAAGAAACCTGCGTGGTGAATAAAGGAAAATTGTTGATACCTTCTTTCTCGGTGGGGCGCACCCAGGAAATTATTTTTGTTCTGAACAATCTTTATAACGAAGGCCGTTTGCCCAAAATTGATGTTTTTGTTGATAGTCCGCTCTCGGTGAATGCTACCGAAGTTTTCAGACGGCATACCGAATGTATGAATGCCGATGTAAAGGATGTTATGCGCACCGACCCTGATCCTTTTGGTTTTAGCTCACTGCGATATATCAAAAGCGTGGAAGAATCAAAAGCGTTGAATGATTACGATCAACCCTGTATTATTATTTCTTCTTCGGGGATGATGGAAGCCGGACGAATTAAACATCATGTGGCTAATAATGTGTCTAACTGGCGCAATACAATTCTCGTGGTGGGATACTGCTCGCCAACTTCTTTAGGTGCACGTATTCAGGAACCGGGACTGAGAGAAATCTCTATCTTTGGTGAAATACATGAGGTTAATGCCCGTATTGCCAGAATTGAATCTTTCTCGGGACATGGTGATTACAGCGAGATGATTGATTTCCTGAACTGTCAGGACAAAGCGCTTGTACGTAAAACTTTCCTTGTACACGGCGATTACGAAGTACAGAAAGAGTACGCCGAAAAACTCAGAGCTGTCGGATTTAATAATATCGAAATTCCGAAAGCCAAAGAAGAGTTTGAGTTGTGATAGCTGGTGAGTAAAGGAATTACCCCAACGCGTTTTTGCTATCGGGGTTTTCTCTGTGATTAATGACTTAACGCAAATTCAAAAAAGCAGTATAAAACAGTCCTGATTGTTGATGGCAATCAGGCTGTTTTTATTTTATAATTGGCTGATGTTTTGCCCTTCACAATGTTTGTGAGTTTTGATTTAAGCAATTGCCTTCTGATGGGCGAAACTTTATCCGTGAAAAGATTGCCTTCTAAGTGGTCATATTCGTGTTGTACTACGCGGGCTTTGTATCCTTCAAAGGTTTCAACGTGTTCGTTAAATTCAGCATCATAATACCTGATTGTAATTTTCTCAGAGCGTAGTACACTTTCGTGTATGCCGGGTATACTCAGACAACCTTCTTCGCCGGGTACTTTTTCTTCGCTGAATTCCAGCATAGTAGGGTTAATCATGGCTACTTTAAAGCTACCCAGTTCCGGGTCTTCTTCTTTAAATACTTCCAAATCAATAACCAAAAGTCGTATAGCCAGTCCTATTTGCGGAGCAGCCAGCCCAACACCCTCGGCATGATACATGGTTTCGTACATATTATTAATCAGGTCGGTCAAACCCGGATAATCTTGTGCAATCGGTTCTGCAACTTTTCTTAAAACTCCGGTTCCGTAAGTATAAATTGGTAATATCATATATAAATAATTGTTTAGTACATGACAAAAATTCTATTTTTCCTAATGGATGTAAATAGTGATTCATGTGAATAGAAACGCGGATATAGCGGATAAAACAGATTTTCGCTGTAAACTCAAAAGTTTTCCTCATACGGATTACATTACAGATTT
>JAFNAV010000051.1 GCA_017860345.1 Bacteroidota bacterium | reverse complement strand
ACTTCAGCTGACTTACTGTAATTTGCAGCTTTTGGTATAACTGTATATGGTTTTAGTTTTGTAGTATAATGGTTTGGTAACCAGCGCTATTTGCTGAATCTGTACCCTATGCCTGATTCGGTAATAATGTATTCGGGTTTTGAGGGGTCTTTTTCAATTTTTTTTCGCAATTGGGCTACAAAAACTCTAAGATACTGCGACTGCTCCTGGTAACCTACGCCCCATAATTCTTTGAGAATATAGGTGTGGGTAAGCACGCGACCTTCGTTGCGGGCGAGCAAAGCCAATAATGAAAACTCGGTGTTGGTGAGTTTGATAATTTCGTTGTTAAGTAACACCAGATGTTTATCCATGTCGATAGTGAGGATGCCAAAAGTGTACACCGGATTCTGGTTCAGATTATGATCAACCTGTCGGAAACAGGCTCTGATTCTGGCTAATAACTCACCGGTTCTGAATGGTTTTGTCAGGTAATCATTAGCTCCGGAGTCTAAGGCTTTTACTATATCTTCTTCGGTGTTGCGCACCGAGAGTATTATTATGGGTTGGGTATACCACTCCCGGAGTTTTCTTAATACGTCAATACCATCCATATCAGGTAAACCTAAGTCCAGAATGATGAGTGCCGGATTTACCGATGCTGCCAGCGAACAGCCATCTTTAGCGGTTACAGCTTCGCTTATTTTGTAGCCATTGGCGTTCAGGGTTATTTCCAATAACCTGCGGATAGGTGCTTCGTCGTCAATAATCAGGATATTATTCATGCTTGCCGGTATTATGCTTTGTCGTTGTGTAATGATATTTCTACGGGTATTTTAACGGTAAATTGCGAACCTGCTTTTTCGTTGTTGCAAGCCTGTGCCTGCCCGCCATGCGCTTCGGTAAATCCTTTTACTATCGAAAGTCCGAGGCCGGTACCACCAGTTCTTGAGGTTATGCCCCTATAGAATTTCCCGAAAAGCAGTTCTTCTTCACCTGCTTTAAGTCCGGGGCCTTCATCGGTAACACTGATAATCAGGGTTTCATTCTCAAGGACAAAGCTTAGCGTAATTTTACTTCCCTGTGGCGAGTACTGAGTTGCGTTAAGTAACAAGTTGTGAATTATTTGTTCTACAATGCCAAAATCAATTTTTACTAAAGGAAAATTATCCGGTATTACAGCATCAAATAAGAAAAACGACAGCTCATTTTTTAGCACGTCTGTTATTCGGTTTACCAGGTCGTGCAAATCGCACCAGTCGGGTTTTATCGCAATATGTCCCGACTCCAGTCTCGACATATTCAGCAGATTTTCTATCACATGATTCAAACGGATGCTGGCGGTGTTAATTTCCCGGATTAGCTCCGTCTTTATTTCATCGGGATATTGCTCGGTTATCAGGGTATCCGACGCTCCCAGGATGGTAGTTACTGGTATTCTTAACTCGTGCGAAATGGAGTTGAACAGTGTTTTATATAACTTATCAGATTCATTCAGCAGGTAAGCACTCCGAGCCATGTTGCGGAGTATTTCTCTTTCAAATTTGGCCGAAATCTGACTCAGGCAGGCTTCCCAGAATTGTTCCTCGCCTAAGGTAAATGCCTGTGTTTGCTGAAGAATAATGACACCTGTTTTCATCTGATTACCCATCATAGGATGATAGGAGTAAGGGTGACCGGGAAACAAATTTGTAAAACGTCCTCCGGTGACCGATTGCTGATAACAATCCTGTATGAGTTTTTTTTCTTCATTATTAAACTTAAAATTTTCCGAATCGCCAATATCTTTTAAATCATCACTCAAGAGCACTAATGATTTGATATTGAAATATTTACTTATGCTTACTGTAACAAGCTGTTTTAGTTCGGTTATATCCATTGTGGCCGATAAGTCTCTTGTTAGCTGATAAAGCGCATAGGTTCGTTCTTCTCTTACTCTGATGCGCGATTCCTGGTTTTTTAGTCTGGTAGTGAGCACACCATTGAGTAAAGCAATTATAAAAAACATGATAAACATCATCACGTCTTCGGGACGATCAATATGGAGTGTGTAGTGTGGGGGAATAAAAAAGAAATTCCATATCAGCGCACTCAGTGTAGATGCTACCAATACCGGGCCGGTGCCCGAGAAAAAAGCAAGTATTGATACCACAAACAATAAAATGAAAGAAAAAATACGGTAGCCTCCGGCAATGTCGCGCAACAAAAAACACACTCCGGCTGTAATGATTACGGCTGCCACGGCCGTTATATATTCCCTGATGTCAGAGTTTGGGTAACTAAAACGACTGCTACGATGAGTTTTTTTTAGTTTAGAGGAATCGGTATTCAATATCAAAATACTACATCCGTTACAGTGCTGATTTACCTTTTGCAGAAGGCGGTTAAATTGGAAGAGCGAATATAGCCTCTGCGAATTGTTTTTACCAACAATGATATGTGTAATATCTTCCTTATTTATAAAGTCGCTAATCCCTCTCCAGATGTCGTAATTAGAAATAATTCTGAATTCAATATTCCATTTCTTAGCAAGAGCCACCACTTCATCCAGACATTTTAGTTGGTCGGTGTTGGTAACCTTTTTTGTTTCGACATACAAGGCTATCAGAGGCGCACTTAATCTGGATACAGTTTCATGCGCCTGCGTAAGCAGACTAACGGGATTGTCGGTTAACGATATGTTGACTAAAAACTTCATTCAAAGCTAATTTTTATATCTGAGATACAAATGTAAGTTATTTTATCAGATGTTTTTTCTTTAACTCAAATTTTTAAGTGCTTATTTGAATTTGACTTTATTCTCTTTTTTTTTGAATGAAAATATGGATGCAAAAAGTACCATTACCGGTATAATTTCGAGACGGCCTACCCACATTTGAAATATATAAACCGACTCCACAAAGGGATTCATGCCCGGGTCGGTTATACCTACCGAAAGGCCTGCTGTAGATTGTGCTGCGGTTGACTCAAACAGCGCATCGAAAAAACTGTATTCAGGTGGCAGAAAAAACATGGTTGCAAAAGTGCTAATAAATAGTATCAGTGCAAAAAGTATTATAAACATTGATACCGATGATAATTCTGAATATATCTCATCAGGCATCATGGTTTTTCCATCAAATTTCATCGGACGTACTGTATTGGGCGAGTAAAACTGTTTTTTTACCAGCCATTTAAATCCGTTCAGAAAAAAAACTGCACGATAAATCTTGATGCCTCCTACCGTTCCACCCCAGGCACCTCCTATAAACATAGCTCCGAAAACTATGAATAAAAACGACTTGTTGTCCCACAAATGTATGTTGCATGTTTGCCAACCTGTGGTAGATATAGCACTGATATACTGGAAAATGCCATGTCTGAAAGGAGTTTCGCTTACCTTGGAATACCAGAGTAGTAAAGACATAATGGCGCTTCCTGCTACAAAGCAGTACAGAAGTGAGCGCGTTTGTACATCGCGCCATATTTCGCCGAACTTGTGGTTGTAAAATATCCTGAAATAAAATGGCAATGAAAAAGATCCGAAAATCATGGGCAGTAGGTACAGATAGTCCATAGCTGCCGACTGATAACCGGCAATGCTATCGTCGAGGGTACTGAACCCTCCTGATGATAGTCCTGCCATGGCGTGATTTATCGAATCAAAAATATTATCGGTCAGAGGATAATGAGGTAAAATAATTAAAGTACCAACAATAAGGTAAAGTGTGGTTATGGCCGTAATGATGGCATACGATTTCCAAATACCTTTGGCAGTATCCATTACCCTGATTCGGAGACTTATTCCTGTCGATTCAGAACGATAGAGTAGTTTCATGCTCCTGCCCGAACCTACATCAACCAGCGCCAGCGCTAAAACTATAAATCCGGCTCCGCCAATCCATTGGGCGAAGCTGCGGTAAAACAAAAGTGTTTTTCCTACCGTGGGTTCATGTACTGTCATCGTAAGTCCGGTAGTTGTGTAGGCGCTCATACTCTCGAACAGGCAGTGTAAAGGATTTTTGAAGTATGGCAAGCTTGATGTGTAAGTGGCACCTTGGGGCATGAATGCTTGCATAGCGCTTTCGGGAGTAATAAATGCTGTAACGAAAAATGGCAATCCACCCATCACGGTCATGATAAGCCAGCCGGATGCAGCAATTACGTACCCCTGATTATTAAGCGGATATGCCGCCTTTTTAAAAATTTCTTTGAGCAATCGGCCTGTTACAAAGCATATAACAGATGATATAAAAAATCCTGCAGCCGAGTACCATTCAAAATAAATTACACCTACCACTACAGGTACCAGTAATATAAAACTCATTAATTGGATAAGCGATCCTAATTCCTTCAACACGATTCGGAGAGTGCTTGATTTCATGATGCGTAATTGCTTGTTTATTAGTTTTTTGCGTTTTTTGCATTTGTTGTTGTTATTGCGCTTCAAAACTACTGCCTCAGATATAAATATTTTATAAAGATTTTGTGTGGCAGTATAAAGATTTTGTGCGGCAGTAGTTTTATTTTTATATTTTTAATCTTCGGGCTTTGGTTCTATGGACATCGTGTTGTACTTTTGCAGCTTATTTTTTTAAGGTATTTTTTTATAGGTATTATTCTGATTGAATTTTGGTTAAGCATTCAGAATGGTCAATGTTAAGTTTTTGATAAAAAACTTAATCATACCATTTTTGTTATTTAATCTGAATTTAGTCTGAAAAATTTTAGTTGAAATGATTGTAAAATCCAGAATGAGAGGCTTTATAAGTCTCACGGCACATCCTGAGGGTTGCGCTGTACATGTAAAAAAGCAAATTGACTATGTAAAGTCGAAAGGGAAAATTGACGGGCCTAAACGTGTTTTGGTTATTGGTGCTTCTACCGGCTTTGGCTTAGCTTCGCGCATTAGCAGTGCTTTTGGCAGCGATGCTGCAACTATCGGAGTATTTTTTGAAAAAGAACCCCAACCTGAGAAAACTGCTTCGCCCGGATGGTATAATACGGCCGCTTTTACCAGAGCGGCTTTGTCCGAAGGTTTATACGCCAAAAATATCAATGGCGATGCTTTTTCCGACGCGGTAAAACAAAAAACCATAGATTTGATTAAGACCGACCTCGGGCAGGTGGATTTAGTGGTTTACAGTTTGGCATCGCCCGTACGCACCAATCCCCGAACGGGTGTTACGCATCGTTCGGTACTCAAGCCTATAGGTCAGGCTTATAGCAATAAAACTGTTGATTTTCACAGCGGACACGTTACCGAAGTAAGTATTGAACCGGCTACCCCGGAGGATATTGAAAACACCGTGGCTGTAATGGGGGGCGATGACTGGGAAATGTGGATTGACGCCATGATGCAGGCCGGTGTGTTGGCCGACGGAGCAGTAACCCTGGCCTATTCTTATATTGGCCCTGCTATTACCGAACCTATATACCGGAAAGGTACCATAGGACGCGCCAAAGATCATTTGGAGAAAACGGCAGATGTACTTACATCTAAAATGAATGCTTTTGGTGGTAAGGCTTATGTGTCTGTAAATAAAGCTCTGGTTACTCAGGCCAGTTCTGCCATTCCTGTAATACCACTTTATATCACTATTTTGTTTAAGGTGATGAAATCCAAGGGTGTTCACGAAGGCTGTATTGAGCAGATTCAGCGCTTGTATGCCGGTAAACTGTTTGGTAGCGATGGAGTTGTAACCGACGAAAAGGGTCTTATACGTATCGACGACTGGGAGATGCGACAGGATGTACAACAGGAAGTAGCCAGCATCTGGCAACAAGCCAATACAGATTCAATTCATCGTATTGGCGACTTAAATGGTTATGCCAAAGAGTTCAGAAAGCTGTTTGGATTCGGATTTAAGGAGGTCGATTATCATCAGGATGTAAATGAGATGGTAGAAATTAAAAATCTTATTTAATCTGATAGGTAGGACTTATTGTTTGTAATGATGAATTGAGTTATCTTTGTGATAAATTAATTTTTTAGAAAAATGATACAGAGAATTCAGACTTTATACCTGTTGCTAATCGTAACTTTATCGTTGGTAACTTTGTTTTCGCCTATGGCCGATTTGGTTAACAATGACGAGGCTGTGCGATATATACTCAATTTTAAAGGGATAATCAAAATTCAGGATGCAGGTAATTTATTTGTAGAAAATGTATGGGCGCTTACCGCGCTTTCGGCACTCATTCCGGCGGTTTCGCTTATCAGTATTTTTCTGTTTAAAAAGCGAGTACTCCAGATACGTCTCACTTTTTTCAATATAGTGCTGATGGCAGGATATTACGGACTTTTATTTATTTATCTTTGGATAGCTGGCGAACGTTATCATGCTGAGTGGTTTCTAAGTATAGTTACGGCTTTCCCGTTGGTCAATATCGTTTTGAGTTTTCTGGTTATACGCGCCATAGGTAAAGATGAGGCTTTGATAAAATCGCTCAACCGCTTACGCTGAACCACATCATTCCGAAAATGTAAAAAATATAGTTACAAACGCCTTCATTATCAGGGCGTTTGTTCTTTTTAAGGGAATGGAAAACAAATTTATGTATCGCGTTGTTTTTATCATGCAAAACCATGTAATATAACATCGGCTATGAGACTGAAAATTTTCTTTTCCGGCATTCTGATGATTTTTGTTCAGACTGCCTGCTCACAACAAGCAAAACAACAAGTTATGAAATTAAACCAACTCACAGACTCTGAAAAGGCTGTAATCTTATACAAAGCCACCGAAAGACCTTTTACAGGCGAATACGTGAATACCAAAGATACAGGTGTGTACGTTTGCAGGCAGTGTAATGCACCGCTATATCGTTCCGAAGATAAATTTGATTCGCACTGCGGATGGCCAAGCTTTGATGATGAAATAGCCGGGGCTGTAAAGCGTATCCCCGATGCCGACGGGTTGCGTACCGAAATAGTTTGTGCTAATTGTGGTGGACATTTAGGCCATGTATTTGAAGGCGAGCTGTTTACAGTTAAAAATACAAGGCATTGCGTTAATTCAATATCAATGAAATTTATTCCGAAAAATAACAACAAGATGGAGAAAGCTTATTTTGCCTCAGGATGCTTCTGGGGTACCGAGTATCATTTTATGAAGGCCAAAGGAGTTAAGGAAACCACCGTGGGATACATGGGAGGGCGTACGCAAAGTCCTACTTACAAAGAGGTATGTGCAGGCACAACCGGACATATTGAAACTACCGAAGTGGAATACAATCCGGCTGAAACTTCTTTTGAAGAATTGCTGAAATTGTATTACGAAACTCATGATTTTGAACAGGTGGGCGGACAAGGCCCGGATATTGGCGAACAATACCAATCGGTAATATTTTATGTTAATGACGACCAAAAGAAAACTGCCGAAAAGTATCTGGCATTGCTCACAGATATGGGATACAAACCAGCTACGCAACTGCGAAAAGCTGAAGAGTTTTGGGCTGCCGAAGATTATCATCAGGAGTATTACGATAAAAAAAATGGTACACCTTACTGTCATGTGTACCGTAAGATATTTAAATAAAGAAACTGCCGGATTTATTAACAGTCCGGCAGTTATTTTTATAAGCTTTTTTGTAAGGATTTTTGATTATTTTTCCTCACAGTTAAACATCCATTGAACTCCGAATTTGTCTTTCAGAGTACCATAGTAATCGCCCCAAAACATTTCGATAAGTTCTTGTTCTACAACAGCTCCTTCAGATAATGCTGCAAATAACTTACGGGTTTCTTCGCGCGTGTCGGGACGTAGCATGATGTAAAAATTATTGCCCGAATTTACTTTAAATCCGCATGATTCGGGAGCATCGCTTCCCATAAGGTAGTGTCCACCCAGAATAGGCATCATGCAGTGCATAACTAAATTTTTGTCTTCTTCAGGTAGTTGAGGTGCATCAGGTTGCGGTGGCATATCGCCAAATCTCATAATACCTCCTTCAAAATCGGTGTTGAATACTTTTTTGTAGAAATTAAAAGCAGCTTCGGTTTCTCTCGCGAAATTAAGGTAAGTGCTTACTTTAGCCATAGTGAGTTTTTTTTAGGTGAATAAATCAGATTAATTAAATGTGTTTGAAAAGAAACAGGAATATTGCCAATGCAGTATTTTTTATTTCAATATTCAAACAATCGTTTTCCGATAAAGTTTTGCATTCAGCACTCTAAAAAAACATTCTGAAATAAATTTTATCGATACTCATCTTGTACTTCCTTTTTTTATTCCTTATCTTTGTATGAGAAAAAATAAAAGTTTATATGGAAATATCAGGAAAAATTATTGCCGTTTTGCCGCAAACAAGCGGACAGGGAAAGAACGGTTTGTGGCGTTCGCAGGATTATGTTTTAGAAACTGCCGACCAATACCCTAAGAAAGTGTGTTTCAATCTTTTTAATGATAAAATTGATCAATATCCTATCGCTATCGATGATGCTGTAACTGTAAGTTTCGACGTTGAAAGCAGAGAGTACAATGGTCGTTGGTACACCTCCATACGTGCATGGAAAGTTGATAAAAATGCTCAACAGGTTGCTGCAGCTCCTCAGGCGGCTGTGTCGGCTCCTGCATTTACTGCCAATGCTCCGGCCGGCGAGGGTAGCGATTTGCCTTTCTGATAATTGAGTGCGCGTGCTTGGATAGGTTTTTATATTGAATGGTGGCTTTCGGGCTGCCATTTTTTTTTGCGGTTGCAATGATAGCGGTAAGTTTTGAAAACAAAAAAACCGGCTATTACACCGGTTTTTCGCGAGAGCGGAAGACGGGGCTCAAACCCGCGACCCTCAGCTTGGAAGGCTAATGCTCTATCGACTGAGCTACTTCCGCAAATTTAATGTGCCAATTTTTACAATATGCCAATATGCCAATTTTTGAAATAGGCAGAATTAATATCGGCACATTGGCATATTAATTCATTGGCTTATTTAATCGTGGGCAGTGAAGGATTCGAACCTCCGAAGTCGAAAGACAGCTGAGTTACAGTCAGCCCCAGTTGGCCACTTTGGTAACTGCCCAAAAGCTTTTCTCAAAAAGCAGTGCAAAGATACATTTTTATATCCTAATTACCAAATAATATTGGCCATTTTTATTGCTGTAACTGCCGCTTCTACGCCTTTATTTCCGTGTATTCCACCTGCTCTTTGTTGCGCTTGCTCTAAGGTATTGGTAGTGAGTACACCAAATATTACGGGACACTTTTCAGTCAGCGTATTTAGCTTTGTAATTCCGGCTGTAACTCCCTGACAAACGTAGTCGAAGTGGGGCGTATCGCCCTGAATAACGCAACCCAGCACTATAACTCCGTTGTAAGCATTGGTGTTGTTGTCCGATTGGTGGTTCAGAAATTCCTTCGCAGCAAAAGTAAGTTCAAAAGTTCCGGGTACGTGTACCACGTTGATATTTTCAGGCTTTACGCCATTAGTTATCAGGGTATCTATTGCTCCTTGTAGCAAAGTGTGCGTTATGTCCGGATTCCAGTCGGCAACAGCTATCGCATAGCTTTGCGTAGCCACTGTTTCTTTAGGTGGCATCAGGTCCGGGTTATATTCCGATAGGTTTTGATATTGAGTAGCCATTTTTATTGAATTTATTTAGACATAAAAAGCCACTTCCTGAAATAATGAAGCAGCTTTTTATTGTAATATTTTTACGAAAGAATTATTTCTGAACGCGGGCAATGTATTTGTCAATATCCGAGGCTTCGTTGCTTTTCGGATAGTTGTCTTTTATTTTGTTGTACAATTCAAGCGCTTTTTCAGGTTTGTTGAGCGACTCGTAAGCTACACCAGCTTTTTTCAAAAATATAGGACTTATTACGTCGTTTTTCGAGTTTGCAGCTTTGTCGAAATAGCTGATGCCTTTTTCAACCTGACCAAGTTCTACATAGGCATCGCCGGTAAGGCCAATCAATGAGATGCTGAAGTAAGCATCATCGCCATCGTATTGCGACAGATATTTGATTGCATTTTCGTATTGACCAAGCTTGTAATAGCAAATTCCGGCATAAGCAGTGGCCAGATTTCCAGATGCTGTAAGGCTGTAGTCGGAAGCAATTTCTTTGAATCCAAGAATGTCTTTGTTGCCTTCGAGAGCCACTTTGAACGAATCGGCGGCAAAAAATGCCTGCGCCTTGCTCATTTCATTTTCTGCTGCCACTTCGCGTGGTTTCAGATAATAACTGCGAAATGCAAGAATAGCAAGTACTACCAGAACAATAATTCCGATTGCTGTAAGAATCTGCTTTTGATATTTTTCAATAAAAGCCTCAGAAGTGGTTAAAGCATGCTGAACATTTTCAAGTTCGTCATGTTTATTGTCTGCTTTTTTCGACATAAGTTAATTGTATGAATAATAGTTTTATGTTAATTTATTCTGTTTTTAAGGTTTGGCAAAAGTATGAATTTTCTTTTAGATAGCGAAATTTTGAAGAGAGTTTTTTGCCTTTATACAAATTATTGTGTTTTAAATGAAGTGTTTTATAAAACTGGGCTGATTTTATGGTATAAAATATTGATTCAAGAGGTATAATTACTGAAAAAATGTAGTATATTTGCATCCATAAGAAACGAACCGCATTGTTCAAGAGATTGGAAAACTCAACATTAAAGAATTAAACGAGTAATGTGTACTTTCAATGGCGGGCTGCGCCTTCGGGTATTCTTTTTTGAACGGCAGATTACAAAGAAATTATGCACCTCAAATCCTGATTACAGGAGTTTTCTCAACTAAGTAGCAATGCGGTTTTTTCTTTTTTAATGAAGATGTCATGCGTTTATTTTCAAAACGTGCGACATCTTTTTTTAATTTAAAAAATATTGAAAAAAACTGTAAAAATCATCTTATTTCATAAAATTTTGTATTTTCGTTTTTTTTAGCTTCTTGTAATAAATAAATCAATAGATATGTCCGGTTTTTTACGACTTATACGTGCCTATAATCTTCTGTTTGTAGCTATAATACAGGTAGTTATTTATCAGGTGGTGCTTGTGCCAGTATTGCAGAAGTATGGATTTCAGATACCGGACGATACCCTGCTTCTGGTTTTGCTTGTAGTGGCTACTGTATGTGTGGCAGCGGGAGGATATGTGCTTAATGATTATTTCGATGTTAAGATTGATGCTATTAACCGTCCTGATAAACAAATTGTAGGGCGGAGCTTTACCCGACAAGCCGCCATGTTGATGCATCAGATATTTACAGCCGTAGGTATATTATTAGGTTTGTTGCTGGCCTGGAAGCTCAAAAGCTTTTCTGTAGCCATGATATATATTGTTGTGCCGGGTATGTTGTGGTTTTATTCGGCCACTTATAAACGACAATTTATGATTGGTAATCTGATGGTTGCGTTTATGTCGGCGCTTGTTATTTTGCTCGTGGTTATTGTAAAGCTGGCAGTGCTGGAACTGGAATATGGAACTTTGATTTTTGAAACCCCGATACCGAAAGAGTTCTATGCCTGGGGTGGGGGATTTGCTCTGTTTTCGTTTTTAACTACATGGATACGCGAAATTGTAAAAGATATGGAAGATGAGGCCGGCGACCGGGAAATGGAATGTCGTACAATGCCGATTGTGTGGGGTGTAAAACGCTCCAAAATATTTGTTTATTCGCTTATAGCGCTTACCATTTCGTTGCTTGTTATTATCGAACGTTTTTACATCAGCTTTGAGGGCAATCTTACGTTAAAATACATATTGCTGATGCTGGTTGCACCCTTGGTTGTTGCTGTTTGGCTCGTATATAAGGCACAAAAGCCGGCAGCGTATCATCAGGTGTCGGTGCTGCTCAAAGTGATTATGCTTTCGGGCGTTATTTACAGCTTCGTTTTTTATTTTCTGATGGCCAAAACCTATGGATTTAGCCTTTTCGATTTATTTGTAATAAAATAATTATGTTATGAGTGTGTTGCAAAATTTAGATAAATATAAAATTATACTGGCTTCGCAATCGCCGCGCCGTCAGGAGCTTTTGCGCGGTTTAAATCTCAATTTTGAGGTTATGGTACTGGACGTCGACGAAGATTATCCTGCGGGCATTGTTGGTGTGGATATTCCTATGTATCTGGCTAAGAAAAAGGCTAATGCTTATCAGGAAATAATGAACGAAAGTACTATGCTTATTACTGCCGATACTATAGTGTGGCACGAAGGCAAAGTGCTTGGTAAGCCAACCGATAAACACGATGCACGACGAATGTTGAAAATGCTATCGGGTAAAACACATCAGGTGATTACCGGAGTGTGCATCTCTACACTAAAGCGCCGCAAAGTGTTTCACGTAATTTCGGAAGTGAGGTTTTCTAAGCTTAGTGATAGTGAGATAGACTACTATCTTGAGAACTATAAACCGTACGACAAAGCTGGTTCGTACGGGGTACAGGAATGGATAGGCCTTGTGGGTGTTGAGCACATTACCGGCTCCTATTTTAATGTAATGGGATTGCCTATACAGCGACTTTATACCGAACTGAAAAGATGGAAAGAGTGAACTGCTCAAGCGTTTTCAGATAAGCAAATATTCATGTAAACATGCAAGAAAAGAATCGGCTGAAATGCTTATTCAAAACACTTTCATGATTTTTCTTACATGCTTACATTTTTTGCATTTTTTTAATACTCAATTTTATCTTCTTTATTTGCCCACGCCTTAAAAGCTTCAAGCGCATCTTCCCTCATCATTTGCGAGGTAGCTATTTTTCTATCTTCCACCTTAAGAGCTATTTCGTCGTAAATAAATGAATCGTCGAATCCGATTTCTTTAGCATCGGCTTTTGTGTTGCCAAAGTAAATCTTGTCTAACCGGGCCCAATAGATGGCTGCAAGACACATCGGACACGGTTCGCACGAAGTATATATCTCGCAACCACTCAAATCAAACGTGCCTAACTTGCGTGCAGCTTTGCGAATGGCTGTTACTTCGGCATGAGCTGTGGGATCATTGTTTTTGGTAACGCTGTTGGCGCCCGTTGCAATCACTTCTCCATCCTTTACTATCACCGCACCAAAAGGACCTCCGCCGCTTTTTACATTCTTAACCGAGAGCGCAATGGCCTTGCGCATGTATTTGTAGTCGTTGTTCATTATTGCTGTTTAAGAAAAAGTTTTCAACAAAGATATAATTTAAAATTGAATTTTCTCTTTTTTTGATGCCACTTATTGTAGCTAAATGTTGTTTCAGATATTAAAGTTCTGAGCCTGTTTTTAAGGGATTTTTTGTGTTCAAAATTTTGTGAATAAATATATTTTGTAATCTTTTTGAAATATTTGTTACATTTTTTCAAAACTGTCTTTTGTCGTCATTCGCAACGAACGAGTGACGAATTGTAATACACGAAGCTTTTTTTGCGATGAAAATACATAAAAATTCACATTTTTTTGAATGGGTGTAATGATGTTTAGGGTTGATGATTTGAATTCAACTTTCAAAAAAGAGAAGTGAGCATATTATTGTTGATAAAATTCATTTGAATGAAACATTTATTCGCCTAAATTAATTTATATTTGTAATCGTAAGTTAATGAATATAAAAGTATACTTAGCAGAAAAATCAGAAAGTAGTTAATTTTTTAGTAAAAAACAAAAAAGAGTCAATTTTATGATGAAACGTTTAATTTATTTGGTTGTAGCTGTCTTATTCGTGGTGTCAGCAACCTTGAATGCACAGGTAACAACATCAGGTATTAACGGTAAAGTCACCTCTGCAGGTGAGCCTGTTATTGGTGCTACCATAGTGGCTAAACATGAGCCTTCCGGTACTACTTATGGAACGGTTACTAATGTCGATGGTCGTTATAATTTATCTGGGATGCGTGTTGGAGGTCCTTACACAGTGGTAATTAGCTATGTGGGATATGGCAAAAACACCACAAACAATGTGACATTGAGTTTGGGCGAAAACTATGTTATAAATGCAGCGCTCACAGAGGCTTCATCTACTTTGAATGAAGTTTTAGTTACTGCAAATCGCACTAAATTCACATCAGAGAAAACTGGTGCAGCAACCAATATCACGAACAGCCAAATAACAAGTTTGCCCACCGTGAGCCGTAGTATTACAGACCTTACCCGCCTTTCGCCTTATGGAGGCAACGGAATGAGTTTTGGTGGTACCGATGGTCGTACAGCTAACTTTACTGTGGATGGTGCTAATTTCAACAATAACTTTGGCTTAAGTGACAAACTTCCCGGTGGAGGCAGTCCAATTTCTATTGAAGCTATTGAGGAACTACAGGTTGTAATTACTCCATATGATGTTCGTCAAACTAACTTTATCGGGGGTGGTGTAAACGCTATTACAAAATCGGGTACAAACAGCTTCAAGGGTAATGCTTACATTTATCACAAAAACGAAAACTTACGTGGCGATGCTGTTAATGGCCAACAAATTGCTGGCGCCCGCGATGTTGACCGCAATACGACTTATGGTATGTCTTTAGGTGGTCCAATTATCAAAAACAAATTATTCTTTTTTGTAAGTGGCGAAATGTCTAAAACGCCAACCGTTGTTAATCGCTGGCAAGCTTCGACAGATGGTGTAGCTAATGCAGATAAATATATTTCACGTACAACAGTAAGTGATCTTCAGACAGTTTCTGATTATGTGAAAGAAAAATATGGATACAATACTGGTTCGTACACCAATTTCCCTGCCGACGAAAACAATTACAAACTTCTTGCACGTTTGGATTGGAATATTACCAATAAACATCGTTTGGCTTTGCGTTACAACTATACAAAAAACCTTTATTGGTCATCTCCCAACGCAACCTCAATGGACGGAGGTACTCGTATGTCGGAGGCAAGAATGTCAAAAGAATCGATGTCATACGCAAACTCTATGTATTCTATGAACAATCTTGTTCATTCATTCTCTCTTGATTTAAATAGCCGTTTGTCTGATAAGTTATCCAATCAATTTCTGGCAACATTCTCAAAACTTGACGACGTGCGCGGAACCGATTCTGATGAATTTCCTTTCATTGATATTTTGAAAAATGGTCAATCTTATATCTCTTTAGGGTATGAACTTTTTACATGGAACAATGCTGTACACAACGACGTTTTGAATATAAAAGACGAACTTTCTTATTACTTAGGAAATCATAAGATTGTAGGCGGTATAGCGTACGAATACAAAATGGCCGATAACGCTTATATGCGTAATGGTACAGGATACTATCGCTATACAAGTCTTGACGACTTTTTGACCGGGGCAGCTCCTGAAATTGTAAACTTAACTTATGGTTATGATGGCGAGGCCAATCCTGCTGCTCGTGTAAGAACAAATAAAATAGGAGTATACGCCCAAGATGACTGGAGTGTTACTGATAACTTTAAACTATCTTATGGACTTCGCATCGATGGACTTTTCTTCAATAATAATGACCTGATGACAAACAATGCTATCAAAAGTATTGATTATTCCGGTCGTCATATTGATACAGGAAAATGGCCTGCTGCAAATCTTATCTTCTCTCCCCGTATCGGTTTTGTATGGGATACATTTGGTGATAAGAGTCTGAAAGTTCGTGGAGGTACTGGTCTTTTCTCAGGAAATTTGCCGCTTGTATTCTTTACCAATATGCCTACCAACGGTGGTATGGTACAGTATCAGGCTCAAATTAACGCTGCAAACGCAGCTGCAAAAGGTTTTACTATGAGTGAGTTTGCCGGTGGTCTTGTAACTGATGCTAATGGCAAGGTTACTACTGCAGCTCTTTATAATAAATTAACTTCATTGGGATACCCGTCAACTGTATCACCTGCTGATGGCACACTTCCTTCTGCTATTTCGGCTGTTGATTCAACTTTCAAAATGCCGGAGGTGTGGAAAACTTCAATTGCTATTGATTATTCATTCAAAACATCTTTTCCTTTCTCTGTAACAGTAGAAGCTATTTTCAATAAAACAATTAATGGAGTTACAATTTCTGACTGGAGTATTCCATCAGTTGGTGGTTTTGCACGTTTCAATGGTGCTGATAATCGTCCTATTTATCCTGCCGGTTATCGTACAGCTACAAAGGCATTTGTATTGGAAAACACAAGCAAAGGTTATGGCTGGTCGGGTAACGTTACATTCAATGCTCAACCTGCTCAATGGCTCAATTTAATGGCTGCTTATACTCACACTGTTGCTAAAGACATTACAGGTATGCCCGGATCCAATGCTGAATCTGCATTTACATATGTTCCAACGGTAGAAGGTCCTAATAACATTAAATTGCACAACTCACAATATAACACACCTGATCGTATAGTAGCATCACTTACGGCTCATGATAAGAGCGGTAATCACTATAGTGTTGTATACGAAGGATGGCGTGGTGGTTCTAACTATTCTTACATGACGGTTAATGATATGAATGGTGACGGTTACAACTACGATGCTATTTATGTGCCTACAGATGAACAAGTGGCAAACAACGAATTCCGTTTTGTATCAGAAAATGATAAAACCCGTTTTATGGACTATGTACATGCTAACAGCTATCTGAAAAATCAGCAAGGTAAATATGCCGAAGCTTATAGCCTTTATTCTCCTTGGGTGAATCGCATTGACTTTGGTTACAAACACGATTTTGTTGTGAAAGTAAATAAGGTTAAAAATACTTTACAGCTTAGTTTTGATATCAAAAACGTAATGAACCTGTTCAACTCCAGTTGGGGTGTGGCTAAATACCTGAATCCTGAGATTGGTACTGATCCCCGTATTCTCAAATATGAAGGCGTTGATGCTGACGGTGTAGCTACATTCTCTACTCCTTCTTCAATCAAAGGAAGTACTCAAACATTTACTCCAAGCTATACTTTGGGTCAATGTTGGTTTACATCAATTGGTATCAAGTATATTTTCAACTAATAAAAAGCACTGACAATTATGAAATTCAAAAAAATAATTCCATTTTTTATAGCAGCACTTGCTTTGATGACAAGTTGCGCTGATGAAACAAGCATGACATTGCTTGATGAAATTCAGGTATCGTCTTCATACGTTTCTATCCCTGTAGCTGGCGGTTCTACATCTATTACAGTAACAGCTAAAGATGCGTACACAGTTGAGAAAGTAACTACTACCAAGAATAAAGTTGAATGGTTGACTATTTCCGCAGCTACTGGCGTTGCTGGTGAATCAACACTCACATTTACTGCTTCATCTACTTTGGATGGGCGCACGGCTGAAGTTTTGATTAAATGTGCAAATAAAACTCAGAGAGTAAATATTATTCAGGGTGTAGCAAAAATAGCAACTGCAACATGTGCGGATGTAATTGCTGGACCAGATAGCAAAACATATCAGGTAACAGGCGTTTGTACTTCAATAGCCAACACAAGTTACGGTAACTGGTATTTGAAGGATAATACTGGCTCAATTTACATTTATGGTACTCTTGATGCTAAAGGTGCTACGAAAAATTTCTCAAGCTTAGGAATTGAAGTGGGTGATGAAGTAACCGTTCAGGGACCAAAAACTACCTACGGTACAACCATTGAATTGGTAGATGTGACAGTTCTCAAAATCAATAAATCGCTTGTGAAAGTTGACTCAGTAAAAACTGCAGCACTTCCTCTCGAAGGTGGTGAATGTATTGCATACCTTACCTGTAAAGGACAAGGTGTATCGGTAGATATTCCTGAGGATGCTAAATCGTGGTTGTCCATCTTATCTATTCAGTCGGCAGGTACCAAGACAGTTGTGAAATTCAAAGCTGCTGCTAATGCCGGTGGAGATCGTGGAACTACTCTCACATTTACCACCACTGACGGAACCAAAAACTATACTGCACAAACTCCTATTACTCAAAAGGGGTCGATATTAAACGTAACTGTTGCGCAGTTCATAGCGGCTACGGTTGGCACTACACAATATCGTTTGTCAGGTGTTATTAGTAGTATTGCAGATGCTTCGACAGGTAAGTTAAATATAAAAGATTTTTCAGGCGAAGTATATGTATATAAAATTACAGATTTTGCTTCAAAAAATCTAAAAGTAGGCGATTTTATTATAATTGTAGGACAACGTGCAGCTTATAACGGAGTGGCTCAAGTAAATAATTCTGTTTTGGAAACTTCTATTCCATTAACTACAGCTACTGTATCAGAAGTGCTTGCTAAACCTGATGACACTAATACTTTCTTTATGGTTACGGGTGTAATTAAATCAATCTCGACTGGAAATTACGGCAATCTTTATTTGACTGATGGCGTTAATGATATCTATGTATATGGTTGTTATCCTAAATATGGAGCAACTGGTAATGATAGACAAGGTCTCGTTACAGCTAAAGGTCTTAAAGTTGGTGATACGCTAACTGTAATTGCTCCTAAAGGCTCTTACAATGGGGCAGCACAATTGGTAAATAGTTTTTATTACAGTCACGTAAGTGCACAATAAAAATTTGGGAATTAATACCTATAGGTTTTAATTGATATAAACTTAGCATCATCTTAGAGAGTTAGCTCTCTAAGATGATGTTTTTTTTTAGGTCTTTGTTCCAATTTTCTTTTGCAATACATTCTTGATATATTGCGCCAGCTTAACCAATAGGAATTTGTAACCGATGCTGACTGAAATGTCTTCAAAAAAGACAACAGTTAAATTTAATGTAGTTGGCGCTCAAAAACAACTATCATTTAAGTATTAATAGGCTGAGTTTTGAACAAACCGAACTTGTCTTTTTTTAGCTCACACTTTTCTGCACTTCACTATCTTATTTTCTCCATCGTTTACTTTGCAGGCAAATATATAAACTTCACCTCCTTCTTTAATTCCTGTTTTTTTGCGTAGTTCATCTACTGTAGCCGGATAGTTGCGGACAGCGATATTGGCTTTGGGGCTGCTTGCTTTTAGTGATTTAAGCTCTTGTTTGGAACTGCCCTGTATTGTTTCTATCTCAAAGATTCTTCCCGGAAAATTGCTTATCAGATGCTCTGAAGTGTATAGGTGTGTATTGGGGTGAAGCTTTTGTACATCAAACCGTTCGCTTAATATGCGGTATGCACCGGCTTTCATTAGCGAGCTATTGGGTTCGTACAGATAATGGCATAGCTTGTGGGCGTAACTTACTGTGGCACAGCTTTCGTCGGTGGGGGTGAAGCTGAAATTTTCTGTACGCTCTTTACGGATGTTGACTGTTTTGTATTCTATCTCCATGTTGCCAGTCCGGTCGGCTATGAGAATAATCTCTTTACACTCATTATCTACCGACACCACATGTACTTTGTTGGTTCCGGGCAGGTCGGCTATAGCCTGAGTAATATCGAGCATAGGCGAAAGTTTTACCATCATTGTACGGCATTTTTCTCTTAGCAGTGGGAGCAACCGGGTTATATCCGGCTCACAATCTGATACAAAAACCACCTTTTTACCGCTATTATCCCGTCGTGCCGGATCGATAAATATCGTATCGAAAACGAGTTTGGTTTCTTGTAAAAACTCCTCGGCATCAACACAATGTGTTAAGATGTTGCTGGCCTGAAGCGCTGCGAAGTTTTGTTGCACCAGATCGTGCAACTCTTTGTTGCGCTCAATATAGTGCGCCTGAGCAAAGTTTAGCGAAATAAAGTAGCAATCTATACCCAGACCGCCGGTAAGGTCGGCAAAACTATTCCCGCTTACCAGAGAGGCTTTATAACGGGCTGTCAGTTCCGACGATGCTTGCTCAAGCGATAACTGTGCCGGATACAGTATATCCGTGTTGTTGAAGAAAAGCGGAACTTTATGCTTTATACGCTGCCTTCCTGCAATTTGCCGTATGGCGGTGGACATGTCTACTCCAGGATAACGCGATGCCTGTAGAGCCAGCGTTTTTACATCATCATCGGCATGTTCAAGTATAAAATTGGCTGTATTCTGGTCGAACATTTATTTTTTTGTTGTTTTGTAAGGCAAAATTACATCTTTTTTGGATTATAACGACTTTTTGTTTGGTGTGATCTGTAATGTGTTGATAGATAGGAGTTTGTTTTGTGTAGTTCAAAAAACAAAAAAATGATATATAAAAAATCAGAAATAAATAGTATTTTTGCTGTCGATTTTGGTATCTGATAAATGTTCTGTTTATCAGGTAAAAGGGAATCCGGTGTAAATCCGGAACAGTACCCGCTGCTGTAAGCTCTTTCTTTAATTGACTATTGGTGATTAAAGAAAACGTATTGAACAATACTTTTGCCACTGTTTCTTAGGACAACAGACGGCAGACATCAGTGCACAGATTTTTTCTGTTGTATGTTGTCTGGAAACCGTTGTCTGTGATTCGGGAAGGCGTTCAATTACGGGAGTAAGTCAGAAGACCTGCCGAAGTTATTTTAAATACATATTTTTTTGCTTTCGGGTATAACTGCAAAAAATCAGGTCTTGCGCACTCTTTATCGGGGTTTACAAGCTTTGTTTTTTTATCACCCGTTAACTTATTTGTATTTATGCTTTTAGTGCAATAATTAATTCGTAAAAATAAATAAAGATGAAAAAAAACAAACTTTTTTTTGCTGTCATTGCCATGGCAGTGTTATTTACAGCATGTCA
>JAFNAV010000076.1 GCA_017860345.1 Bacteroidota bacterium | reverse complement strand
CGCCATTTACGTAGTAAATAAATCAGAATTAAAATCCGTTTTATTACTACAATAAATCAGTGTATATCAGTTGAATCCGCTATATCCGCGTTTCTATTCACATGAATCACTATTCATATCCATTAATTATAGGTAAAATAGAATTTTTGTCATGTACTAAACTATATTTTATAACGAACTATTGTAAAGCTCAGACCATGACTCAAATTGTCTTTGTCTGAGCTTTTTATTTCAGGTAAAAAAAATCGTCAATCAAACTCTACCACCGTAATGCCTGCGCCACCAAACTGGACATGCTCATCGCGATAGGAACGAACACCGTAAACAGTAGCCAAATACTGCCGGATAAGCTGCCGGAGAGCGCCGGTTCCTGTTCCGTGCAAAATGCGCACAGAGGCTACACCTACCATCACGGCATCATCAATAAAATACGTTACTGCCTGTAATGCTTCGTCGGCTCGCATGCCGCGTACATCTATTTCCGACTTGAAAGTAAGCTTGCGCTGACGAACTTCGTCGGTGGCAGTATTGCCTAAATTCTCGTACTTACGATTTTCTTTTTTAATTTGCGTATTACTTACCGGTTCAAGCTTAGTAAGCTTAACCGTTGATTTCATCTGACCAAAAGCCACTACGGCATTTTTATCCTGAATCTCAATAATAATTCCGGCAGCTAACTGCCCTTTGAGCCGAACATTGGAACCTACGATTAAGGCCCCTTCCGATTTCTCTGAAATGCCTGAACCAGGACTTTGCACCACATCCTTTTTTACCTTCGGTAGCAGCGTTTTCTTCGAATAACCCTTTGGCGTATTCTGAGAATTACTAACTTTTGCTTTAAATTCTTCCAGTTCTTTTCTTACTTCTTTTGTTTTTTCTTTCTCAGCCTGAGCTTCTTTTATCTGACGGATGGTGTTCTCTATCCGGGCATTGGTATCGCTCAAAAGTAACTGGGCTTCGGCTTTGGCTTTTTGGGTAATTTCTTTGCGCTGTTTGTCGATAGTTGACATCTCAGCCTCGTATTTGGCTAAAGTCTCTTCCAGCTTTTTTTCTTTCAATCTGATATCGCGACGTTTATGTTCCCAGTATCGTTTATCGCGTACAATATCCTGTAAGTGCTTGTCATAGTCCATACGGTCGGAACCGACCTTTTCAGCTGCCTCAGCTATCAAATCTTCGGGCAATCCTATTTTACGGGCAATCTCTACCGCAAACGAACTTCCGGGATTACCAATACTCAGCTGAAAAAGCGGTTGCAGGTGCTGTCGGTCGTATAGCATGGCACCGTTTACCACTCCTTCGGTGGCATCAGCATACAGTTTCAGATTGGTATAGTGGGTGGTAATAACGCCAAAAGCCTGATTCCGGTTAAAACGTTCCAGAGTAGCCTCGGCAATAGCTCCCCCTATCATAGGCTCAGTACCAGTTCCAAATTCATCAATAAGCAATAAGGTTTTAGGGTTACTATGCCGGATAAAATATTTCATATTCAGCAAGTGCGAACTATAGGTAGACAAGTCGTTTTCGATGGATTGTTCATCGCCTATATCGATAAACAAACGCTCAAAAATTCCGGCACGACTACTGTCATGTATCGGGATAAGCAACCCGCACTGCAACATATATTGCAACAAAACCACCGTTTTCAGACAGACAGACTTACCGCCCGCATTAGGCCCCGAAATAAGCAATATCCTTTGCTTTTCGTTCAAAACGATGTCGAGTGGTACAATTTCTTTTTTCTGTTTTTTCAACGACAAAAACAGCAATGGATGCACAGCTTTAGACCATTCAAGCTGGCAAACATCGTCGACGCGCGGCTTTATGGCATTGATTTCTATCGCAAACAGAGCTTTCGACCGCAAAAAATCGATAACACCCAGAAAGTGTTGCGAATCAACAATCTCGTCGGTATACGGACGAACAAAGCTGGTGAATTCCACCAAAATACGCACCACTTCGCGGCGTTCTTCACCCTCCAGTTCGCGTATGCGGTTATTGGCCTCAACTACTTGCTGAGGCTCGATAAACACTGTTTTCCCCGTGGCCGATTCATCGTGTACAATACCATTTATTTTACGTTTAAAAGCAGGCGAAACCGGAAGCACAAGCCTTCCCTCACGCATGGTTGGCGCAATATCTTTTTCCACGTAGCCATCGGCCTGAGCCTGCCGCAAAATAGCATTCAGCGTACGCGAAACAGAATGTTCAGCCTGCTGAATGTCGTGGCGTATTCGAGCCAATTCGGGCGATGCGTTGTCTTTTATCTTTCCAAATTTATTTAAAATGGATTCAATTCTTTTGATAATCAACGGAAAAGTTTCGGTACCAGGCAGCAATTCCGATAAGTAAGGATATGCAACACCTTCGTTGCGAGTAAGAAATGCCACTAACTTACGTACGGCATCCAGCGCACGCCAAAGTCCAAACACTTCAACTTCATCAAGAAACAGACCTTCCACTCTCACCCGCGACAACGCCTGACGAACATCATAAAAATCGCCCACCGGCAATTCTTCACCATCGGCAGTAATTATGCGCAACATTTCTTCAGTCTGATTCAGCATGCTTACTATCCATGTATAATCAGTGGAGAACTCAATAAAGTCCACCTGTTCCGCACCCAGGGTACTAAGACACTTCTCCTTCAACAACCTGCGAATGGTAATAAAATCTGTTTTTTGTTCAAAATGGTTTGGATATAACATCTAAGCTTCTATTTGAAAAATTGAGAAATAAAACTAATCGATCAATCTTTATTTTTATTGTAAGTAAACAACAAATACACCTTTTAAAACATACAGGCTTGAAAAGCATTCATCTCAATTCTAATTTCGACAACAAAGATACAACTTCGGTATCCAATTTAGAAAAAGCAAACCATTTCTTACCTAAATCTTTTAAAGATGCTCCTATATGATACAACTCTTTTTCATCAAGAATAAGAAAACGATCGTGCGAAAGACCAAACTCTGTAAGCTTAACCTCACCATACTGAGCGGCAAATCTGTCTACATCCAATTTTAGCTGCTTTGAAATTTGCTTCGTAAAAATCCGAAGACTTACATTCGGGTTCTTTTTAGCAAATAAGGTAAGTACACTTTCGTCAATATAATTGTCAATCAAAATAATTGACTTTTCGGCTTTACGCACCAAATTGGCTATAAATACGTAAGCATCAAATATCTGACCTTCGAAAAAAACGCCTTTGTTTGAAGGTATATTTCCCGCTTCTAACGCTTTAAACAACTGCTCAAACTTCTGGTCGTTTTGCAACTGGGTTCTCTCAAGCCTATCCAGACGATTAAAAATCAAGGCATTTCCCGATATTATTTCGCGCATCTCCACAAAAGCTTCCATAATCTGCACCGAAATCTGAATTGCTGTTTCGCTTCGTAAAACCGCAGAGAGCATCGCCACCCCTTGCTCAGTAAATACATACGGCAAACTTGTAGAATGCTTTAAGTTTCCGAACCGGTCGCAATTTGCGACCAGTTCAGTTCGTTCTACTTCATTTAACTGAAAACAAAAATTACTTGGGAATCTTTGTAAATTTCTCTTGACCTGTTCATTGATACGTTTAGTTTCCACTCCGTAAAGTTCGGCCAGATCCCGGTCAATCATAACCTGTTTGTTTCTTATATTGAAAATTCGATTTTCAATTAATACGGTGCTAACTTTTACAATATTTTCTTTCATAGTTATACGGGTTACATGTTCAATTAATTTTTCTACCGTCGGGTTCGGAAATATTATTTAATACAAAAATACAAACTTAATCTTAAATCAGTGCAATATAAAACACTGGTGTATAAAAGAATGTTACTAAAATTGCGGTTAACAGTATCGTTTATTTTTAATTCACGCAAAATTGAACTATTTTTGTATTTACATTATACATTACTTATAAGATATGTCGAAATCAGAATATAAAACGCTCAAAAAGAAAGTCCTGTTTATCGACAGGGATGGCACAATTATCGTTGAACCTCCGGTTACTTATCAGGTTGACAGAGTAGATCAAATAGAGTTTTTACCCGGTGTATTGCGCAACCTTTATTTTATACGCAAAAAGTTAGATTTTGAGTGGGCACTTGTTACCAATCAGGATGGACTGGGAACGCCGGTTTATCCTCAGGAAAACTTTGATGCCGTACAGGCTAAGTTCTTACAAATCCTTAAAGGTGAAGACATTGAATTCGACAAGATATTTATCGACAAATCGTTTCCTGAAGATAACCTGCCAACACGTAAACCCGGCACCGGCATGCTGACCAGCTATTTCTCTGAAAATTACGACCTGAATGGTTCTTACGTCATTGGCGACAGAATTACGGATGTGGAACTGGCTAAAAATCTGGGGTGTAAAGCTATTTTTATTAGCAACGATAAAGATATTTTACAAGACAAAGGGCTTACCGCACATTGTGCCCTGCAAACAACAAACTGGGATAACATAGCTGAATTTTTATTTGCCGGCGAGCGCAAAGCTACTGTTAAACGAACTACTAAAGAAACCGACATTCTGGTAGAGTTAAACCTTGACGGAACCGGAAAATGCAACATAAAAACCGGCCTGAATTTCTTCGACCACATGCTGGAGCAAATTGGGAAACACTCTGGAAGCGACCTCACCATACTGGTAAATGGCGACCTTCAGGTAGACGAACATCATACCATAGAGGACACCGCGCTGGCACTGGGCGAAGCGCTAAGCAAAGCGCTGGGCGACAAACGGGGTATTGAACGATATGGTTTTTATTTACCTATGGATGATTGCTTATGCTCTGTAGCTCTGGATTTTGGTGGCCGGCCCTGGTTGGTATACGATGCCGAATTCAAACGGGAGTATATAGGCGATATGCCTACCGAAATGATTTTGCATTTCTTCAAATCCCTCAGCGACTCGGCTCGCATTAATCTTAACATTAAAGCCGAAGGCGATAACGAGCATCATAAACTCGAAGGAATATTCAAAGCCCTGGCTAAAGCTATTAAAATGGCTGTAAAAAGAGATATTTACCAGTTTGAGCTCCCTTCTACCAAAGGTGTGCTTTAAAAAATTGATTATTTAAACTGCTACTTTTTACCACTTGAATGAAACTATATCGTTTTTTTATAATATACCTATTTGCTGCCGCTGCAACCGTATCCATGGCTCAGAAAAGCTCTGAAGAGCCTCCGCGCCTGGTAGTTGGCATTATGGTAGATGGGCTACAGCAAAAACATTTAGACTTACTGTGGAGCTATTTCGACCCAAACGGATTCAGAAAAATAGCCGGACAAGGAGCATCGCTCACCAATGTAACTTACAATTTTGTATCGGCAGGAAGCACTCCCGATATAGCATCGGTGATGACCGGATCTACCCCTTATTACCATGGAGTTACGGGCGATTTTTTTTACAGCAGGCTGAATGATAAAGTACAGTCGGTAATAGCCGATGATCAACAAATAGGCATAGGTACTCAACAAACTGTATCAGCTCACCATTTGTATGCCAGCACCATACTCGATGAGCTTTCGCTGGCTTTTCCCGGCAAGTCAAAAAACTATGCTGTAGCTATTGATGCCGAAGAAGCCATTATGCTGGGTGGCCATACTGCACGTGGCGTGGCGTGGATAGACGATGAAAAACTGAAATGGGTAACTACCGGATATTATCGCGATGGGCTGCCACGCTCTGCCGATGAGATGAATGTGAATGGAGCTTTCAAATCCATTGCCAGTCGCGACTGGCGACCTCTATACGCTATCAGCACCTATTTGTCGGCAGCAAAAAGCAGCAGTAAAGATGGTTTTAAATACACACCAACCGACAGAAAGCAGAAAAACATGCCTGCTACCATCCTTAAAAATACGCCTTCGGCCAATTCGCTGGTTGCTGAACTGGGGCTGAAAATAATTGCCGATGAAAAACTGGGAACAGACAATGTGCCGGATATGCTGATGCTGCAATTTACGGTTAGAGCTCCAAAAGAAAAATTTTTCTCTTTACAATCGCCCGAGAAGGAAGATATGTACCTGCGATTAGACAGAGACATTCAAAACATACTGCAAAAGATTGATGCTCAGGTGGGACTCGACAAAACTCTGGTATTTCTGTTTACCAACCAAACCGATGTACATTCGCCTACAGAACTGGGCGAAAACAATATACCCGCAGGATATTTTAGTGCCGGACGATCAATGGCATTAGTAAACACCTACCTGATGGCACTATACGGGCAGGAGAAATGGATAAAAGGATACTACGGAAAAAATATTTTTCTGAACAAACAAAAAATTGACGAAAAGAAACTTAATTTCAGAGAGATACAGCAAAATGTAGCTGATTTTATGCATGAATTTGAAGGCATACAAACCGCTTACCCTTCGTGGCAAATACTGACAATGGCTGCTGGCTCTGGTTCGGAAATGGCCCGTATCAGAAATTCTATGCACAAAAACAGTATGGGCGATGTGGTTATTACACTACTTCCGGGATGGCTCGAAGTGGACGATAAACTGAATCCGGTAGGCGAATCCAATGCTGTGTTGCCATACACCCCCATCTACTTTTACGGATGGCAAATTAAACCGCAGCACATAAAAACACCATATCAGGTTACCGATATTGCTCCTACTTTATCCAGAATACTGAATATACCTATGCCCAATGCCTGCATAGGTAAACCCGTAAGCGAGCTATAACAAAAAAGCATAAATAAGATATAATCAAATATTTAAATAAAAAAACTACTATCATTACATGACATATAATTTTGATGAAATAATTGACCGCAAAGGAACCAACGCCATTAAAACCGACCGTTGCAAACTACTTTTCGGCACCGAAGATGTACTACCTCTTTGGGTAGCCGATATGGACTTCCGCACACCCGATTTTATTCTTGATGCCATCAAAAAAAGACTTGACCACCCGATACTTGGATACACAGGTACCGGAAAAGACTTCTATCCGCTGATGCAAAAGTGGATAGCCGAACACCACCAATGGGATATTAAGCGGGAGTGGATTGGCTTTTTGCCCGGTATAGTACCCGGACTGGCTTTTGCGGTGCAAAGTCTTACCCAACCGGGTGATGAAATTATTGTACAACCACCGGTTTATTATCCGTTTTTCAATGTTATCAAAAACAATAAGCGGACATTGATTTACAATGAATTAAAAGAAGAAAATGGTAGATTTGTGATGGATACGGGTGATTTGGAGAAAAAAATATCCAACAAAACAAAAATGCTTATTCTTTGTAATCCTCACAATCCGGGTGGGCGAGTTTGGACAAAATCTGAACTTGCAAAAATGGCTGAAGTTTGCCAAAAACACGATATAATCATTGTTTCGGACGAAATTCATGCCGATATGGTGCTGCCCGGTAATACTCGCCACACCCCGTTTGCCACCGTTTCAGAATGGGCTGCCAACCACAGCGTAACCTTCATGGCTCCTACTAAAGTATTCAATATGCCCGGACTTGTAAGCTCCGGTTATATTATTCCCGAACCTAAACTCCGTGAGAGATTTGCCTCGTTTCTCGAAGCATCCGAGATGAATTCGGGCAATATCTTTGCGTATATCGGAGCAATGGCTGCTTACGAACACGGCGAAGCCTGGCGACTCGAAATGCTGGATTATGTACAACAAAACATCGAATTTGTCAACAATTTCGTGAAAGCCAACGTACCACAGGTTGAAGCTATGATTCCTGAAGCATCGTTTCTGGTATGGCTTAACTGTGAAAAACTGGGCATGTCGACCGAGGATTTACATAAATTCTTCTCGCTTAAGGCCGGACTTGGTCTCAACAAGGGAACTATTTTCGGGCCGGGCGGCGAATATCATTTGCGGCTGAATGTGGCATGCTCACGAAAAATTCTGGAACAGGCCATGCAACAATTAAAAACAGCCGTGGACAAACTCCAACAGGCTTAACTGTATAAAAAAACTTCAACAAAAAACTGCTGAACAATGGACGTAAAAATTGAGTCGACGTGGAAAAACGTTTTGCAACCAGAATTTGACAAAGATTACTTTACAAATCTGACCGGATTCGTTCGTAATGAATATAAGAGCAAACACATTTTCCCACCCGGAAATCTGATTTTCAACGCCTTTGAACATTGCCCTTTTGATAAACTCAAAGTTGTAATTATCGGTCAAGACCCTTATCACGGGCCGGGACAAGCTCATGGCTTATGTTTTTCGGTTAACGATGGAGTAGAATTTCCTCCTTCGCTGGTCAATATTTTTAAAGAAATTGAACGCGACCTCAATATTCCCCTTCCGCAAAGTGGCAATCTTACGCGTTGGGCTGAACAGGGCGTGTTGTTATTGAACGCCACGCTGACGGTAGAAGCGCACAAAGCCGGCTCGCATCAAGGGCGCGGATGGGAAAACTTCACCGATGCAGTAATACGTGCTGTAGCCGAACAAAAAGAGCATGTTGTGTTTTTACTTTGGGGAAATTATGCGCAGCAAAAAGGCGCTTTCGTCAACACTGCAAAACACCTTGTACTAAAAACGGTACACCCTTCACCATTATCGGCTTACAGAGGTTTTATTGGATGCGGACACTTTTCTGAAACCAACAAATACCTTGTGGCTAATGGTATAGAACCTATACAATGGTAGGTTCTAATCATAAATCATTTCGTAAATCCATGAGTTTTAAATAACCTGAGTTCAAAACATAGCCGGAATTTAGCTATTCTGAGGCTTATTCCAATTACACGCCTATCTTAAGCATAGTGATTACAAAATCATATCTTATATAATTTTTCAAATTGTGTCATTTACCTAAGTACATGACAAAAAAAAGAATAGAAACGCAGATATAGCGGATTTAGCTGATATACACTGATTTATTGTAGCAATAAAACGGATTTTAATTCTGATTTATTTACTACGTAAATGGCGGATTAGTGTTCGCAGCTGAAAATCAGCCGACTTCACTTGTGAAGTCTAAAATCT
>JAFNAV010000104.1 GCA_017860345.1 Bacteroidota bacterium | reverse complement strand
CGCTCACGAAGTAGGTCACGGGCTCTTCCAGCTGCGCCACACCTTCGACTACAGCGGCATAAAGCAAGGCGCACTGCCCGACAACCTGATGGATTACTCGGCAGGCAACCAACTCAGCAAACTCCAGTGGGACCTGATTCATGACCCGGGATTGGTTTTTGGTCTGTTTGAGACGGATAAGGGGGGGCAGATGAGTGCCGGAAATAAAGTGAAACAACTTATCGACTCTCTAAAAATGTCTTATAATCAGAATAAAACCTTATATTTAAAGTCAGAATTACATTTAAGCAAAAAAGAAATCTGGGCAGGCGGAGCTAATCTGAAATTTGGAAAACATACCTATAAGTCAACCATAGGAGTACAAGCTTTGGAGCAAATAGATTCTGTTAATACCAGAGCTCTGGAAATACAAAAAAACTACCGCGAAGTTTCCAGAGATAAATACTTTGATATAGAAATAGGCAGCCTGAGGATTGTACTAAGAAACGAACATGAAAGAGATTTGTTGGTGGAGTATATAATTGAAAATTTCAAAAGTTTAGATGTTTTGATTAAATTAGAAGAAATACCTGCTTCTGAAATTAAACAATATCGGGATTTTATTAAAACACTTCCCGAAGATAAACAAGCTGAATGGTATTTGGAATTGCAAAAACATGTGCCTTATCATAGTCAAAGAGATAATGACCAAAAGCCAAATATTGCAGATAGAATGTGTAATTTGACATCTTTGGCGATGAACTTTGAACTATTAGGTATTTCTTGCCCTGACCCTTCAATGCAATTTGAAGACTGGTTGGAACAAGAAAGAAAAAACATAAAGCCAGAAATATTAAGAACTTACCCTGAATCATGGATGACATTGGCTGCTCAACTTGGGGTACAGTCAGAAAATATTTCGCTTTGGACAAATGACAAAAATAAAATAGTTAATGCTATAATGAAGTTTTTGGAACAAGGAGCCTCTATTTCATTATCTGCATTTCCTAAATGTAAAGGCCACATTGTAAGAGTGCAAGGTATAGCAGATGAAGGATTAATTATAGATGACCCTTTTGGCTCTGTCAATAATTTTCAGCAAAGAAATGATTGTGGAAGTGGGTATAGTGGAACTACTAACGATAGAGATAATGACCCAATATACGGTAACAATAACTTATGGAAATGGGAAGATATAAAGAAAACAATAATAAAATATGTAGTTGTTTTTTATAAAAATTAAAATAAAATGAAAAAGATAATTTATTTATTTGTGTTTATTTATGCGATGTCCTTTATGAACAGTAATGCACAAAACAAAGGCACTTTAAAAGCTCAATCAAAGGATATATCTGAATTTAATAGTTTTTTGTCAGAGTTTACACTGCTTAAAGAACTCCCAGATTCTATCCAAACAATTTGGCCCGGTTTGAAAGATACAATAAATGTCAACAGGGCTAATAGGGTACTTTGGGAAATTAGTAATGATGAAAAACGAGGTTGTGATGTTTACAAATTTGCCAAAAGTGTTTGTGATTCGAGTTTTGAATCTGAAATATCTGTTGGGGGAGGTCATGTTAAGCCATCAATCCTGCATTACTCAGAGGAAAGGATTGATACAATTTACCATCCATTCTATAAAATAGGAAAAGTATATTTAAAAAATGGCGATATTGGAATTATTTGCAAAGCTCCAAATACTGAAACTTCTTTTTATTATTTATATATTTTAGATACACTTGGCAGAGCGAAAACAGGCATTATGCTATATGGCTACTATATAGATGGTGAGCACCAAAAAGACACCATAACTTATACGTACGTTAAGTCAAAAATAAATAAAGACTTTTCGGTAGAACTAACGTGGTACGGAGCTTATAATACTACAAGTATTGATAGAAAATATATCCTCAACGACGCAGGATTATTTGAATGTGTTTTTGAAAAAGTGCTGATGGAAGATAATCGTGTCATATTAACCTCAAAACGAGGTTACTTCGTCTCCGACCCTAATGGCTACACTAATTTACGCAATAAACCTTCAATTGAAAGCAGTATAGTTAAGAAGTTAAAGAATGGTACCAAATTAGAAATATTAGATGCAAGTAAAAATTGGTGGAGGATACGAACAAAAGACAAGAATAAAGATGAAGGCTTTATACACAAAAGTAGAATTCTAGAAGGAAAGCAATGAACCATGTAAAACTCATTTACATTGTTCTGAATATGTTATAGCTCATGAAAGTATTATTGCCGTACTATTTCAGGTTGTTGGATAAAAATGGAATACGCTTTTGGGACGAAAGGAACTATATCGCTGGATAGAACCTGACAACGTGATTGAAAGAAACAATTAAACTGTTTTTCTGTCCGGTTTTAGTCATACACTTTGGCGGTTTCGCCTCTTAAAACTCTTAAGCCGGCATATGCCAGCGCTTCCATTTCGTCTTCGCCCGGATACACCACCAGATGAGCCAGTGGACAAATCATTTTTTTGATATAATTTACCACAAACTGATTGTGAGCAATACCTCCGGTAAGAATTACGGCGTCGGTCTTTCCTTCGAGTACAGCCAGCATAGCCGCTATCTCTTTGCTTACATTATAAGCCATGGATTCAAGAATGAGTCGGGAACGCTCATCGCCTTCTATCGCTTTTTGAGATACTTCCTGCACATTGTTGGTGCCCAAATGAGCTACTAATCCGCCCTGACCTACCAGCTTTTTGTGTATCTGCTCTTTGGTATATCTGCCTTCAAAACACATGGTTATCAATGCTCCGGCATCAATAGTGCCTGCTCTCTCGGGCGAAAATGAACCAAAACCATCCAGCGCCTGGTTAGTGTCAATTACTCTGCCGGCCTTGTGAGCAGCCACCGAAATTCCACCTCCCAAATGGGCGATTACCAAATTCAGCTTTTCGTAACTGCTACCTATAGCCATAGCATACTTGCGCCCTATAGCTTTATGGTTGAGCGCATGGAATACCGAGCGTCGTGGAAACTCCGGTAAGCCGCTGATACGTGCCACTTCATGCAGTTCGTCCACCACCACAGGGTCGGTAATGTAAGCTTTGCAGCCGGGAATTCCTTCGGCTATTTCACGGGCCAGAACAGCTCCCAGATTACTGGCATGCTGATTGCCGGTTTTAAGGTCGGCTATCATTTTGTCGTTTACTTCGTATACGCCCGATTCTACAGGTTTCATCAACCCTCCACGTCCTACTATGGCCGATAACTCGTTCAAATCAATGCCATCGTCGTTGAGGCGTCGCAAAATAATGGCTTTACGAAACTCATACTGATCAAAAACCGTATCGAAGGACAACAATTCTTCGTTGCTGTGGCGGATAGTGTGAAGGCATTGCAGTTTTTCATCAAAGTAAACGGCCACTTTTGTAGATGTGGAGCCCGGATTGATTG
>JAFNAV010000050.1 GCA_017860345.1 Bacteroidota bacterium | reverse complement strand
GCTGAATATAAGTTACATGAATGTAAATATTCGGAGCCATCTCCGGTGTGGCTTCAAAGCTAAAGCGGGAATCGTCTTTTTCCGGTTCGAACCAATAGTTTCTCAGCACACGACTTCCGGTTTCGATACTAATCAGAGCCCGTCCTTTATGCGTTACCGGCAGGTCGACCGAGATTTTCTCGCCGGTTTTATATTCTTTTTTATCTGTTTGAAACATAAGCAATTCAGCTCCTCCGGGGTTATCATTTCCGGCATTGCTCCACCAGCCACGATACGAGGTATAGAACACACCTCCGGTGCTGTGTCCGCTTTCGGTGTCGGTTATGCGTATAAACTTACGTCCCCAATCCTGTGTTCCAAGGTTCATCTCGTAATATCCTCTTCCATTGGATATATTTACAAAATCAGTTTTTATGAGATTTGAATTCTGATTGGTAATATAACTTGCCAGGTTTTCTTCGGCTTGCTGTTCCCACCACCATCGCCAGTAAACGCTGTATATTTCCACTTTTACTTTGCCGGTTTTAGGTCGGCCATTTTCATCGACCAAAGCAAGAGGAAAAAGATTTTTTTCGTCCGAATTTAGGGCATTATTCCAGCCTTTTCCCTGCGGAATTTTTACGCCAACATACGATTTATAGGGCGAGTAATTGAACATGGCGCGGTCGGTACTGAAGTCGCCCCCACCCTCAAAAGCGGTAGTTTTCATTTGTACAGCCAACATACCGGGAGCATCAGTATTAAAATCGAAATTAGCACGAACAGCAGCTGCTCCATCAGCATTTAAGGTACCATTGAAAACAGTAATATCCTGCGAATTTACAGTTTTAGCCGGGTCGTCGAAGATAAAAGCCGGACATGACGCAAAAGCCGTTTGGGCAGGAGCTACGGTGGCATCAATTTTCACTTTGGCATTAGCTGCCGGAGCACCGTGAAGCCAGTTAACCTGCAAATTTCCATTCGCAGGAACGCCTTTTTTCAGCAACTGTGATCCAAAATTAAGGTTTATTTTCAAGCGATTAGGCTTAACCGTTTCGATACGCAGATTGCGGGCAAAAGTAGAACCGCCAACATGCATTTTCACCACCCAATTGCCGGTTGGCGCTGCCGCGTTGGTTTTCAGAATAAAGTTGTAGAAACCATTGAGTTGAGTCGTTTTCACCACCCTGTTTATGAGTTGCCCTGAAGGATTGAAAAGTTCCATAATTACAGGATGATTGGCCGGAATAGATTTATTTTTATCTTCGAGAATGAATGTAAGATAAATCATATCGCCCGGTCGCCAAACGCCCCGTTCGCCATAAATAAAGCCCTTGACTCCTTTTTTAAGTTCTTCGCCCGATACGTCGAACATACTGAGCGACAAGGATGAAGCATCGTCCAGACGGAGGTAACCTCTGTCTTTATCCTTTTTAGCAATCACTACAAAAGGCTTATCCTGCAATTTGATAGTACTGAATCCGTCGGAGTTTGTTTCGGATTTACCAATTACCTGATTCTGAAGGTTGCGAAACTCCAGTTCAATACCCGAGAGTGGCTTTGTGTCGCGTAAATCGGTAACAGCCACAAAAAAGTTGTTATCTGTACCCGCCTTGGCTACAATTCCAAAGTCCGAAGCCAGCACATTCCGGGCTACTTTATGATCATTACCCATATAATACGACGGTTTGCAAGGATCATCCCGCTCCTGCCAGTTGTAATTTTCGTAATCGTAATAATCGTCCTGATAATATCCCCATGCATCCGAAGCCGGCTCGTTATAATTTTCGTTAGGATCTTTTTCCTCAGAAAATTCGTCCTTATCTTCAGTATTTTCAACACAAGGATAAAGCGAATGTTTCTTGCGAAAACTGATCTCAACACGATAAATGGCGCCGGGCTCGGGCTCGATAAGTTTGGATAAATCTAACGAAAAGTTATTCCATTGCGAGTAGTCGATAGGATCGTTGGACGATAGTGCAATTTCGCGACTATAAACCACACGACCAACCCGTTTCAGCTCATTAGCATCGCTTAACTGATTTACCTGAAGAAACTGAACAATATTATTTTCAAAAATCTTAATCACCTTAACATCCACAGCCGAAAGGCTCACCGCCCTGAAAGGGAACAAAATGCCTTCACTGTTAGGCACAATCACGCCATCGCCAATAAGTTCAACTTGCGGTTTGAGGCTGACAAATTTCAGCTTGAAAGTTTGATTTACACCTGATTGTTTCTCAAATATATTTTTAATTCCGGCATATACCGTCAGATTCACATCGCCCGTAATCGATTGAGTAGGCATAAGTTTGACTACATTCCCGGTAGCCAATATCCCGAAAGGAACATTTCCCGAAAGCGAAAATAATCCATCCATATCCTGCATTCGGCTCAATGGATCGGAAAAATAAACTTCTATTTGGGCTTTTGGTACCGATACAGTTTTTACATGAATCACCTTAAACTCGTCGAGTCCAGGCATTTCGAAATCTTCAGAGCCGTTCTGTGCTCCTATTTTTTTTCCATTCCATTCAATGTTTATTTTATAAGGCGAAGTTTTCCGTTCCACACTGTCGAGCGTAAAACTATGAATTCTTCCATCTTTACTATGTATCCAGCGAACGTATTTACCCGCATCACCTTCAAATCCGACAATATCTTCAAACTCCTTTCCATCGATTACATCTGCGGTGGTAAAACTACCGTGGATTTTCTGCAATCGCATATCCGACTCATTAACAGGCTCAATACCATTGAATTCGTAAGATACGTTTTGCTTCATCACCTGAAAACGAAATTTCAGGTTTTTTAAATCTGATGGCACTTGCGCAAATTTATCCAACTCAAAATCAACGGTATAAATTTCGCCTGATTCTAATTTGGTATCCGGAACAAATTGTATGGTTTGCTTGTCGAGCCATACAGCTTTGCCATTTATACCAGGACTCATCGAAAATGGATTGGAAGACAGTTCCTTACCGGGAATGGCATCGGGGACTTCCTGCACTAACCGAACCTGAATTTTGGTAGTATTGGAAACCACTCCCGAAGTAAAAGAGATGACATAAGCAGCAAAAGCAGGATCGATATCCAGAGGCTTCAACTCTTTTTTGCATGAGAAAGTGAATGATAAAATCAATAGGGTAAGCAACCCGGAGGCTGCACGATAGGATAAATTAGTTCTCATAGAGTTAACGTCGTTTTGTGGGTTTTTAAATAGTTGGTTATTGATAATTTAAGATATACAAATGTAATCGTTTTTTTGATAGTATATTTTCCAAACAGAAAAAATTTAAACAAAAAAAAGGTATACAGGAATCTCCCGCATACCTTCCATTTTTTACAGGGAAATTTCTTATTTCTTATTAGGTCTTATCAAATTTACAACGCCTTTGGTAGAATGATTTACATTATCGATACCCACAGCTTCAATTACATATAAATACCCTCCGGTGCTTACAGGTTTTCCTTTGTATGTGCCGTCCCAGCCTTTCTGAGGGTCGTTCCAGTAATACAACTGTCGGCCCCAACGATTGAATATCCAGCATTTAAAACTCTTAAGCGAACGGTACGCCACTTTAAACTCGTCGTTATAGCCATCGTCGCCGGGAGTAAAAACCACCGGTACCTGCAGGGCCGAAACAGATACTACTATTTCAACCGAATCGGCATAAGTACAATAACCGCTGTTTACAGTAAGTTTTACTTTGTAGGTACCATCTACATCAAAAGTATAACGCTGATCTTTGTCGTTGCGGGTGTAAAGCAGACTACCATCTTTGAAAATTTCCCAGCTATAATACGAAGCTACCGGCACATTGGCATTGCTCTCGAACAAAATATCCAATGGTGCTGAGCCCGATTTTACCGTAGTGGCGGACGGACGTTCATCTTCATTCAGCGCATCGCGGGTAGAAGCAGTGGTTACAATGTGAGCTTCAACAGCTACCGCAGTGTATAGGGCAGACTCGACTGATGGCACTGGCGATAGATTTAAATCGGTTGCAAACTGATCGCCCTCAATCTTAAATTTCGTATCGCAAAGCGGCGCCTCATCAACATAAGTCAAATTATCAGGCAAAGTATATTGAGCGGATATTTCTACATCTTTCCATGCACCCGATGTCCAGCTTTTGGAGTTGTAGGTAAGCTTAAATTTGCGCGCAATGGTATGTGTAACTCCGCCGGGTGTCTGGTACTCAATAAGTGGCACAGAGGATTGTAAATTAAGAGTCAGACTTTTACATTGCTCTCCGGGTTTATCCTGCGGCACTAAAGAGTTAAATACCGGAAGATAATTTTTATAATCGATTACCCAAACTGTGGTTTTTACTCCATCTACATCCAAAATATAACCTGTAGCATTTTCAACATTAAAATTTTCAGGCTGATTACTGATTGACGAAGCCGGGTCGGAAAACCGATACCAGTTTACTGATGTACCCGCACCTGTATATTTGAGCGACGTGGATGCGTCAATTCCATAAAATACAAACAAATAATCGATACCCTGATAGGTATCTTTATAAGATTTATATACACCAGTAGCCGTTACCTGAGCTTGCAAATTTAAAACACAAATGATACCGGTTATAATCAATAAAAGTTTTTTCATAAAAGCAAATAGTTAAACCTTCTTGTCATTGCAAAAATACATCTTTATTATCAAAAACAAAAAAAACGTTGATTTATTACAAAGCTTATATCCTTATGCTGCATTTTTTGTACATTTGCACCTTACTGGCATTTATTTTGAGGTTAATTCTACACCAATATTCAGAGTTAAGTTTCATGGTTTGCCGGGAATAACACCTGAACATTTTAATTATTAAGTACTTTTGCTTTTAGGCATATTAATTAGTTATTGTATGAAAAAAATGATTTGGAAGTTTTTGCCTGTACTTTTTGTTTTTGTATTTGCATCTTCATATATCAGCGGACAGGTTTCGGGTACCAAAAAGGTAGGCGGAACCGAATATTACATTTATAAGGTGCAAGCGGGCGAGGGTTTATACGCCATAAGCAAACGCTTTGGCGTTTCGCAAGCCGACATCAACAACATTAACCCACAAATACACAATGGATTAAGAGCAGGTGAAGAAATTTTGATTCCGGCCACCGCTAAACAGATATTAAACTCTGATAATCAAAGAACTGAATCGTCCGGCAGTGTTGTTACAACACCGGTTGCTGCTAAAAAATACGAGCCGCAAGCTGAGCCACAGACTGAATCGGTTTCGTTTATTGAGCATCAGGTTCAAAAAAAACAAACCCTTTTTGGTATTTGTAAAAAATATGGTATTACTCAGGACGACCTTCAAAAGTACAACCCTGCGATAGCTTCAGGTCTGAAAGACGGAATGGTACTGAAAATACCGGTTAAAAACACCGCATCATCAGCCGTAAAAGAAAATGAGGCGGTAAAAAATGAGGTGGTAAGAAATGAGGTTAAAGCTGAAAAAGACGACCAAAAAGAAATTAGAAAGCCTAAAGCAAGTGATGTTAAAAATGAAATAATAAGCATTACTGATACTAATTATATAGTTCATAAGGTAAAGAAAAAAGAAACGGCATATTCTATCAGCAAAATTTATGGTGTTACGGTAGAAGATATTGTGAGTCAAAATCCGGGAGCTGACGAAAAACTGAAAGTTGGCAGCGAGTTACGTTTCAGGCGAAAAGTACAGGAACAACCTCAGGTTATTGCCGAAACGCCCAAAGCAGTGGTAAGTTCCGAAAATCAAACCTACAATACCCGCTTGCGCAATAAGGTAAAACCGAATAAAGAACCGGTTCGCATTGCTTTTTTACTTCCTTTTATGCTCGACAACAGTAAACCGGATGCATCTAATAATAAGTTCTCCGATTTTTATGCCGGTGCACTCATTGCTGTTAATGAGGCTAAAAATCTGGGAGTTTCATTCGAAATTTTCTCTTATGATACCGAAAAATCGGAAGAAAAAATTGTTGAAGTTTTAAATAACAACAACCTCCGGAATGCCGATCTGATTATTGGCCCTGCTTATACCAATCAGATTACATACGTTACCGATTTTGCACGCGAGAACAGAATCAATACGCTTATTCCGTTCTCTTCCAAAGTATTGGATTTGTCTGTAAATCCTTATGTTTTCCAGTTTAATCCATCGGAAAATACACAGGAAAATTTTATAGCTGAGCTTTTATCTGATAAGCTAAGCGACAATAAGGTTATTTTTCTGAATCTTCCGGATGTGAATTTTGGCGACGAAGGTAATGACCTGGCCAATAACATAAAACGCAAACTGACTTCGGCTAATATCAGCTACAAAGACATTGATTTAAATGGAGTTAGCGATATTGCTTCGCAAAGTATATTGAATACTTCGGGTAAAAAAATTATATTTCTGAATACCGATAAATTTTCACTTGCGGCCAAATATCTGGATGCGATCAATAACTTACCACAGGCATCAGATTTAATCGTATTTACGCAGTTTAGCTGGCAACTTAGCACCCGATACAGCTTCAAAACTTGCAGCGTTTCGCCTTTCAGACAATATGTGAACGATGCCGAATTGTCTGAATTTGAAGTGCAGTATTCAAAATATTTCAGCTTAACGCCCGGACAAAAATCTCCGCGTTATGATTTATTGGGTTATGATCTTACATCATACTTTATAGCTCAAATATACAGCAATGGAACTAATTTTGGCAATAATGAGCTAAAGTTGCCTGTTGGCGCTGGTATACAATCGGTTTTGAAGTTTGAACGCAACTCCGAACGCAATGGATTTATGAATAAGCAGCTGTATTTACATGTGTCCGAATAATCATTTTTACGCTATGCGAGTTTTACACTACCCCGTTAAAAACAATTCATATCGGATGAAACTTATTTACAAAACTCTATTTTTAATTGTACTTGCTACAGGGCTATCGTTCAATGCCCGGGCGCAAAGGGGAAACTATAAACCGGAAATGTATGTAGGCGCCACTTTTGGTATGACCGGGTCGATGATGTACCTGAATCCAACTGTAGATCAGGATATACTTACCGGCTACAACGGCGGGCTTGTATTCAGATATGTGGCTGATAAAAGTTTAGGTGTGCAGGCTGAACTTAACTACTCTGAAAGAGGCTGGCAACAAAAAGGTGGAGCATTTACCCACAGGTTAAGTTATGTTGAAGTGCCATTCCTGACTCATTTTAATTTTGGCGACAAGTTCAGGTTTTTCGTGAATATAGGTCCCAAAATTGGTTACCTGATATCCGATAAAACTACTGTTAACATCGCTGCAACTACCGAAGACGAGGAAGAGCAACGCTCTCAGGCTGTAAAATATCCGCTTGATTATGGTTTTTGTTTCGGGATGGGAGTATTGGTAAGCGCTGGCAAACAGGTTTTCCAACTCGATACCAGAGCCAACCTGAGCATGAGCGATGTTTTTCCGAACCAAAAAAAAGATTACTTCAATAATTCCAATAATTTATATGCTTCGGTAAGCTTTGCATGGCTTATCCGCATAAAATAATGATTTCCAAATGCAACTTACCCCTTTTTAATCAAATAATAAACTCTTTCTGACAATTTTTACATTATTGTTTTACTCCATTTTCTCTATTTTTGTAGACCGGATAAATTTTTTATTCTACTTTTTGCTTTAATTATTGCTTAGCATGATTTTTTTTACTAATTTTGGTCGACCAATTAAATTCGGCTGTTATAAATCAGTATCATGTTTAAAATACGAGCAAATTGGGTTAAAAAAATATGCTTAAAATAAGCTTTTAAATAAAGAATCTTCAGTGTAAGCTACATACTTCAATTACAAAGAAATAATAATAAAACATATGAAAACAAATTATGAAATTCGTTATGCATCACATCCCGAAGATGCAAAACATTATGACACCGCTCGCTTACGTAAAGAACATTTAATTGAAAAAATATTCTCTCCTGACGAGGTTAATATGGTGTACACCCTTTACGACCGGTTGGTGGTGGGCGGTGCAAAACCAGTAAGCGAGAAACTTACTTTGGAAGCTATCGACCCTCTTAAGGCAGAATTTTTCCTGTCGCGACGGGAATTTGGTACATTTAACGTAGGTGGCCCGGGCAAAATCACAGTAGATGGAACTGTTTTCGAACTTGGTTATAAAGAGGCGCTTTATTTAGGCGCGGGCGACCGTAATGTAACTTTTGAAAGTGTGGATGCAGCCAACCCGGCTAAGTTCTATTTCAACTCAGCACCTGCTCACAAAACCTTTCCCGACCGCAAAATAACCAAAGCCGATGCACAGGTTATGGAGTTAGGATCTCTTGAAACATCCAATCACAGAAATATCAACAAAATGCTGGTTTGCCAGGTGCTGGAAACATGCCAACTACAAATGGGTATGACCGAACTACAGACAGGCAGTGTTTGGAACACCATGCCTGCACACACTCACAGCCGCCGTATGGAAGCGTATTTCTATTTCGAGGTTCCTGAAGGTAATGCTGTTTGCCACTTTATGGGCGAACCTACCGAAACGCGCCACATCTGGATGCAGGGCGAGCAGGCTGTAATTTCGCCTGAATGGTCGATTCACTCGGCTGCCGCTACAAGCAACTACACCTTTATTTGGGGTATGGCCGGCGAAAATCTTGATTACAGCGATCAGGACTTTTACAAACATACTGAATTGAGATAAAAGCCTTCGTAGCTTTCTCTTTTATCACAGACTTTTAAATCTTTCATTTTAAAAAATTTATACGAAACATAATTCCCTTCAAGAAACTCCACAGCGGATATCTAAGGGCTAAAAAATTAAAAAAAACATCATGAGTCAATTTGATTTAAATGGAAAGATAGCACTTGTAACGGGTGCTTCTTATGGTATCGGTTACGCAATTGCCGCAGGTTTAGCTAAATCGGGAGCTACTATTGTTTTCAACGATATAAATCAGGATTTGGTAGACAAAGGAATTGCAGCTTATGCAGCCGATGGTATTAAAGCCCATGGCTATGTGGCTGATGTTACCAACGAAGATCAAATCAATGCGTTAGTGAAACAAATTGAGGCGGAAGTTGGAGTTATCGATATTTTGGTAAATAATGCCGGAATTATCAAACGTATTCCCATGCACGAAATGAGCGCTGCTGAATTCCGTCAGGTAATTGATATTGACTTGAATGGTCCGTTTATTTGTTCCAAAGCTGTAATCCCAAGCATGATAAAAAAAGGATCTGGCAAAATTATTAACATTTGCTCCATGATGAGCGAATTGGGTCGTGAAACAGTATCGGCTTATGCAGCGGCTAAAGGTGGTTTGAAAATGCTTACGAAAAACATTGCTTCGGAATACGGTGAATACAACATACAATGCAACGGACTTGGCCCGGGTTATATAGCTACTCCGCAAACAGCACCTTTACGCGAAATTCAGGCCGATGGCTCGCGCCACCCGTTCGATCAGTTTATTATCGCCAAAACTCCGGCTGCCCGCTGGGGAAATGCCGAAGATTTGGTAGGCCCGGCTGTTTTTTTGGCTTCCAAAGCATCCGACTTTGTTAACGGTCATGTGCTTTATGTGGACGGTGGTATTCTGGCTTACATTGGCAAACAGCCAAAATAAACCGGAGTTTACTCAATAATTTTATCAAAAAACGATTTTTAAAACTTAAATACCAAACATATACAATGAGAAAAATTGTTTTTTTTCTGTTATCCTCTCTCCTGCTCTTTCCTGCTGCGTATGCCGGAAAAAACATAGTAGTGACTAATAACACAGCTACTGACAGGGACAAGGAAATGGTTGAAGTAAGCATAGGTGTCCTTAAAATTAATCCAGCCAAAAAATCATACGTAATTAAAGATGAAAATGGCAGAGAAATTCCTTACCAGTTCATTTACAATGGTGGTAAAAAGGCAAAATCGCTTATATTTGCTGCCGATGTAAAAGCCAATAGCTCTGCCACATATACAATTGCAGCAGGCAAGCCGGCTCCTGTTGAACCGAAAACATCGGCACAGTTTGTTCCCGAACGCAAGGATGACTTTGCCTGGGAAAACGATTTGGCTGCTTACCGCATGTACGGTCCTGCTCTGGCCAAAGAAAATCCGAGCAACGGTGTAGACATCTGGCTTAAAAGTACGGATAAACTGGTGGTGAAAAAACGATACCACGATGAGCTTAAAAATGGAAAAACCTACCATGTGGACCATGGCGATGGCCTAGATTGCTACAAAGTAGGACATACACTGGGAGCCGGGGGTATTGCCCCGTTTGCCGACGAAAAACTTTGGGTAGGCAACCATTTTAATCATTATAAAGTAATAGAAAATGGGCCGCTACGCTCTGTTTTCAGTCTTACTTACGATTCGGTGGTGGTTGGCAACCATGTTTACAAGCAAACTATTACCATTACTGCTACTGCCGGGGCTTTGCTCAACAAAGCTGTGGTGAAATATACAGGTCCAAAAGCCAACATCAAGCTGGCTGGTGGTATTTTTCTGCACGATGGTAAAGGCTCACTCAAAGAAAACAGCAGCCAGGGCTTTATTGCTTACGCCGAAGATGCTGTTTCGGATGCCGGGCTACCTTCGGGACGTAATTACACAGGTGTGGTGATTCCGCTGGAGCACGTAACCAGTCAAAAAAACGGAGAACATATCTTACTGCTTGCTCCATACAAAACAGGTACTGAATTTACATACTATTTTGGTGGAGGCTGGAGCAAATGGGGCTTTCGTACCGATGCTGACTGGTTTAAATCAATGGCACGTTTCAGTGAAAATCTGAAAACTCCTTTGACAATTAAAATAAAATAACAAATATCTGTTTTTCAATGATTTCGTAATCACCTTCTGGTATCTGAATTTAAAACTGATACCAGAAGGTTTTTTTATGGCCAGGATGGAATGAAATAATATCCAAAAACGCTAACTTAATCTATCCAATCATCACGCCTCGGAGATACAGTTTTGGAAATAATTTCTATCTTTGTAAAAAAAAACTATGGAAGAAGTATCCTCATTTTACCACCTTGCCCGGGAATTTGCTGTATCAACAAACCGCAGTATTTTCCTTACCGGTAAAGCCGGTTCGGGTAAAACTACTTTTTTATATAACCTCCAGAAAGCCACAAAAAAACAAATGGCCATAGTAGCTCCTACAGGCGTGGCAGCCATCAATGCGGGAGGCACTACCATTCATTCATTTTTTCAACTGCCGTTTACTCCTTTTATCCCTACTGCCGATGGGAAAAAAAATCTGATTGAGAAAATTAAAATGCAACGTAACAGGCGTAAAGTTATTCAGGAACTTGAACTACTTGTAATAGACGAAATAAGCATGGTAAGGGCTGACGTGCTTGATGCCGTAGATACAATTTTGCGTCAGGTGCGTTACAATTACAAAGAGCCTTTCGGTGGCGTGCAGATGATATTTATAGGCGACATGTTTCAGCTATCTCCCGTGGCGATAGAAGAAGAGTGGCGGATGCTATCTGCTTACTATAAAAGTCCGTATTTTTTTCATAGTCACGTTATTGGCGAACAAAAGCCGGTTTACATTGAACTTGATAAGATTTTCAGACAAACAAATGCCGACTTTATCAGCGTGCTCAACGAAGTACGCAACAACCGCCTTTCGGAATCTGGACTGGCTTTGTTGCAAAGCAGATACAACCCGCTTTTCACACCGCCCAAAGATGATACCTACATAACCCTTACCACGCATAATTATAAAGCCGACCGCATCAATGCTGATGAACTGGCTCGGTTGAAAGGTAAAACCATTTCCTTTGCGGCTGAAATAAAAGGTGAATTTCCTGAAAAAAGTTATCCTACCGAAAAAGATTTGATATTAAAAACAGGCGCCAAAGTCATGTTTATAAAAAACGATACCGAAACTCCGCGGCGTTTTTTTAACGGCAAAATTGGTGTTATTGATACAATCAGTGATAAAGTCATTACCATTACCTGTCCAGGCGACGGCACTACCGTAGATTTGGAGCGCATGGTATGGGAAAATATACGCTACACCACCAACGAAAGCACTAAGCAAATTGAAGAATCTGTGATAGGAAGCTTTACTCAGTTTCCGCTCCGACTGGCATGGGCTATCACCATACATAAAAGTCAGGGACTTACATTCGAAAAGGCCGTAATTGATGCCGGCGATGCTTTTGCTCCGGGTCAGGTATACGTGGCGCTGAGCAGATGCCGCTCGCTCGAAGGTATGATACTCTGGAGTAAAATTAATCCGTCGAGTATTGAAAACGACCGCCTTATAGTAGAGCACGAACAGAACAAACAACCGGTGGATATGCTTGAGGCTGAACTTGCGGCTTCGCGAAGCGAATTCAGGCTCTTTGCCTTGCGTCAGCTATTCGACTTAAAAACAGGTACCGGACTTATATCCAGGCTACTACGAACTGTAGAAGAGGTATCCTCATCATTCAACGATGAAACTTTACATTACTTGCGGGATTTATTAAAACAAAGTCAGGATATGCAGGAAGTAGCCGGGAAATTTACGGTGCAACTGCAACGTATACTCATGGCCGAACGGGTCGACGAGGATTATTTAGCCGAAAGACTGAATGCTGCAGCCGATTTTTTCAAAACCAAAATAGCAATTCTTATGGATTCGCTACGACAATCGCCGGCTTCTACCGACAGTCGCGACAATGCCCGCGAATATAACGATGAATTACGTGTTATCTTTGGTTTTGTGGCTCAGAAAGCACATCTGCTCAAAAGCCTGAAACATCCGTTTACAGTGGAAGATTACTTTATTATAAAAAACACCTTCCTCCTGCCCGATTTTAGCGTAAATGCTTATGCCAAAAATGCAACGGAAAAACTGGCGGCATCGCACCACCCCAAATTATTCCATGAATTATTGACATTACGCAATCAGATTTGCGAACCGAATAATTTGCCTATTTATCTGGTAGCAAACAGTAAAACCCTTACTGAAATGACCAATTATCTGCCTTTAACCAAAAAAGACCTATTGAAAATTAATGGATTTGGGCCAGCCAAAGCAGAGAAATATGGCGAGCAGTTTTTAAAAATCATCCAAAAATACTGTCTTGACAATAACTTATCCAGCAATATTGCCGAAAAAACAGATAAAAAGTCTATAGAAAAAGAACCCAAAGAAAAAAAGCAAAAAGGCGAATCGACCCGACTCACATTACAAATGTATAACGAAGGTAAAACCATTGACCAAATAGCCACCGAACGAAATCTGGCTGTATCTACCATCTGCTCTCACTTATTTTCTTTTATCCATGTGGGCTTACTGGATATCGATCGGTTTATTTCGCCTGAAAAGCGAAAAAAAGCAATGAAAATAATGGATGAAACAGAAGAAAATGGTTCTGCCTACCAAATGTTGTCCGATGTATTGGATAAACATGAAGTTAACTTTTTTCTATCATGGAGAAGGAGCCTTAAAAACAACTAATCGCCTATGATTTTTTTCAAATTCTTTTGACAAATTATTAGGTAGTTATAAAAAAAATAACAATCTTTGTAAAAAACATTTCTTTAATCTAATCAAAAAACTAAAATGGACTTTATTACATCCTTGGAGCCTCTGCTAAAAACTTTCTGGTTTATAGCCATTCCTACAAGTATAATCTTTATTATACAAACTATTATGACATTTATAGGAGCCGATGCCTCTGATGGAACCTCAGCCGACTTTGACGGCGACATAAGCGACGGTGATGCTCCTTTTCAGCTTTTTTCATTTCGCAACCTGATTAATTTTTTGCTGGGATTCAGTTGGTCGGGTATTTCGTTTTACAATGCCATTTCTTCAAAACTGCTGCTTATAGTGGTAGCTGTAATCATTGGCTGTGCTTTTATATTTCTCTTTTTCCTGATTATAAGTCAATTGATGAAGCTTTCTGAAGATGCTTCATTTAAAATAATTAATACTGTAGATAAAACAGCGGAGGTTTATCTCACAATTCCAGCCGAAAAATCGGGAAAAGGTAAGGTGCTGGTAAGCGTAGGTGGTTCGGTTCATGAACTGGAAGCAATGACTGAAGGTGAACTACTCCCTTCGGGAAAACTGGTAAAAGTTGTAAAAATAGAAAACAACCAGATACTTATAGTTGAAAAAATATAAAAGCATTAAAAACGACAAACATTAAACAAAAAACAAAAAAAATGATCGAACCTATTTACATTATCATTGTAGCCGCCGTGGTGGTTTTTGTTACCATTTCGGCCTTGGTTTCGCGCTACAAACGCTGTCCTTCGGATAAAATTTTAGTTGTTTACGGTAAAACCGGCGGTACTTCCGCCAAGTGTATTCATGGTGGTGGTTCATTTATTTGGCCTGTAATTCAGGACTATGCATTTCTGGATCTCAAACCTCTATCCATCGAGGCCAATCTGACCAATGCCCTGAGCCGGCAAAACATCCGTGTAGATGTACCTTGTCGCTTCACCATCGCTATTTCTACCGAGGGCGACAGCATGAACACTGCTGCCGAACGTTTATTAGGACTCAACTCTGAGCAAATTCAGGATTTGGCTAAAGATATTCTTTTTGGCCAGTTGCGTTTGGTTATTGCTACCATGACCATCGAAGAAATCAACTCCGACCGTGATAAATTCTTAGACAATATCTCGAAAAACGTTGATACTGAGCTTAAAAAAATCGGCTTAAAACTTATTAACGTTAACGTAACCGATATCAAAGATGAATCTGGCTACATCGAAGCACTTGGTAAAGAAGCTGCTGCTAAAGCCATCAACGAAGCTAAAATTAGCGTAGCCGAACAAGAAAAAATCGGTGAAACCGGTAAAGCAATGGCCGACCGCGAAAAAGACACGCAAATAGCAGAAACTCACCGCGACCGAGATGTGAAAATAGCGATTACTCAGAAAGATCGTGAAGTAAGCATTGCCTCTGCCATGAAAGATGAGTCTATTGGTAAAGCCGAAGCCGAAAGAGATACCCGTATTAAGACATCGGAAGCTAATGCTCAGGCTATTAAGGGTGAAAATGAGGCTAAAATATCAATTGCCCAGTCTGACGCGATACGTCGCGAGAGAGAAGCCGAATCTCTTAAAATAGCCATTGCCTCGGAGAAAGTACAACAGGCAAAAGCGCTCGAAGAAGCTTACCACGCCGAACAACAAGCAGAAACAGCACGTGCCGACCGCGAACGTTCTACTCAAAATGCGAATATTGTAGTGCCTGCCGAAATTGCCAAACAACGTGCAATTATCGAAGCTGAAGCTGATGCGGAAAAAATTAGATTGCAAGCCAGAGGTGAAGCCGATGCTATTTACGCTAAGATGGAAGCCGAAGCTAAGGGTTTGTTTGAAATACTTACAAAACAAGCCGAAGGTTACAAAGAAGTAGTAGACGCTGCCGGCGGTGACCCAACTAAAGCTTTCCAGTTGCTGCTTATCGAAAAACTGCCTGAATTAGTAAAAACTCAGGTCGAAGCCGTTAAAAACATCAAGATTGACAAAATTACGGTATGGGATTCGGGCAATAATACTGAAAGTGGCAACAGCACAACAGCCAATTTCGTTTCGGGAATGATGAAAACCGTTCCACCACTCAACGATTTGTTTAACATGGCCGGACTTAACCTTCCTACTTATCTGAAAGGTCCGCAAACCGATGGAAACAAAGAGCCAGAAGAACAAACAATTGAAGAAGCTAAAAAGGAAGATACTAAAGAGAAAGCTTAATATAAATTAGACTCACAATGAAATGAGGGTGCTCCGAAAAATGGGCACCCTCATCTGTTTTCATTATTTTCGTTATTCTTATTATTCTCGTTTCTTTCGCTTTTTGCTCTTCATCAGTTTATCAAAAGTTTTATTGCGATTATAGTAGAATTCTTTGAGTATACTGCGGTCGTACATACCGGGGCATTCGCTACGCGTAGCATACAGAATGTTTTCTTTCCGTTTTTCCTCAAAGCGTGGTTGCATTTGCTCAAAATCTTTGCGAGCTTTAAGTATACTGCGGGCATTTTCCGTTTTCCCGGTAAAGAAAAACTGGAGAGCAGCCACATAATCAAGCACCTTACGCCAAAACATAATTTCATTCAGCAGTTTCTGAGGCATATTTTTATAAATCATCAGCAGGTTATTTCTGAAATTCAGGTAGGTTTTATATGGGTGTTCGCTATCCAAAGTACCTCCACCTACGTGGTAAACAACGCTTTCCGGATTACAAACCACTCTGTAGCCACGTGCATTAAGCCTCCAGCAAAGGTCTATTTCCTCCATGTGTGCAAAAAATTCATCGTCGAGCCCTCCTACCTTGTGAAATAACTCTGAGCGAATTACCAGACAAGCACCGGTCGCCCAAAACACATCCGTAATATCGTCATATTGCCCCTTATCCTCTTCCACCACTCCAAATACGCGACCACGACAAAAAGGATATCCCAGAAAATCGATAAAACCACCTGCTGCACCGGCATGTTCGAAACTGCTGCGCTTGTAGTACGAGCGTATCTTGGGCTGACAGGCAGCTACATCGCGATTGCTTTCCATGTAATTGATTAATACCTCAAGCCAGTTTTCGGTCACTTCCACATCTGAATTGAGCAATACGTAATAATCAGCTTCAATCTGTTGCAGCGCCTTGTTGTATCCTCCGGCAAAACCGTAATTTTGATCCAATACAATGGTTTTGATGTGCGGAAAATCGCGGGTCAGTAGTTCAAGAGAACCGTCGGTAGACCCATTATCGGCCACAATTATTTCCGCTTCGGGCAATTGAGTGTGTTTGATAAGTAGCGGCAAAAACTTGTTCAAAAAAGTTTCTCCATTCCAGTTTAATATAACTATAGCTGCTTTCATGCTTTAAAATAACCCTTTTCAAACAAAGGGAATGCTTTGATTAAGAAAAATAATATTTATAAACACCCCAAACAGAAAATAATCAACATACAGAATTGAGCTGTATGTTGATTATCCCAAAAAAATCAAGTATGTAAAGTTTATTCTTCTTCGTTGTAAATACCAATAGATTTGCCATACTCATATTCGCCTTCGAGTATAAGCTGAATTTCTTCGTCAGTAATTTCTATTTTGTCCTTTTTAGCGCATTTCTGAATGTACTTAAACATGTCTTCTTCGTCGATGCTGGCTTCTTCGGTTGAGTCTTCATCAATCAGACCATTTTCTTCGTAATACTCATATACAACATCCAGAACATATTCTATTTTAGTATCATCAATTCCGGCTTTAGCCTCTTCAGGTAAAAAACCAAGTATGAATTTCACGGCTTCATCTTCGTCGTATACCAGCAAATCGTCGTCTTGTGCTTTCATGTTTTTTAATTTTTTATTGGTTAATATCCAAAGAAATGTTTTCAAAGATACAGTTTTTTCTGCTGAATATATAACTGCACTTTTCTTTTATAATTTTTTATTATAAAAATATCTGCAACACTTTTCGTACACTCAAAATATTGCGCAAAACCTTACTTTTTGAGCGATTTATTAATGCTTTCGATGTAATTTAGCACCTCATCTCGCCCTATACCTTTCTCCGAAGAGCTAATAAAAACTGGAGGCAGTTCTTCCCAGTACTCAAGTAGCTGTTGTTTGTAAGCCTGAATGCTTTCATTGGAGCGTTGCCACGACAATTTATCAATTTTTGTAAAAATAATTGCAAACGGAACTCCGTTTTCGCCGAGCCACTGCATAAAATCCAGATCAATTTTCTGAGCTTCGTGCCTACAGTCAATAAGCAAAAAAACACATGTAAGTTGCAATCTATTAATGATATAGCTTTCGATAATGTCTTTCAGTCGCTCGCGTGTTTGCTTGCCAGCTGTAGCATATCCGTAGCCGGGTAAGTCCACCAAATGCCACTCATTATTAATAAGAAAATGATTAATAAGCAAAGTCTTACCCGGCTTCGACGAAGTCATTGCCAGCCCTTTACGGTTGCAAAGCATATTAATAAGCGATGATTTACCCACATTGGAACGACCGATAAAAGCATATTCGGGCAATTTGGTATCGGGACATTTCTTATAATCGGTGTTGCTGATAATAAACTCAGCTGATTTTATATCCATATTTTTTATTCTTATTTTTCCGTAAATTTACAACTATATTTATCAATTGAAAAATGCTTATTACAATTTGCAGGTCGAAACTTGCTACAAACCTGCAATTCTTTAGCAATATAGCTCAACCATATGGCAAAAAATGATGACCGTAATTGTTTTCATCCAACAATTAAACAAGCTCCACCTCCTTATTGCTTCGGAACAACCAAAGTCCGGCAAAAGTTATCAATCCATTGATTATAAGCAGTTCGTAACCAAACGTATATCCCCAATATGTTTTACTTACATAACTAAGTAAAGCACACAAAACAGGCGATACCAAAGCAATAAACGGTACCAGCTTATCGTTGGTACGTAGCTTGGTAAAAAGTCCGAACGCATACAAGCCCAGCAATGGGCCATAAGTGTACGACACAATGGTATAAATGGCATCAATTACACTTTTATTATTCAATGCCCTGAAAATCATTATTATAAAAATAAAAAGAACAGATATCGACAGGTGAATAATCATTCGTTTACGACGTGCCGTAAGCGCTTCTTCACGTTGTATTCCCAAAATATCTACCGAAAATGAGGTGGTAAGCGCTGCCAAAGCCGAGTCGGCACTGGAGAATGCAGCTGCAATAATTCCCACTACAAACAGTACTAATACCGTTTTGCCCAAATAAGTAGTAGCAAAAAGAGGTAAAATTGCGTCGCCATTTGTTGGGAGTGTAATATTATTCTGTGCTGCAAGCATTAGCAGCATAGCTCCCAATGTGAGAAATAAAAAATTAACCGGAATAAATGAAAATCCGTACCAGTACATGTTTTTCTGAGCATCTTTCAAACTCTTACAAGTCAGATTTTTCTGCATCATGTCCTGGTCGAGTCCGGTCATTGCTATGGCAATAAAAATTCCACTAAAAAACTGCTTAACAAAATTATCCTTCGACCACCAGTTGTCGAATACAAAAATACGCGACATATTGCTTTGAGATATATCCGTAATTATCTGGCTAAAAGACATATCAATACTCTTCGACACTTCAATCAGCAGCATAATCAATGCCCCTATCATAATAATTGTTTGTATAGTATCTGTCCAGACTATGGTTTTAATTCCACCCCTGTAAGTATATAGCCAAATTAGCAGAATGGTAACACAAACCGTAACGTAGAATGGGATGTTCCATGCATCAAAAATAATTTTCTGCAAGATGAGAGATACTATATACAGTCTCGCCGAAGCCCCTATTGTTTTGGAAATCAGAAAGAACCATGCTCCTGTTTTATAAGCTCGATTACCGATACGCTGCCCCAAATAGGTGTAAATTGATGTAAGATTGAGCCTGTAATATAGCGGTAATAGTACGGTGGCAATAACCAGATAACCAATAAAAAAACCCATTACAGTTTGCATGTATGTAAAACTTTTGTCACCGACCAAGCCCGGTACCGACACAAAAGTTACTCCTGATATGGATGTACCTACCATGCCGATAGCTACCACCCACCAGGGCGACTGACGATTGCCCAGAAAGAAAGCTTCATTATCAGAGTTCTTTCGCCCTGTGATAAACGAAATTATCAGCAATAACGAAAAGTAAGCCACTACGATAATTAAGCCTGAAAATCCTGACATATTTATATCTTTATATTTAAGGTGCAAAAGTACAAAAACGCTCCCAAACGGGCAAAAACTCATTTTTCACCCTCATACGGCTTAGGTATTGCAGAAATTCGTTTGCCCCGTATAAGGAATATTGATGATAAATCGTGGTTTTTTTGTAAATTTGCAGTTGAAAAAAAGATAAACAAATTTAAATTAGTGGCGCAGCAACTTTTTTCATCAGGTCTGCTCGAAAACGCGGTACAGGAATTTTCAAAACTGCCGGGTATAGGGCGTAAAACGGCTCTCAGGCTGGTACTTCATCTTTTGAAGCAACCTGAAAACGAGACCGAAGCTCTTGGTAACTCATTGATAAGCCTGCGCAAGAATGTTGTGTACTGTAAAGTGTGTCACAATATTTCTGATACCGAGGTTTGTAATATTTGCAGTAATGCGGCTCGCGATGCCGAAACAATATGTGTGGTTGAAAACATCAGAGATGTGATGTCTATCGAAAACACGCAACAATTCCGCGGTCTGTATCATGTACTTGGTGGAGTTATCTCGCCCATGGATGGTATTGGTCCTTCCGATCTTGAGATTGAAAGCCTGATACAAAGGGTACAGAGCGAAAAAATCAAGGAGGTTATTCTGGCTTTGAGTACAACTATGGAAGGTGACACTACCAATTTTTATATTTTCAGAAAGCTGGCAACTCTTAACCTGAAAATTACTACAATTGCCCGTGGTGTAGCTATAGGCGATGAACTGGAATATGCCGATGAAGTAACTCTTGGACGCTCAATTCTGAACAGAGTTGATTTTAACAATACCTTCAGGCAGTAATTATTTGACTTTATATAACATAAAAAAACAATATCTTAAAATGAAAAAAGTACTTCGTAACTTAACTATGGCATATTATGCCGTATTTATGTCGGCAATTGCATCGGCTCTGCTGGGCTTTTACATACTGAAAAGTGGCATTACCATCGATCCGTTGAGCTCTACCGGTATAGCTTTGCAATCGGTACTTATTGTACTTATAATTGGCTCGGTACCAGTATCTTTATTTATATTTAACCGCAGTGCAAAAAAATGGGCACAACTTACCGACACTGCGCAGAAACTTACAAAATATCAACGCGGATCTTATATCCGTTTGGCAATTATTGGTGCCGGATTGGTGCTTGGCGTGCTGTTTTACTACATAATGCAAAACCAATCCATGATTTTTTGTGCCGGTATAGCAGCTATTGGCTTGTTTTTTTGCAAACCGGCCGAAGTCA
>JAFNAV010000049.1 GCA_017860345.1 Bacteroidota bacterium | reverse complement strand
ATGCCACTTCCGATGTTGTTGTTTTCTTTTTGTTTTTTTACTTGATAAAAACGGTCAAAAATATGATTGATATCAACTTCAGGTATACCAATGCCGGTATCAGCCACTATGATTGAGAACATAGGGCTGGCTATGTCTTTCCGCACTTGCAACCGTATTTTTCCACCTGCGGGAGTGAATTTTATGGCGTTTGAAAGCAGATTATTGATGATTTTTTGAAATTTATCTTTATCAATATAAGCGTAAATATTTTCGTCTTCGTTATCAATTATAATTTCAATACCGTTGTTCGCAGCCGTCTCGTAAAAAGAAGACGCTACAACCTCCATGAAATCAGAGATATTGCAATAATTTAGCTCCAGAGTTTCACCCTTCATTTCGAGTTTTCTAAAATCAAGAAGCTGGTTCACTATTTTGAGTAATTCATTCGCATTTCGGTATATTCCGCTTAGTTGTTTTTTCAAAGCCTCGTTATCAATTTTATTGATGATTGAGTCAAGCGGAGTTAGAATAAGCGTGAGCGGAGTTCTTAGTTCGTGACTGACATTTGTGAAAAACTGATATTTTAATTGTTCCAGATTTGCCTTCTGTTGTCTTTCGGCTTCGCGTTTGTTACGTTTTACATAGTATGAAATTGAAAAATATAATACCATGGCAATCAGTAAAATATAAAAAATATAAGCCCACAAAGTTTTCCAGAATGGAGGACTGATAATCACCGTAAGTTCAGCGCACTGCTTGCCCCAGTGTCTGCTGTTGTTGGCTGAAAACACTTTCAGGTGATAAGTGCCCGGAGACAAGTTGGTATAATTGGCACGACCCACTCCATTGTTTGTTTTAATTTCGTTCCATTCGTTATCGGCGCCTTCCAGTTTATACCGGTAACAGGTTTGCGTAGGATTTACATAGTTGAGCGCTGAAAACTCGAATCCTAAAAAGTTTTGTGAATACTTTAATCGAATTTCCGGTGTGGAACTTATCGATTGTTGTAAAATCTTATTCCCATTGTAAAGTTCGTTTTGCCTTACTTCGGTACCCGAAAGGAAAAGCTTTGTTAGCAGTGGAACGGCTAAGGGCTGCGCCGGAAGATTAATTTTATCGAGATTTATTTCATTAAATCCATCAAGCCCACCCCACAATAAGCTATTATACGAGGTTTTAAGAACCGAGCGCGGTAAGAACTCCGTTGAAATTACCCCATCAAAGCTATTGTAGTTGTAGAAAGAGTATTCGTACAAATCATTTTTTGACTTTATATCGATGCGGGAAATGCCATTAGACGTTGACACCCAGACTCTCCCCAAATTATCTTCAACAATTGAACGGATACTGTTGTTTACAAGGCCTTCTTTTTCTGAGAAGCTTTGGGTAGTATTGTCGGCAGGGTTATATACATTCAGCCCGTCCATAGTACCAAGCCATATTAGTCCTCTGCTATCGGTAAACAGGCAATGATACAGATGACAACTATGTTGCTGTAAACCACTTTTTTTATCCGGGATAGAAATGCTGTTGTTGCGGCAATTGTAAAAAAACAAGCCTTCGGAAGAATAGCCAAGCAATAGGTCTTTTTTAAATTCGGTTAACTGATATGCGTAGCTCACTGGCTGCCCGGAGTTATTGGTGGCTATTCTGAAATCTCCTGTCAGCGGGTTGATTATACCAACACCATTGTTGGTGCAAACATAGAATTGCCCATTAAAACTCTCGTATATCGACAGGCTGTATCCGGGATTTTCAAAATGCTTTATCGTGTTATTGTCAATACAGTACAATCCGTTGTTTTGAGTGCATAACCAGACACGGTTTTTACTGTCTTTTAAAAGCATTTCGCATATTGAGTTGGCTGGAATGCCTTTAAATAGCTCTAATATAGCTGAACCTTTTTCTTTTCTGAATAAACCGTTTTGGGTGCCTACCAGAATATATCCGTTGTTCTCGGCGAAGCAACGTACACTAACCTTTTTGGTGTCAGGCAGTTTAAATAACGAATGCCCGTAATTTCTAAACTTAAATCTATCAGGGTGATAATAAAGTACGCCTCTGTCTACCGTCCCTATCCATAAACCACCCTCAATATCATTGTATTGTGTACTTATCTCGGTTTCAAAAATGCGGCCATCCACTAAATTCAGAGGTGATATTAAGCGCTTGTTTTGCAGGCTTGGATCAATAACCCATATTCCTGAGAATGAACTTATCCAACAGTTGCCCTGATTATCAACAGTTAATGTGTTTTGCCAATAATCAGTTTCTAATATACGCTCCCATTTTTTGTTTTTGATATTAAATCGCAGCAGTAAACCAATTCCATACCCGTTACGCACCTGGTAGAAATAGTTTTTGTACGGCACAACTGCCAGTGTACTGGCGTATTTATTGTTACCGTTAAAGGGATCTTCAAGATAAATTTTTTGATGAGTGGGCATGTCATAACAGAGTACACGTCCCGATTTGTAAAACAAGAACAATTGCTTTTTATATACAGCAATATCGTATAATTGATCACTCAGTCCGCTTGCATACGAAACCTGCTTCACAAAAACACTTACAGTATTACTTGCATTGTCGCGAAAAATTAATTCATCTTTTTCTGTTACATACCAAAAGTTTTTATTAGTATCCATGAAAAAGTTTTTAACCGGGCTTGTTATTCCCTGTTTTTTAAAAACACTGTCGGTATTTGGTATAAATATTTCGTTTCGGGTATCGAACAGGAAAAGCTTATGCTGAACTTTAAGCCACAGATGCTTATCGTTGTCGATGTAGGTGCGATGCCAGGCCGAAAAATCTTTCAGAAAATATGCTTTACGATCGTCGTAATGGATGTATCGGAAATTAGCTCCATCGTATATATTAACCAAACCTTCTGTGATGATAACCATGCGCCGGTCGGGTAGTTGACAAATATTACGTACACGATTGTCTGATAACCCATCGCTACTGTTGATCGACGAAAAAACGTAGTTTTCCTGAGCTGTTGCCCAGACAGAAACAAGTAGGCAAATAAATACGAGTGTGTTTTTCATCTGTTTATAATTTATTTTTATTTTTCAGTTGGAACCCGCACTCCCGATAGCTATCGGAATTGTTTGTTGCGCTCTTCTCGTGAAATAATAATCTACACAACAAAAATAGAAAAAAAAGACGATAGCAACGCTGGGTTATAACTTAGTTCAATTGCAATTCAACAAAAACGACAATATTTACAACATATGTTATACCTCAAGTCAAAAGAGAACTCTACATTTGCATATCTATAAAAATAAAAAAATCACACACCCAATTTTCATGAAAATTAAGATACTTTCTGGACTTCTCCTCATAAGTTCGCTGATAGTGTATTCGCAAAAGCTATCTATAGTTTCTCCAAACCAAAAAATCACGCTCGAACTTTACAATTCCCAGAACGCAGAGCTTGGCGAATGGTATTTGAAAGTCAAGTACGCCCATCAGAGCAAAATAAGCGATGTAATACCTCAAATAGCTTTAGGGCTCGTTCGTTCCGACCAGGATTTTTCGAAGCAACTCAAATTCCTGAAAGCAGGAAAAACCATTTCGATCAATGAAAAATATACCGCCATTCATGGCAAACGGTCTCTCTGCACCAATTCGGCCAACGAGATCGTTGTTTCTTTCGAAAACCCTTCCAAAGCCAAACTGAATCTTATCCTCAGAGCCTACAACGATGGTGTGGCTTTCCGTTACGAATTTCCCGAAAAATCGGGTTCGTTTGTGGTGAAAGATGAACTTACAGCTTATGCTGTTCCTGACAGTACCAAACGCTGGATGGAGAAATTCAATCCGGCCAACGAAGGTCTTTATTCTACCATGGTGGATGGCAAAGTACAACAGGATTGGGGGTATCCCGCACTTTTCAATACTCCGGAGAAAGATTGCTGGTATTTGATTCACGAAGCTGATTTGGATAGAAATTACTGCGGAACGAAACTTTCGAACACGGCTGATAAAACCAAATATAAACTCACTTTCCCCGATCAGTGGAATGGACGTGGAAAAGGAGAGGTGTTGCCCACTATTTCCCTGCCCTGGAAATCGCCCTGGCGCGTGGTTATTGTAGGAGCTTTGTCCGATATTGTAGAATCTACTTTGGTGGACGATGTTAGCTCGCCTTCGGTGATTGCTAAAACCGACTGGATTCAACCCGGTGTAGCATCGTGGAATTACTGGTCAGATAATCACGGAACCCGCAGCTACAAAACTGTTTGCGCTTTTGCCGATTTGGCTGCTGAAATGGGCTGGCCTTACACATTGCTCGACTGGGAATGGGACGGCATGGCCGATGGTGGTAAACTGGAAGATGCGCTCAAATACATTCAGTCAAAAGGGATTAAGCCGCTTATGTGGTACAATTCCGGAGGCGATCATACCTGGGTGGCTTCTACTCCTAAAGATAGAATGTTGACGCATGAAAATCGCGTGGAAGAATTTAATAAACTGAAAAAATTAGGTGTCGTGGGTGTCAAAATCGACTTTTTCGAAAGTGAAAAGCAGGACATGATCAAGTATTATCTGGATATTCTGGACGATGCCGCCAAATTTGAAATGATGGTGTATTTTCATGGTTGTCTCGTTCCCCGTGGTTGGGCGCGTACTTATCCTAACCTGATGACTTACGAAGGAGTTCGCGGAGCTGAATGGTACAATAATGGTCCGGAATTTACGACTACCGCACCGGAACATAACACTATTTTACCATTTACCCGCAATGTGGTTGGCGCAATGGATTATACGCCTGTTACTTTCACCAATTCGCAATTTCCGCACATCACTTCTTATGGTCATGAGCTGGCATTGAGTGTGTTATTCGAATCAGGTATGCAGCATTTTGCTGATCGCCCCGAAGGATATTACACTTTACCTGATGCGGCCAAAACCTTTCTGAAAAATGTGCCCAATGCGTGGGACAATATCAAATTGCTTGATGGAACTCCCGGAACGGATATTACAATTGCCCGTCAGAAAGGGAATGATTGGTACATAGGAGGAATAAGTGCCAATAATATGCGCGAAAAAAGGAAAAAACTGTCTTTCGGCTTTTTACCCGAAGGTGTAAAATACAAACTTACGTTGATTACCGACGGCAAACACGACAAAGAACTCTCCACCCAATATCTGATGGTGGATAAGAGCTCGTCTGTGGATATAAAAATGCTTCGCAGAGGCGGTTTTGCAGGATGCTTGAAACCAATAAAATAAGAATTTATGGAAGTAATATTTTTGAAGAAAATATACAAGTTTGGTTTCGTATTTTTTGCCCTGTTTCTGAGCGCCACTTTATTTCAGTCAAAAGCTTCGGTCGATCCTAATTTTCATATCTATATCTGTTTTGGACAATCAAATATGGAGGGAAATGCTGCTATAGGCTCGGCTGACCAAACGGGTGTCAGTAGTCGTTTTAAGGTAATGACGGTTGCTGCCGATGATTATTCGCACCTTGGGCGCTCGGTGGGAGAGTGGTACACAGCCGTTCCGCCTTTGTGCCGTTGGGATACCGGGCTTACTCCGGCCGATTATTTTGGGAGGACTTTGACCGACAGCCTTCCCGACAGTGTGAAAGTCGGTGTAATTGTGGTAGCCATGGGGGGTAGCGGTATCGACGCTTTCGACAAGAATAATTACATGGAATACTACAAAAATGCGGATGCGTGGCAGAAGGGCTTGATGAATATTTATGGAGGAAACCCTTATGCCAAGATCATTGAAATGGCAAAATTAGCACAGCAATCAGGAGTCATTAAAGGGATATTATTGCACCAAGGAGAGTCGAACAACATGCAACCCGACTGGCCGCTGAAAGTTCAGAAGATTTATAACAACATTCTCGAAGACCTTCAACTGGAGTCAAACTCCATTCCTTTGTTAGCCGGTGAAATGTTACGGCAGGATCAGGGCGGTATTTGTTGGGGAATGAACGATATTATTGCAAAATTACCGTATTATATTCCAAACTCGTACCCTATTTCCTCTCAAGGTTGTACGGGTAATGGAAAAGATGGTTTTCATTTTTCCACCGAAGGTGCACGCGAGTTGGGCAAACGTTACGGGCTTCAAATGTTGTCGCTTTTGAAATCGTATCATACCGTTGAGGGACAAACGGTGGATCATTTGGAAATTGGGAATACAAAATTCACCATGTTGACCGGAACAATCAAGCGGATTCCTCTCCATGCTGTTTATGCTGATGGACATAAGCAGGATATAAACTTCAGGGCTACTTATGCCCTTGATAATACCGAGGCCGTGAAAATTACCAATGGGTTTATCCAGACCATGAAAGATGGTGTGGGCACAGTTACTGCAAGTTACAAAGGTGCATTGGGCGAAATGAAGCAAACAACTTTTTCAGTAACGGCTACCACTTTTCCACTCACCAACGAATTGTTTAACCCGAATATCTTTAGTGCCGGCTCTTTCGACGAAACGACCCGTACACTCAAAACAGGACAATGGGGATTTGGAGGCTGGCAATATGAAGGTATAAACCTTTCTGATTATAAGTATATTGTGGCACAGTTGGGGAGTAGTAATAATTCGGATGTTACATTCAATATCTTTGATGAAAACAGCTATTGGGGTTCGCCTGCTTCGTATAAGTTTGCAGACAACAGCAAGATCATTGTCAATCTGACAACAGCTAAGAAAACGGATGGAACTTCATTCGACCCAAGCCATGTGTATATTGCAGGCTTTTGGTCCAATGGTTCAAATCCATTCATTATCGACAAGGTTTATCTTGCTAAAACAGATGCCGAAATTACTTCAATCAGCGAAGTAACAAATAGAGAAGAATACCAAAACGAAAAGGTGGATGTCTATTCAGTAACGGGGATTTTGGTCCGTTCGCAGGTGGAACGTAAAATCTCTACCGACCAATTACCCAATGGAATCTATTTATTGAAAAACGGAAGAAAAACGGATAAGGTGTTGCATACCCAACAGTTTGTTAACAGATAAACAAAAGAAAAAATGAAAAAGATAGTATTATTGGGCATAAGCATTCTGCTGTGCGGAAGCATTTACAGTCAGCAATTGCCATTTCAAAATCCGAATCTGAGTTCGGATGAACGGGCAAAAGATCTTATATCCAGATTAACGCTGGAGGAAAAAGCCACGTTGATGTGCGATCAGTCGGATGCTATACCACGTTTGGGCATCAAAAAATTCAATTGGTGGAGCGAAGCACTTCATGGATTTGCCAACAACGATAGCGTTACCGTTTTTCCTGAACCGATTGGGATGGCTGCTTCGTTCAACGATAAATTATTGTACCGGATTTATAATGCCGTGTCGGATGAAGCGCGTGCAAAATATAATCTTTGGTTGAAACGCGGCAACGAGAACAAACGATTTCTGAGTCTTTCGGTGTGGACACCCAATGTCAATATTTTCCGCGATCCTCGCTGGGGGCGTGGACAGGAAACTTACGGCGAAGACCCATATCTTACTTCGCGCATGGGTGTGCAGGTGGTGAAAGGGCTTCAGGGACCGGAGGATGCCAAATACCGCAAATTACTGGCCTGCGCCAAGCATTATGCCGTTCATTCTGGGCCGGAATGGAGTCGTCATGAATTGAATCTGAACAATGTGGATCCGCGCGAATTGTGGGAGACTTACCTTCCAGCCTTTAAATCGTTGGTGCAGGATGCCGATGTGCGTCAGGTAATGTGTGCGTATCAGCGTTTGGACGATGAGCCTTGCTGTGGTAACACGCGTCTTTTGCAACAAATCCTGCGTGACGACTGGGGTTTTAAATACATTGTGGTTTCCGATTGTGGTGCTGTAACCGATTTTTTCACCTCGCACAAAGTATCGTCCACCGAGGTGCACGCTGCTTCCAAAGCGGTATTGGCCGGAACGGATGTGGAATGTGTTTGGGAAAATTATCCGTATAAAACATTGCCCGAAGGGGTTAAAAAAGGCCTGATTAAGGAAGAGACTATTGACAAAAGTCTGATGCGTGTGCTCAAAGGACGTTTCGAATTGGGCGATTTCGATGATGATGCCATTGTGCCCTGGGCGCAAATACCTGCATCGGTGCTCAATAATACCGAGCATCGTCAGTTGGCGTTGGACATGGCGCGCGAAACCATGACGCTTCTTCAGAATAAAAAAGACATATTGCCACTTTCCAAATCATCGAAAAAAATTGCGGTGATCGGCCCGAATGCCAACGACAAACCCATGCTTTGGGGAAATTACAACGGAACGCCCGTCCGCACCATTTCTATTTTGGATGGCATCAAAACAAAAATATCCGATAGTAAAATAGTATATGACAAAGGTTGCGATTTGGTGGAAGATAAGGTAACGCAAAGCTTTTTCGATCAGCTTTTTTTAGATGGTAAAAAAGGATTCAAGGTGACATACTGGAATACTCCCGACAGAAGCGGAGCACCAGTGACTACTGTTCAGATTACCAATCCGATAAAAATGACGACTGCCGGTCAACACGAGTTTGCATCGGGGGTGAAGCTTGAAGGTTTTTCAGCTTTGTTCGAAGCTGAATTCACTCCTAAAGTATCGGAAGAATTGGTATTCAAAGGTGGTGCAACAGGCTATTTTGAATTGATAGTGGACGGAAAAACTATTCAGACGTATAACAACTGGCGAACCTTATCGTCGAAGATTCCCTTTAAAGTGGAAGCCGGCAAAAAATACAACATAGAAATCCGTTATGCCCAAAAGAATAACTGGCAGGCAAATATCGAACTGGATTTTGGCAAAGAAATCGATGTAGATTATACCAAATTGCTTGAAAAACTCAAAGGAATCGAAACGGTGGTGTTTGTGGGTGGACTTTCAGGCAATCTGGAAGGCGAAGAAATGCCGGTGAACTACCCGGGCTTCAAAGGAGGCGACCGCACCAATATCGATCTTCCTGCTGTACAGCGTAATTGTCTGAAAGCGTTGAAACAAGCCGGCAAGAAAGTGATTTTCGTTAATTGCTCCGGCTCTGCCATTGCTTTGACTCCCGAAACCGAAACCTGCGATGCCATTCTGCAGGCATGGTATGCGGGCGAATCGGGCGGACAAGCTGTAGCCGATGTGCTTTTCGGCGATTACAATCCGGGCGGCAAACTTCCTATCACTTTCTACAAAAGTTCTGAACAGTTGAAAGATTTTGAAGATTATTCGATGAAAGGACGTACTTATCGATATATGAATGACGCTTTGTTTCCTTTCGGCTACGGATTGAGCTATACCAAATTTGCCATTGGCAATGCCACACTAAGCCAGCCAACCATAAAAGTCAACGAAGCGGTAAAAATAACGATACCTGTTTCTAACACAGGTAAACGTCAGGGAACAGAAATTGTACAGGTGTATGTACGCAAAGTGAACGATGTGGACGGTCCGTTGAAAACGCTCAAAGGCTTCCAACGTGTCGCTCTGAAAGCCGGAGAGAAAGCTAATGTGACCATTGACCTTCCTGCTTCATCATTCGAATTTTACGATTGGAGTCAGCGCAAGATGATGGTGACTCCGGGCGAATACGAAGTGTATTATGGCAATAGCTCGGATAATACTGACCTAAAAAAAGTCAACATTAATATTCATATATAAAAACAAAATTAAAAATGAGCAAACGACAATTAATCATTTTGGTGTTATCTTTATTGATAACAGGAGGAATGCTTGCCGGATCAAAATCTAAAGTTATCAAAAACAAATATCAGGAAAATTGGGAGTCACTTGCTACTAACGAAAGAGAACCCGAGTGGTTCAAAGACGCCAAATTCGGCATCTATTTCCATTGGGGTTTATACAGTGTGCCTGCTTACGACTCAGAATGGTATGGTAGATGGATGTATGTTCCGGGAAGAAAAAACTGGGCCGGAACGGTATTTGGATATCAGGAAAAGACATACGGTCCGTTATCCAAGTTCAATTATCATGATTTTATTCCGATGTTTAAGGCTGAATATTTTGATGCCAAAGATTGGGTCAGTTTGTTTAAAAAAGCCGGAGCTAAATTTGGTGGTCCGGTAGCGGTTCATCATGATGGATTTTCGATGTGGGCGAGTAAAGTGAATCCCTGGAATGCAAAAGATATGGGACCTAAAAAGGATATTCTGGGAGAACTGTTTGCCGAACTGAAAAAGAACAAGATGAAAACTATTGCCACTTTTCATCACGACAGACTGCTCCAACGTTATGCAAAAGATACTGCAAAATGGGCCAAAAACACTCCTGATCCGGGATGGGATAGTCATTTTCCCTATCATCCCGATTATATTACCTCTACCACCGATCCCAAACTCAGATTGTTTTATGGAAATATGCCAGCCGACGAATATTATGATTATTGGTTGAATCAGATTACTGAAGTAATCGACAATTATGCACCGGATATTATCTGGCACGATTCGTGGCTTGAGTTAATTCCGGAAAATTATCGTCAGAAAATGGTAGCTTATCAATTCAACAAAGGAGTTTCAAGAGGACAGAAACCCATTGTTGCTTATAAACAGGAAGATTTGCCAGCTAACGTAGGAATATTGGATATGGAACAAGGAGGAAAAACAGAACTTTCAAAAGACTATTGGCTGACCGACATTACAATCAGTTATGGAAGCTGGTGTTATACAAACGGACAAACCTATAAAAAACCATCACTCGTAATCCGTAATATGATTGATGTTTGGAGTAAAAGAGGAATAGTATTGTTGAATATCTCGCCTAAAGCTGATGGAACAATTCCCGCTGAACAAAGGAATGTTTTATTGACGATCGGAGCATGGATTCAAAAACACAAAGAAGCAGTGTACGAAACCCGGGCATGGAACATTTATGGCTATGGTGATGCCAAATTTGAAGCAAGCCAATTCGGAGGACAAACAGCTACGATGGACTATAATCAAAATGACATTCGGTTTACACAATCGAAAAATAAAAAGAATCTATACATTTATTCGCTTGGGTTACCTGCTGCTAATACGAATATTGAAATTCGAACCCCGATAGATGCAAAAATCAAACGAGTCTCCGTGTTAGGAAGTGGAACCCAATTAAAATGGTCGGTAAAAGAGAATAAATTGACTTTTACAACACCAACATCGGAAGAAATGGACGAATTGGCCACTGTGTTTAAAGTAGAATTTAAATAATCGCATTGAAGAATAAAGCAGAACTTTTTACAGGTTACTGAATAAAAAATCAGATTAGAATGTGACTTTTGTAGCTTTAGTATAACACGGATATAAATATTTATTATTTGAAAAAATTATGTAACCAAAGATATTTTTTACACATGAAAAAAATTGTTTTCTCAACATTAATTTTGTTTTTTCTTGTTCTTGCAGCCCGTATGGATGCTCAATCTGTTACCGTATCTCCAATACCATCGGAGATTGAAAATCCGGAAATGCTTGGTATCAACAAAGAGCCATATCACGCCACATTGATGCCTTATGCCAATTTGCAGGAGGCTTTAGTTGCCAAACGACTTGCTTCGTCGCTTTGTCGTAGTCTGAATGGTCAATGGAAATTCAACTGGGTACCGACACCCGAACAGCGTCCGATAGATTTTTATAAGGCTGATTATGATGTTTCGGCATGGAAAGAAATTCCTGTTCCTTCTAACTGGGAAGTACAGGGTTATGGAACACCATTTTACCGAAATTTGGGCTATACTATTAAAAAGGATTTTCCACGCGTGATGACCGAACCTGAAAAATGGTACACTGCATACAAAGAACGCAATCCGGTGGGCAGTTACCGTCGGGATTTTGATGTTCCGGCCGATTGGAACGGAAAACGGATTTTTATCACTTTTAACGGAGTGGATTGCGCGTTTTTCCTTTGGGTTAACGGACAAAAAGTGGGTTACAGTGTCAATAGCCGTAATGCTGCCGACTTTGACCTTACTAAATATGTGAAACCGGGCAAAAATATGATAGCCGTGGAAGTGTATCAATACAGTTCCGGTACATGGCTTGAGGATCAGGATATGTGGCGTTTACACGGTATTTTCCGTAATGTTACGCTCTGGAATGCTCCACAGATACATATACGTGATTTCTTTGTAAAAACCGATTTGGATAAAAGCTATCGCGATGCGACGCTGGACATCACTGCAAAAATCAAAAATTACGGAGATAAAACCGGCAAAGCACAAACATTTACCGCTACACTGTACGATAAAGAAGGCAAAGAAATAGCCAAAGGCAGCGCAAACGGAACTCCGTTGAAAGCTACTCAGGAAGAGGCTTTGAACGTGAAAATGCAAATCACCAATCCTGCAAAATGGACGGCTGAAACGCCTAACTTATATACAGTTGTGTTGACAAGTTCCGAAGGGGAAATCCTGTCGCAGAAAATAGGATTCCGCAAAGTGGAAATCAAGGGACGTGTTTTCATGGTGAACGGTGTGCCTATCAAACTGAAAGGAGTTAATCGTCATGAGCATTGGTCAGATGTGGGACATGCTGTTACCGAAGCACAGATGATTCGCGATCTGGAAGTCATTAAGCAGGGAAACTGCAACCATGTGCGTACCAGTCACTACTCGGATGATTCCCGTTGGTACGAATTATGTGACGAATGGGGCATTTGGCTGGTAGCCGAAGCCAATATGGAATATCATGGATACGATACTCGGTTTGACGAAGAACCAACCATTAAAGCTGCCATTGTTGACCGCAATGTAGCCAATGTGGAAAATTTTAAGAATCATCCTTCGGTGATTATTTGGTCGCTTGGAAACGAAGGAGGTGGTGTTAGCACCAATCTAAAAGCTGCCATGGCGGCTGTGAAAGCGATAGACTCCACCCGTTTTGTTCACTACGAACGTTTTGGAACAGGCAAAAACAATCCTGCTGATTTGGATGGACGTATGTATGGCACTGCTGCTGATTATGCCGACATGGTCAAGAATTGGGGATTGACCAAACCACTGTATATCTGTGAATTTGTACATGCTATGTTCAACTCCATGGGTTCATTAGACGATTATTCCAAATTATTCGACAATACTCCTGAAATTTTGGGTGGTGCTATCTGGGAATTTCAGGATCAGGCATTGTGGAACAAACGAGATCCCAATCATCCCATTTTGGCTTATGGAGGCGGTTTTGGGGAAAATCCTAACGACCACTATTTTATTCACAAAGGGGTCGTCTCTTACGACCGTTCTACCGAAGGAAGCAATGTGAAACCGCATTATCCCGAAATGAAAAAAGTATTTCAATGGATTGATACGGAGCTGACCGACGCGGCGAACGGAAGTATTCAGATTAAAAATAAATATCAGTTTATTAATCTGGATGGTTTTGAGGCTTCGTGGAGCCTGAGCGAAAACGGTAAAGAAATTGATAAAGGAAATATCAGAATGCGTCCGAGCTGGTCGAGAGGAGTTTTCAATGCTAATATTCCTTATAAAATTGAACACCCTAAAGCCGGGGCAGAATATTTCCTTCGTATTTCGTACAAACAAAAGGAAAAAACACTTTGGGCTGACAAGGGATTTGAAGTAGCTTCGGCACAATTCAAACTTCCGGTAAATACGCCTCCGGTGGCTGAAGAAAAAGTTACTGCGCCGGTTAAATTGGTTCAGAATCCCGAAACAGCAACTGTTTCAGGCAACAATTTCTCAGTTGTTTTCAATAAAAAAACAGGTTTCATAAGTCAGTTGGTACAGAATGGTACTCCGCTTTTAACTGCTGATGGCGGTCCACAGCTTCACCTGTGGCGTGCTGGTCATCGCACCGATGACGACTGGGCATTCCGTCAGTGGGAGAAATTTGGTGTAACGACGCTGAAATATACGCTTGTTGATTTCAAGGTGGAAACAGTGGATAAAACTTCTGTAAAGGTAATTTCAACTACCAAAGCCGATGGAAAAGAAGGATTTGGTGTATATCATACGGCTACTTATACCGTAAAAGGCGATGGTTCGATAACCGTGGATAATAAAATTCAGTTTGTAGGTCTCCCCATCAATCTGGCTAAAATCGGTGTGCGTATGATGCTTGATAAAAAGCTCGACCGCATGACCTTCTTTGGTTGCGGTCCGTTCGAAAATTACGCCGACCGTAAAGCGGCTGCCGAAGTGGGAGTGTACGAAATAGGTGTCAACGAACAATACACTTACGAAAAACCAATGGAGCGTGGCAACCACGAGGAAGTGCGCTGGGCAAAATTAAGCGGTAAGGATATGCCTTCGTTGCTGGTGGAATCGGATGCGAAACTGATGCAGGTAGCTGCATTACCTCACACCGATGAACAAATGAATCCTGTTGAATATAAAATCGACCTGCCGGCTAGTACAGCTACCGTGTTGAGTGTTTCTACGAAAACGCTGGGAGTTGGCTCCAATAGTTGCGGTCCTCAGCCCCTCGAAAAATTCAAGGTGGCTGCTGAAAACACTTCGTTTACTTATACCATTAAATTATTTTAGTTTGGTTAAATAGAAAGAAAAAATAGATATGAAAAAACGTTTTTTTATAGCATTGATTTTATTAAGTAATATATTGTTTGCAGGTGGTTTATATGCCCAAACCGTATGGCTCGATCAGTTAGACCTGAGCGCCGCCACCCAAGGGTATGGTACTCCCAGAAGCAACAAAACTGTGGATGGACGGCCGTTCACCATTGCCGGTAAAACTTATGAACGCGGCTTTGGAAGCCATGCCGAAAGTTTATTGACCATTATTCTTGATGGAAAAGCTACGCTGTTCACGGCGTTGGTCGGTATCGACGATGAAGTGAAAGGACAACGCCCCGCCGCCGAATTTGTGATTAACGGCGATGGCAAACAGTTGTGGCGCAGTGGAGTAATGCATTTGGGCGACGAGGCCAGACCTTGCTCCGTGAAACTGGATGGAGTGAAGAAGCTTGAATTGGTTGTTACCGATGGCGGCAATGGCAATTATTACGACCATGTGGATTGGGTGGATGCCAAGTTTGAAACTACGGGTGTGACTACCTTTAAAACATACAACCCGGTGTCTTCCGAAGTGTATATCCTTACCCCCAAGCCTTCGGCTTCGCCAAAAATTACCGGAGCCAAAGTATTTGGTGTGCGCCCGGGTTCGCCTTTCCAGTTTATGGCCACGGCTACCGGCGACAGACCCATGACTTTTTCGGCTGTAAATCTGCCTAAAGGCCTGAAAATGGATCCCAAAACCGGAGTCATTACCGGAAAACTCACCCAAACAGGAACCTACAATGTTGTACTGAAAGCAAAGAATGCCAAAGGCGTTGCCGAACGGAAGTTCCGTATCGTATGCGGCGACCGCATTGCCCTCACGCCTCCTATGGGCTGGAACAGTTGGAACTGTTTCGCACAGGAAGTTTCGGCTGACAGAGTAAAACGAGCCGCTAACGCCATGGTAAGCAGTGGACTTATCAATCATGGCTGGACGTATATCAATATCGATGATTTTTGGGAAAACAACCGCGACTCCAGAGATCAGTCGTTGCGCGGTAAATTTCGTGATGAGGCGGGCAATATTGTACCCAACTCACGCTTCACCGACATGAAAGGTCTGGCCGATTATGTGCATGGCCTCGGCCTTAAAATCGGGCTTTATTCCAGTCCCGGTCCGTGGACTTGCGGCGGATGCGCCGGTAGCTATGGCTACGAAAAGCAGGATGCCGAAAGTTACGCTAAATGGGGTTTCGACTACTTGAAATACGACTGGTGCAGCTATGGCAACGTGATTGATGGTTTGCCGGAAAATGATCCGTCGAAAGTATCTTCGTTGTCCTATAAGGGTGGAAATGTGCTGGAAACAGCCGTGAAGCCGTTTAAGGTAATGGGCGATTTGTTGCGTCAACAGCCCCGCGACATTGTTTTTAGTGTGTGCCAATACGGAATGTCCGATGTGTGGAAATGGGGAGATTCGGTTAACGGAAATTGCTGGCGAACCACCAACGACATTACCGATACCTGGACGAGTGTAAAAAATATTGCCCTTAATCAGGACAAATCGGCTCCTTATGCCAAGCCCGGCAACTGGAACGACCCGGATATGCTCGTAGTAGGTCATGTAGGATGGGGCAATCCGCACCCGAGCAAGCTCAAACCCGATGAACAATACCTGCATATCAGCCTTTGGAGTCTCTTTGCCGCACCGCTACTTATCGGTTGCGATATGGAAAAATTAGACGACTTCACCCTGAATCTGCTCACCAACGATGAGGTGATCGACGTGAATCAGGATCCATTGGGCAAACAAGCCACTTGCCTGCAAACCATGGGTGATTTGCGCATTTATGTGAAGGAACTCGAAGATGGCAGCCGTGCAGTTGGGTTCTGTAACTTCGGGCTTGATGTTGTCGATATTTCTTACAAAGATTTCGCAAAATTGGGAATCAAAGGGCAGAATGTTGTGCGCGACCTTTGGCGTCAGAAAGATATTGCTAAAATTGACAGCCAAACAAGCGACCTGAAGATTAAAGTACCTGTTCACGGAGTGGTTCTTTACAAATTCTCGCAGGTAAAGTAATAAGTTTTTATTGATACATTAAATAAGCATAGAGTAAAATGAAATATACTATTTGGACGAAATTGGCCTCTGTCTCAGCCTTTCTGATGCTGCTACCTTTTGTTGGTCATGCACAAAATCCTATCATTCAAACGTATTACACAGCCGACCCGGCTCCAATGGTTCATAATGGAACGGTTTACCTTTACACAAGTCATGATGAGGACGTAACCGTGAAAAACTTTTTCACGATGAACGATTGGCGCTGTTATTCGTCCACTGATATGGTAAACTGGACCGACCACGGCGCCGTACTTTCCTACAAGGCTTTCGAATGGTCGCGTGGCGATGCCTGGGCCGGACAATGTATTTACCGGAACGGCAAGTTTTATTATTATCTTCCTGTGAACATGAAAAATGGAGGTAATGCTATTGGTGTTGCGGTATCCGACAGTCCTACAGGCCCTTTCAAGGATGCTATAGGAAAACCTCTGCTTGTAGGTTATGGCTATATCGACCCAAGTGTTTATATTGACGATGATGGACAAGCTTATCTTTACTGGGGTAATCCCAATCTTTGGCATGTAAAGCTTAATGAAGATATGATTTCGTATGACCAGAAATATGGCATTGTAAAAGAAGATTTGAAAGATGAGAACTTCGGATATCGTGCTAAGAAAATCAATAATCGTACTGCTGCTTACGAAGAAGGTCCCTGGTTTTTTAAACGAAACGCCAAATACTACCTGCTTTATCCTGCGGGTGGCGTTCCCGAACATTTAGCCTATTCAACCAGCGATAATCCTACAGGTCCCTGGACGTATGGCGACACCATTATGCACGTCATCAAAAACCACGGGGCGTTCACCAATCATCCTGGTTATATCGAATTCAAGGGGCAACCTTATCTTTTCTATCACGACGCAGGTTTACCCGGAGGCGGCGGTTTCAAACGCTCGGTGTGTATCGAACCCTTCAATTTTAATGCCGATGGCTCTATTCCATTAATTCATCCAACAAAGGAAGGCGTTGTGAAAAGTGCTGCCAATTTGAATCCTTTCGAGCGGGTGGAAGCCGAAACAATTGCCTGGTCTGAAGGGTTGAAAACGGTTGCCGATTCGCAAGCGGGAGTGTATGTTACTAAAATTCATAACGCCGATTATATCAAAGTGAGGAGCGTGGATTTCGCAAAAGGGGTGAAATCATTTACAGCCGGTGTGGCAACGACTTCAACCGGCGGAAAAATTGAAATTCGTGTTGATAGTGCCACCGGTACCTTACTCGGCACTCTGCTTGTAAAACCAACGGGTGGTGAAACTACATGGAAAACTCAATCAACGAAAGTCAACAGTGTAAAAGGAGTTTATGACCTTTACTTTGTGTTCAAAGGCGGTGAAGGCGAACTCTTTAATTTCGATTGGTGGAAATTCAAAAAATGAAACGAACATGACAAAATTTAATCTATATTGACCCACAGGGAATGATTAAATTTTGCTTTGTGAGTTCCATGTGACAATTGAAAAACAATTATTAATACATGAAATCTACAATGAAATATAAACGTTTAATACTTTGGTTCACTGTTCTTTTCGTCTCATTCGGAGAAGTTTATGCTCAGAACCCTATCATCCAAACCAATTACACTGCTGATGCTGCTTCTTTGGTTCACAACGGACGTTTTTATATTTATGCCGGGAGAGATGAAGCAACAATTACCGGGCGCTGGTACCACATGCGCGAATGGCGAATCTATTCGTCGGACGACATGGTAAACTGGACTGACCATGGTCCAAAACTTCGTCCTACCGATTTTAGCTGGGCAAGTGGGGATGCATGGGCTTCTCAGTGCATTTTTCATAACGGAAAGTTTTACTGGTATATAAGTGCTCATCATAAGGAGCTGAAAACGAAAGCCATTGGTGTTGCGGTGAGTGATAGTCCCACCGGACCTTTTGTTGTTGCAAGCGAAAAACCTCTCATTACCAGTGCAATGTCTTCATCTCGAGGAGGATTCTCTGAAATAGATCCGACTGTTTTTGTTGACGATGACGGACAAGCTTATATGTATTGGGGGAATGGAGTTTGTAAATATGTGAAATTGAACAAAGATATGATAAGCTTTTCAGGTGAAATCAATGAGGTGAAAATACCGAGATACGGGGAAGCCCCCTGGCTTCAAAAAATAAACGGGAGCTATTATTTGTCTTACTCATCGAATTCGCCTTCTACCATCGAATATGTTACGGGGCCAACCGCAACAGGTCCGTGGGAATACAAAAATCGCATTCTTGAGATTGTGGAAAATTGTGTAACCAGCCATCAGGCAATTACAGAATTTAAAGGGAAATGGTATTTGGTTTATCATAATGGTATCTTGCCTGAGGGAGGCAGTTTCAGACGTTCTGTTTGTATTGATGAATTTTCGTTTAACCCCGATGGTAGCATTCCCATGATAAAACCCACAAAAGAAGGGGTTAGGCAAAGTGTATCAAAACTGAATCCTTATAAAAGGATTGAGGCAGAGACTATGGCATGGTCTGAAGGGGTTAAGGCAGCTGATGATAAAGAACTTGGTGTTTATATTACCGAAATTAACAACAATGATTATATTAAAGTGCGTGATGTTGATTTTGGAAAAGGAGCAAAAAACTTTACAGCAAGCGTATCTTCTGTCGCAAACGGGAGCATTGAACTTCGGATTGGTAGTGTCGATGGTCGTTTGATTGGAACATGTAAAATTGAAAAATCCGCAGGATTACAAACATGGAATACGGTAAGTTGCAAAGTGCAAAAAGTAAAAAATATTAACGACCTCTATCTTGTTTTCAAGGGAGGTGACGGACAATTGTTCAATTTCGATTGGTGGAAATTCAAATAATTAAAATATCATGTATCTTAAAAATCGTTTCAATTTTAAAAAGGTGTTTATCTTTAGTGTTATTGCCTTGTTATCAGTTTATAACAATGCTTATTGTCAGAGTGAAGTACTTGCTCACTGGAATTTCGAACAGATTAAGCACCTCAATGGTGATTCACTCTCAATACCCATAGTTGGTCAGCCCCTCACAGCAGACAACCGCAACCCGATAGAGCCTCAACCGTATATTTTCGACGAGTCGGGAAAGGGGAATTTTCTTCAGGCACGTGGTGCAAAAGCCTCACCGAATGTTTTTTCTGATGACGTTCCCGTTTCTCAGGTAGATGGAAAGCCTAACACCCGCTCGCTTGCCTTGAAAAACGGCGAATATGTAGTTACGTTCAATCGTCCGTTGGCGTATTACGATATGCAAAAAAGCTGGATCATTGAGGCGAGTTTGAAATGCAATTTATTAGGAACAGAACAGGTTTATATTTGTAAGGAAGGAGCAGGAGGTCAACTCTTTGGTGACCTGTCAGTTGGTTATGACAATATGCAAAAAAAATACTTCGTGGAACTTTTTTGTGCCGATGGACAGCCTCGTCGCATTGTTGCCGGTAGCGAGGTAGAAGCCGGAAAATGGTACGATGTGTGTGCACGTGCCGACTACGACATAAAAAAAGATCAAACTACCATGCAGATAGAGGTAAAAGCTTCGGGTGAAAAAAGTTTTACCAAAGCGACCTCGATTACATTTAAGGGTAAGGCTTTGCGAAGCGATGCCGGAATGTGGGTGATTGGACACGGCTTTCCGGGTGGTTTTCCCAATAGCCTTCAGGTACTTGATGGTGCTATTGATGAAGTGAAGATTTCGGGTGAAGCACTCCCGCGTGTAGCCGGTCAAAATCCGCTTTTCACGGATGCTTTTACCGCCGATCCGGCCATAACAGTAATCGGAAACACGGTTTATGCTTATGTGGGACAGGATAAAGCTTCAGTAGGTGGATGGTTCAATATGCCCAACTGGCTTTGCTATTCTACTACCGACATGAAACACTGGACGGCACATGGGCCTGTTTTGGCAGCCAAAGATTTTGTTAATGCCAATGCCGGTTCAGCCTGGGCAGCACAAGTAGTGGAAAAGGATGGAAAGTATTACTACTACGTCACTCTCGACCGCAAAGAGGGTCACTTCATTACAGTCGCTGTCGGCGATAGCCCTACAGGACCGTTTAAAGAAGCCCTCCCCGGAAAGCCTCTGATTACCGACGACATGACCAAAGATTCTCATCGATGGAATTCGGACATTGATCCAACTGTCTTTATCGACACGGACGGCACTCCATGGATGGCCTGGGGCAATGGTGACTGTTACATGGTAAAACTGAAGCCTAACATGGTTGAGATTGATGGCCCAATCACCAAAGTGCCGTTCAGGAATTATTCGGAAGGTCCGTGGCTTTTCAAACGTGGTGATTTCTACTATATGGTTTATGCTGCCGATGCTCCCGGAGTTCAGGCAGAACAGATTGCCTACTCTTATGCAAAGAAAATTACAGGACCCTGGACTTATGGAAGTTTAATTACGACTTCGGCAAAACATGGATTTACCATTCATCCGTCGGTTAATGAGTTCAAAGGGCAATGGTATTTCTTCTATCACGATGGTGCCTATCCGCTGGATGGAACTCCGGGTGGCGACTGCCGTCGTCAGGTATGTGTTGAGTACCTGTACTTCAATCCTGATGGAACTATTCAGCCAATAACCCTGACAACTGAAGGAGTGAGTGCGTCTGCTAAAAAAAATAAAGACAAATAGATTTTTATGGTATTGACGAAAATAAAATCGACAATGCTGTATAGATAAAAATTTAAT
>JAFNAV010000103.1 GCA_017860345.1 Bacteroidota bacterium | reverse complement strand
GCTTTCAAATCCGGCAAAGCCGAGTCCCTGTTTGTGGATTACAGCATTGCTATAGCTTGTAGAAGAGGAACCTGCCAGTTGACCATTGTGATACAGTTCGGTTTTCCCTGTAACAATAAGGGCACCTTGAAAATTTTCGTACGGATAAACAGCTCCATATCCTTTTGTGTACGTGGGTAGATAGGTGTATTGTGCTCCTTCATTTAATTGAGCATAGTAACTTTTAGTAATCAAGCCTAAACTGTTAACAGCCCCGGTAAGCATTCGTTCTTTGTTGTCGTTGCGAGGGAAAGAATAGCGTGTGGCTATACCGTCCTTTATCGTCACGAGTTGATGAAAATAGTTGCGACTGTTGATATTTGTAGGGATAATCAGTGAGTTCGCACTATCATACGTATTCGATGTTTCTAATTGAAATCCATTACCACTGACAGCAAGATAAGTTTGAAAGCCTGCAGAACTTGTAGTGATCAAATCTGTCAGACCATCCGAGTTGATATCCTGCAACTGATAACTGTCAAATGAATATCTAAACATGCTGAAAGTGCTTTTTTCAAACTGCCCGTTGCCCATTGAATAAAGTATGTTCCAATCGGATGATTGAGAAACAGGTGATAGCAGGAAATCAGGTTTGTCATCTCCATTGAACTCCCCTAACATTAATATCTTACCATCCAAATCTGCTTTTTTCAATCCTGTGTAAGTCGATACCAACGACAAACTATAGGAAGAACCGCTAATGTTAAATGTATAGATATTGATTCCCTGATCGTTAATCAGACATATATCTGTTTTCCCATCACCATTGTAATCAAGCGCATACAATCGGTCTGTATTTTGGAACGCTGCTGATGGATCTGTATGATTAGTTCCATAGAATTCTACAATATAGGGGAATGTATATCCTTCAAAAAGCTTGGTGTTTGTCTCCAGATCAAAAAGATAACATTTGGTGGTAACACCGCTTCCTATCGGGTTATGATTTGATACAGCTAAAACTTCCATTTTACCGTCGCCGTTAAAGTCTCCCGGGAAATAGAATTTGGGATGTATGCTTTGCTTTCCATCAGAATCGGTCAAAACCGTTGAAAAATTAAAGGTGCGTGTGTATTTCTTCGCAAGACCGGTGTACAAGCTGGCATTATATACATTGAAAATAATCTGGTCATAACTTCCTACTATACCATTATTTATTTTTACTACTTCTTCTTCATTTTTACCATCGGTATTGGCACAAAATATTTTAATGAAATTTGCCTCAGTAAATAAATATGGCATAGGTGATACATAGGACTGATTCAATCCTGTGTAAAGAAAAATTTTCTCTGTACCGCTGTATAAGTTCTGAAATTGATTTTGTGAATGTCGAAATAGAGTTGCCGAACGTTGATAATTCCAGTATGATTCATTATAAGGGAGTACAATCAATCCATCGTCTTCGGATCCATAGTCAAATTTTCCCTTCTCAAGTATCACCTGTCCGGGAGTAGTAAATGCATACCATTCTATTAACTGTGTTTGTCCTTTACTAAAGGAACTCGCTACGTTATTCTCACCATAATAAAATATAAGCGGATTAAACGAGGAGCCTCCGGCCGAACAATTTATCTTATTAAGCAGTGATGTGCGTTTCTGTGTGATGTATTCAAAACTATATGTTCGTATAACATTGGACGTATATCTACAAATGACAGAACTTAATAAGCGATCATCAGTTACTTTCAAACCTCCCTGATAGTTGACGACAAGATCAGTTCTCCCTGTTTGGTATTGAAATTCTATTGAACCACCCACATAAGTTATGCCCGTTATATAATATTTATTATTGCTGAAGTTATAGCTATAATTGACGGAGTTTCCTCTCAAATCAGTTAAAACTGTTAGCGGATAACTTAATTTTGATAAACTGTTATTGATATATCCAAATACCCCTTTGTTACCATTGGGATAAAAAACTTCGAAATACTTCACTAAAGTTCCGCTTATATAGGCTACAGCTTTGATGTTTCCTTGCTCTGACTCATATCTTATCTGGCTTGCATTTTCGCTGATTTTTATCAGACGCAGCCCGTCAAGTACAAACGCATCGCTGGTATTCATTGTAATACCTTGTGTTACTCCGTCATAATGCTGGTTTCTGCAAACTCGGGTAACGGAAGACAGACCTCCAATATTCCAGCCCATACCCATCACTGAGTTTCCGCCCTGACTGTTGTATCCCATTCCTATCTGAGGTTGTAACCCTCCGGCTCCGGGAGAAATTTCCACAGGTACTGTATAAGTGGTTGCTCCACTTGGTGTAATGCTTTGATTGATGGCTATCTCACCAACAGCTTTTGATTGATCTATATATGCAATATCCGGAACATAGCTATTGGAAGTCGTAACTTTTGCCATTGTACTTATCTTACTCGCATTGCTTGTCGGTTGATGCTTATCATTTATTTCAACACTATCAATTACAGGTTGAGGGAATAAGGCTTGTTTTACAGAATCCTCCCATAGTTTTATTCTTGCTTCCGACCAATTAACGAGATCGGGTTTATTACTCTTTTTGTTATCGTTATCGTTATCCTTATTATTTGTTCTTATCGAATCGTTTTTTTGAGCAAAACTTGCCTGAAAGGATAAAATGCAAAGCAAAAGAACAATTGAACTTATCTGTTTTTTCATAATTTTATCGGTTTATTTTTTTATTACTTTCCAGGTAGTTGATTCACCATCGAGTACTATACGCATGATATAATTGCCTGAAGCGTAAGCCGACATATCAATCTGAAAACTTTCAGAATTCATTTTATGATGCAGCATCATTTTACCCTGTATATCAAAAATGTAATACTCACCGTTCACATCTGAATCATAGCCTTTCACATTTACCGTAAGATTCGTTTTAACAGGATTCGGATAAAGTGAAATTTCTTTGTTAGACAACACTTCATGGTAGATAACCGAATCATTGTCATGACGAACAGCTGCTTGCTGTGGTCCTACATCCAATGTGCGGCTAACACGGTTTCCTGCATTATCATAAGCATAATTAATACTTTGTGCTGAACACCAATAAGGTATTAACAATAATAAACCTGTCAATAACAGGATAGATTTTAAGTGGTAGGTCTGTTTCATAATTATATAGTAGAGTTTGAGAATTTATAAAAACATTGAAAGACATATTTTAATCTTTTGATAGCAAAAGTTGGTTTGAAATAATCAATTAAATCATTTAACGTGTTTTATTACTATGTTATCCTTAGCAGTATTACTATAGATAGCTTAGACGTAGCTCTTAATAAGCTCCTTCCCTACAAGTTCGATATTAAAAGTGGTATAACCACTGCCGGGAGAAACACGTGGACTGTCACCGGAATTTACGCGAATAACTTTCACGGCTTCATCTGCCAATAATAAATTTGCGCGGGAAAATTGTGCTGACATAATGATAAGCAGAACCAGCGAGAAAATAAGTTTTACTCTGTCCATAAAAACTAAGGATTAAGGGAATAATAAGATGTGAAAAATTGCCTGACTA
>JAFNAV010000048.1 GCA_017860345.1 Bacteroidota bacterium | reverse complement strand
TAAAACGGATTTTAATTCTGATTTATTTACTACGTAAATGACGGATTAGTGCTCGCAGCTGAAAATCAGCTGACTTCACTTGTGAAGTCTAAAATCTGTCATGTAATCCGTATCAGGAAAACTTTTGAGTTTACAGCAAAAATCTGTTTAATCCGCTATATCCGCGTTTCTATTCACATGAATCACTATTCACGTCCATTAATTATAGGCGAAATAGGATTTTTGTCATGTACTAAAACAATTTCGTTCTGTTTAAATGCCGAAAGGTATTTGGCTATTGTGCTCTATATTATAATTGGCACATTAATATTCTTTCTATTGTGCCTATTGTGGTTTAATAGATTTTTACTTTGGCTGTAGGGACACAAAAGTTTTGAGACGAATATGTATATTACCAGACTAATGTGGATAAGCAATAAAGGAAACCATTTCCCATAGGGGATAAACAAAGATATAACATGAATGTCTCCTGCAGATAATAAAACATTATAACCGGTCTATTCTATTGATATTGAAATCCGATAGATTAATTTCAATTCCTGATTCTCATTAACAACACAAAACAAACAACCCGTAAATATCAAACAACACATTTATTCGCGTATGAAAAAAACTAAAATATCAATCATAGCAGGATTATTGATCCTGTTTAATATCTCATTATTGAACTGTCAGGCGGTGAACGGAAACGACCCGCAGGACATAGTGGTGTCGGAAACCAGTGTGCCGGATAAAACCGGTATGACGGTGAAAGGATTAGTGGTAGATAATGCCGGAAAGCCTGTTGAGGGCGTAGTGGTGAACGACGGTAAAAACTTTACGGTAACCAATAAAAACGGTATATATTATCTGCCTTCGGACCTTACCCGCAGTAAATTTGTAAGTATCTCAATCCCTTCGGACTTTGATATAGAGCCAGATGTGGTAAGTAGCTTTTATGCCCGATTGTCGTCGGGACAGGCCGTTAATCGCCGCGATTTTAAACTTAACCGCCGTACGAACAAGCAGGATGAATTTGTGTATCTGGCCATCTCCGACCCGCAGGTGAAAAACACGGCTCACATGGAGCGACTCGACAAAGAAACCATGACCGACCTCAGGGCAACCATCAAGCAGACTGGCAATAAGCCCGTATATGCCATGACTCTGGGCGATAATGTGTTTGATGAAATGGGCTTGTTTACCTTGTACAAAGCCATGTTTTCGGGTTTGCATGTTCCGGTGTTTTCTACCATTGGCAATCACGATTTTGATTTGAAATACAATGACCTGCACAACTCGGAAAATCCTCAGGGCAACTATGCCGAGGAAATCTACGAGTCGTTTTTCGGGCCGGTGGATTATTCTTTCAATATCGGGAATATACATGTTATTACCATGAAGAATATCGATTATTTTGCCGGCAAAAAATACACCGAACGCTTTACGCCCGAGCAGTTAGAATGGCTGAAAAAAGACCTTGGGTACGTGGCGAAAGGCACTGTGGTTTTCCTGAACGTACATGCCCCTACGTCTAATAAGTCGTCGGAAGGTTCGGGCAATACTACAAACACTGCCGATTTGCTTAAGATACTACAGGGCTATCAGGTGCATATATTTGCAGGACATACACACTTTTACGAAAACGAGGAACCGGCTCCCGGCATTTACGAACATAACATAGGCGCTGCCTGCGGTGCATGGTGGGCTGGCACAGTGAACCGTTGCGGTGCACCCAATGGTTATCTGATAGTGGATGTAAAGGGCAATGAGGTGAAATGGCATTATAAGGCTACGGGCAAAGCCCTCAACTATCAGTTCAGGGTGTATAAGCCGGGCGAATTTGCCACACAGGCCGGATACGTAGTGGCCAATGTGTGGGACTACGACAGCAGCTATCAGGTGAAATGGTACGAAGATAACGTACTGAAAGGCACAATGGAGCAGTTCGCCGACGAAGATCAGGATTTTATCACCATGAAAAACGGCAAAGGAACAGGGTATCATACCCTACACCTTTTCAGAGCAAAACCGGCTGCCGAAACCAAAAATCTGAAGATTGAAGTCACCAACCGTTTTGGCGAAGTATATACGCAGGAAGTGGCATTGTAAAACAATTGTTGAACGAAGTCCCGTTATTTAGTACATGACAAAAATCCTATTTTACCTATAATTAATGGACGTGAATAGTGATTCATGTGAATAGAAACGCGGATATAGCGGATTAAACATAGTCTCGCTGTAAACCCAAAAAGTTTTCCTGATACGGATTACATGACAGATTTTAGACTTCACAAGTGAAGTCAGCTGATTTTCAGCAGCGAGCACTAATCCGCCATTTACGTAGTAACTAAATCAGAATTAAAATCCGTTTTATTACTACAATAAATCAATGTATATCAACTAAATCGGCTATATCCGCGTTTCTATTCTTTTTTTTGTCATGAACTTAACGAAACTGTAAAATCTTAATCCACAAGTCGTTGTTCTAATGTGCCTATGGTGGTTAAGGTCTTAGTCTATCTCGGGTCTTCAACCCTCGAGGTGGGTGAGGGCTTCTTTTTTGCTACAAAGAAATCGGGGCGATGCCCCTCGACAGAATATGATAAGTGATAAATGATGAATGATAATCCCGATAGCCATTGGAAAAACGATAAAAGACACTGTGAAACACCGATAAAAAGAGAACAGGAACACTGTGAGACACTGTGAAATTTTAAAGTCATTAGCGGCTTTGCGGCTTTGCGCCTTCGCGTGCAAAATATAATTAAATTGGGATTTAATGGGGTGTTTTTTTTAATGATAAGTGATGAATGATATACCAGATGCCCATCGCGCCGCACTCTTATTTCTCCGCCACGGCGGAGGTTAGAGGGCTTCTATTGAGCTGACAGGCACTACCGGCGATGACTGGCTGCGCATGTCCCGATGTTTGCTTTACAGCTTTTAGAACCAAGAGTCAGGACTTTTGACCTATGACTTACGACATAAGTCTTTTGACTTAAATACCGCAATGAAAAATCTATGTTTTATATGTAACAAAATAATGCCTTAATGGAACTGTCTTTCGGGGTTTTATTCAAAAACTCCTGATAGTATCCCCAATAATGCTGATACATTCGGTAAGCTGACTGCGCGTAATAACCAGCGGCGGGGCAAACCGGATAATGTTTGTATGAGTGGGTTTTGCCAACAGACCGTTTTCGGCTAACTTCAGACAAACGTCCCAGGCCAGATTTTTATGGTTTTCATTATTAATAATCAAAGCATTAAGGAGGCCTTTTCCTCTGACGAACGAAGCCACCTCCGAGGTCTGACACAGTTTATCCATTTCGGCGCGAAAATACTGCCCAAGCTCCTGAGCATTTTCAGTAAGATGCTCGTCGCGAATTACTTCGAGAGCAGCCACGGCTACCGCAGCCGCCACCGGATTTCCACCGAAAGTAGAACCATGCTGTCCCGGACGGAAAACATCCATAATATCGGAAGACGATAACACCGCCGATACCGGATAGGCACCGCCCGAAAGTGCTTTTCCCAAGATAAGAATATCCGGATGCACCTCTTCATGGTCGCAGGCAAGCAACTTACCGGTACGCCCAATACCCGTTTGTACCTCGTCGGCAATAAAAAGCACCTGATGACGGCGACACAATGCGTGGCACGCGCGGAGATAGCCCTCGTCGGGCACATAAGCTCCCGCTTCGCCCTGAACAGGCTCTACCAGAAAACCGGCAATATTAGGGTTGGCCGTAAGCACCTGCTCAAGAGCATTAACATCGTTGTAAGGTATAACTACAAAACCCGGCGTATAGGGGCCGTAGTTTGAGTACGCGTCGGGATCTACCGAAAAGGAAACAATGGTGGTAGTACGACCATGAAAATTGTTTTCGCAAACCACTATCTGCGCATTATTTTCAGCAATCTTTTTCCGTTCGTATGCCCATTTGCGGCAAAGCTTAATGGCAGTTTCCACGGCTTCGGCTCCAGTATTCATGGGCAACACCTTATCATAACCAAAAAAACGGGTTACAAATTCTTCGTACACTCCCAGTTTATCGTTGTAAAATGCACGGGATGTAAGTGTGAGTTTTCGGGTTTGCTCTATCAGGGTGTTGATAATTTTCGGATGACAATGTCCCTGATTAACTGCTGAGTAAGCCGACAGAAAATCGTAATAACGCTTACCGTCAACATCCCACACATGCACGCCTTCGCCCCGCTCAAGCACTACGGGCATGGGGTGATAGTTGTGAGCTCCGTATTTGTTTTCGAGCTCCATCAGTTCGGGAGCAGTCAGTTTTTTATTTTCCATTCATTTATATTTATATGGGTCATTTTATAAGCTACTATATTTTCAAGAAGAAGAACTAACAAAACTTGTATAAAGCTCAGATGTTTTTTGAATCCGCTACATTAAGCCGTCCTGATTAAAACATTTTCGCCGCTAAAACACTTCGCACATCATACACCTCACGCTGCCGCCACCCAGTTTTTCGATGGTTGGCACGTTCACTACAAGCAGTTCATTATAAGTCCGTAGTTTTTCAATTTTATCAGCCGGTAGCGAGTTGAACGCTGTTTGCGACATAACTAATAATTTTTTGCCATCCGCATTGATTACCTGCAGCATATTGCCGGCAAAATGCTGCATTTGTTTTTCAGATATTTCAATAATCTCTTTACCCGACTCCAAAATAGACTTCATCACCCTGATTTGCTCTTTTTTATCATCAATACTGTCGGTACATCTCACCACATAACTATCGGCCACACACATCATTACGTTGGTATGATAAACAGGCAAACGCTTAGCGCCAACCTGCTGAAAGGCGCTGAACGATACCGGCTCATAGCCAAAATCCTTACAAAATTCCAGAAACAGGGCAGGGTCGGTTCTCTGCGATATGGCCGCATAAGCTATTTTGTTGCTCCGGTCTAAAATCATGCTCCCCGTACCTTCCAGAAAGCGCCCGTTTTTCTCGTAAATACTGTAATCAATGATTTTTGGTTGACAGCCAGTCTTTTGGGCAATTGTAGTCAACACATCCATCCGGCGCTCCAACCTGCGATTTTCGGCAAACATAGGATACAGCACCACCCTGCCATCGTCGTGAAACGAAATCCAGTTGTTTGGAAAAACCGAATCGGGCGTGTGCGGTTCCGGGGTATCTTTTACAACCATCACATCCACCCCTTTATTACGAAGCAGGCTCACCATATTGTTGAACTCGGCAAGCGCATTGGCCTGCACATCAGTTGATAAAACAGAGCCTTTGCTTTGAAAAAAATTATTCACGGCTGTTTCGGCATTATAGCCAAAAGCTACCGGTTCTATCATCAGTATTTTACTCGTATTTTGCATCATAGTTTTCAGATAAATCCCAATTTTCAGTCCACCCTCACCAAAGGCAGTGTAGAGCAACGCAGCAAACCACCCATTTTCGATATTTCGTGGTACGGAATACGTTCCACAGTAAGCCCCCAGGCCTCTTCGAGATGGCGGTTGAGCCTTGTAAAGTTATTTTCGGACACCACTACCTCCGGCGAAATTGAAAATATATTTGTATTCATCAAATACATTTCTTCGGCAGTAATTTCAAATACGTTTTGCCGGCCGTAAATCTCAATCAACAGTTCGTAATCCTTCCTGAACCGAAAACCATCTTTATAAATCAGAGCTTTATTGTACGATACCGGCATAAAAGCACAGTCGAGATGCAATACACACCGATACGGATCGGTATCATGTTTAATCAGTTCAAGAGGAATAAAGTTTTTATGCGGAAACAGTTCTTTAAGAAACCCAAAAGCATATTCATTGGTACGTGCCGTTTTCAGTTGCGGATAATCGGCTCCGGTATATACCCCCACAAACACCTTATCGTTGCAAAGTACCACATCACCACCCTCTACATGAGCCCTTTCGGGTAAATTATAAATTTTGTTGTAGGCTATCTGGTCGTACACCACTTCGTAAGCCTCCTTTTCATCTTCACGGTCGGGGATGATATTGGAGTTTATAATCATATCGTCGATAACAAAACCCACATCCCGCGCAAAAACCTGATTGCAATTGTCGAGCATCCACGGCCGGAATACCTGCACATCGTATTTCAGCAACACCTTTTCAAATGCCGACATCTCTCTGGATACAGCCTCTTCGGTTGGGTAAGTGCCCGTCACAACCGTTTCGTACGATTTAGCATCGTAGGTTTCTTGCGGCGCAGGTACTTTGCCCATGGACCCCGGCTGGCCCAGTACAACGGCTTTCAGGGTGGAGGTTTCATTTTTTACATTCAGATTCATACGAAAATTGTTGTTTTTAATGGTCGTATGGAACTTGCATACAGCATACCGGAAGCTTTTTCGGAATGCCCGTTTCATACCTTAAACCTTGATACAAAAATAATACTCGAAGCTGATATAAAAACTATAAAACCTCAGAAAATGTTCTTAAAATGAATAAATATTTATTTCTGTATTTCACTTTCCTGACACACACCATGCCTGTGACAAGTTACAATATGATCGTTGACCATGCCGGCTGCCTGCATAAAAGCATAACAAATAGTGGTGCCCACAAACTTAAATCCGCGCTTAATCAGCTCTTTGCTCATGGCGTCAGACTCGGGCGAGCTAACCGGTATTTCGGACATTGAACTAAAACGATTGACCTTGGTACGCCCACCTGTAAACTGCCAGATAAACTTGTCGAAAGTACCATACTCGCGCTGTACACGTATAAATGCCTGCGCATTGGTAACAGCAGACCGTATCTTAGCCTGATTACGAATAATTCCGGCATCCAACATCAGGCTTTGAATTTTAGCTTCATCATAATCAGCCACTTTCAGCACATCAAAATTATCAAATGCCGCTCTGAATGCATCGCGCTTATACAAAACTGTACGCCAGCTCAAACCAGCCTGAAAAGCATCCAACAACATAAATTCAAAAAGCTTATGGTCGTCGTGCAAGGGCACACCCCATTCCTCATCGTGATAGCGCTTCATGAGCTCATCGCCCGACGGCCATCCGCAGTCTTTTATTAAACCGGAATTCATCTCAGCCATATAGTATTTATAAATAGATTTATGATGTAAAAATACGGATAGTATTGGAAATAAGCAATGCGAATATGATTTTAAAACAGAAGAAGAACCAATATTATTTTATTACGATAGCTTTTTTTGAACACCGGATGTCAAAAAAATGTTGTAATTTCGAATCTGAAAATATTGTAACATCCAATGCTTGATACCGAAAAAATAATCCGGAAATACTACGAACCCGGCAGTCAGCTGTACCACATACTTGTTGAACATAGCCTCAGGGTAAGAGATAAGGCTCTTGCCATAGCCGCCCGGAAGCCTGAACTGCAGCTCGATACCGAATTTATAGCCGAAGCTGCCATGCTGCACGACATTGGCATTTTCATGTGTTACGCTCCGGGTATTGCCTGCAACGGCACCCATAAATACATTGAGCATGGTTATCTGGGAGCCGACCTCTTGCGCAAAGAGGGCTTACCCCGGCACGCTTTGGTATGCGAACGACATACCGGCGTAGGACTTACGCTGAAAACTATTGTAGAAAACAAGCTACCACTACCCCGCAGAGATATGCTGCCCTTGTCGGGCGAAGAAAAACTGATTTGCTACGCCGATAAGTTTTTTTCAAAATCAAAACTAAATGAAGAGCACCGGGTTGAAGCTATCAGAAACGAACTGGCCAAATACGGCGAATACCAGCTCGAAGTATTCGATAGCTGGCATTCGTTGTATACGGAATAATCTTTAGTTGAGCAGTTTATACGAAAACCCGAAACTAAGCAGTTCCTTAAACTGAAGTTGGGCTTTTTCGCCACCAGCCAAAATCACGGTATTGTCGTAACGCGGGTTTAGCGACAGGCGTGTAGACAGGAATCTGTTGATGGTAAAGTTACCTACAATTTCCCAGTCAATCTCCACTTTCTCGTAATTGGTATAAAAAGAGAGCGTGGAGTTTACCTGCAATTCCCTGAACGGACTATAGGCAAGTAAAGCTTTGAATGAGCTACCAACCTCGCTGAGGTGGTTTTTACCCTTTTCTATACCAAATAAATTAGGATTAATCTTTGTTTCGTCAGTTTCGTTGATGTAAATATACTTATACGCTAAAGGCGATAAAGCCAGCGAGAACAGTTTTTTGTATTTATAATCCAAACCAATGCCCACATTCAGGCGAATCGGGGTAAGGAAGGTAGCCTTCAGATCGTTGGAATTTACAGCTTTATAGTTGTTCAGAAACTGTGTTGAAAAATCTACCGACCCGCTGTAATACCAGTTACCGCTGAGCTTCAAGCCCATTTTACTGTTTATTTTCAGCAAGTCGTTATTCACATTAATTGTGCGCAGCGCAGTAGTGTCGTCAACAAAGTAAAAGCCCATCCGCCACTCGGCATTATTCTCAAACTGTATGTTCTTTTTATTATCATAGTTGAGCTGCCCGGTAAGTACGCCAAGCACAGCCATATTACTGTTACCACCCTGATACCAGTTGTTCGAGACCATATTTTGCGAAAACTGCATCAACACGTTTGCCTTCTTGGTCCACGGGCCAGCCTGAGCCTTAGCCACTTCAATTTTCTTTTTAGGGTCTCTCCTGAACCTGTCAACATCGGCAAACCGGATTCTTGATAAATCATCGTTATGGATAATTCTGCTTTTTACATCGTCGGTACCCGGAAGATTCTCAGCTCTGTACACAAAAATTTTCGGAGCAGTAAGCGCCAGCTTCCTGATGGCCTGCTCACGCAGATCGGCAATAATCTTTTCAGAACCGGGCACTTCGCGGGGCTTGTACAAATTATCAGTCAGAGTAGCTGGCTCTACGCCGAAAAACACCTTATACGGATATAGCCTGTCATTACGGCTGAATCTGAACTCAGGATTGCGATAAACCAAATCAATCAGTAAAGGATTGGCCTTAATAAACAAGGTATCTACCACTACAGGCGAAGCTTCACTTACCGCATGATAGATGTAATAATCGGAAATGATGTCCGGCAATTGGCTCTTCTCTGGCTGCAATTGCGCGCCATAAGACTTAGTAACAACCGAATCGAGCTTAACATCCTGCCTTTGTTTCTCAACCACCTGTTCAATCCATTCGTTTAAATCTATTTTGGATGGTTTATTTACAGAATCGGGCTTCTGCACGGTTTGTGCTACAGCCAGGGAGAAACTAACCAAAATCATACTTATTGAAAACAACAATCTTACCTTCATTATATATAAATTTACTCAGGAAGGATTAAAAAAACCTAAGGAGTTTTATCCATCCCAATGATACTTGTCTGATTTTAATAATACTACTTTATGATAGTACTTAGTTTTTTTTAAATTGTAAGTAGCAGTCAGACAAACCGATAAACTAATCTGCTATTTCGAATCCACCGGGCAGCGATTTATTCCCTGTTTTAGCGCCCAGTTCTTTTATTTTTTCGGCCGTACGGATAATATTCCCATTGCCATCCCGCATTTTTTTCACTGCATCGTCATAAGCCCCGGAAGCCCTGTCGATATTGGTTTTTATCTTCACCATATCTTCGGTAAAACCAATAAATTTATCGTACAACGTACCGCTCAGTCGGGCTATTTCCTGCGCATTTTTGGTTTGGTTTTCCTGTTTCCATATCGACGATATGGTACGTAACGTAGCCAATAGCGTAGTAGGACTTACAATTACTATTTTACGTTCCCATGCGTACGAAAACAACTCTCCATCGGCCTGTACAGCTACTGAAAACGAAGCTTCCACGGGCACAAACATCAGCACAAAATCGGGCGTATTGATATTTAGTGCATTCTGATAATTCTTCTCACCAAGCAGTTTCACATGGCTTCGGAGCGAATTGATATGCTCTTTCAGAAACAACATCTGCTGCTCTTCGGTATCGGCCGAAGTAAACCGCTCGTAAGCCACCAACGATACTTTTGAGTCGATGATGATATGCTTATTATCGGGCAAATGCACAATTACATCCGGTCGTTGTACATTGTTGCCCGAACCCTCAATCACCTCTTCGCGCTCGTACTCCTGCCCTTTGGTAAGGCCTGAGCGTTCCAAAACCCTTTCGAGCACTATTTCGCCCCAGTTACCCTGTTTTTTCACATCACCTTTCAGCGCTTTGGTCAGGTTATTAGCCTCCTCACTCACGCGCGTATTCAGTTCGGTGAGCTTTCTTACCTCTTCGCGTAAGCTAATTTTGTCCCGCAGCTCCTTATCATATGTTTCATCCACTTTTTTCTCGAAAAGCTGAATTTTTTCCTTAAGCGGATTGAGTATATCAGCCATATTCTTGTGGTTGACAACCGAAAATTCGTCCGAGCGCTCTTTCATAATCTTATTCGCAATGTTTTCGAACTCAACAGTAAGACGTTTTTGCAAATTCTCTGTCTCAGCTTTCTGGCTTTCGAGTTTTTCGGTCAGGTTTTTATTAACTTCCCGGAGCGTAGCTATATCAAGCGCACGCTCGTTAGCAAGCACCAAAATACGTGCCAGTTCGTCCTGCAAACGGCTGTTTTCTTCTGTTTTCAGCCGCAGAGTTTCCAGTGCCACCGATTTATCTTTCTCACTTTCCGAGAGGGCATTCTGTATTTCGGCATTTGCATTTAACTGATTGTCAATGTATTTTCGCAGCTTTCGTTCATTTACAAACCAAGCCATTAAAAATCCGACAACAAAAGTTGCCAATGCCAGTAAATATCCCATATGTTTTGTTTTTTTATGAAAGTTTTAAATTAAATTTGATTCCCGTGTAAACGAACTCCGGTACTCAGAACAATGTAGGATGATCTTCCTCGAACCTGTGAATGATTGCCTTCATAAGTGTTTCGCGTATAAATTTCGACTTATTCTGTACATTGTACTTAGCTACATAACGGTTAAGTGCTTTATTTTCTTCATCATTAAGAGTAAAAATTTGCCTGTGGGTACGTAGCGAGTTACGCTGCGAAGCGGGTATCGGTGCTTTTTTTGCCATGTATTCTTATTTTTTCATTACAAAAATAATATTATCTGCTCAAAGAGAATGTTATTCTCAACAAAAACTTTAAATTTGCATAAAATCTTATCCATTAACCATTTAAAATTGTTTACACAGATGTCGGAACACAACGAACTTGGCAACGAAGGCGAGCTCAGAGCTCAGGCCTATTTACGCGAAAAGGGCTACCGCATCAGGCACACCAACTGGCGTGCCGGTCAGCTCGAACTTGATATAGTAGCCGAAAAAGACGATATGCTTGTAGTGGTAGAAGTGAAAACCCGTACCTCGCAAGCACTGTACGCTCCCGAAGTGGCTGTAAATAACCGGAAAATCAAAAACATCGTCAATGCGGCCGACGAGTACATTCGCCGTTTTGGCTGGCAGGGCGAAACAAGATTCGACATCATATCGGTTGCGCCCATGGGTCAGGAGTACATCATTGATCATATCGAAGATGCCTTTTTGCCCCCCATGTATTAAAACAAGGAGTGTATACATATACTTTAAATATTCCTGAAATTGCATTTATATGCAAATCAGAGGTTTAAAAAATGTTTTATAATATCTTTTTATCCCTTTTGCATACAAAAATGTTTAAGTACATTTGTACCACGAAAAGGACACTTTTCGATTAAGGTATATCATCAGGGTTTAATTAACCGGCAAAGAAAACAAAAATGAAAGCATTAGAAAAAGCTGTAGCCGAAAAACTACTCAGAATCAAGGCAGTAAAACTACAACCGAACAACCCGTTTATCTGGGCTTCGGGATGGAAATCACCCATATATTGCGACAATCGCAAGACTCTCTCCTATTCGCAGATACGTACTTTTATCAAAGTTGAAATATCAAGACTGATACTTGAGATGTATCCCGATGCAGAAGTGATTGCAGGCGTTGCCACCGGAGCCATTGCTCAGGGTGCCCTTGTAGCCGATGCGCTCGGATTACCATTTATCTACATCCGCTCATCGCCTAAAGACCACGGACTGGAAAACCTGATAGAAGGAGATTTGCGCCCTGGACAAAAAGTGGTTGTAATTGAAGACCTGATTTCCACTGGCGGAAGCAGCCTGAAGGCGGTAGAAGCCATTCGCAACGACGGTTCGGAAGTATTAGGCATGATAGCTATTTTTACTTACGGATTTCCTGTAGCCGACCAGAAATTCAAATCGGCTAAAGTAAAGCTGACCACCTTATGTACTTACGATGCTGTACTGGCCGAAGCATTAGCAACCAAATACATATCGGAAGACGATATTGATACGCTTAAAGAGTGGCGCGAAAACCCGGCCGACTGGAAAAAAGACCTGAAATAACCGGGATTCAGTCAGGGTTTTTCTGACCTCAACTTCCGGGTACCCGGGTGCAAAATATTTAATCAGATAATTAATAAATGACAACATACGAAAGTGAAATTAAAACCATTTCTTCGAACGAAGAAATGGTTTTTGGCATACTGAGCGACTTAAATAATTTAGAAAAATTAGCCGGCAATCCCGAATTGAACGACAAAGTAAAGGACCTGCAATTCGATGCTGACAGCTGTAGTTTTGCGGTTGACGGATTCGGACGAATAGGATTCAGAATTACAAACAGGGAGCCGTTTAAAACCATCAAATTAGAGTCGGACAATGCTCCGGTGCAGGTTCAGGCATGGATACAACTCAAGCAAGTAGCCGAAAACGACACCAAAATGAAGCTTACGCTACAAGCAGAACTGCCTGCCATGATAAAAATGATGGTTGGCAATAAACTACAGCAAGGCATCAACACCATAGCCGAGCTGCTGGCAAAGTCGCTGAACGCTAAGGCCTGAAAAAACCTGACCGAGCGCAGGTAGAAGAGGCAGCAGACTCTTTTACAACATTGAGAACTGACACATGTGAACTAACTTAAATTCTCCTGTAAAAGTGAGGAGGTATATTTTATGGCTAAACTTTGGGAAAAAAACACGCAGGTAGATGCTAAGATTGAAGCATTTACGGTGGGTCGCGACCGCGAGATGGATGTATTTCTGGCAAAATATGATGTATTGGGCTCCATGGCACATATCACCATGCTTGAATCGGCTGGCTTACTCGATGCCCATGAGCTGAAAGTATTGCTTGCCGAACTGAAGGAAATTTATAAAATAGCCGAAGCAGGCGATTTCGTTATTGAAGAAGGCGTAGAAGATGTACACTCGCAGGTGGAACTGATGCTAACCCGAAAACTTGGCGATGCAGGCAAAAAAATTCACAGCGGACGCTCGCGCAACGACCAGGTACTGGTAGACCTGAAGCTATTTGCCCGGGCCGAACTGGCTAAAACGGTACATGCCGTAGGCGAACTGTTTGAAGTGCTTATAGAACAAAGCAACCGGTATAAAGACGTCCTGCTGCCCGGATACACACACTTACAGGTGGCCATGCCCTCATCGTTCGGACTGTGGTTTGGCGCTTATGCCGAAAGCTTAGCCGACGACCTGCAAATGCTGCTGGCGGCCTACAAAATAACCAACCGCAATCCGCTGGGCTCTGCTGCCGGATATGGCTCGTCGTTCCCGCTCAACCGCCAGCTCACTACCAACCTGCTTGGTTTCGATACCATGAACTACAATGTGGTATATGCCCAGATGGGACGCGGAAAAATGGAACGCACCGTGGCTAATGCGCTGGCCGGAGTAGCTGCCACCATTTCAAAATTAGCTTTCGACGCCTGCATGTTCACTTCGCAAAACTTTGGGTTTATCAAATTGCCCGACGAGTTTACCACCGGTTCGAGCATTATGCCACACAAAAAAAACCCGGATGTGTTTGAACTCACCCGCGCCAGGTGTAACAAGCTGCAATCGCTACCGCAACAAATACTACTGATTACCAACAACCTGCCCTCAGGTTATTTCCGCGATTTGCAAATTATCAAGGAAGTGTTTGTTCCGGCATTTGCCGAGCTGCGCAACTGTATAGAAATGACAACCCTGATGATGGCGCAGGTAAAGGTAAATACCGGGATATTGAGCGACAGCCGCTACGATTTGATTTTCAGCGTAGAAGAAGTAAACAGACGCACCCTGACAGGAGTTCCATTCAGAGATGCTTACAAGCAGGTAGGCCTCGAAATAGAGAGCGGAAACTTTAAGCCCGATAAAAAAGTAAAGCATACTCACGAGGGTAGTATCGGTAACCTCTGCAACGATCAGATTTTGAATTACAAAAATGAGATTGTAGCACAGTTTAACTTCGAAAAAGTGACCGATGCCGAGCAAAAACTCGTAAGTAGGTAGACAAAACCCTACTAATCACTTTTCTTGGACACAAAAATACCTACATCGAGGTATTGCCGACGGTAGATTATTGAGCGATATTTGCATCAGAATTTTTCCATTAAAATTTTGTTTGTATTAGTTAGTATATCATTCTACAATTCGGGTACAAGCCATTTGTACCCGAATTCATAGAGTGGTATTTTTTTTTATGATTATCCACTAAGTACATGACAAAAAAGGATAGAAACGCGGATATAGCGGATTTAGCTGATATACACTGATTTGTTGTAGTAATAAAACGGATTTTAATTCTGATTTATTTACTACGTAAATAGCGGATTAGTATTCGTAGCTGAAAATCAGCCGACTTCACTTGTGAAGTCCAAATCTGTCATGTAATCCGTATTAGGAAAACTTTTGAGTTTACAGCGAAAATCTGTTTTATCCGCTATATCCGCGTTTCTATTCACATGAATCGCTATTCACATCCATGAATTATAGGTAAAATAGATTTTTTGTCATGGACTAAAGATTATTTATATGCCTTGACACAAAAGTAAGTGGAGTTTTAGGGGAAACACCCCTGATAAACATCGATTTAAAGATTAGGTAACATAGCTGATATTCATTTTTATCCATTGTGCTTTCTGCTTGCAACTTAAATTAAGCCGCAAATACACTAATCAACCAGAAGGAACAAATCAGGATAATATCATACATCCCCCGCTATGGTCTTTGGGCCTCAAATCATTTCCCGTACTGCATTATTTACACCTTAAAAAAGAATCCTGACAATAATCACTTCGATTTTTTAATTAAATTTGCCACAGAAACATTTACCTGTTTATACTGTTTTACTAATAAAACAAATATCGTAAACTCTATCTGATTATTTTAAACACAAAATATGCAAACACATAAATTTACGGAGCGTACCCGCATGAGCGAACTCGTCAACGAGGATGCCTCGCTGCTCTCAACCATCAGCAGGTTCGGAATATCGTTCGGCTTTGGCGACAAAACCGTTAAGGAAGCTTGTTTGGCCAACAATATCGACTGCAATACATTTTTGGCTGTAGTAAATTTTTTATCCGAAGGCAATATAGAAATAACCGAGGTGCTCGATACTATTTCTATCGAAACGGTAATCGGATATCTGAAAAATGCCCACGAATATTTTCTGGATTACAAACTCCCTTCTATCAGAAACAAACTGATTGCGGCTGTGGACTCGTCCGACCAAAGCGAGCCATACAAAGTGGTGTTTATGAAATTCTTTGACGAATATTTTTCGGAAGTAAAAAAACACATGGAATACGAGGACAAAACCGTATTTCCTTACGTGATAAAACTGCTGAAAGGCAAAACTGAAGGAAAATACAAAATAGCCGATTTTGAAGACCAGCATTCCGATGTAGACTCTAAACTGGCAGAGTTGAAAAACATCCTCATCAAATACTATCCGGCCAAAGGCGTTAATTATATGCTTAACGATGTGCTGTTTGATTTGCTTTCGTGCGAAAAAGACCTGTCGATGCACAATCAGGTTGAAGATTTCTTTTTTGTACCCTACATTGAAGCTATTGAACAAAAAAATAAATTGGCATGAATGATACAACGCTCAAAATAGCTATAGCCGAACCATCGGTGATTATCCGAAGCGGTCTTTCGGTGGTGCTGAAACGTGTCACGGGATTGCACATACAAACTTTCGAGATTACCACCATCGACCTTATCAACAACTATGTCAGGCTGCACAAGCCCGATATCCTCATTATCAATCCGGCTTATTGGGGAGCAGTAGATGTGGCACGATTGAAACAGGACAGCGGCGTAGGCGATTTAAAGTGCTTTGCGCTGACATCGGCCATGACCGACCCCGCCATTATCAAACAGTACGACGATGAAATAACCACCTACGACACCGCCGAAAGCATACGCGAAAAACTGAATAAACTATTTGAACCCGCGGTAGTGGAAGCTGGCGAAGAAAACGAAACCCTGAGCCAGCGCGAAAAAGAAATTCTGGTTTGCGTGGTAAAAGGCCAGACCAACAAAGAAATAGCTCAGGACTTATTCCTGTCCACACATACTGTAATTACGCACCGGCGCAACATTGCCCGCAAACTCGAAATTCACAGTACCGCAGGGCTTACCATCTACGCCATCGTTAACAAACTGGTAGAGCTGGATGAGATTAAAAAAGATATGTAAGCTTAATTTTCAAAACATGAAAATCTTTAATCCTGACAAAATTATCGCATTGCTCTTTTTGGCGCTAACAGTTGTGTTTATAGCTGTATCAATGACCAATCAGGCTTTTTTCGACTGGGTTTTTGACAGGCATCACAATCCCTGGAGCTGGTATATAAGGCCTCTGTTTTTGATTCCGTTTTGCTATTTTGCCTATAAGCAAAGCTGGACAGGAATTTCGGCAACAGTGTTTTGCCTTTTTACAAGTATGTTTTGGTTCAATACACCTGCGCTGGTACCCGACAATGTCAAAGAGTTTCTGCAATTTGAAAAAGGCTGGCTGTATGGCGAGTGGAATTTTCAAAAAACGATGCTGATTATTACAGTTCCCGCATCCTTTATTGCTCTGGGACTTACATGCTGGAAACGCAGTTTGCTAATGGGACTGGGTGTGGTGGCATTAATGGCCACCGGAAAAATTATCTGGAGCGTACAAAGTGCCGGAGAATCAGGCAAATCCATCATAGTACCGGCCATACTGGGGCTTGCAATCTGTAGCGGACTAATATTATGGGGATTCAAGAAACTTGAAAAGAAGAAAAATGCGAAATAAATAATAAGACACCAGGGCGTTGTTGTTGGGCTATGTTTCCCGATAAATACAGGGATGGCTTTCAGGCAAAATTTGAATGAATATCATGGGTAATCTAAACGCCTGCACCCATCTTTTTACTTAAGCCTGTATTTCTTTATTTAGTCTTTGTTCTTTAATGTTTTAATCCAAAAAAAATCACCACCATGATGCCACACAAAAAGAGCGCATTTCTGACAGCTTTGTTTATTGTTGGAATATGCTTTACCAATGCCTTTGCAGCCCAAAATACTGCTACCGAAATTACAAGCCTGATCAACAGAGTGATACCGGGACAAGCTGATAAATTTGATTTGGAACTGATTGCTCCGGATAACGGACAGGATGTTTTTGAGATAGACCGGGGAAATAAAACCATCATACTCAGGGGAAACAATACGCTGGCGATGGCGATGGCTTTCAATACTTACCTGAAAGAAACTGCACTTGTCAGCTACGACTGGCAGGCCGACAAACCGCTACCGGCAACCGTAAAACCACCTCTGCCCAAGGGCAAGACACGACGCACCTGTACCGCTCAGGAACGATTTTTCAACAATACCTGCACATTTGGATACACGTTTCCTTATTGGGATTTTGCCAAATGGGAACGATTTATCGACTGGATGGCTATGAACGGGATTAACCGTCCGCTGATGCTGGCCGGGCAAGAGGCCGTATGGCTACAGGTTTGGGAATCGCTGGGGATGACTCAGGAGCAGGTGCTGGCTTATTTCAGCGCTCCAGCACACCTGCCCTGGCACCGCATGGCCAACATGGACCGTTGGGGAGGACCGCTACCACTTGCCTATATCCGCAGTCAGCAGCAATTGCAACAAATGCTGCTGAAGCGTTGCAGGCAACTTGGCATGAAGCCTATTATTTCGGCCTTTGCCGGACATGTGCCCGCCGAACTGAAAACACTCTATCCTCAGGCCAAAATTACGACCATAGAACCCGGCTGGGGAGGCATGGATGCCCAATACACCACTTGCTATCTCGACCCCGAAGAGCCACTCTTTGCCGAGATACAAAAACGTTTTCTGGATTATCAGCAGCAACTCTACGGAACAGATCACCTGTATTCGGCCGATCCGTTCAACGAAATTACACCGCCATCGTGGGAACCGGACTATCTGGCTAAGGTAGGGAAAAGCATCTACGAATCGATGACACAATCGGACCCGGAGGCCGTTTGGTATCAGATGTCGTGGACGTTTTATTATGACTCCAAACACTGGACACAACCCCGCTTGTCGGCCATGGTGCATGCTGTACCAAAAGGAAAGCTGATATTCCTGGACTACACCTGCGAAGAAGTGGAATACTTCCGTCAGTCCGAGTCGTTTCACGGGGCTCCTTTTATCTGGTGCTATCTGGGTAACTTTGGCGGGAACACGCACTTAGTGGCGCCTATAAATAAAGTAGTTAACCGCATCAATAATATACCTCCGACCAGTGGCTGCACCGGTATCGGCTCCACGCTCGAAGGCATCAATGTAAATCCTGTGATTTACGAAACCGTGCTTGAAACTCCGTGGCTTAGTCCCCGGGATAGAAATACCGGCCGGATTATCGAAAAATATGCCGACCGCAGAGCCGGACGCATCGATAAAAAAGTACGTGAGGCCTGGCAGACGCTGGTGCAGAATGTGCTGGTTGACTCTGCTGTGGGTATATGGACACACAGCGTGGTTTTTCAGGTATCGCCACTGACCGATATTGCCAAACGCCACTGGACTACCGACCCGGCCATTCCTTACCGCAATACGCAACTGCTGGAAGCGATACAGCTGATGCTCCAAGCCCGTAAAGCCTCGAAAAAAACCGATGCCTACAGCTTTGATTTAGTAAATATGACACGGCAGTTGCTGGGCAATTATGCTATGGAGCTTTACAAACAAATGATGGAGGCTTATAGTCGCAATAACCGGGACGAATTCACCAAGGCCGCCGGGGCGTTTATGGCGCTGGGATACGAAACCGACCGGCTGTTGGGCACCCGGCACGAGTTCCTGCTGGGCAGGTGGCTTGCCGACGCTTCCAGCACAGGAAAAACAACTGCCGAAAAAGCGTATTACGAACGGGATGCCCGCGAAATTATCACCACATGGCACAAAGGAGGCGGCGACCTCAACGACTACTCCAACCGCCAGTGGAACGGACTGATGAAAACCTATTACCTTGCCCGCTGGAAAGAGTTTATAGCCAGATTAGATAACTCGCTGGCTAACGGCACAGCATTTAATCAGGACGACTTTACAGCCTGGTGCGCCCGCTTTGCCCAAAACTGGGTAGATAACGACCAGGAAAAATATGCTACCGAACCGCAACCCGATGCGGTAAAAACAGCAACTGCACTGATACGAAAATACGAAAAAGCTATAGAATGAGTAGTGGGAAGCGAGTAGCGGGAAGTGGGAATACGAAAGATTGAAGATTGAAAAATGAAAGTCGAAGGTCTAAAGTCTTGGCTCTAAAAACGGTAAAGCAAGTATCGGGACACGCACAGCCGGTCATCGCCGGTAGTGCCTGACAGCTCAATAGCTGACGGCACATAAAACGAAAAGCAAACTCCATTTTGCACGCAAAGTCGCTAAGCCGCTAAGCCGCTATGATTCAATATTTTTTAAACACAAAGCCACAAAGACACGAAAAAAACCTCTCCCACCCCAAGTAAATGTTTCCAAACATTTACAACTATGTGTTCTCGGTTTGAGAGAAGAAAAAGAAAAAACTATGTTATACTATGTGTCCCAAATCGTTAACCCAAGGGGCTTAAAAAATACACCCTGAGGAAGAACAACATATGGGTATTTGTCATAAATTTGCACATTATCCTGTTTTAAAAATCTTTATCGACATGAAGGCCTGTTTATTTTTTCTGATTAGCACCTGTATTTGTTTGAAGCTCGCCGGACAAACGTCCGAAACTCCAACTTTCGACCCTATGAAGTTCGACCGCAAATGGGTATTAGGCTCTGATACGGCCATGAGCAAACCGATAGGATTCGATTCGGTAGCCCGCCCTCCCATGCCTACCCTGCAACAGAAAGCCAACAGTCCTCTGCTTGCAGCCCCCAAAGCGGAAGTGCTCAACTTTAAAATGGAAGAAATACCCACATATATTGATTATTCACAGAATATTTATGGCCTGTATCCTATCAACGACAAAAGCTGGATTACTACTGCAAGGGTCAACGATAATTATATCGGCCTGGGAGGATACTCGGCCACAAGCGCTGCCTACAACTACCAGATTACCAATTTCATGACCCTGACTACCGGAGCATCATTGTCGAAATTCAATGTTTACAACACCTTTTACAATGATATTACCATAAACAGCAACCTGCGAGTAGCTTTGGGCGATCGTTTTTTTATCAACGCATTCGGCTCTTATTCCCCTTTGGAAAAGATGAACACCAGTCTGGTAAAATCGCTTAATATGAGCGCTTATCCGGCATCAAATTTTGGAGGTTCGTTTGAGTTTAAGGTTACCGAAAAGTGGGGTGTAATGACCGGTGTTCAGCGCGAGTTTGATGCTTTCCGCGGAAAATGGGTAAACCACCCCTTTATCATGCCGGTATTTTATAGTAAATAATGCGAATCAGGAGTTGAAATAAGTGTCTAACTTATATAATCTATTTTAGACACATAGATTTCACATAGATTTTTCCCATTCTTTACACAACCAAGAACACATAGTTGTAAATGTTTGAAAACATTTACTTGGGTGGGGTGTTTTTTCGTGTCTTTGTGGCTTTGTGTTTAAAAAATATTGAATCATAGCGGCTTAGCGACTTGGCGTGCTACCGACAAGTCGGCATGTTCCATTCGCGTTCAAAATATTTGATTTAATGAGTGTATCTTTTTTTCTAATGTGTCTATGGTGGTTAAAATCTTATTGCTTGACCGAAAGGGATAAGCAGTTAAATCAGCTATAGCCGCGTATCTATTCTTTCAATTTCTTCCCTCAGTTTACTCCAATATCCTGAGATATTCCCAAAAAATCCTATCTTTGCTTTTTTTGTATTTAAACTTTACAATAGTTCGGTATAAAAAATATATATATTTCACGCAAATGGAACATGCCGACTTGTCGGTAGCACGCTAAGCCGCCATCCCGATAGCTTTCGGGAAACATTTAAGTTTTTCTCTTTGCGTCAAATTAAATCACAAATAATTATCAAATAGATGTGTTTTTATTTTGCGACTTCGCGCCTTTGCGTGAGTATAATTTAGCAAAGAATATCGAAATTTGATATTTATCATATAAACAAATATTAATCAACTACATAGATATTTTTACAACAACACTCTAAGTACATGACAAAAAAAGAATAGAAACGCGGATATAGCGGATTTAACTGATATACACTGATTTATTGTGGTCATAAAACGGATTTGTGAAGTCTAAAATCTGTCATGTAATCCGTATCAGGAAAACTTTTGAGTTTACAGCGAAAATCTGTTTTATCCGCTATATCCGCGTTTCTATTCACATTCATTAAATGAAGTTATCTCGACTTTTGACACATTGTGCACAACCAACGGTCAACGACACGAAGTGAGTTAATAGCTATATTTTTATAAGAAGAAAGTGCACATAGTTCAAAAATATCGAAGATATTTTTAGCTACTGTGGTCGAGAATCTATTTTTTGGTGTAAAAACTATGTGTTGCTATTGTGTCCAAAAAAAAGTCAAGACGAGTTCAATATCAATTTAAAGATTAGGTAATCTACGGATAATCATAAAAATAAAAACGAACGCATGAAACGAGCATGAATACGAGTATTCACCAAAGACAGTGAAAATTTGACATGCGAGTTCCATACGACCTTTAAAAAAACAATTATTTACGTAT